>NZ_JBDWLR010000042.1:0-559979 GCF_039973035.1 Sedimentitalea sp.
GGAGGAGGAGAGCGCCCGGTGTATCAAGCCCGGTCTGTTGGACCGGTATGAAGGATGCGGCGACATCAGGGAGGAGGAAAGATGCCGCCGCTCTTACAACACCAAGACGCAGGGAGGAGGAGAGCGCCCGATGTATCAAGCCCGGTCTGTTGGACCGGTATAAAGGTGCGGCGACATCAGGGAGGAGGAGAGATGCCGCCGCTAGAAACAGACCCTCCAGGGAGGAGGAGAGGAGAGTCTGAACTCAAAAACTGGTGTGATCCTAAGATCAGCTCGCTTCGTAAGCGGCTTGATAGGCAATGCGTTTCAGCATAGAGCGGTGCAGGCCGAGATCGGCAAGCTCACGGTCCGACAGGACCGACAATTCGCTCAGTGTGTGGCGATATACGCGATAGCTTTGAAACCGCGATTTAAGCCCCTGCAGCCAGTCGGTTGTGACCGGGCTGCCGTTTGATTTCTTCAGTACAAGTGTGCTCATTGTTCTTAACCTCAGATGCGTTGGCGATTGTTAGCGCCTCAACTTGATACAAAGATAGGGTAATGCTGCAGATGCACAATAGTCGACTGTTCAATGCTGCCATGCAGCAATTGCATGGGGTAAATGTATGTTTAGCGGGCAGTTGCAGCAGAACTGCACAGAATACAGTCGTATTTCCCGCTTTGGGCGAATAGGACCGGGGTAACGCAAACAACGGGCAAGGGATGGTCTCATGAAGCTTACGCAAGGTCATGTAAAGACAGTGCTTTCGACTCTGATTCTTCCTGACGGTGGTGACTTGGTGAGTCGCGATATGGTGCGTGCCGTCGCGATTGATGGTGGCGCCGTGCGTTTTGTGATCGAAGCACCGTCGCCAGAAATCGCACAACAGATGGAGCCTCTGCGCCGCGCGGCAGAGGCTGCGGTTCTGGCGATGGACGGTGTAGATACGGTGTCGGTTGCCCTGACGGCGCATGGCCCCGCAGAAAAGCCCGCCGCACCCAGCCTCAAGATCGGCGGTCACCCAAAACCGCAGGAGGGGCCGACACGCCCCAGCGGTGTGGACCGGATCATCGCGGTTGCGTCAGGCAAGGGTGGCGTGGGTAAATCCACTGTATCATCCAATCTCGCCGTGGCGCTGGCGCGTGCCGGGCGCAAGGTCGGGCTGCTTGATGCTGATATATATGGCCCCAGCCAGCCGCGCATGATGGGTGCGTCGGGCAAGCCGGCCTCGCCTGATGGCAAGACCATCATTCCCCTGCACGCGCATGGGGTCACATTGATGTCGATCGGGTTCATGGTCGAAGAGGGCAAGGCAGTCGTCTGGCGCGGGCCGATGTTGATGGGCGCGTTGCAGCAGATGTTGGGGCAGGTGGAATGGGGCAAGCTGGACGTGTTGATCGTTGATCTGCCTCCGGGAACCGGGGATGTGCAGCTGACACTATGTACCAAGTCGCAATTGACCGGGGCCGTTGTGGTTAGCACACCGCAGGATGTTGCACTGCTGGATGCGCGCAAGGCGTTGGATATGTTCGCCACCCTCAAGACGCCGGTTCTGGGATTGATAGAGAATATGTCTGGCTTTGTCTGTCCGGACTGCGGATCAGAACACAATATATTCGGTCATGGTGGTGTGGCTGCCGAAGCCGACAAGCTGGGTGTGCCCCTGCTTGGAACCTTGCCGATTGATCTGGAGACGCGACTCGCGGGGGACGCCGGCACTCCGATCGCAATCGGAACCGGTCCGGCGGCGGAGGCCTATGCGCGTATGGCGGAGCGATTGATTAAAGGCGGCATGGCCTGAACCAGCCCGATTACACTTCTGGGAAATCATGGGACGAAGGTCGATTGGTGGCGCTTTCCTCTCGAATCAAAGCGCGCGACTCTGTTCTGACAGAAGCAATTACACCACCTCGCCAAGAACGTATCGGGAACAAGAGAGTAGTGCAGGTCACATGATGAAAAAATCTGGGAAATCGTGGGACGAATTTTCGCTCAAGAGCTCGCACTACATATAGTGTATTTTGGCGATTGAGTCGCAATTTGTGACAAAAAATCCACAAAATTAGGAATTTTTCGGGCGCGCCGTGGTGTTTCTCAATCCCGTGTGCACGCGCTTTCCCGTAAAAAACAGTTGCTTCCCATGAATTCCCGTGCGATCCCTTGTTCATCGGATGAAGAAGACAGCAGGGGCACCAAACGACCCCAAACCAACGATAAGCAGGTTTCATACAGGCTTCGACTTCATCAGACCAAGAGATCCGGCGCGCAAGCGAGCAGACATCCCCCCAGGTGGCGCGCGCGACTGGACACCCGCAAAGCGGGACAAGGCGGCGGGTTGATCAGTGGCAGCGGATCAACTCGCCGTTTTCTCTTTCAGGGGGCAAGCGAACGGGCGTCGGGACGCATAAAGAAGGGCAGGGAACTTGGGTCGCAGGTTCAGAGGCGAAGGCCACCACAAGGTGGATGTTAAGGGCAGGGTGACAATCCCGGCCTCTTTTCGCCGTGTTCTCGTCGAAGGCGATCCCAACTGTCAAACCGGCGGCAACCCCGAACTCGTCATCGTTTATGGCGATCATCGCCGCAATTACCTTGAATGTTATACGATGGAGGCGATCGACGAGGTCGATGCCAAGATCGACGCGATGCCGCGCGGCTCTATGGAGCGCAAGATGCTGCAGCGCATGTTCCACGGACAGTCCTTTCCGACCACTGTCGACGAGACCGGGCGTCTGGTTCTGCCCGCAAAGCTGCGCAGCAAGATCGATCTTGAAGGGATGGCGTTCTTTATCGCCGCCGGTGACACATTCCAGATATGGAAGCCCGAGACCTATGATACTGAGGAATTGGCCAAGGCAGAGGCCTGGCTGGACGAACTTCCCGGCGATTTCGATCCCCTTATATTCCTGGACGGTGCCGCACCGCCCAGCAATTCCGAGGGTTGAGCGGATGGCGGTCGAGGCCCATCCGGAAAAATCTGACGCCCACATTCCCGTTCTGCTGCGCCCGTTGCTTGCAGCGGTTGCACCGGTTGGCGGCATCTGGCTTGACGGAACCTTTGGCGCGGGTGGGTACACGCGTGGTCTGCTGGATGCAGGGGCAGAACGGGTTGTCGCAGTTGATCGTGACCCGCTGGCGTTCGACATGGCAAAAGGTTGGGCCGATCAATATGGCGACCGGCTGGTCATGCAATCGGGCGTGTTCTCGCGTATGGATGAATATGCAAGCGATCTGGATGGCGTCGTGCTTGATCTCGGTGTTTCGTCCATGCAGCTTGATCAGGCGGAACGCGGATTTTCGTTCATGAAGGATGGTCCGCTGGACATGCGGATGTCGCAGTCCGGTCCATCTGCCGCCGATCTGGTCAACGAGGCAGGCGAAAGCGTGCTCGCTGACGTTCTGTTTCATTATGGAGAAGAGCGCGCGAGCCGTCGCATCGCACGCGCAATCATCCGGGCACGGACAGAGGCTCCGATCACCACGACATTGCAACTCGCCGGGATCATCGAGTCTTGCCTGCCTCGACCCAAACCCGGGCAATCGCATCCGGCAACGCGCAGCTTTCAGGCGCTTCGGATTGCGGTCAACGAAGAATATGATGAATTGTATCGCGGCCTCATGGCGGCAGAGCGGGCGTTGAAGCCCGGCGGGCAATTGGCCGTGGTCAGCTTTCATTCCATCGAGGACCGTATGGTCAAACGGTTTCTGTCGGCACGTGCCGGGCAGGGCGGGCGCGCAAACCGCTATGCTCCCGAGATCGAAGAGGCCGCGCCGCAGTTCACGCTCAAGTCGCGCAAGGCAATCGGACCGGATGATGAGGAACTAGCCGAAAATCCGCGTTCGCGTTCTGCAAAGCTGCGGGTGGCGATCCGCACGGATGCACCGGCTGGCGAGGTTGATGCGCAGACCATCGGGACGCCACAGCTGAAAGGGGGACACTGATGCGAAGCATCGCGTATGTTCTGGCCGCACTGGCGGTCTTTGGGCTGGCCTTTTGGGCCTATCGTGAAAACTACGCAACGCAGCGGGTGCTGAGCGAAACCCGGCAATTGCAGCGTGATATCGGCGCAGCGCAGGTGCGCCTCAGCGTGTTGCGTGCGGAATGGGCCTATCTGAACCGCCCAAACCGGTTGCGTGAATTGGCGAATATCAATTTTGACCGGCTGGGTCTGTTGCCCCTGCGCCCGGATCAGTTTGGTCGCGTGGACGAGGTCAGCTATCCGACGGTCGACCTGTTGCCATTAATGAACCCGATCGACATCTCGACTTTGGCAGAGGAGGAGCCGCTGTGATCCGCACACCTCTGCGCCCACTGGCGCGCATTCTGTCGGCCCGTGCCAAAGGCGAAAACCCGGATACGATCGAACGCGAGAATATCCGCCGCCGCCACGAAGAAATGCGCGATCGGACCCGCGCCCGCGCCGAAGGGCGTCTGCTGGTGCTTGGCGTGTTCTTCTTCTGCGCCTTCGCCGTCGTTGGTGGGCGCATGGGGCTGCTGGCGACATCTGAAGCCACTGAACCGGTGGCCAGTGGGGGCGATACCACCATCGCCACACAACGTGCCGACATCGTGGACCGCAAGGGTCGGATACTCGCCACCAATTTCGAGACACATTCGCTTTATGCGCAGCCGCCGTATCTGATCGATCCGGTCGCAGCCGCCGAAGGGCTCGCGCGGATTTTCCCTGATCTTGAGGCCGAACGGTTGCTCAAGGATTTTACCGGGAAACGCAAGTTTGTCTGGATCAAGAAAAAGATCAGCCCCGAGCAAAAGCAGGCGGTGCATGACCTGGGCGATCCAGGATTGTTGTTCGGCCCGCGCGAAATGCGCCTTTATCCCAACGGTACGCTGGCGGCGCATGTTCTGGGTGGGGCGAGTTTCGGCAAGGAAGGCGTGAATGCTGCCGAGGTGATCGGGGTTGCTGGTGTTGAAAAGCAATTTGACGACTATCTGCGCGACCCGGCCAATGGCGCGACGCCGCTGCAACTGTCGCTAGACCTGACGGTGCAGGCGGCGGCCGAACGGGTGCTATACGGTGGCATGAAGCTGATGAACGCCCGCGGCGCGACATCCATCCTGATGGATGTGCACACAGGCGAGGTGATCTCGGTTGTGTCGTTGCCAGATTTTGATCCCAACGAACGCCCGCGCCCGCCGACATCCGGCTTTGACCCCTCGGCAAGCCCACTGTTCAATAGGGCGGTCCAAGGGGTGTACGAACTGGGTTCGACATTCAAGATTTTTGCGACCGCACAAGCGATGGACCTGGGGCTAGTCAGCCCGGAAACCATGATCGACATTCGTGGTCCGCTGCGGTGGGGCAAGTTCCGCATCAATGATTTCCATAACTATGGCAAAGAGTTGTCGGTCACAAAGATCATCGTGAAGTCGTCCAACATCGGTACCGCACGGCTGGCGCAACAGATCGGTGCCGACCGCCAGAAACAATTCATGGGTGCGCTTGGCATGCTGAAGGCAACGCCATTCGAAGTGGTCGAGGCAAGTGGGGGTGCCCCGCTCTTGCCCAAGAACTGGTCAGAACTCAGCGCAATGACAGTATCCTACGGCCACGGTCTGTCCGTCAGCCCGATGCATCTCGCAGCAGGATATGCGGCGATCGCCAATGGCGGTTTCTATGTCAATCCGACGATCATCCGTCAGGACGGCCCGCAGTATGGGCCGCGTGTGATGTCGGACCGGGCAGCGGCAGCATCGCGCCGTATGTTGCGGCAGGTCGTGACCGATGGCACCGCGAGCTTTGGCGAAGTTCCGGGGTACGGCGTTGCGGGCAAGACCGGCACAGCAGACAAGCCCAAACCGCGCGGTGGATATTACGAAGACAAGGTCATCGCCACCTTTGCGAGCCTGTTTCCGGTGCAGGACCCGAAATACGTTCTCATCGTGACACTTGACGAACCGTCCGAGAATTCGGGATCGAAACCGCGCCGCACCGCCGGGTGGACGGCTGTGCCAGTGGCGGCAGAGATGATCGGTCGGATCGCGCCGCTTCTGGGCGTGCGTCCGGACGTTGAACCGGGGCAGTCGGCTGGTATAAGGCTGACCTCGAACTAGCCTTGGGGGCCGGGCAAATGAGTACAGCCGAAACACACCCTGTAAAGTCACTCAGCCAACTGGCGTTGACCGCGCGCGGGGGGCGAGATCCGCAGATCACCGGCCTCGCGGTGGACAGTCGCGAGGTGAAGGATGGGTATCTGTTTGCCGCCTTGCCCGGCAGCCGTGTACACGGTGGCGAGTTCATCCAATACGCGCTGCGCATGGGGGCATCGGCAATCCTGACCGACGCAGAAGGCGCGGCGCTGGCAGAAACCGAGCTGGCCGCATCGGACGCGGCGCTGGTCGTCACCGAAGATCCCCGACAGGCATTGGCGTTCACCGCCGCGTTGTGGTTCGGGGAACAGCCCAAGACGATCATTGCGGTGACGGGTACCAACGGCAAGACTTCGGTTGCGACCTTTGTGCGCCAAATCTGGACCGAACTCGGACATGCGGCGATCAACCTGGGAACCACAGGGGTTGAAGGGGCGTGGTCAGCGCCGCTTGCCCATACCACACCCGAGCCGATCACCCTGCAACGCACGCTGGCCGAGGCCGCTGCGCATGGCATCACCCACGCCGCGATGGAGGCGTCGAGTCACGGCTTGGAGCAACGGCGCCTTGACGGGGTACATCTGACGGCGGCCGGATTCACAAATTTTACCCAGGATCATCTGGATTACCACGATACATTCGAAGCCTATTTCGCCGCCAAGGCGGGATTGTTCCGTCGGGTTCTTCCGGCTGAGGGCACGGCTGTCATCAACCTTGATGATGATCGCGGCCCGGAAATGCGCGCCATCGCGGCTGCGCGCGG
Source organism: Sedimentitalea sp. (assembly GCF_039973035.1). Classification (NCBI taxonomy): domain Bacteria; kingdom Pseudomonadati; phylum Pseudomonadota; class Alphaproteobacteria; order Rhodobacterales; family Paracoccaceae; genus Sedimentitalea; species Sedimentitalea sp. The sequence goes on from NZ_JBDWLR010000042.1 coordinate 6,850, forward strand.
GCAGCAGATCCTGACAACGGGGCGCGGGTTGGGCGACATCAACCTGCTGTCGCAGCGTTTTGACTCCACCGGACAGGACATCCGCTTCGGCTATCGCGACAAACCGCACCAGATCCGCCTGAACCTGATCGGCGGCTTTCAGGCGGAAAACGTGCTTCTAGCCTGCGGGCTGGCAATTGCCTGTGGCGATGCCGCAGGCGATGTCTTCGAAACCTTGCCGCGCCTGACGACGGTACGAGGTCGGATGCAATTGGCGGCGACTCGGTCCAATGGGGCTACGGTTTTTGTCGACTACGCACACACACCGGATGCGGTCGCGACCGCGCTCAAGGCGATGCGCCCGCATGTGATGGGGCGTCTCATTGCCATTGTCGGGGCTGGCGGTGACAGGGATGTCACCAAACGCCCGTTGATGGGGCAGGCGGCGGCAGAAAACGCCGATCTGGTTATCGTGACCGATGACAATCCACGCAGCGAAGACCCGGCGCTGATCCGCACCGCCGTTTTGGGCGGCGCACCCGAAGCAACAGAGGTCGGGGACCGCGCCGAAGCGATCCTGCGCGGTATAGATGAATTGGGGGCGGGTGATGCCCTGCTGATTGCCGGCAAGGGCCATGAAACCGGGCAGATCGTCGGGGATGATGTTTTGCCCTTTGATGACGTCGAACAGGCCAGTGTCGCGGTAGCGGCGCTGGATGGAGGGATCGCATGACGCTCTGGACCGCGCAAGACGCCGCCGAGGCCACGGGAGGGCAGGCGCAGGGTGACTGGGCGGCCAACGGAGTCTCTATTGATACGCGGACATTGCAGCCGGGTGATCTCTTTGTGGCACTGAAGGCCGCGCGGGATGGTCATGACTTTGTTGCGCAGGCGCTTAGCAAAGGGGCCGCCGCAGCATTGGTCACGCACGTCCCCGACGGCGTTGACCCAGATGCGCCCCTCTTGATCGTGGATGATGTGTTGCGGGGGCTTGAGCGTTTGGGGCAAGCTGGCCGTGCCCGCACGGATGCCCGTGTTATTGCGGTCACTGGCAGTGTCGGCAAGACCTCGACCAAGGAAATGCTGGCGCGGATGCTGGGCGATCAGGGGCGCACCCATGCCAGCGTTGCCAGCTATAACAACCATTGGGGGGTGCCGCTGACCTTGGCGCGGATGCCCAGCGACACCCAATTTGCCGTGATCGAGATCGGCATGAACCATCCCGGCGAAATCGAGCCGCTGGCCCGCATGGCGCGCCCGCATGTGGCGATGATCACCACCGTTGCTGCCGTGCATCTGGAAGCTTTCGCCAATGTTGCGGCGATTGCGACGGAAAAGGCCGCGATCCTTGACGGTTTGGAACCCGCCGGAACTGCCATTCTGAACGTTGATATCGAAGAGGCCGATATCTTGCGCGACAAGGCGGCGTCGGTTGGTGCCGCGATCGCTGAATTCGGAACCCGTGCGCAGGACTATCAATTGCTGGATGTCACGGTGACCGGTGACAAGACCGTCGCCCGTGCAACTGTGCATGGCGAGGAACTGCTCTTCAAAATTGCCACCGCCGGGCGGCATTTCGCGATGAATGGTCTTGGTGCGCTGGCCGCTGCGACGGCGCTGGGCGCAGATTCCGCACTCGCGGCACTTAGCCTTGGCAGGTGGAGCCCGTATCAAGGGCGCGGCGTGCGCGAGGTGATACAAATGGATGCGGTGGAAGCGGATCACGACATGATCCTGCTGGACGACGCCTATAACGCCAATCCAACGTCAGTGGCCGCCGCGCTGGATGTGTTGGCAGCGACCGACAAGGGCAAAGGTAGACGGATCGCGATTCTGGGCGACATGAAGGAACTTGGTCCGCAAGGGGCGGCGATGCATGCGGCTCTGGCCGACCTGCCCGCGATGGCGCAGATCGACACAGTGCATTGCATCGGTCCGTTGATGGGCGATCTGCACGCAGCACTTCCCCCGGCAAAGCGGGGTCGCCACGAACAGACCAGTGCGGCACTGCTCCCCATCCTGAACAAAATCGTGCATGGTGGTGATGTGGTTCTGGTCAAAGGCTCGCTCAGCATGAAACTGGGCGAAATCGTTGACGGCATCCGCAAAATGGGTCATGGCGAGCCGAAATTCGCGACACAAGATAATGAGTAGGGGGCGTTGAAATGCTCTATTGGTTGACTGCGCTTTCTGACGGGGGGGATTTTTTCAACCTCTTCCGCTATATCACATTCCGTGCCGGGGGGGCGTTTCTGACGGCCCTGATTTTTGGATTTCTCTTTGGAAAACCGTTGATTGCAGTGCTGCGCAAGCGGCAAGGTAAAGGCCAGCCGATCCGGGACGATGGTCCCGAAGGTCATTTCGTCAAGGCTGGCACTCCGACCATGGGTGGCCTGCTGATTGTTGGCGCGTTGATCACCGCCACGCTGCTTTGGGCGCGGCTGGACAATCCGTTTGTCTGGCTGGTGCTGTTCGTGACGATGAGCTTTGCGGCAATCGGGTTTGCCGACGACTATGCCAAGGTCAGCAAGCAAAATACATCTGGCGTACCGGGCAAGCTGCGGTTGGCCTTAGGTATTCTGATCGCGATGATCGCGTCGTGGTGGGCTGCACAGTATCATCCTGCGAATCTACAGGGGCAACTGGCCCTGCCGGTGTTCAAGGATACGCTGATCAATCTCGGTTATTTCTATGTTCCTTTTGGCATCATTGTCATTGTGGGTGCCGCCAATGCGGTGAACCTGACAGATGGCCTCGACGGGCTGGCGATCATGCCGGTGATGATCGCGGCCTCGACTCTGGGGGTGATCGCCTATGCGGTTGGGCGTGTCGACTTTACCGAATATCTTGATGTGCACTACGTGCCGGGTACTGGTGAGATCCTGATCTTCAGTTCCGCGCTCTTTGGCGGCGGGCTCGGTTTTCTCTGGTATAATGCGCCACCCGCTGCGGTGTTCATGGGCGACACAGGCTCGCTTGCCCTCGGCGGGGCACTTGGGGCGATTGCAGTCGCGACCAAGCACGAACTGGTGCTGGCCATCGTTGGCGGGCTATTCGTGGTCGAAGCGATGAGCGTGATCATTCAGGTGCTTTACTTCAAGAAAACCGGCAAGCGGGTGTTCCTGATGGCGCCGATCCATCACCATTACGAGAAAAAGGGTTGGGCAGAGCCCACCATCGTCATCCGGTTCTGGATCATTTCCCTGATCCTTGCGATGATCGGGCTGGCAACGCTGAAGGTGCGGTAGAAAAGCTAGACTGTTGGACCGCAATGTCCAAGGGCTGCATGTGTCAAAAGGGGCGCATCACACATAGCGGCCGGTGCATGAACAGGCACCGGTTTGGTCATGAAACCTGACGGGCCGGGGGGAAATCATGTCGCTTGAAACGCTGGTGCAGACCCTAGGCTTGCCGGGGATTGCCGTCGGTACTGTGGTCGAAGGTGATGCGGTTGCGTTTCTGGGTGGCGTGCTGGCGCATCGCGAACTTTTGCCCTTTGTCGGTGTCGTGCTTGCCGCAGCGCTTGGTGGCGCAGTGATCGACAACGTGATGTTTCTGATCGGGCGATATGCCGGGCATCGGGCCATTGTTCGGAAACAGCTGGCGCGCGGGCCGGTCCCTGCCCTTCAGGCACGGATCGAACGCCACCGGGTTACGACGATCCTCGGATTTCGGTTCATCTATGGTATGAAAAGCGTTGGTGCGATCCTGATTGGCATGACCCCTATTTCATGGCTGCGTTTTGCATTGCTAGATGTCGCTGCGACATTGCTGTGGGCCACGGTGTTTTGCGGTCTGGGCTTTGGCGTTGGCGGAACGATCCGGTCGGTCTTTGGACATATGAAATTGCACTTGCACCTCGGGCTCGCTGCGGCGATTTTCCTGTTCGGAGTTCTGCTGGTTTGGCTGGGGCTGCGATGGTGGAACAGGCACAAGGAAGCGCCTCAATGATCCCAGTTACGGGTATGGCCGATCGGCAAGTTGCGGTTCTGGGGCTCGGGCGTTCCGGGCTGAGTGCGGCGCGGGCACTCAGGGCCGGGGGCGCACACCCGGTCTGTTGGGATGACAATCCGGCGGCGCGCGCGACGGCCGAGGACGAAGGCTTTACCTGTCGCGATCTGACCGGAGCAGGGGCGTTTGACGAGGTCGCAGCACTGATCGTCAGTCCGGGTATTCCGCATCTTTATCCTGCGCCAAACTCGGTGGTCGCCGCTGCGTTGCGCGCCGGGGTTCCGGTGGACAATGATATCGGGCTGTTCTTTCGGTCATTTGCGACGCGAGCGTGGGACAAGTTTGACAGCCCGCCGCGCGTCGTGGCGGTGACCGGTTCCAACGGCAAATCAACCACCGCCGCGCTGATCCATCACATCCTGACCGAGGCGGGGCGCCCGGCACAGTTGGCTGGGAACATCGGGCGCGGGGTGCTGGATATCGATCCACCCGGTGATGGCGAGGTTATCGTGTTGGAGCTTAGCAGTTACCAAACCGATTTGGCGCGCGCCCTGACCCCTGACATTGCAGTGTTTACCAACCTGTCGCCGGACCATCTGGATCGGCACGGGGGGCTCGGCGGTTACTTCGCGGCCAAGCGTCGGCTGTTTGCCGAAGGTGGACCGGACCGTGCGGTGGTTGGTGTTGATGAGAACGAAGGCGAGTTTCTCGCCGGACAACTCTCGGAAGGGCCCACCGATGATCGGGTGATCCGTGTGTCGGTCACGCAGAAACCCGGTGGGCTGGGCTGGCAGGTGTTTGCACGCAAGGGGTTTCTCTCGGAATACCGCAAGGGGCGACAGGCCGGGTCCATCGATTTGCGCCAGATCGCGGGCTTGCCCGGTGCGCACAACCATCAGAACGCCTGCGCCGCTTATGCCGCATGTCGGGCCTTGGGTTTGGCGCCTCGGGTGATTGAGCAAGCGCTGCGCAGTTATCCGGGCTTGCCCCATCGCAGTCAGATCATCGCCGAAGTTGAGGGTATAACCTATGTGAATGACAGCAAGGCCACCAATGTGGACAGCGCCGCAAAGGCGCTGAGCGCGTTTTCCAGAATTCGCTGGATCTGTGGCGGGCTTGAAAAAGAAGGTGGGTTGGCGCAGCTGAATGCATCAAGCGGTACGGTCGCCAAGGCCTATGTCATTGGACGCGAGGCGGCGAATTTTGCGATGCAGCTTGATGTTGAAGCCGAGATTTGCACGACCATGGCCGAGGCGGTTGCGCGTGCAATGGCCGAGGCCGAACCGGGGGATACGGTGCTTTTGGCGCCCGCTGCTGCGAGCTTCGATCAGTATGACAATTTCGAACAGCGGGGTAATGATTTCACCGCAAACGTTCGCGAGCGGCTGGCAGGATAGGGGCGCTGCCCCCTTCCGGAGTATTTTCGCAAAGATGAAGCGCGGGGTCAGCTTCCGAAGGCAATGGCGATGCCGGCAGCATGTCCGGAGGACCAGGCCCATTGGAAATTGTACCCGCCTAGCCAGCCTGTGACATCGACCGCTTCACCGATTGCGTAAAGCCCTGGCACCGCTTGCGCCTGCATCGTCTTTGACGATAGCGCAGCCGTGTCGATGCCGCCCAGTGTCACTTCGGCAGTACGATAACCTTCGCTGCCCGACGGGGTGAGACGCCATTCAGACAACGCCGCAACCAGCGCGGATAGGGCGTTATCCGATTGATCGGCGAGGCGTCCGGTCAGGGGCAGATGGGCCGACAGGTGTTGTACCAACCGGGTAGGCAGATGTTGGGACAGTTCTGTATTGAGCTGGCGCCGACCTTCAGATTGGCGTTGTGTGCGCAGTGTCTCTAACAGCGGCATATCCGGGATCAGGTTCACGGCGATGTCTTCACCCTCGCGCCAGTATGAAGACAGTTGCAGTACTGCAGGTCCGGAGATGCCGCGATGAGTGAACAGCAATGCCTCGTCAAACCCGGTACGATCGTTGGAGAGACGTACAGGCAGCGAGACCCCGGAGAGTTCGGAAAATCGCCCATCTGGGAACGTCAGCGGCACAAGGGCAGGGCGTGTTTCGGTTACGCGCAGTCCAAATTGGGCCGCAATATCATAGGCCAAACCGGTTGCGCCCATCTTGGGGATTGATTTACCGCCCGTGGCGAGCACCAGATTGCGGCATCGTATCACGTGCCGTGCACCCTCGCGGTCCAAGGTGACTGCAAAGCCTGCATCGGTCTTTTGCACCTTTGTGACAGTGGTTTGCTGCCAGAGCGTGGCACCGGCGCGCTCGATCTCGGCCAACAGCATCGCGATGATTTGTTTGGCGGAGCCATCACAAAACAGCTGCCCGAGCGTTTTCTCGTGCCAGGCGATGCCGTGACGTTCTACGAGGTCGATGAAATCCCACTGAGTGTACCGCGCCAGTGCGGATTTGGCGAAATGCGCGTTTTCGGAGAGGAAATTCGCAGGCCCTGCATAAAGGTTGGTAAAATTACAGCGTCCGCCGCCGGAAATGCGGATCTTCTCGCCAGGTGCGCGCGCGTGATCGATGACCAGAACACCCGGTCCTGCGTGCGCTGCGCACATCAGACCGGCGGCGCCTGCGCCCAGAATGAGGGTTTCATACTCCATCCCTGCCGGTTGGCGCGGATTGCCGCCAAAAGCAAGAGGAAGAGACTGGCCTGATGCCCGATTATGATGTAGCTTTGCGTAATAGACCCCGAAAAGGGGCGGGCAGAGGCAGAAACGGCGGTAATCCATGACCGAAATGGTGTATGGCGCGGTCCCTGAACGGGGTGGCGATCCTATTCTTCCAAAATGGTGGCGGACCATCGACAAATGGTCGATGTCCTGCGTGCTGATCCTGTTTGTGATCGGCCTGTTGCTGGGGCTTGCGGCCTCGCCCCCATTGGCGGCGCGAAACGGCTTCGAGCCGTTTCATTATGTGTCCCGACAGGCGGTGTTCGGCAGTCTGGCATTGGTTGCCATGTTGCTGACGTCGATGATGTCACCGACACTGGTACGACGGTTGGCGGTGCTTGGGTTTCTTGCGGCCTTTGTCGGGTTGGCGATGCTGCCATTTTTAGGAACAGATTTCGGCAAAGGTGCGGTGCGCTGGTATAGCCTTGGGTTTGCAAGCGTGCAGCCCTCGGAATTCCTCAAGCCCGGATTTATCGTTGTCGGCGCCTGGATGTTGGCCGCCAGCCAGCAGATCAACGGGCCTCCGGGCACGGCGTGGTCATTTGCATTATGTGTCGCGATCGTGCTGATGCTGGCCTTGCAACCCGATTTCGGGCAGGCCTGTCTGGTGCTGTTCGGCTGGGGCGTAATGTACTTTGTCGCGGGTGCTCCAATGATCCTGCTGGTCGGAATGGCAGGGTTGGTCATTCTGGGCGGAACATTGGCTTATTCCAATTCCGAGCACTTTGCCCGCCGTATCGATGGTTTCCTCACCCCGGATGTCGATCCGACAACCCAGCTTGGTTATGCGACCAACGCGATCCGCGAGGGTGGTTTATTTGGTGTAGGCGTCGGCGAGGGGCAGGTGAAATGGTCGTTGCCAGATGCGCATACCGATTTCATCGTCGCGGTCGCGGCGGAGGAATATGGGCTGGTTCTGGTCCTGATCATCATCGCGCTTTACGCCAGCATCGTCGTGCGGTCGCTGCTGCGGCTGATGCGGGAACGTGATCCGTTCATCCGGTTGGCCGGAACCGGGCTTGCCTGTGTTTTTGGAGTGCAAGCGATGATCAACATGGGCGTGGCGGTGCGGTTGTTGCCAGCCAAGGGTATGACGCTGCCGTTCGTCAGCTATGGTGGATCGTCCCTGATTGCGGGTGGTATTGCGGTTGGCATGTTGCTGGCCTTTACCCGCTCCCGCCCACAGGGCGAATTCGCCGATCTGCTGCGAGGGCGCAGCAGATGAGCCAACCGCTCTTGATGATGGCGGCGGGCGGGACGGGTGGTCACATGTTCCCCGCGCAGGCACTGGCCGAGGCGATCCTTGCTCGGGGCTGGCGGGTCAAACTGTCAACCGATGCGCGCGGCGCGCGGTATACCGGCGGTTTCCCCCATTCTACCGAAATCACCGAAGTGAACAGCGCCACATTTGCGCGCGGCGGTCTTGCCGCCAAGGCGATGGTGGCGCCCAAGATTGCGTCCGGCGTTATAGGCGCGATGTTGCAGATGCGGCGCGATCGCCCGGATGTCGTGGTTGGCTTTGGAGGCTATCCGACGATTCCGGCATTGGGCGCGGCAGTTCTGTTAAAGCTGCCACGCATGATCCATGAACAGAACGGTGTTCTTGGCCGGGTCAACCAACTGTTTTCAACCCGTGTCGCCTGTGTTGGCTGCGGAGTCTGGCCCACCGACCTGCCCGAAGGGGCCGACGGTATTCATGTGGGCAACCCTGTGCGGGCGGCCGTGCTGGATCGGGCCGGGGCATCCTATATCCCGCCGGGTGACTACCCCATGTCACTTCTCGTCATGGGCGGCAGTCAGGGCGCGCGAATTCTTTCGGACGTAGTGCCGGACGCCATCGTCGCCTTGCCAGAACCGATCCGCAGGCATCTTCGTGTCAGCCATCAGGCCCGCCCCGAAGACATCGACCGAGTCACCGCACGCTATGCCGCCAACGGTATCGACGCCGATGTGCAGACATTCTTTCAGGACGTGCCGCGCCGGATGAGCGAAGCACAACTGGTCATCAGTCGCGCGGGCGCATCCTCGATTGCAGACCTGACCGTGATTGGGCGGCCTTCGATCCTGATCCCCTTTGCCGCAGCCGCGGGGGATCATCAGACCGCCAATGCGCGTGGGCTGGTCGATGCCGGGGCCGCGATCCTGATTCCAGAAGGGGCGCTTGCGGCGGCAAGCCTCGCAGATCAGATGACGGCGATTCTGGAAAACCCCAAAGCAGCAATGCAGATGAGCAACGCCGCGCTGACTTCGGGTGCTCCGGACGCGACAGAGCGTCTTGTTGCCCTTGTCACTGAATTGGCACAAAGGACGGATTGAACTGATGATGGATGGAAGCCCAGTTATGAATGCAGCCACCAAACTCCCCCTTGATATCGGCCCGATTCACTTTGTCGGTATCGGCGGTATCGGCATGTCGGGCATTGCCGAGGTTCTGCTGAATCATGGCTACCGGGTTCAGGGTTCTGACCTCAAGGCGTCCAAGATCACCGAGCGGTTGGGTGTGCTGGGGGCTGAGATCTGCATTGGTCAAGCCGCCGAAAATCTGGGCGAGGCCGAGGTTGTGGTGATCTCGTCTGCGATCAAGCCGGGCAATGCCGAACTGGACGAGGCCCGCAAGCGTGGCTTGCCAGTGGTGCGCCGGGCCGAAATGCTCGCCGAACTGATGCGGCTGAAATCCAACATCGCGATTGCCGGGACGCATGGCAAGACGACGACGACGACCATGATGGCCGAATTGATGGTGGCCGGACACTTTGATCCGACCGTAATCAATGGCGGGATCATTCACGCCTATGGCTCCAATGCGCGTATGGGGCAGGGCGAATGGATGGTGGTCGAGGCGGACGAGTCCGACGGCACATTTAACCGGCTGCCTGCAACCATCGCCATTGTGACCAACATCGACCCCGAGCATATGGAGCATTGGGGCGATTTCGACACTCTGCGTGATGGCTTCCACGAATTCGTGTCCAATATTCCATTCTATGGCGTTGCCGTGTGCTGCACCGACCATCCAGAGGTACAGTCACTGGTGGGCCGGATCACTGATCGTCGCGTCGTGACCTATGGCTTTAACACGCAGGCCGATGTGCGTGCGGTGAACCTGACCTATAAGGCTGGTGTCGCCCATTTCGATATTCAGCTTCAGGCTGAGGACAAGGTGATTGAAGGGTGCACGCTGCCGATGCCCGGCGATCACAACGTGTCAAACGCACTGTCCGCAGTGGCCGTGGCCCGCCATTTGGGCATGAAGACTGACGAAATCCGTGATGCGCTGGCGGCGTTTGGTGGCGTCAACCGGCGTTTTACCAAGGTGGGTGAGGTCGATGGGGTGACCATCATCGATGATTACGGCCACCATCCGGTGGAAATCACCGCCGTGCTCAAGGCTGCGCGTCATGCAAGCGAAGGACGCGTGATCGCCGTGCATCAGCCGCACCGCTACAGCCGTCTGCATGATCTGTTCGACGATTTCTGTGCCTGTTTCAACGATGCCGACGTCGTGGCGATTGCTGAAGTCTTTGCCGCTGGTGAAGACCCGATTGAGGGCGCGAGCCGCGACGATCTGGTTGCCGGGTTGATTCGCCATGGACACCGCCATGCGCGCGCCTTGATCGACGAAGATGATCTGGTGCGAATGGTCCGCGAACAGGCGCGACCCGGCGACATGGTGGTTTGTCTCGGCGCTGGTACAATCAGCGCATGGGCGAACAACCTGCCGGATCGCCTGCAAGGGTAGTGGCCGCGGTAAACAGACCTGCTAATCCCGCAATTTTAGGCAAAGCGGGATTGCATTTTGTCATTAGGGATTGCACTAGCGGCCCTGCTTTCTGTCGAGAGACCCGCCCGCAGGCGTGGGGCGGCAATCGGTGATGTCACTGAGGACCTGAATATGCCATTGTCCCTGATCCTTGCTGCTCTCTGGGCGTTGATCGCCAACATACTGGCGATGTTGCCAAGCCGCGATCATCACTGGCGCAAGGCATATGCTCTCATCGCGTTTGGCATCCCGATCCTTGGTTACGTCACCTATGAGAACGGCCCGTGGGTCGGACTGGCGGTGATGGTTGCTGGGATGTCGATGTTGCGTTGGCCGGTGATCTATCTGAGCCGTTGGGCGCGACGCAAATCATCGGGATTGCGTGACCATGGTTGATCTGTCTCAGGCCCCGATACGCGGACGGTTGACCCCCAACCGCGACCTGTCCGACCTCACATGGTTGCGCGTTGGCGGCCCGGCGGACTGGTTGTTTCAGCCTGCGGATCTGGACGACCTGTCCGGCTTTCTGAGATGGCTTGATCCCAATGTTCCGGTGTTCCCGATGGGGGTCGGATCGAACCTCATCGTGCGCGATGGTGGTATACGCGCGGTGGTGATCCGGCTGGGGCGCGGTTTTAATGGCATCGAGATCAACGGCACAACAGTGAACGCAGGGGCGGCGGCGCTGGATGCACATGTGGCGCGCAAGGCGGCCGATGCCGGGCTGGATCTGACATTCCTGCGCACGATTCCGGGCAGCATCGGTGGTGCCGTGCGGATGAACGCGGGCTGTTATGGCAGTTATACGGCAGATCACCTCGTTTCGGTCCGCGCGGTTTTGCGAGACGGGTCTATTGTCACGCTGACCCTCGATGAACTGAACCCACGCTATCGGCAGACCGATTTGCCTGAAGGCGCGGTGCTGGTCGACGCAACCTTTCGCGCAACCTCCGGTGATCCTGCGGAACTGCACGCCCGCATGGCGGCACAACTGCAAAAACGGGACGAAACACAGCCGACCAAGGATCGCAGCGCAGGATCGACCTTTCGCAACCCGGCCGGGTTCTCAAGCACCGGGCGGGCTGATGACGTGCATGATCTGAAGGCCTGGAAAGTCATCGACGATGCCGGATTGCGCGGTAAACGGCGCGGTGGTGCACAGATGAGCGAGAAGCACCCGAATTTCCTGATCAATTCCGGCGGCGCCACGGCGGCGGATCTCGAAGGATTGGGCGAAGACGTGCGAAAAAAGGTTTACGATTCGAGCGGTATCACGCTAGAGTGGGAAATCATGCGGGTCGGAGATCCTGCAGATACCTAAAGACCCCGAACACACCCGAACAGGCAAAAATCCGGGTGTGACACAATCGGGAAAATGAAAAACACCGGCCGCAAAAGGCACGGGAATTTGAGGCGCTAGTCGTGGGTCAGTCGAGCAGGACACCCCGAACAGTTGCGGTATTGTTGGGCGGACCCTCGGCTGAACGCGAGGTGTCGCTGTCCAGCGGGCGTGAATGCGCAACCGCTCTGCGGGAAGAAGGATTTGAAGTGACAGAGCTGGACGCGGGTTCGGACCTGTGTGATCGCCTGCGCGAGATTTCCCCGGACGTTGTATTCAATGCCCTGCACGGTCGCTGGGGCGAAGATGGTTGTGTGCAGGGGCTGCTGGAATGGCTCGGCATCCCCTATACCCATTCCGGCGTGTTGGCCTCGGCGCTTGCGATGGACAAACAGCGCAGCAAGGATGCGTTTCGCGCTGCCGGATTGCCCGTGGTCGAGAGCCTGATCTGCGCGAAGGAAGAAGTGCGCGCCCGCCACGTGATGGCGCCGCCCTATGTGGTCAAACCGAACAACGAAGGCTCGTCAGTCGGCGTCTATCTTGTGCATGAGGTGGCCAATGGTCCGCCGCAACTGTCGGATGACATGCCAGATGATGTCATGGTGGAAACCTTCGCGCCGGGGCGCGAGCTGACCACCACCGTGATGGGCGACAAGGCGTTGACTGTGACGGATATCCTCACCGATGGCTGGTACGATTACGACGCCAAATACAAGCCCGGCGGTTCGCGCCATATCGTGCCTGCAGACATTCCCACCGAAATCTTTGATCTCTGCATGGATTATGCGGTGCGCGCGCATGACGCGCTTGGCTGCAAGGGCCTGAGCCGCACGGACTTCCGCTGGGACGAAGCGCGCGGTGCGGATGGGCTGATCCTGCTGGAAACCAACACGCAACCGGGCATGACGCCAACGTCGCTCAGCCCGGAACAGGGAACAAAAACGGGGATCAGTTTTGGCGCAATGTGCCGGTGGCTGGTCGAGGACGCATCATGCCACCGGTAACCCCAACACCCCGCGATCCCGCCCCGTCGCGCATGCGGTACCGGATGCAGCGCTGGATGCTTACGCCCGGCATTCGCACAGCGCTGCGCATCGGCATACCGCTGATGGTTGTTATCGGCGCCGCTGGTGGGTTTCTGTCCGATCAGGACCGCCGCGATATGCTGATGCTCAAGATCGGCGAATTGCGCGCCGGCATCGAGGAGCGCCCGGAATTCATGGTGGGCCTGATGGCGATCGACGGGGCGTCGGCTGGGTTGTCTGATGACATCCGCGAGGCGGTGCCGCTCGATTTTCCAGTCAGTTCATTCGATCTGGACCTTGAACAGATCCGCACCAAGATTGCCGAGCTCGACCCTGTCAAGAATGCCAGTGTACGTATTCGCCCCGGCGGGGTGCTTCAGGTCGATGTGATCGCGCGCAAGCCCGCAATCATCTGGCGGAGCCGCGACGGGGTCGCGCTGCTTGACCGGAACGGGGCGCATATCGATGAGATTGGCAGCCGACTGCAATATCCCGACCTGGCGGTCATTGCAGGTGACGGTGCGGATGATGTCGTACCCGAGGCGCTGACATTGATTCAGGCGGCGGCTCCGCTAGGCGATCGGCTGCGCGGCCTGGTACGGGTTGGCGAGCGCCGATGGGATGTGGTGCTGGATCGCGATCAACGCATTCTTTTGCCACCTGATCGCCCGGTGCGTGCGCTGGAGCGGGTGATTGCGCTGAGCGAGGCGCAGGACATGCTGGAGCGTGATGTCGCCGTAGTCGATCTGCGGCTCTCGGCGCGACCAACTCTCAGAATGACATCGGACGCCGTCGAAAACTGGTGGCGCATTCGCGAAATAAACGGAAACGGGCAATAACCAATGGCAGACTTTTACCACACACAGCGGGCAATGCGGCAAATGCGGCGACAGGCGCTGCAGCGTGGTGTGATTGCCATTCTGGATGTCGGCAGTTCCAAGACCGCCTGCCTTGTCTTGCGATTTGACGGCCCAGAGCAGCTTAGCGAAGACAATTCAATTGGCTCACTGGCCGGGCAATCGGCGTTTCGCGTCGTGGGCGCGGCGACCACACGGGCACGGGGGGTGCAGTTTGGCGAAATCACCGCGATGCAGGAAACCGAACGGGCCATCCGTACGGCGTTGCAGGCGGCGCAAAAGATGGCCGAGATCCGTGTCGATCACGTGATCGCCTGTTTCTCGGGCGCCAGCCCGCGCAGCTATGGGCTTGATGCACACGTCGAACTCGAAGGTCAGGTTGTTACTGAAGCCGAAGTGGCCCGCGTGCTGGCCGCTTGCGAAGTCCCGGAGTACGGGACGGGGCGCGAGGTACTGCATGCGCAGCCGGTCAATTTTGCGCTCGATCATCGCTCGGGTCTGATCGATCCACGTGGCCAGTTGGGACAGACCCTGTCTGCGGATATGCATATGCTGACGGTCGATGCGGACGCCGTGCAGAACCTCGTCCATTGCGTCAAGCGCTGTGATCTTGAGCTGGCTGGCATTGCCAGTTCGGCCTATGCCAGCGGCATCTCGGCACTGGTCGAGGATGAGCAGGAGCTTGGCGCGGCCTGTGTTGATCTCGGTGGTGGTTCGACCGGGGTGTCGATTTTTATGAAAAAGCACATGATCTATGCCGATTGTGTGCGCATGGGGGGTGATCATGTCACCGCAGACATCTCGATGGGCCTTGGTATTCCGGCGGCCAATGCCGAGCGGATGAAGACGTTCTACGGCGGCGTCCACGCCACCGGAATGGACGATCGCGAGATGATCGATATTGGTGGCGATACCGGTGACTATGAACATGACCGCCGCAGGGTCAGCCGCGCCGAATTGATCGGCATCATGCGACCGCGCGTCGAAGAAATATTGGAAGAGGTCCGCGTCCGGCTTGATGCGGCGGGTTTCGAACACCTTCCCAGTCAGCAGATCGTCCTGACCGGCGGTGGCAGCCAAATCCCCGGTCTTGACGGGTTGGCCAGCCGCATTCTGGGCCAGCAGGTGCGTCTGGGGCGCCCCTTGCGCGTGCATGGTCTGCCACAGGCCGCAACAGGCCCCGGATTTGCCAGCGCGGTAGGGCTCGCCCTGTTCGCGGCGCACCCGCAGGACGAGTGGTGGGATTTTGAGATTCCCGTCGACCGCTACCCCGCGCGCTCATTCCGGCGCGCGGTCAAGTGGTTCCGGGACAACTGGTGACCGCTAGATATTGCCATCTTGGCGACATTGGGCGGAAACACGCGCGAAAAGGTCCATATTTTGGGGTGATTTTTGCGTTTTTGTGGTGACGACCGGCCCTCTGGCGGCTAAGGTCGTGACAATTGGACCAAAAAACACCCGCGAATGTGGGTCGGCAGAACAGGCGGAACTCAAATGACATTGAATCTCTCGATGCCCGGACAGGACGACTTGAAACCTCGGATCACCGTGTTTGGTGTCGGGGGGGCAGGTGGCAACGCTGTCAACAACATGATCGAAAAGCAGCTCGACGGGGTCGAGTTTGTTGTGGCCAACACCGATGCTCAGGCACTTCAGCAAAGCGCCTCGCAGAACCGGGTGCAGCTTGGCGTCAAAGTGACCGAAGGTCTGGGCGCGGGCGCTCGGGCAAGTGTGGGCGCTGCAGCCGCCGAAGAAAGCATCGAGCAGATTGTCGATCACTTGGCCGGCGCGCATATGTGCTTTATCACTGCGGGCATGGGCGGTGGCACCGGAACCGGAGCCGCGCCGATCATCGCACAGGCGGCACGTGAACTTGGTGTTCTGACCGTCGGTGTCGTGACCAAACCATTCCAGTTCGAAGGCGGCAAGCGGATGCGCCAGGCCGAGGACGGCGTGGAAAGCCTGCAAAAGGTCGTCGATACGCTTATCATCATTCCCAACCAGAACCTGTTCCGGCTGGCGAATGAGAAAACCACATTCACCGAAGCCTTCTCGATGGCTGACGACGTTCTCTATCAAGGTGTCAAAGGCGTGACTGACCTGATGGTGCGCCCCGGCTTGATCAACCTCGACTTTGCCGACGTTCGCGCCGTCATGGACGAAATGGGCAAGGCGATGATGGGTACCGGCGAAGCGGAGGGCGAAGATCGCGCCATTCAGGCCGCCGAAAAGGCCATCGCCAACCCGCTTCTGGACGAAATCAGCCTACGCGGCGCCAAAGGTGTTCTGATCAACATCACCGGCAGCCACGACCTGACCCTGTTCGAACTCGACGAAGCGGCGAACCGCATCCGCGAAGAAGTCGATCCCGAGGCGAACATCATCGTCGGCTCGACACTGGATACCGACATGGAAGGCATGATGCGCGTCAGCGTTGTCGCCACTGGTATCGACGCGGGCGAAGTGAACACCGATATCCCGGTTCCGCGTCGCTCCATGTCTGCGCCACTGCGCACCAGCGTCAGCGTCGAAGAAGAGCAGCCTGCGCCGCAATACGAAGAAGCGCCTGCTGCGCCGGTCGTGGCCGATGCCGCAGAAGAACGCACGTTGTTTGAGAACATCGAACCCGTTCAGGCCGTCGTGGAAGAGGAAGTTGAAGAGTTCTATCCACCTGCCGCCGAGACTCGCGAACAGGATGATGGTCTTCCTCCGCCAGCCTATGAACCCCGTGTTGCCGCATTCGAACCGCGCACGGAAACTGCCGAGGTGGAGAAATTCGTTGCGCCACGTGCTCCGGCTCCCGGAACTCCGTCACCCGAGGCCTTGGCCCGTCTGCAAAAAGCGGTTCAGAATGTGCCAAATTCGGCGCAACGCGGGACGGCTGCACAATCCCGTCGGCCTGCAGCCGCAGCTCCGGTGGATACAGGCGACAAGCCACGGTTCAGCGTCAACTCGCTGATCAACCGGATGACCGGCCATGCGGCGGACACCCCGGCAGATCGCGGTGCGCAAACTGCACGCCAGCAACCGCCAATGCACCAGCGTGACGCTGCGGAACCCTATCAGGACGAACCGGACCACGAGCAGGACCGGATCGAAGTTCCAGCCTTTTTGCGCCGCCAGGCCAATTAACCACGTCACAAAAGACACTGAACGGGCCGCCTTGGGGCGGCCTTTTCTCTTTTAAAAACAAAATCTTACCGGGTGTATGGCGGGGTTCTGCCGATATGTTACATGCATGTTTCATTCGGTTACAAAGATTGAGTTGAGTGACAATCAGCAGCCCCTTAACTGAGAGTACGCCAGCCCGGTCGTGGTTGGAGAAACGGTTAGAGGCCTGTCTTGCAAAATACGCTCAAAGCCCCGGTGACGTTTGATGGTGTCGGTCTGCACAGTGGTGCGCCCGCTCGTATGGTGCTGCGCCCGGCGCAGGCCGGTTTTGGCATCCGCTTTCGTCGCACAGATATCGAGCTTGGCAACGCTGTGATCCCGGCCCTCTGGGACCGTGTTGAACGCAGCCCGCTGTGCACCCGCCTTGTGAACGAGGCCGGCGTGTCGGTTTCGACCGTGGAACATGTGATGGCCGCGCTTTCGGGCTGTGGCATCAACAACGCCTTGATCGATATCGACGGCCCCGAAGTCCCGATCCTTGATGGGTCGTCCGCGCCTTTCGTGCGTGGCATCATGGCCCGTGGAGTGCAGTTGCAGGGTGCGCCCGTGGTGGCGCTGGAAATTCTCAAACCCGTCACCGTGGAAAAGGATGGCGCTCGCGCCACGCTTCTGCCTGCGGATGGCTTTGAAATCGAGTTCCACATTGATTTTGCCGACGAGGCCATTGGGCGTCAAAGCAAGGTCCTTGATATGCGTAACGGCGCCTTTGCCCGCGAACTCTGCGACAGCCGTACGTTCTGCCGTCAGGCAGACGTGGATGCGATGCACGAACAGGGCCTTGCGTTAGGCGGTACGCTTGACAATGCGGTTGTGGTCGACGGCGAAGAGGTCCTTAGCCCCGGTGGTTTCCGCCACACTGACGAAGCCGTGCGCCACAAGATGCTTGATGCTCTGGGTGATCTGGCGCTGGCTGGCGGTCCGATTCTCGGTCGTTACGTTGGTGAACGCGCCGGTCATGCGCTGACCAACACCCTGTTGCGGGCGCTGTTTGACACACCTAACGCCGTTCGGATGGTGGTCTGCGATGGTGAAGAAGCTGCACGCCTGCCGGGCCAGGGCCTCGTCTGGGCGGAAATCCCGCAAGTCGCCTGACTCTGAACCTGCGCGATCTCGTCCCCATGTCTTTATGGCGTTTTGCACCCGAAAATATTGTGCTAGACCCTTCCGCAATCGGGGCTACACCCCGGATCAGGCGACAAGGGTAATCTAGCATGTTGGGTGGCAAGTTCAGGGCCAAGGTCATCGGCACCGTACTTCTGGTGGCGTTTCTCGCCTCTTGCAGTGGCAGCAGTCGGGCTGATCGGACCGAGTCGCTGGAAGGCTATACCCCGGAACAGATCTTTGAGCGGGGAGAGTTCGATCTGGCCCGTGATCGTACCGACGACGCGGCGTGGTATTTCTCAGAGATTGAAAGGCTTTACCCCTATTCTTCATGGGCGAAACGCGCCTTGATCATGCAGGCGTATTCCTTTCATCAGGGCAAGGATTACCCCAATAGCCGCGCCGCCGCGCAGCGGTATATCGACTTTTATCCGGCGGACGAAGACGCCGCCTATGCACAATATTTGCTGGCGCTCAGCTACTATGACCAGATTGACGAGGTTGGCCGCGATCAGGGTCTGACCTTCCAGGCGCTGCAGGCGTTACGCACGGTGATCGAGGTTTACCCGGACAGTGAGTATGCCACCACATCGATTCTGAAGTTCGATCTCGCCTTCGATCATCTCGCGGGCAAGGAAATGGAGATCGGTCGTTATTACCTGCGCCGCAGTCACTATACCGCTGCCATCAACCGGTTCCGGGTGGTGATCGAAGATTTCCAGACCACTAGCCACACTGCTGAAGCGCTGTTCCGCGCGATCGAAGCCTATCTGTCTCTTGGACTGCTGGATGAGGCGCAGACCGCAGGCGCGATCCTTGGTTATAACTATCGTTCGTCCGAGTGGTATGATGATGCCTACAAGCTGCTGACCAGCCGCGGTCTCAAGATGAAGAGCCGGGGCAATAACTGGCTCAGCCAAATCTATCGCCAATCGGTCAAGGGCCAGTGGCTCTAGGGCGTTTCCGGAGCGTGCTGGGATCATTGCATATCGGAGTTCGCTTTGGCGGCACGCGGCTAGGTGTGATCCAATGTTGACGGCGCGCCCGGATCGATGCCGGGCGATACCTTTCATGCGGGATGGTTCGGATGCTGCGCGCGCTTGATATTCGAGACATGCTCATCATTGATCGGCTGGAGCTTGCCTTCCAGCCGGGTCTGAACGTGCTGACCGGCGAAACCGGGGCAGGCAAGTCGATCTTGCTGGATTCGCTCGGCTTTGTCCTTGGCTGGCGGGGTCGCGCGGAATTGGTGCGACAGGGGGCCGAGCAGGGCGAAGTTGTCGCCGTTTTCGACCTTCCTGCCGGGCATCCAGCGCATGCGGTACTGGAGGAGGCGGGTCTGCCCGGCGGTGACGAATTGATACTTCGCCGCATCAACCGACCGGACGGGCGCAAGACGGCCTGGGTCAACGACCGCCGCTGTTCCGGTGATGTGCTGCGTGCGCTTTCCGAAACACTGGTGGAATTACACGGTCAGCATGATGATCGCGGATTGCTCGACCCGCGCGGGCACCGCGAGATGCTCGACGCGTTCGGGGGGCTTGAGCAGGCGCGGAGCGAAACCCGCGCGACGTGGTCTGCCTTTTCACGGGCGAAAAAGCTGGTTGATGCGACGCGCGCTGCACTCAATGCGATCCGTGAGGAAGAAGAATTCCTGCGTCACGCGGTTGCCGAGTTTGATGCGCTTGATCCGCAAGCGGGAGAGGACGCCGAACTCGATGCGCGGCGGCGCACGATGCAAGGAGCCGCACGCATCCGAGAGGATGTTGCCCGTGCCCTTGGTTTGCTGGGTGGCGATGGTGCCGAAGGGGCGATGGCCGATGCACTGCGTTGGTTGGACGGAGTTGCCGAAAGTGCCGACGGCACGTTGGACGCGCCGCTGTCCGCATTGAACCGGGCGATGGTCGAACTGGGAGAGGCACAATCGGGTGTCGAGGCCAGCCTTGATGCACTTGATTTTGATGTACACGAGTTGGAAAACACCGAAGAACGCCTTTTTGCGATCCGGGCGCTCGCTCGCAAGCATGACTGCGCCCCTGACGAATTGCCCGCCACTGGCGTTTCTCTGCGCGAGCGTCTGGCAACACTTGATGCCGGGGACGCCGACCTTGCCCGGCAAGAGGCCGATCTTTGCACGGCGCAGGCCACCTATGAGACCACCGCAACTGCGTTAAGTGACCAGCGCGCTGCTGCGGCGGCGCAGCTCGATACCGCCGTGATGGCGGAACTTGCACCATTGCGAATGGAACGTGCCGAGTTTCGTACCATCCTTGATACCGCAGAGCCCGGACCGGATGGGCATGATACCGCGACCTTCACGGTCGCCACCAATCCTGGCGCGCCAGCGGGTGCGTTGAACAAGATTGCGTCGGGTGGCGAACTCAGCCGCTTTCTGCTTGCGCTCAAGGTCTGTCTGACCGGGCGTGACAGCGGGTTGACGATGATCTTTGATGAAATCGACCGGGGTGTCGGCGGTGCAACGGCCGATGCTGTTGGGCGGAGGCTGGCTGATCTCGCCGAGAATGGCCAGGTGCTTGTCGTCACCCATTCGCCTCAGGTCGCTGCGCGCGGTGCGCATCATTGGCGGGTCGAGAAACATGTCACCGACGGGTCCACCCTGTCGCGCGTGGTCCCGCTGCCCGAAACAGATCGGATCGACGAAATTGCCCGGATGCTCGCCGGTGATACTGTCACTGCCGAGGCCCGCGCGGCCGCACGTGCCCTGCTCGCGGGGTAGGGGCTGCAAACTGTGCCTTTCGCCGTGTCGTTTCTGACCTAGGGTCAGGTCAATGGCGATCGTTCTGGTAGATCGCTGTTTCATGTCAAAGCCGAAACGCTTTAGACAGGAGAGGCAACGACTGCGGAATCCAGATGACCGAAAGCACGCGTTCAATCCTTGCCAAGCAGTTGGCGCATGCCGCCGGCGCATTGCGCAATGGGTTGTCCGTCATTCGGCGGCGCGGGCCAAGTCAAATTCAGTTCTGGTTCATCGCGCTGATCATCGGCATTGCTGCCGGTTTTGCCGCGCTTGGTTTTCGGCTTGGGATCGCAACGCTGCAAGCCGCGATTTACGGCACCGATGATGTCCGGCTGCTGCACAGCCATGCCGAGCAATTGCCGTGGTACCTGATCCTTGTCATTCCGATTGTTGGGGGGCTGATTGTTGGTGTGATCCTCAATCGGTTCACGCCGGATGGTCGTGTTCGCGCGGTCGCCGATGTGATCGAGGGAGCCGCCTTGCGGGACGGGCGCGTGGAAACCCGCGCCGGGCTGGCATCGCTTGCGGCTTCTCTTATTACGCTTAGTTCCGGAGGCTCGTCCGGGCGCGAAGGTCCTGTCGTCCATATGGCCGGGGTGATCTCCACCTGGGTCAGCAACCGGATTCACGCCGATGGCATCACCGGGCGTGACCTTTTGGGTTGTGCGGTGGCGGCGGCGGTCTCTGCCAGCTTTAACGCGCCGATTGCCGGGACGATCTTTGCTCTGGAAGTCGTCCTGCGCCATTTCGCGGTCCACTCTTTTGCTCCGATCGCCATTGCAAGCGTTGCCGGGACCGTCATCAACCGACTGCACCTCGGGGATGTGGCCGAATTCAATCTCATCACGCCCGGCGCCTTGAAGTTCTATGTGGAACTGCCTGCCTTTCTGTTGCTTGGCCTCGTCTGTGGCGTCGTTGCAGCGGTAATGATGCGCGGCATTTTCTGGACAGAGAACATGGGCGATCACCTGCAGAGGCGCATCGGTTTTCCCGGTTGGCTTCGTCCGGCAATTGCCGGGGTAATGCTAGGGGGCATCGCAATCTGGTTTCCACATATCATCGGCGTTGGATATGAAACCACGCGGATCGCCCTGTCTGGCGAACTGCTGTTGCACACGGCGATCCTGTTCACTGTGGTCAAGGTCGCCGCAGTTGCAATTACCATGGGCGGGCGCATGGGCGGCGGGGTGTTTTCACCGTCATTGATGGTCGGGGCGCTGACCGGTCTGTCTTTCGGCATAATCGCCACCAATGTGCTTCCCGAAGTGTCGGGCACACATGCGCTCTATGCTTTCGCGGGTATGGGGGCAGTGGCGGCAGCGGTGCTGGGTGCGCCAATATCGACCACGCTGATCGTGTTCGAGCTGACGGGCGATTGGCAGATCGGCATCGCGGTTATGGTTTCGGTCAGCCTTTCGACTGCACTGGCCTCGCGGATTGTAGACCGGTCATTTTTCCTCACCCAATTGAAGCGTCGAGGCATCGCGCTTGCAGCAGGGCCGCAAGCCTATGTTCTGTCGTTGTTGCGTACTGGTGCTGTGATGCGCCCGCATGATCACGAGCGCGCGGCGGATCGTGAACGCTGCGCCGTATTGATTGCCGATGGTGTCTGTATCACCCCGTCCAGTACGCTTGAGTCCGCCATGCCGATGCTGGAACGGGGGACAGATGGGTTTTTGCCCGTTGTGGTGCTGGAAGGCGAGGAAACCAAGCCGAAACTGGTCGGTGCGTTGTTCTATATCGATGCGCTCAAGGCTTATAACCGTGCGCTGGCCGCCACTGCGGCCGAAGAACACTCCTGAACGAGCACAGAATTCTCCGGATAGGGACAATTGTCTGAAAGTTGACGTATTTGGGTCCTGATTTGACCATCTGACCGGGCGATACCGCAGACAGTGAAGTTACCAGTACGCGGAGTTAATCGCATGACGTTCAAACTTTCAGGGCTGGCTGCGGCCATTTTTGTTTTCGTGGCCAGCCTTGTGTCGTCCGCGAGTGCGGCAACCGTCGACGCACGGAACGCGGTGGCATTCGAGTTTGATTTTTCCACGACAGATTCAACGAGGTTCAACAGGTTCGGCTATAACTGCGGTAGCTGTAGCGGCGAGGGGCTGTTTTTGTCCGGCGCTACGATGCAGCTTGATTTTGGCACCACGCTTGGCGGGTCCGAGATCGGCACGCGGACATTCACCAACCCGTTCAATTTTGCGATCAGCAATGTCAGTTCCGGTCTGACGCCCGAAGTGGCTGTTCCCGGCTCGGTCGATACGCTGTTCATGACCTTCCGTTACGTGGATGACGCGTTCGAGATTTCGTCCGCAAATATCTACGGCCAATCGACGGGTGTGATGACCGGGACATTGATAGGCACCGTAACACCGGCGCCGGTTCCGCTTCCGGCTGGCATTTTTCTGATGGTCAGCGCACTTGGTGGGTTTGCGTTTATGAAACGCAAATAAATCGCTTTAACGCGTTTTGAAGTAAGAAAACCGGGGCCTCGTGCCCCGGCTTTTCATTTTAACGGCCAGCAATGATTCAGAGTTTTTCAACCTTGATCGAGGCACTCGTATAAAACGCGAGATGGTCCTTGATCGCGGCGACCGCCTCCAGTGGATCCTCATAAGTCCATACAGCGTCTTTATCGACCGATGACTTGTTGACGATCGAGTAGTAGTTGGCGTCGCCCTTGTGCGGGCAATGTGTTGTCTTGTCAGAGCGATCCAGAAACGCCATCGCGATATCGGAGCGCGGAAAATAGATAACGGGTGCGAGATCGCCTTCGCTGAGTTCAAGCGCATTGGCGGTTTCGCCCAGTATCGCGCCGCCTGACCGCACGGTCCATGTTCCCGGTTTCTTGCGTACACGAATTCGATCTGGCATCTTGTTTCCCTCTGAAACTTAGCGCCCAGCCCGCATGGCCAGCGCAACAAAAAATACGCCGCGGTCTCAGACCGGGGCGGTTGCCGCATCCAACCACATCCGGGCCGACTTGCCTACCCGCGGCGCGATCTTTTCCCGAACCTCTGCGTGGTAGGTGTTCAGCCAGGCCCGTTCGTCTTGCGACAACATGTCGGTCACGATCAGCCGGCGGTCAATCGGTACATAGGTCAGGGTTTGCCAACACAGCATAGTGCGTTCCGCATCGCCGCCGGGCAGGGCCGGAGCGGGCTGAACGACCAGCAGATTTTCGATGCGGATACCAAAGGCCCCTTCGCGGTAATACCCCGGCTCGTTTGACAGAATCATTCCTGACTCCAGCGGGACCGTGCTCATCCGGCTCAGGCGTTGCGGCCCTTCATGCACGCTCAGATAGGCACCGACGCCGTGGCCGAGACCGTGGTTGAAATCCTGCCCTGCCAACCACAGCGGCATGCGCCCGATCGCCTCGATATCGCGACCCGCCAGCCCTTTTGGCCAGCGCAGCCGGGACATGGCGATCATGCCCTGAAGCACGCGGGTAAAGGCTGCGCATTCCTCCGTGCCGGGCGCACCGATTGCAATCGTGCGGGTGATATCGGTGGTGCCATCCAGATATTGGCCGCCGCTGTCCAAAACCAGCAACTGGCCGTCTTTCAACACGCTGTCGGTTTCTTCGCTGACCCGGTAATGCATGATCGCACCATTGGGCCCCGTGCCGGAAATGGTATCAAAGCTGATGTCCTGCAAGGCGTTGTCTTTGCGCCGGTTTTCCTCCAGCTGTTTGACAACCGCGATCTCTGTCAGACCTCCAGGCGCTTGCGCATCCAGCCAGGCCAGCACTTCAACCATCGCGGCCCCGTCACGCAGATGCGCCGCGGCGCTGCCTTCGATCTCGGCCCGGTTCTTGCGCGCCTTGGGAAGTGCGCAGGGATCTTCACCAAACACCGCCGAGGCGCCAAGCACATCTGCCAGCTTTTGCGGCGCGGATGATTTTTCGAGCCGCACCGGCCCGCTCAACTCGGCTAGCGCGGTCAGAAACCCGTCAGGCGGACAGATCGTGACCATCTCAACCAGATGGTCACGTACTGCGTCGAGCTTGGCCGGTTCCATGAACAGATCGACGCGCCCGTCGTCATGCAGCACAGCGAATCCATGCGCCACCGGATTGCGGGCGATGTCAGAGCCACGGATGTTCAAGAGCCACATGATCGAGTCGGGCAGGGTGATCACCGCTGCACGATGCCTGGCATCGCGCAGTTCCTTGGCCAGCCGTGCCGATTTGTCGGCAGCGGTTTCGCCGGCGAATTCCAGCGGATGCGCTTTGACTGGCTGCATGGGCGGGGCAGGTTGATCCGGCCAGACCCGGTCCACAAGGTTGTCGGATTGCACCATAACGATGCCGGTCTCGTCAAGGACTTGTGCCCAGCGTTCAACCTCGGCCACGGTGTGCAGCCACGGATCAAATCCGACCCGCCCGCCATCCGGCAAGTGTTCGATCAGCCAGTCGGGCAGACCCACGTCCGGCCATGGTACCGGAGTATACTCCGGTGCCACCTGCGCCTTGACCTGCGTGCGATAACGCCCGTCAACAAACACGCCTGCCACATCGCCTAGCGCCGCACAAAAACCCGCCGATCCGGTGAACCCTGTCAGCCACGCCAACCGCGCATCATGATCGGCGACATATTCGCCTTGATGGGCATCCGCACGCGGAACAAGGAACCCGTCAAGCCCTTGGGCCTGCATTTCCTCGCGCAACCGTGCGAGCCGGGGGGGGCCCTGTTCAGGGCGGGCAGTCACTTCGAAACTCTGAAACATGTAAGGCCTATCTGCTTCTTGCGTTGCGGCGAAACCTGAGCGGGTCGGGGGAAAATGTCCAGCCCGTCCATCAGATGCCGGTGCAAACCTAATGCGCACCTTGCAGAGCCGCCTGAACCAGCGCTAGTTTGCTCTCGCATCCCCAGAGGACTCCCAAATGAAAAGCCTGATCGCGTTCCTTTTGCTCGTGCCTGTCGCCGCCCTGTGCGAAGGCACAGAAGAACAGGTTGAAATGCCAGATCTTGCCGCCGATGCGCTCGTGGAAAAGGCGGGATCGGCAAAGCGGGTTCGGGGGTTGGAACTCTCACGCGCCGTTCCACGTCGAAATGGCAGCAAATCCATGTGCGGCACCACCAACGCCTATAACAGCGCTGGCAATTTCATCGGACTGACCTATTGGGAATTCACATTCAACGCCGATGGCTCCGAACTTGAATCCATGCGCGACGTGACCGGCCTGAACAGCGCGTGTTACAGCGCCAGATACAAGAAATATTGAGCGCTTCGCGGTCCGATGGCGCTCGTCTCTGGTCCAGAGGATTCGAAGCGCGATCGACACCGATTTGAGACATCTAGTGCGAACTCACCACAGACGCCGTTCAAATTGCGGTCCTTAAACTGGCTTGTTGCGGAGTTTTCTGCCGTTCGATAGATGAAATACAGGAAACCGATTTACGCTTTGACGGATTGTACATCCTGAGACGCGTATGCTGTTTGAGTACCAAGAGCTGTTGGGAGATGTCGTCAATGAACGTTCGGGTTTGGGTTATGGGGTGCGCAACGTTGTTGGTTGGCGCCTGCGATGAATTCCAAGACTTCAGCAGCAGTCCAACAGACGGCTTACTGACACAGGCCCCCGAGGGCGTTCTGGCGATCGCAGCACCAAACCAAGATCTGACCGCTGTTCGGGTAGACCCGGCAAACGGGTGCTATGTCTACCGCTACAAAGGCCCAGTGGAAACAACACTTCTGCCGCTTCGTACCGTGGATGGCAGGCCTATCTGCACCGGTTCAGTTGATGCGCAGGTGGCTGGGTAATCTATCCAAGGTCGCGGCGAACGCCGGTCAGGCTGACAATAGGTGTCAGGTTTTCGCGGCGGTCAACTCTTCGGGCGCATACAAAATCGCCCTAGAACCTGTGTTCACCTGCTCATACAGACCGTTGATGTGAGCCATGATCATGCGCACGCAACCGGAACTCGCGCGACCGCCAATGGATCTCGGGCTCGGGGTGCCATGGATGCGCAGATAGGTGTCGCGGTTGCCGACATAAAGATAGAGCGCACGTGACCCGAGTGGGTTTGACGGCCCCGCATTCATGCCGTCAGCATGTTGTGCATAGGCACCGGGATCGCGCTTGACCATGGCAGGGGTCGGCGTCCATGTCGGCCATTTCGCCTTGCGCTTGATGCTATAGGTGCCGGGTTCGTAGAGATTGCCCTTGGCAATGGCGACGCCGTATCGCATCGCGGTGCCATTGTCGCGGATATGATAAAGATAGCGCGCCACAGCATCCACGTGGATGTCACCCGGCGTCAGACCCGGGTTTGCCTCGACGACCTGAGGCAGGAACCTGTTCGGAACGCCCCATGGGTTCGAAGTGGCGGGATCGTAATTTGCCGGTGTAACCCGCGCATCCCATGCGTTCCACTTTGATCTGTCAGTGGTGGCAGCACTGGCAGACGATACCGCAAGCGGTGCCGAGAACATGGCCGCCGTCGATCCAATAAAGTGGCGTCTGGTCAACATGGATTCGCGCTCCTATCCAGTTTTCAGTCAGGCAATTGCCCCGGAGGGGTTTAACCAGCGGTTCATTGCAAGACTAGTAACATGGATGTGTAAGGTCTGAATCGTGTAGATATTGTTGCGATAAAACAATTGCGCCGCGCCGCTTGATTGCGAGAAACCCGAGCAAACGTTGCCGTTAAACTGTGCATTCTGATCTATTATCGGCTGTGCAACGACATGACGTTCGAGTTCAGATTGCTCTGAACCCATGCGTAAAATGTCGTCTAAAGCCTCGGAGCTTTTTTAGTTCAAACCGCCGAACCGCCTCAACTCGCTCGCTTAATCCCCATCACCCGTGCGCGGGCGCGAGGGTCGGCATCGAACAAGGCAGCAAGCTGTTCGGTCATGGCGCCGGCCAATTGCTCGACATCGGTGATCGTCACGGCGCGTTCGTAATAGCGGGTCACGTCATGGCCAATGCCGATGGCGAGAAGTTCGACCGCTTTGCGCCGTTCAACCATCTCGATCACATCGCGCAGGTGCTTTTCCAGGTAGCTGGCCGGATTCACCGACAGGGTCGAATCGTCGACCGGCGCACCGTCTGAAATCACCATCAAGATCTTGCGGGCCTCGCGCCGGTTCACCATCCGCCGGTGCGCCCATTCCAGCGCCTCGCCGTCGATGTTTTCCTTGAGCAGGCCTTCTTTCATCATCAGACCGAGATTGTCGCGCGACCGTCGCCATGGGGCATCCGCACGCTTGTAGATGATGTGGCGCAGATCGTTCAGCCGTCCCGGCTGTTGCGGGCGGCCATCGTTCAGCCATGCCTCGCGCGCCAGCCCGCCTTTCCACGCCCGAGTGGTAAAGCCGAGAATCTCGACCTTGACGTTACAGCGTTCCAACGTGCGGGCCAAAACATCCGCACAAATCGCAGCAATCGAAATTGGCCGTCCTCGCATGGAGCCGGAATTGTCGAGCAAGAGCGTCACGATGGTATCGCGGAATTCAGTGTCTTTCTCGACCTTGAAACTCAGCGGAGTGGTCGGGTTCGCCACCACGCGTGCCAGACGCCCGGCATCCAGAATCCCTTCTTCGCGGTCAAATTCCCAACTGCGGTTCTGTTGTGCCTGCAACCGGCGCTGCAGCTTGTTGGCCAGCCGCGACACGGCGCCTTTCAAGGGTTCAAGCTGCTGATCCAGATAGGCGCGCAGCCGTTCCAGTTCGACCGGCTCGGCCAGATCCTCGGCGGCGATTTCCTCGTCGTGGTCGGTCTTGTAGACCTTGTAATCAGGATCAGCGTCCGAGATCGGCTGCGGGGCAGGAGGCTCGAGCGGCGCTTCGCCTTCGGGCATTTCGGCATCTTCGGTCAGATCCTGATCGGCGAGATCGTCAGAGCTGACCTGTGCCTGAGACTGGTCCTGCTGATCGTCCTGTGTCTGTTCCGGATCGGCATCGGCGCTGTCGTCGTCATCATCCTGACCGGTGCTGTCGGGATCCTGATCGTCCTCGGTATCATCCTCGGCCTGATCCTCTTGATCCTCGTCTTCGCTGTCCGGATCCTCGCCAAGTTGATCGCCATATCCCAGATCGGCAATCACCTTGCGCGCAAATCTGGCAAATTCGGTCTGGTCGGCCAGCCGTTCCTGCAGGTCTTCCAATGTGCCGCCGGCCTGGTCCTCGATAAAGCCGCGCCACAGTTCCATGACGTTCTGCGCCCCGCGCGGCATGTCTCGCCCGGTGGCGAGGTGGCGGATCAGATAGCCCGCCGCCACGGACAGCGGTGCCTCTGAGGCCTGGGTGATCTGATCATATCCCCGGCGTAACGCATCATTTCCGATCTTGGCATCGATGTTGCCTGCCGTGCCCGGCATGTCGCGCGCGCCCATCGCTTCGCAGCGGGCCGTTTCCATTGCCTCGTACAGCTCACGCGCCATGTCGCCCGGCGGGGCATAGCGCGCGTGGGTGGCATTGCTGTGATACTTACGATTGAGAGCCAAGGCATCGGCGGTGCCGCGTGCCAGCAACACCTCGTCGCGTGTCATGCGGCGGCTGACCTGGGGCAGGCGCATTGCGTCGCCCGACAGGCCCGAGGGATCAACTGTATAGCTGATCGACAACTCGGGATCGTCCGCCATCACCTTGGTCGCTTCGGCCAGCGCCTTTTTGAACGGATCGGCAGGGTTGTCGGATTTGATGGCCATTGCGATGCTCGACAGTCTGAGGGTTGGCGTTGCGCGTCGGGTGTATCCCACGCAAGATGATCTAGTCCGGTCGGTGTTGGCCGCACATGGGAATACGAAGGAAACCGGTCTTGCGCGTTGTATATTGTGTTTACGGAAAGCGAAAGTACGTCTTGCAGATGGAAGGCTCGATCGCTTCGCTCAGACGCTTTCACCCCGAGGCGAAGATCGAAATTCATACAACGCCCGACTGGGCGCCACGTCTCGCGCATCTTGACGCGGATATCCGCCTGATCGACACGCTGACACCGCGCGACAGCGCCTGGCATGACCCGATGATGAAAGCCGCGGCGATCGGGGCCGCCTGTGGCTCGGATTTCCTGTATCTCGACAATGACACCTACATCTGCGGCCCGCTGCAGTCGGCGTGGGATATGCTGGACAAATTCGATTATATGGGGGTCCACGCGCCGATCTATGATCAGCGCGAATTTCTCGGCTATCCCGCGCCAGGCGATCTGCCGTGCACGCCTGATGCGTTTACCGAGTGGAACAGCGGCGTTCTGTTCCTGTCCGGCCGGCAGGCCACCACTGATCTGATCAAGTATTGGCAGAGCCTGTTGTCACGCGGTTACGAAGGCGGCAGTGATCAGTGGTTGTTGCGCGTGGCATTGTGGCAAGGGGCAGGGCGGTCTCATGTCCTGCCACCGATTTACAACTGTCGTCTGCCACTGCGCCCGTCGGTCTATGGTCAGATCAGAGTGCTCCATGCAGAACATCCGAATCTGGCACAAGTCGCTAAGGCACTGAACGCCGATCTCGGGCCGCGCCAGATTCGGCGCAGGGATGGCGAATGGACCTATGCGTTGGCCCATACAAAGCAATCACGCCCTGCGATGTGACCGTGCAATCGGGATCGGCCAAAATGCCGATCCCGATTGGTATTGATACGGTCGCTTATCCCAACGCGGTGCTTGCAGCACTTTCCGGCAGCTCTTCGTCAAAGCAACGCTGATAGAACTCGGCAACGGTCTGCCGCTCCAGTTCGTCGCATTTGTTGAGGAAAGACAGGCGGAACGCATAGCCGACATTGCGGAAAATCTCGGCGTTTTGCGCCCAGGTGATCACGGTCCGCGGGCTCATCACCGTAGACAGATCACCGTTCATAAACGCCGTGCGGGTCAGGTCGGCCACGGTCACCATCTGACCGATGGTCTTGCGACCCTTCTCGGTGTTGTAGTGCGGTGCCTTGGTCAGAACGATGGCGCTTTCGGCGTCATGGCTCAGATAATTCAGCGTCGCGACCAGAGACCAACGGTCCATCTGCGCCTGGTTGATCTGTTGGGTGCCGTGATACAGACCCGTCGTGTCGCCAAGGCCCACAGTGTTCGATGTTGCGAACAACCGGAAACAGGGGTTCGGCGTGATGATCTCGTTCTGATCGAGCAGTGTCAGTTTGCCGTCATGCTCCAGCACCCGCTGAATCACGAACATCACGTCGGCACGGCCCGCATCATATTCGTCAAAGACGATCGCGGTCGGATTGCGCAACGCCCAGGGCAGGATGCCTTCGTGGAATTCGGTGACCTGCTTGCCATCACGCAGCTTAATCGCGTCCTTGCCGATCAGGTCGATCCGGCTGATGTGGCTGTCAAGGTTGACGCGAACGGTCGGCCAGTTCAACCGGGCCGCAACCTGTTCGATATGGGTCGATTTCCCTGTTCCGTGATAGCCTTGGATCATCACCCGGCGATTGTGCGAGAACCCGGCCAGAATGGCCAGCGTGGTATCCGGATCAAATTTATAGGTCTGGTCCACTTCGGGTACACGGTCGCTGCGATCGGCAAACCCCTTAACTGTCATAGGGGTATCAATTCCAAACACTTCCCGCACCGAAACGTCTTCGGTTGGTTTCGCATTCATCTCAATCGCGCCGTCGGCCATGCCCGTTGTCCTTATCCTCGGTCCCCCCGGCTGGGGGCTGAACCCGCGTGTGGTGCAACATTAAGCGGGCAAGGGCAAGGGGACGGGCGGTGAAATTCGATCCAACAAGGCACTGAGTTGGAGGTTTCTTGATAAGGTGCGGACAGACATAGCGCAGCGGCCATCCTGACAATCGGTTCGCCATCCAATGATTGTAGGTCGGCAACGCGAGACGAAACGATCATCCCCGACGCTTGACGCAACCCATAAGATGACTGATCTTGCCCCTGTGAACTGGCCGTATTGGCAATCCGATCAGGATATTT
Source organism: Sedimentitalea sp. (assembly GCF_039973035.1). Taxonomy (NCBI): domain Bacteria; kingdom Pseudomonadati; phylum Pseudomonadota; class Alphaproteobacteria; order Rhodobacterales; family Paracoccaceae; genus Sedimentitalea; species Sedimentitalea sp. Next base: position 38,380 of record NZ_JBDWLR010000042.1, read on the forward strand.
ATGCCAGAGATCACGGTGTCGAATAGCGCCAGCCAAGACGCTTCTGCACTAGCGTCTCAGATTCAACCCACATCAAAAATCACTGGAGGCTGAGAAAATGATCTCATCCGAATACTGTCGGCTCATGGCTCGCTACAATACGTGGCAAAACATCTCTTTGGTAAGCGCCGCCGATGGACTCAGCAATGCGGATCGCTGGAAGGATCGAGGTGCGTTCTTCCAATCGATTGCGGCTACTCTGAACCATCTTTACTGGGCTGATGCCTTGATGTTGCAGCGAATAAAAGGCAACGAGCGCCCAGAAGAAACCATCACGCACTCTCTGACCAGCCCGTCAAATTGGGACGATTTCAAAGCGCTACGCTCGCAACGCAACGATGAAATCGAAGAATGGGCGGCCCGATTGGCCGATACTGAGCTCAACGGTACGCTTGTTTGGTATCCTGGGGGCGGTTCAACCCGGATCGAAAGATCAACGGCTCTCTGTGCTGCTGAACTCTTCAATCATGAGACCCACCACCGGGGGCAGGTCCACGCTATGCTGACGGCTGCGGGTGCCAAGCCAGAGCCAACCGACCTCTCGATAGTGCCATAATCTGTTCGCTCGGGCTAAAGCCGGACGTTGGAGGCCCAGAGCGTAAGTACCTCAGTCTCTGAAATTCCGGCTGACCTTGATCTGATCCCAGGCCCAGACCACCAGTTGCAGCTGTTCTTCCTGACTGCGGTCGCCGCCGTTCATGTCCGGATGCAGCACCTTGATCAGCTTCTTATAGGCTTTGCGCACCTCGGTCTTGGTCCAGCTGTCCTTGCCTTCCAGAATCTCGATCGCCCGGCGTTCCGTGGGCGGTAAACGTTTTCCGGCACCTCCGCCCCTGCCCGGGTTCTGCGTTGCATTCGCGCCCAGCACCTGATGCGGGTCCTCAATGCCCAACCGTGCCCAGGCCCGTGCTTCGGGGTCGGTCATTGGCTTGGTCGTGCGCTCCCAGACCTTGTCCTTGGACTGCTGCGCGTTGATTTCGGCCTCGGTGGTTCCGTCAAAAAAATTCCACTTCAGGTTGTATTCGCGCACGTGCTGCTGGCAGAACCAGTAATAGTCATCCAGCACGTCCGGCGCCTTGGGTGCGCGGAACTTGCCCGGCTCCGTGCATCCCGGGTGCTCGCATTGCCGCACCGAGGTTTCGGAGGCGCCCGACATCCCCCGGCGTCCGCGCGGGTTCTTTTTCTTGGCTGACTTGATCGACATGTCAAAGCCAAAGGGGTCTGATTTTGTCATCGGTGGAACCTTTGCACGGGCATCTTTCAGTTTCGGAGACCAGAGTTTAAAGTATGTGGCGTGAGATAGAAGAGGGTGCGGCAAAAAAATTTCCGCAATTACAAAATATGAGCGTCACCAACGATATTCATGAGCGGCTTCAGGCCGCTTTTTCCCCGACGATATTGGATGTTGTCGATGACAGTGAAAGTCATCGCGGCCATGCCGGGTATCAGGAGGGCGGCGAAAGCCATTTTAACGTCCGTATCCGGTCAGAGGCGTTTCGCGATCAGTCCCGGATTGAACGACACCGCGCTGTACATAAGGCGCTTGGGGCTGATCTTGTAGGGCGTATTCACGCGCTGTCGCTGGATATTGGCATCTGAACGCAGGCTGATATTTGTCGATGGGCTCCGATATCTGCTGCACTTAAAGACCTGCCAAACTTCGGAGTATTGACACGGTCGTGCCGCTCAGCGATCCGGCGGCGTCCATCCGGGTGGCGGCACGTCCCGGCGGCGCAGGCGCAGGGCGAGCCCAAGTGCGACGCCGACGCCGATTGCAACGGTCAGGTCGGCGACCACGGTCAGAACCAGTGTCAGCACCAGCAGGAACTTGTCGGATCGTCGGCCGGACGCATAGCCGCGCCATTTGTGCGGCTCGCTCATGTTCCAGGCTGTCAGGATCAACAACCCGGCCAGTGCGGGCAGCGCCAGTTTTCCCGCCAACGGGGCCGCCACCAGCATGATCAGCAAGATGGTCAGCGCATGCACGATTCCCGCGACAGGTGTGCGCCCGCCGGCGCGAACATTGGTTGCGGTGCGTGCAATTGCCCCGGTCGCAGGGAGGCCGCCGAATAGTGCCGATCCGATATTGGCCGCACCTTGCGCCAGCACCTCTGCGTTGGGGCGATGCTGTCCTCCGATCATCCGGTCGGCAACCATCGCCGACAACAGCGATTCCACTCCGGCGAGAAACGCGATCACCACAGCGGAAGGCAGCAATTCAACCACCCGCGCCAATGTGATTTCAGGGAGATGTGGAACGGGTAGGGAAGCGGGCAAGGCGCCGAAGCGCGACTCGATTGTATCCACAGGGAACCCGGCCCAAAGCGCGATGGCCGACATCAACCCAACCGCAACAATCAATCCGGGAAACCGCGGAGACAGCCGCCGAAGCAGGACGATAAGGACCATGGTCCCCACGCCAATGGAACAGGCGGCAAGCGTCAATGTATCACGCGAGTCCCAGAGCGCGGTTACCTTGGCAATGAATTCCGCAGGCACCTCACGCATCTCAAGACCCAGCAGATCCTTGATCTGGCTGGTCGCGATGATCACCGCGATGCCGATGGTAAAGCCGTTAATCACCGGTTCCGGAACATGGGAAATCAGGCTGCCCGCTCGCAGATACCCGGCGGTCAACAGGATGATCCCCGCCATCAGCGTTGCCAGCACCAGCCCGTCATAGCCATGCTCGACAATCACGCCAAACACCACCACGATGAACGCGCCGGTCGGGCCACCGATCTGTACGCGGCTGCCGCCGATCAGCGAAATCAGTAACCCGGCTACGATCGCCGTCACTAGTCCCTTGGACGGATCCGCGCCCGATGCAATGGCGATGGCAAGGCTCAGGGGCAGCGCGACCATCGCAACAGTGATCCCGGCGACCACATCGGCCCCGAATTCCGCGCGCGTATAGCCCGGAAGAGTCGTCAACAGTTTGGGTTTCATGCCTTATCGGTACCGCTGCAACGCAGCGAGATCAAGAGCCCATGACTTGACCAAGTCAGGGGCGCTGCGTAGGCAAGATCGAGCGCCCGGCCGGGGGCAACGGAACAGTCGGAAGGTCATCAATCATGAATGGGCGTCTTGCGGTGGTGTTCGGGGCCTGCCTGACCCAGTTCACGATCATCGGTCTGCTGTTTTCATATGGCATTTTCATCAAGGCGTTCGAGACCGAGTTCGGCTGGTCGCGCACACTGTTGTCAGGCTGTTCAACTCTTGCCTTTTTCATGATGGGGCTGCTTGCAATGGTCGGCGGCCGTCTCAGCGACCGGTTCGGGCCGCGCCGGGTGCTGGCCGTAACCGGACTCAGCTATGGTCTGGGCTATGTTCTCATGTCGCAGATCAACGCGCCGTGGCAGCTATACCTGATCTTTGCCACCTTCCTCGGGCTGGGGCTTGGCTCGCATGATGTTGTAACGCTCTCCACCATTGGGCGTTGGTTCTCGGCGCGCCGGGGCATCATGACCGGGCTTGTCAAGGTCGGCACCGCCACCGGGCAGATCATTGTGCCGCCGCTTGCCGCGCTGCTGATCGCCGGGTTTGGCTGGCGCATGGCGTTGATAATTCTAGGCGTGTCTGCGGCAATCCTGCTTTTCACCGCCGCGATGGCCATGCGAAGCCCGCCGGTTGCCGCCAGTGCCGATCCTCTTTCCGCGCCGCAGGGGATGACGTTTGACTCGGTCCGCCGCACCCGTGCGTTCTGGACGCTTGGTGCTGTCCAGTTTCTGCTGATGCCTTCGCTGTTCACCGTACCGCTGCACGTGGCGGTTCATGGCATGGACATCGGGATGAGCGCGCCCTTTGCGGCGACATTGCTTTCGGTGATCGGGGCGGCGAGCATCGCGGGGCGGCTATCGGTGGGCGGACTGGTTGATCGCATTGGTGGGCGCAACGGGTATATTCTTTGCTTTGCGGCCCTGATCGCTGGTCTTGCCGTTCTGATCCTCGGCCATGCCCAGATTGCGCTTTTTGCCGCGGTAGCCATTTATGGCTTTGGACATGGCGGGTTCTTCACCGTGGTCTCTCCCACAGTCGCCGAATTCTTTGGCCTGCGCGCGCATGGGGCGATTTTTGGCACGGTGCTGTTCTTTGGGACTGTCGGCGGCGCGCTCGGCCCGATCCTGGCCGGTCTCGTCTTCGACACCACGGGCAACTACGTGATCGCCTTCAGCGGGCTTCTGGTCATGGCGATACTTGGTCTCGCGCTGGTTCTTTCGCTGCCGAAGCCCGATCCCGAAACCGTTCCGGCCAAGGCCTGACGCATCGGTCAGGTTGGGTCGCGTTCGCTCTCCTGCCGCTCGGCCGTTGGCTCGACGCCTGATACCAGCGGAGGCGTGCGCACCGGTTCTTCGACATTGACCGGTGGGGCCGCCACAACGGCAGGGGCGGTGACTGCGGGCGTGTCCATCACCGGGGCAACCACGGCTGAGTCATCTTCAAGCGCCCGGCGAAACACCAGCACATTGCGCCAGTGAGTCGCCGACCCGGTCAGGCCCGTGCGCTCTTCGCTCGGCAACAATTCGGCTCGCAGGTATTCCCAGCCTGACGCGGCCAGTTCATTCAGCACCGCCTCGACCGATAACGCAAAGCGTCCCTCGGGCGTTTTGACACCCTTGGTTTTCTGCCCTTTTTGCGGGGCAGGGACGACCTTGTATTCATAGCGTGACATGTCTGCGATCCCGAGTTCTTTCTGCGCGCTTCCTATAACAGCGCGATTGCGATCAACACCAGCCCTATCGCCGGATCCCGATACTGCGCCCGGCTTTGTCGGGCCGGGGCAGACCCGCCTGCGCGGCCGCCATCGCCGCGAACTTTTCGGCCACATCCGGCGGGAAGGGTGCAACCTTGGGCCCGCTCATGTCGATATGCAGCCCCAAGGCTTCGCCCGTTGCGGCAAGCCAGCCATCCTCGTGGAACAGTTCCTGATAGCAGTGAAAACTCTTGTCCGAATGATCCACCAGTTGGAAACTTACCCGCACCCGGTCGCCCTCGTGCAATTCGCGCACGTAACAGATGTGGAACTCTGCCGTATAGGTCGTGAAACCCCGCGTCTTGGCATAGTCCGGCCCCAAGCCCAGCAGTTCGTAGGCCTCGTCGCCGCAGGTATCGAACAGCACGTTGTAGTATGCCATGTTCAAATGGCCGTTATAATCGATCCACTCCGGTTTAACGGTCATCACACTGGACATGAATGGCGCGCTCATAGTCTTCTCCCTTGACCTGCCTGTACCAACCCTAACGCGGTTTTTCCACGCAGAGTAGGGGCGGGACCCGTCCGAGTTTGATCACACGGATTGGCTTGATCCGGGTTCGATGCGGATCAGGCGATTTCGAACGGTTTGGCTGGAATTCAGAGCGCCAGCTTGGCGGCCACGATCTCGTTCACGGCCTTGGGATTGGCCTTGCCACCCGTCGCCTTCATCACCTGACCCACGAACCAACCGGCCAGTTTTGGATTGGCGTTGGCCTTTTCCACTTGCGCCGGGTTTTCGGCGATCACCTTGTCGACTGCAGCCTCGATGGCGCCTGTATCGGTAACCTGTTTCATCCCGCGTTTCTCGACAATGTCCGCAGGGTCTCCGCCTTCGGTATAGACGATCTCAAACAGGTCCTTGGCGATCTTGCCGCTGATATCGCCCTTGGAAATCAACTCGATGATGCCGCCCAGTTGTGCCGGGGATACCGGGCTTTCGCCGATATCGTGGTCTTCTTTCTTGAGCCGCCCGAACAGTTCGTTGATCACCCAGTTCGCCGCCAGTTTGCCATCACGGCCTTCTGCGACAGCTTCGAAATAGCCTGCGGATTCCAGATCAGCCGTCAGCACCGACGCATCATAGTCGGACAGGCCAAAGTTCTTGATAAAACGCGCCTTCTTGTCATCCGGCAATTCCGGAAGGCTGGCCGCGATGTCATCGACCCAGCCCTTTTCGATCTCAAGGGGCAACAGGTCAGGATCGGGGAAGTAGCGGTAGTCATGCGCTTCTTCCTTGGAGCGCATCGACCGCGTTTCGCCCTTGTCCGGATCATAGAGCCGGGTTTCCTGATCGACGGTCCCGCCGCCTTCGACAATCGCGATCTGACGCCGTGCCTCGACATCAATCGCCTGCTGAATAAAGCGCATCGAGTTCATGTTCTTGATCTCGCAACGGGTGCCGAGATGAGAAAAATCCTGTGTTTCCTGATATTTCTCGTACTGACCGGGGCGGCAGATCGACACGTTCACGTCCGCGCGCAGGTTGCCGTTCTGCATGTTTCCGTCGCAGGTCCCGAGATAGCGCAGGATCTGGCGCAGCTTGGTCACATAGGCGGCGGCCTCTTCGGGGCCGCGAATGTCGGGACGCGAGACGATCTCCATCAGCGCCACACCGGTCCGGTTCAGATCGACAAAGGACATGTTAGGATCCATGTCATGGATCGACTTGCCGGCGTCCTGCTCGATATGGATACGTTCGATCCGCACCAGTCGCGCGACGCCATCGCCCATCTCGACCAGCACTTCGCCTTCGCCGACGATCGGGTGGTATAGCTGCGAAATCTGATAGCCCTGCGGCAGGTCGGGATAGAAATAATTCTTGCGGTCAAAGGCGCTTGCCAGGTTGATCTCAGCCTTCAGGCCAAGTCCTGTGCGTACGGCCTGTTCGATGCAATACTCGTTGATCACCGGCAACATGCCCGGCATTGCCGCATCCACGAAGGCAACGTTTGAATTCGGCTCTGCGCCAAATTTGGTCGATGCGCCCGAGAACAGTTTGGCGTTCGAGCTGATCTGCGCATGCACCTCCATGCCGATGACCAGTTCCCAGTCATGCTTGGCTCCGGCAATGATCTTGGGCTTGGGGGTTGTATAGCTCAGGTCCAGCATGGCGTGCCTCTTGTCGGTGATGGATTGCCTTCTAGGCCAGCGGCGCAAGCGTCGCAAGGGGGGCGCTGCGACCTAGAAGAATGCAAAATGATTGCGTCTGACCCTTATGCCGCGCATCTCAAGCGCTTTTTCAAACGCGCGGTGTGGCGGTGTAGCTTCAAACGGCAGCTGTACGCGTTTCTTGTTGTGCAACACCGCGCGGACCCGCACCGACAAATCCCACCGCGTGTCAAACCGCATGTGGTCGATTTCGTCCAGTTCCAATTCGCCTCGCCGACGCCCGCTGTGCCATTGCAAGGCCCTGTCGCTCAGGCACAATCCGGCGGCGGTATTTTGGTAGAAATCCCAGAGGGCGGGAAGCGTCAAAAGGGCCAGCCCACCAACCAGCGAGATAGCGGCGTCCAACACCACCACCGCCGCAATCAGCACCACATAGATCAAGGTCAAAAGGATCGCCATCCGGGTGGTACGTGCGTTGCGCTCAAAGATGAAATCCGCAGCCATCATTTGCGGCCCGCGAGTGGTGTCGGCCGATGCGGGAAGCCTGTGTTGCATGCGCAAGGGGCGCGGGTTTGGTTCTTTCTGCACATCGAAGGAAAATATGGTATCATTCGGCTATTTGAAAGGCATTTTGCAATGATAGATACTGCAGATCCGATTATACTCTTTCGAATGTTCGAGCGCATGACGCTGACTGCCACCGTGATTGTCGTGGCCCTTATCCTGATGATCGGATTTTGGCGTTCGGTGCAGAAAATCGATCTGGCGCAGGGGGGATCGCTTGGCATTGCCGGCTCTTTCGTCTTTTCGACGCCGGTGTTCGCGCTGCTGGTCATCGTCGGTTATGCCTATGTCAGCCTCTCGCATCCAATCAAGGTCGACGCCTCGCCACAGACTGGTGCGCCGACTGAGCTGGCACAGAGCAGCGGTGGTCAATCGCAATTTCTTGGGGCCGCTGGCGGTGCCGGAGCTGAGACCGCACCGGTTGGCTATGACCTTGCCACCGTGCACCGGCGGGTGCGCAGTCTGAATTGCCTGCTGCAGGACCAAGCGGTCAGCCCGCGTTTGCAGGACGACATGGCTGACATCAAACTGGCGCTGATGACACCGGTCTGGAGCGCGGATTGGGGTGATCCTGAGACCTTTGCGGATTGGGCAACGGGCAGGTCCACCGCGTCCCCGAATGCAATTGCTCGGGCAGTCTTTGAAGAGAGGCACCAGCTATGCTGAGATTGACACACCTGATCCTGACCGTCGCACTGGGCATGCCAGCAGCGGCACAGATGCAATATGACGACGCCGACCTGCAGCGTGTAAATGAGCGGTCGGTTCCGAATATCCGCAGTGTCTTTGTCGAAGACATCATAAGGCTGTTGCCGCGCGATCTGCGCCCCAAGGCCGCAGGCATCACCTTGGCATTTCCACGCAATGGGCCCAACCCGCTCGCCTTTTATGCCGAACCGTCGACTCAGACCATTTATATGCCGCTCAGCTCGATCCGCTTCTTCGATGACGTGGCGACATTGTTTGCGTGGTTTGAAAGCAAATCCTGTCAGCCGGAATATCTGCAATCCTATCTTTATTCCCTGCTGCGCAAGGGGCGGCCATTGCCGACCCCGCTGAAAGCCTTTTCTATCGATCGCGAAGTGGCCTTGGCCGATGCCTATACCAACGATGTTTCGACCAAGATTTTCTCTTCGGGGCTGCAGTTTATTCTGGCGCATGAGACCGGGCATTTGCTGCTGGAGCATACACCGGGCGTCGGCGCCGCCATCAGTCAGCAACAGGAAACCGCCGCTGATCTCTTCGCGCTCGAGCATTTTGCCCGGCTTGGCGGCGTGCCGATGGGGGTGCTGTGGTATTATATGGCCGCGTGGTGGCAGGACCCGCTGACAGCAGCGCGCGACAGCAGCAGTCATCCGGTGTCACCCGAGCGGATCCGGGCTCTGGGCCAGCGCCTGCTGTCCGATCCGATGGATTTCTCACACGGCGAAAATGATCCCACCAACGAGGCGGAACTGGTCCGCCAGATGGCCACAATGGTTCTGTCGCTGGCGGATCAGATCGACGAAGATGGCTTTCTGACGCTGTTGCCAAGCGAGATGGACCGCAATTATCCGGCTTCACGGTTTGATCGGGCCTGCCCCAGCTAATGCGTTTCGACATCAGCCTGCGTTACCTAACGCGTTGAAATCATAAAGCTCAACGCGTTAGTTGATCGACGGTATAGCACGTCAAAGCCGAAGCGCTTTGGGGCTTCAGGCGTCGCGAATGCGGCTGACCATTTCTGTCGTATCAGGAGACAGGTCCGGTGCGCCCGCAATACGCTCAAGTTCGGTCGCGATCTTGGACTGGCGGTCGCTGTCATAGCGCCGCCAGGTCTGGAATGCGCTACACATACGCGCCGTGGTCTGCGGGTTCACAGGATCAAGACGGATCAGCCAATTCGCAAGCAGGCGATAGCCCGATCCGTCGGCTGCATGAAAACCGGCGTGGTTCATCACCAGCGCACCCAGCGTGGCGCGGAAACGGTTGGGGTTCTTCCAGTTGAAATCCGGGTGCTCTGTCAGGGTCTCGGCAACAGCAGCGGCCTTGTCTGGTGCGGCTTGGACAATCTGCATCCCGAACCATTTGTCGATTACCAGCCGGTCGTCCTGCCATTGGTCGTAAAAGGCCGCGACCTCTTCGCTGCCTTTGCCGGCTGCCAGCAGACAGCCGAGGGCAGACAGTTGCAAAGTCATGTTGTCCGCCGCCGAATACTGCGCTGCGGCCTGCGTGCCGCCATCCAGACGCGTGACCAGTGACAGGGCCCGCGCACCAAGCGCGCGTTTGCTGGTCTGATCCGGGTCCGGGCGATAGGGGCCATCCACGCGACATTCGGCCAGAATGCGCGGCAGCACATCCTGAGCATGTTGGGCCATTGTCAACGCCAGTGTTTCGCTGGCTTGCCAGATCGCATCAGGATCGGGTGTGGTGCCCGCTTCGGCCAGGGCGGCGGCCAGTTCTGACTGGCTCGGTTGGCCCAGCATCAAGGCGCGGTAGGCCGGATCGAGATCCGCATCGCGCAGCACCGCCAGCATACCGTCCAGATAATCCGCCCCCGCAGGCGCGCCGGACGTGGCCATGTTCATCAGCGTTTCGCGGGCCAATGCACGGCCCGCTTCCCATCGATTGAACGGATCGGTGTCGTAGGCCAGCAGAAAAGCCCGTTCGGCGGTGTCGACCTCGCGGTCCAGCACGACCGGTGCGGAAAACCCGCGCAGGATTGATGGAATTGGCTTTGCCGCCAACCCTTCAAACGCAAAGCTCTGCGTGGCTTCGGTCAGTTCAAGCGTTTCGGTGGCATGGACTTCGTCGCCATTGGGGCCCAGCAGGCCAAGGCTGATCGGAATCACCTGTGGTTGTGGATCGGATGTGGACGCACTGGCCGCGAGCGACTGTGCAAAGTGCAGCGTATAGGTGCCGTCGTTCCACTCTTCACGCACCGACAGGCGCGGCGTACCTGCTTGCGAATACCAGCGCTTGAATTGCGTGAGGTCGCGGCCCGTGACATCCTCGAACACTTGCAACCAGTCTTCGATGGTGCAGGCCTGCCCGTCGTGGCGCGCGAAGTAGAGATCAAGCGCCCGCGCATAATCGGCATCGCCGACCAGCCGTTTCAGCATGCCGATGACCTCAGCGCCTTTTTCATAGACGGTCGCGGTGTAGAAGTTGTTGATTTCCTGAAAGCTTTCGGGCCGCACCGGATGCGCCAGTGGCCCCTGATCCTCGGGGAACTGGCGCGCACGCAGTTCGATCACATCGCTGATCCGCTTGACGGGTGCGCTGCGCAGGTCGCTGGTGAACTGGCTGTCACGATAGACGGTCAGCCCCTCTTTCAGACACAGCTGAAACCAGTCGCGGCAGGTGATGCGGTTGCCGGTCCAGTTGTGGAAATACTCATGGGCGATGATCGCCTCAATACGCTCGAAATTTGCGTCGGTCGCCGTTTCCGGACTTGCCAGCACGGCGGAAGAGTTGAAGACGTTCAGCCCCTTGTTTTCCATCGCACCCATGTTGAAATCATCCACCGCAACGATGTTGAACACGTCCAGATCGTATTCGCGGCCATAGACTTCTTCGTCCCACTTCATGGACTTTTTGAGCGCTTCCATACCAAACGCGCATTTGCCTTCGTCTCCGGCGCGAACATAAAGGTTGAGATCAACCGTCTTGCCAGAGCATGTCGCAAAGCTGTCCGAGTGGGCCACCAATTCGCCCGCGACGAGGGCAAAGAGATAGGCCGGTTTGGGCCAGGGATCATGCCAGATCGCGTGACCCTCACCCTGCACCTGCGGGTTGCCGTTGGACAAAAGTACCGGGTGGGGGCCTTTGATCTCGACCGTGAACACGCTCATCACGTCGGGCCGGTCGGGGTAGTAGGTGATCTTGCGGAACCCTTCGGCCTCGCATTGGGTGCAATACATGCCGTTGGACATGTAGAGCCCTTCTAGCGCCGTGTTTCCCTGTGGGTCGATTTCGACTTCGCATTCCCAGACAAAGGATGCGTCGGGAACCGGGCAGGTCAGCCCTTCGTCCGTAATCTCCGGGGTCACCGGTTGCCCATCGATCGCCGCCTTGATCAATGTCAGTTCTTCGCCATGCAGAAAGAACTTGTGGTCCGTCGCCTCGGGGTTGGGGGCAAAGGCAATGCGGCTGGTGACCCGCGTCGCGTTGGGTGACAGATCAAATGTCAGATGAACGGACTCAACGACAAATCCAAAGGGCGTGTAATCCTTCAGATAGATTGTCTGTGGGGCGGTGTCCTTCATGGGGATTGGTCTCCGGAGTGAGGCAGGTGTTGTTGCGGGACGTTAGGTTCGCGCGCCCAGAGGTGCAACCGGCCGATGTCGTTGATCTGTAGCTATGGTGACGATGGCTTTGGAACATGATGGGTTCCCGCAAGCCCGACAAATGCGCGTTCTGAGACGACCGCTGGCCTTAAGCGCTCGTATTGTGGTCGCTTGTTGCCTATCGGAAACTTTCGATCTAACAAGCCCGGTATACATTCGTGCACATCTCAAGAGAGGGACCTCAATGAGCGAAAGAACCGTGATCCAGGGGCTGCAAATTGCGCCCGAACTTGTGGAGTTCATCGAAGAAAAGGCGCTCCCGGGGACGGATATCAGCGCGGATCAGTTCTGGGCTGGCCTTGCGCGAGTGATGAACGAGTTGGGTCCGGAGAACCGCGCATTGCTGGAGCGACGCACAGAGCTGCAGGGCAAGATCGACGCCTGGCACCTTGAGCATCGCGGCAAAACGCACGATCACGTGGCTTACAAGGCGTTCCTTGAGGAAATCGGCTATCTGCTGCCCGAGGGCGATGACTTCCAGATCGATACGGAAAACGTCGATCCCGAGATCGCCACGGTTCCGGGCGCGCAGTTGGTGGTTCCGGTCACGAATGCACGGTATGCGCTCAATGCTGCGAATGCCCGCTGGGGCAGTCTTTATGATGGGTTCTACGGTACAGATGCCATGGGCAGTACGCCGCCTGCGGGTGGGTATGATCGCGGGCGCGGCGCGCGGGTTGTCGCGCGGGCGCGGGTGTTTCTGGACGAAGCCTTTCCGATTGCCGGTGCCAGCCATGCCGATGTGCGCCGCTATCATGTTCATGATGGGGCGTTGCTGGTTGACGGTCAGCCGCTCGCAAACCCGGCGCAATTCGTCGGGTATCGCGGCAATCCCAAGGCGCCGGACGGGGTGGTTCTGGTCAATCACGGGCTGCATGTGGAACTGGTCTTTGACCGTGCGCACCCCATTGGCAGCCACGATCAGGCAGGTCTTGCCGATGTGCTGATGGAAAGCGCGATGACCGCGATCATGGATTGCGAGGATTCCGTTGCCTGTGTCGACGCCGAAGACAAGGTGCTGGCCTATGGCAACTGGCTGGGCCTAATGCGGGGCGATCTGGCCACGACGCTGGAGAAGGGCGGCAAGACCGTCACCCGCGCACTTAATCCTGATCGGGAATATACCGCGCCGGATGGGGGCACACTGTCGCTCAAGGGGCGGGCGCTGATGCTTGTCCGGAATGTGGGTCATCTGATGACCAACCCGGCAATACTCGACGACGCGAGCAATGAAACGTTCGAAGGCCTGATGGACGCGATGGTGACCGTACTGATTGCCATGCATGATCTGAAAAGGGACGGGGGCAATTCGGTCAAGGGATCGGTTTATGTTGTGAAACCCAAAATGCACGGCCCCGAAGAGGTCGCCTTTGCCGCGCGCACCTTTGACATGGTCGAGGATGCGCTGGGCCTGCCGCGCAACACGGTCAAGATAGGCATCATGGATGAAGAGCGGCGCACCAGCGTCAATCTCAAGCAATGCATCCGCGCCGCCAAGAGCCGCGTCTGTTTCATCAATACAGGATTTCTGGACCGCACCGGGGATGAAATTCATACGTCGATGGAGGCGGGGCCGTTTTCGCGCAAGGACTTCATCAAGCGCAAGGACTGGATCGGGGCCTATGAGGACCGCAATGTCGACATCGGGCTGGAGTGCGGTCTACAGGGCAAGGCGCAGATCGGCAAAGGTATGTGGGCAATGCCCGACATGATGGAGGCGATGCTGGATCAGAAGATCGCCCATCCCCGCGCCGGAGCCAATACCGCCTGGGTGCCAAGCCCGACGGCGGCGACATTGCATGCGCTGCACTATCACAAGGTCGATGTGTTCGCGGTTCAGGACAAACTGAAGGCAGGGGGGCGGCGCGCGCATGTTGATGCCGTGTTGACCATCCCGCTGGCGACGTATCAGCGTTGGACGGACGAACAGAAAACCCGTGAGGTCGAGAACAACGCACAGGGCATTCTGGGCTATGTCGTGCGCTGGATCGATCAGGGCGTCGGCTGTTCCAAGGTGCCGGACATCAATAACGTCGGACTGATGGAAGACCGCGCGACCTGCCGGATCTCGGCCCAACATATCGCGAATTGGTTGCACCATGGGATCGTCAGCGAGACAGAGGTGCAGGATGCGATGCGCCGGATGGCCGCCGTCGTGGACGGGCAGAATGCCGGTGATCCGCTTTATCGTCCAATGGCACCAGGATTTGACGGGATCGCCTTTCAGGCGGCCTGTGATCTGGTGTTCAAGGGACGCGAGCAACCTTCAGGCTATACCGAGCCGGTGTTGCATGCGCGGCGTCTGGAGCTGAAAGCCGCCGGTCGCGCGTAAGGCAAAATTTGGGAACGAGGGGGCTGTCTGCCCTCTCGTGTTTGCCAACGCTGTTTTCAGCAAAAAAATGGGAATGCAGACATGACGATTTCATTGCGCAAGGCGCGTACGATCATCCGCAAGACACTTGAGAAAGGTCGCGAGCTGGAGCTCAAGCCGCTGTCGGTGGTGGTTTTGGATGCGGGCGGCCACGTGCAGGCGTTTGAACGCGAAGACGGGGCCTCTCCGGGTCGCTTTGCTATTGCACATGGCAAGGCCTATGGGGCGGTGATGCTGGGCATGGCCGGAACGGCGCAGATGGCGCGGGCGGAACAGCAGGCCTATTTCATGGGCGCGGTGAACGGGCTCTTTGGCGGTCAGATGGTCCCCGTGCCGGGTGGCGTGCTGTTGCGCGACAAGAAAGGTGTTGTCATCGGGGCCGTTGGCGTGACCGGGGATACGTCAGACAATGACGCCGCCGCCGCGATAGCGGGAATTGAGGCCGCGGGTCTGACCGGCGAAATCTAACCTGCCTGTTCTCTGCGCAATGGTGCGTCACAACACACCCACTTGCGCCGCCATGCAGGGTCCGGGAGTTGCCGAACGTCACGGGGCGTCTTAGACTTGTCCAAACAAAAGCGGACAGGCAAATACATGACGCGCCCAATTGTAGGCATCATCGGTAACACGCACCTGATCAATGACGAATACCCCGCCCACGCGGGCGGGTCACATAATTCCGAAGCCGTCGCCGAAGTCGCCAAGTGCATGCCACTGCTTATCCCCGCCGATCCGAGATATCTGTCGGTCGAGGAGTTGCTTGAGACATGTGACGGGTTCCTGCTGACCGGGGGGCGTCCGAACGTGCATCCCGAGGAATATGGCGAGGACGCAACCGAGGCGCATGGGGCGTTCGATCGGGCACGCGATGCGATTACCCTGCCGCTGGTGCGGGCCTGTGTCGAACGTGGGCAGCCGTTCTTTGGGATTTGCCGTGGTTTTCAAGAGGTCAACGTCGCCATGGGGGGGACGCTTTACCCTGAAATTCGCGACCTGCCGGGGCGCATGAACCACAGGATGCCGCCCGACGGCACGATGGAAGAGAAATTTGCGCTGCGCCACATGGTTGAATTTTCCGAGGGCGGTGTGTTTCACAATCTGTTTGGTACCACTCAGGTGATGACCAACACGTTGCACGGGCAGGGGATCAAACGACCCGGTTCCCGCATTGTGATCGATGGCTATGCGCCGGATGGCACGCCCGAAGCGATCTATGTCGAAAACGCGGCGGGTTTTACCCTGTCAGTCCAGTGGCATCCGGAATGGGATGCCGCCAATGACCCTGTGTCGCGCCCGCTGTTCACAGCGTTTGGCGATGCGGTGCGGGCCTGGGCGGCGCGTCCTCCGTTGCAAAAGAGCGCCTGATCCCCCGGACACCTTGATCCGGCGCAAGGCCGGGGTATTCAATTTCGTGCAGACTGTCCGTGCAAAGCGGAGGACAGCACATGAAGATCTTGATTTGTTATGCCACAACCGAAGGACAGACGCGCAAGATCGCGCGCTTCTGTGCCGATCAGCTGTTTGCGGGCGGTCACAATGTCGAAGTTCTGGCTGTGAACGACGCAGAGGCGCTGGACCTCGCGGGTTTTGATGCCGCGATCCTCGCTGGATCAGTGCACATCGGACGATTGCAACGCGAACTGGCCACTTTCGCCGAGGCGAGCGCACCGGCGTTGAACGGACTTCCGACCAAATTGCTCGTCGTTTCTTTGTCGGCTGCGGGAGGTGAAAAGTCCGAGATGGACGATCTTGACCGGATGGCTCAGGCGTTTTGCCACGAAACCGGATGGACCCCAGGTGCCGTGCATCACGTTGCCGGTGCGTTTCGGTTCACCGAATATGATTTTTTCAAATTCTGGGCGCTGCGTTGGATCGCGGCGCGAAAGGGGCAGAAAGTCGACCCAAATGCTGACATGGAATATACCGATTGGGCGGTATTGGCAGATCTCTTGAAGGATTGGCCGGGCCCGCAGAGCCCGGCCTGAAGCGCAGTCAAAGCAGCAGATCGAAGCTTTTGCTGAAGGGCAACTCGCGCGCCCGCGTTCCGGTCAGATCGAACAGGGCATTGCCAAGTGCCGGCATCGATGGCGGGGTGCCCGGTTCACCCGCACCGCTGATGTGGCGCTTGTTCTCCAGAATCGCGACTTCGGTTATCGGTGCGGTATGCATGCGAATCGCGTCGTAGTCGGGAAAGTTCATCTGTTCGACTTCGCCATCGGCAAAGGTAATCTCTCCGAAACAGGCGGCAGACAGGCCATAGTTCATACCGCCGATCATCTGCGCCTCGATGATGCTGCGGTCCAATGCAATCCCGACATCACAAGCGATCCAGGCCTTGTTGATGCGGATCGTGCCGTCTTCGTCGACGACTTCGATCACCTGCGCAACCGGCGTGCCAAAACTGTAGGTAAAGCCGACGCCACGCCCGACACCCTCTGGTGTCTTGCCGGTCCAGCCTGACATATCGCGCACTGTTTCAAGGCAGGCAGCGGCAGGGGCCCATTCGGCCATGGCAAGTTCAAGCCGGAACTCAAGCGGATCACGCCCCGCAGCATGGGCCATCTCATCGATAAAACTGTCCAGCAGGAACCCGTTGACAGAGGCACCGACCGAGCGCCAGAAACCAACGGGGACGGCAAGATCGGCGAGATATCCCCGGACGCGGAAATTCGGAATGGCGTAGGGCGCATTAAAGGCCCCGTCGACCGTGGTCTTGTCGGGGCCAGCAGCGGGTGCGCCCATCCAGCGGCCCATCGCCTGATGTGCGCAGGACTGGGCCGCGATGCCGCCGTCCAGCATCACCGCCTTGCCATCCTGCACCGCGCCCCGGAAACGCCCGATGGCGGCGGGGCGATAGAAATCATGCTGCATGTCTTCTTCGCGCGACCATGTGACCTGAACTGGAACGTCAGGCATTTCCTTGGCCACACGCGCGGCGAGCACGGCGAAATCCACCTCGCCCCGACGCCCAAAGCCGCCGCCAAGATAGGTGGTGTGCACGTCAACCGCTTCGGGTTCCAGCTCGACAGCCTTGGCGCAATGGCGGGCAACGAATATAGGGGCCTGATTGCCGCACCAGATGTCAAGCTGAGTGCCGGAGTACAGCGCGGTGGCGTTCATCGGTTCCATTGTCGCATGCGCAAGATAGGGGACTTGATATTCGGCACGGACCTCGGTGGCACCTGCGGGGATCGTTTCCACGTCACCATCATCGCGCATGGTCGAATTTGCGTCGGCGCCAAAGGCAGCTGCGATCTTGGCCAATATCTGATCGGTCTCGGGCGGATAGGGGGCCTCTTCCCATTCGATTTCGAGACTCTCTAGCGCCTGCATCGCAATCCAGGTGTTGTTGGCGACAACGGCCACGCCGGTGCCAAGATCGATCACCTTTTCGACCCCCGGCATCTGTTTTGCTGCTGTCGCGTCAAATTTCGTCATGCCCGCGTGGCGAGGAGACATCCGAACCGAGGCAAATTTCATCCCGTCCAGCCGAACATCAATGCCGAATTCGGCGGTGCCCGTGGATTTCCCCACCATGTCGACGCGTGGCTGCGATTTGCCCAGCAGGCGCCATTCAGTCGAGGGACGCACACCGGCCTTTACCGGATCAAGCGCGGCCGCAGCGACCGCCAGCTCGCTATAGGCGATCTCGGTTCCGTCCGGCGCGATCACCTTGCCGTCTGCTGTCTTTAACGATTGCCGGTCCAAGCCGAGTTGCTGGGCGGCAGCTTCTTTCAAGGTCTCGCGGGCCGAGGCCCCTGCGGCACGCATACGTTCAAACCCGTCCACCATCGAGGTTGATCCGCCGGTGACCTGCATCCCAATGACCTTGCCAATCTTACCAAGGGTTTCGGCAACACCATGCATGAAATCGGATTTGTCATATCCCTTACCGGGCAGGACCTCGCCCATCAGGGCGCTGTTGTAATAGGCGGCGGCGGCCGGGCCGTGCAGCACGCGGATCTGATCCAGTTCGACATCCAGTTCTTCGGCGATCAGCGCGGCCCAGGTGGTCTTGACCCCTTGGCCCATCTCGGCACGCGGGGCAAACAGGGTGACGCCTTGCTGATCAATCAGCACAAAGGGATTGAGCGCGGCTTCGCCCTCGGCGGGTTTCAATGGGTTGGGGGCGGGACGCGACACATAGTAGGCACCAAAGGCCACGCCACCGACGATGGCGGCAGAGCCGATCAGAAATGTGCGGCGGGCGATTTTACCGATGCTTGCCATGATTCACGCCTCCTTCATCTTGCCGGCGGCGTCGTGAATCGCGGCGCGGATACGGGGGTAGGTGCCACATCTGCACAGGTTGCCCTGCATCGCGTCGTCGATATCGGTATCGGTGGGGGCCGTGTTTTCGGCGAGCAATGCGGCGGCCTGCATGATCTGGCCGGACTGGCAATATCCGCATTGTGCCACCTGATGTTCGACCCAGGCCTGCTGGATCGCGGCCATCGCGTCGGGCGTGCCGACACCTTCGATGGTCGTGACATCGCCCCAGACATCAGAGAGCGGCACCTGACAACTGCGCACCGCTTCGCCGTCGATATGGACCGTGCAGGCGCCGCAGGCGGCGACGCCACAGCCAAACTTGGTCCCTGTAAGGCCGATTTCATCGCGCAGAACCCAAAGCAGCGGCACTTCGTCGGGGAGTTCCACCTGATGCGATTTGCCGTTAATGGTGAGTTGTGTCGACATGGCTGGCCCTCGATTACGGTGGTTGCTCTGACGTTTTGACATATAGATTAAAATATGTCAGAACGTCAATAGTAGGACGACAGGAAGATCAAGACTTTTGCCATGACAAGCGACTCAAACGATTCCAGGCAGACATCCATATTGCGGGCAGCATCCTCTGCCTTTGCGGCCTATGGGTTTCGCAAGACCTCGATGAACGACATTGCGGACGGCGCGGGTATGTCGCGTCCGGCGGTCTATCTGCACTACAAGAATAAGAACGACATCTATCGCAGCCTCATTCAGTTGTATTACAATCAGGCGGCTGACGGTCTGAAAACAGTCTTTGATGCGGGGAAGCCGGTGGCAGAAACCCTGCGCAATGCGTTTGACGCACAGTTTGGCGATATGCTCGAAGATGTACTGGCGTCAGCTCACGGAATGGAGTTGCTCGACACCGCAGAAAAGACAGCCGCCGACGTCAAAGAGGCGGGCGAGGCGCGGCTGCATGATCTTTACTCAGACTGGCTGCGCCACGAGGCCGAGCAGGGCCGCATATTGCTGCCCGAAACTGCCGAACAGATCGCAGAAGTCATTTTGGTTGGCCTGAAGGCACTCAAGACAACGGTCAGCAGCGTCCCGGAACTGCGGACAAAGCTCGCGGCCTACGCATCCCTGATCGGGCGCGGGCTGGAGGCTGCCTAAGCCGCGAACGCCTCAGAGATCGGTCCGCAAGTGCCAGAGCTCGGGGAACAGTTCGACCTCAAGCATCCGTTTGAGATAGCTGATGCCGCCTGTTCCACCAGTGCCGCGTTTGAACCCTATGACGCGTTCCACCGTGGTCACGTGATTAAACCGCCATCGACGAAAGTAATCCTCAAGATCGACCAGTTTCTCTGCGAGTTCATAGAGTTCCCAGTGCGTTTGCGGCTCACGATAGACATTGCTCCACGCGGCGGCCACGGCCTCGCTCTCGGCGTGTGGTTCTTCAAGCGCCCGGTTGAAAACCTCGTCTGGCAAGGGAAAGCTTTGGCTTAAGGCACGCAAAGCCACGTCATACAGCGAGGGCTGCGCCAGCTCCTTTGTCAGCAGCGCCGTGATGCCGGGGCGGTGGACATGTGGTTTCAGCAGGGCGGTGTTGCGGTTGCCCAACATGAACTCGATCTGGCGGTACTGATGCGACTGGAACCCGGAAGATTGCCCAAGTGCCTCGCGAAACGTGGTGTAATCGCTCGGTGTCATGGTCCGCAGCACGTCCCAGGCATTGTTCAATTGCTCAAAGATCCGGGACACGCGGGCCAGCATCTTGAACGCTGGGCGACGATCGGAACTCTGCAGGGTTGCGCGCGCAGCGGTCAATTCGTGGATAGCCAGCCGCATCCAAAGTTCTGACGTCTGGTGCTGAATGATGAACAGCATCTCGTCATGGGCATCCGACAGTGGATGCTGCGCGTCTAGAACCTTGGGCAGATTCAGATAGTCACCATAGGACATGCGCCCGTCAAAGGACATCTGCGCACCCTCGCGCGCCGGATCATAGGGGTCGGTCATTCTGTCGGCTCCAGTTTCAAGTCCATGCGAAACCGTTCCAGCGGCACGCCATCGCGCATCACTGTTTCCGCTTCGATCTCGCGCCAGCCCTGACGCGCGAAAAACTTGCGCGCCAAGTGGCTGGCTTCGGTTGTCATTTGGTAAAGGTGCATCTTGCGTGCGGATTGCAGCACGTTGTCATGCAGCGCAGCAGCCACCCCGCGCTGCATATAGGCGGGCGCGACAAAGGCCATATCCAGATGGCCATCGGCTTCCATCGACATAAAACCGACAATGGTAGAACCGACATGCGCGACAAACGTGGTTGCATCACTCAGGCGGGCGCAATTCGCAGGGGTCGGTTCGGGCACGTGGGCGCACCACGCATCCCGTTGCGTCTGATCATAATGATCCGTTGTCCCGCCCCGAACCGCATCAAAGAAAACTTGCCAACAGCCGGCACAATCCTGCGCCGCATAGGGGCGTACCGTCCATGTCATGTTACCGCCGAACGAGCCTTGTACTCTGCCCGATCCCACAACCGGTTCTTCATCACATCCTGAATGATCGCAACGGCGGCCCGGACGTCGTCGGCATCAATGTAGAGCGGTGTAAAGCCGAACCGCATGATGTCGGGCGCGCGGAAATCGCCGATCACGCCACGGGCAATAAGCGCCTGCATGGCGGCATAGCCGTCTTCAAAGCGGAAAGAAACCTGGCTGCCGCGCCGGGCCGCATCGCGCGGGCTGGCGAGGGTCAGCATGGGACATGCGGCCTCGATCTCGGCGATGAAAAGCTCGCACAGGTCAATGGAGGTTGCCCGGACATCGGCCATATCGGCCATATCCCAGATATCGAGCGCGGTTTCCAATGCGGTCATCTGGATGATCGGTGGTGTGCCGACCCGCATCCGTTCGACCCCGCTGCCCGGACGATAGCTTTTCTCGAAGGCAAAAGGCGCGTCATGACCCAACCAGCCCGACAGGGCAGGGACCGCGCGATTGGCGTGGCGCGGTGCGACATAGATGAACGCAGGCGCGCCGGGGCCGCCATTGAGGTATTTATAGGTGCAGCCGACGGCAAAATCTGCACCGGCCCCCGCGACGTCCACGGGCACCGCGCCCGCCGTATGCGCCAGATCCCAAACCGTCACCACACCTGCGTCATGCGCGCGTTTGGTCAGCGCTGCCATGTCATGCAGCCGACCGGTGCCATAGTCGACTTCGGTCAGCATCAGCACCGCGACCTCATCAGTGATCGCATCTGCCACCTCGTCCGGTGCGACGATACGCAGTTCGTGACCCCTGTTCAGGCTGCTCAGCAACCCTTCGGCCATGTAAAGATCGGATGGAAAATTGCCGCTGTCGGTCAGGACCACGCGGCGGTCCGGGTTCATATCGAGCGCGGCGGCAAGCGCCTGATAGACCTTAATGGACAGGGTATCGCCCAGAACCACATGCCCCGGTTCTGCCCCGATCAATTTGCCGACCCGATCGCCCAAGGCCATCGGCATCGCCATCCAACCGGCCTTGTTCCAGCCAGTGATCAGCATCTCACCCCATTCCTGGGTCAGCATTTCCGCGACCCGTGCGGGCGCGGCCTTGGGCAACGGGCCAAGTGAATTGCCGTCCAGATAGAGCACACCCTCGGGGATCTCGAACATTGCCTTTGTGGCTGCAAAATCGGTCATCGTACTTCCTTGTTGTCAATTGATCGCGGCATCATGGCCTGACCGTCGTGCTTTAGGGTCCGTCCGATCACATCTGGCCTCCGGCGATCTCGATAACCTGACCGTTCACGCTCTCGGATCCAGGGCGCACCAGCCACATTGCTGCTGCGGCGATCTCTTCGGGGGCGATCAGGCGCTTGTGGCGGTTGGCGTTCACCATCACCGCACGCGCGTCGTCTTCGCTGATTCCGGCGCGTTTTGCGATGTTATCGGTGTTTCGTTCAACAATGGGGGTGTCGACATAGGCAGGACAGATTGCGTTGAACGTCATCGGTTTGCCCATGTAATCCTCGCTCAGGGCGCGGGTCAGGCCGATCAACCCGTGCTTGGACGCGGTGTAACAGGCCGCGCCGGGCAGGCCTTTGACACCGGCGATCGAGGCCATGGTGATGACGCGGCCCCAATCGGTCTGGCGCATGCTGTGCAGGCATTCGCGGATGGTCAGGAATGCGCCATCCAGATTGGTCGCCATCATGTTGCGCCAGAATTCCATGCTGGTCTTGTGCACGGCGCGTCCTTCGGCAATGCCGGCATTGGCCACACAGATTTGGATTGGGCCGCGTGCCTCGACCGCGGCGGCGATTTTGGCGACGACATCATCCTCGTCACGGACATCCATGGCCATGCCAAAGATCCCGTCGCCAGCGACCTCGTCCAGCACCTCTTGGCGCCGCCCGGTAATCGTGACCTGTGCGCCTTCTGCCGCCAGTGCGCGCGCAATCGCCAGACCGATACCGGTGCCGCCACCGGTGACGAGCGCGTGCTTACCCTGAAGTGTCATCATGTTCCTCCGTTGCTTGCTGCGCACCCTATCCGGTCGCACGTCAGAGGCAAGCCGCCCTGTGGCAAGGGTGCGTCGATGCGTACACATGCGCAGGGTGGAAACAATCCGCGAATCCGGTGCACAATTCCAAAACGCATATGGGGCTGAGAAATTATAATGTGGGCAGCGGTGATCCGATGAAATGGCTTGATGTCCCCCCGGTCTGGTTGTCGCTGTTCGTTGTGCTGGCTTGGCTCCAGTCCAGATATTTCTCTTACGGACTGGACTTTGGCGCTGGCTGGGCGGACCTGCTGGGTGGCATGTTGATCGGTGGTGGCCTCTTGCTGATGGTATTGGCCGTGTCCGAATTCCGCCGTCACGCCACAACGATCAACCCACATGGCACGCCCCAACGGTTGATCCAGTCAGGAATTTTCAGCCGTTCGCGCAACCCGATCTATGTCGGCGACACACTGGTTTTGGCCGGGCTTATCCTGCGCTTTGATGCGGTGCTCGCATTGCCCTTGGTGCCGGTTTTCGTCTGGGTGATCGAAAGACGTTTTATCCTGCCGGAAGAAGACCGGTTGCGAAGAACGTTCCGCACAGATTTCGCAAGGTACGAAAGAAAAGTGCGCAGATGGGTGTAAAGAAGTAAGATATTTGTCGCGCGTCCCTCTGCCGCGCTTGCGCACGAATGTTGCGCAAGGTAGTGAGGCGTGCAGAAATTAAGCCATTTTGCGCCCGCAATGGGCAAAATCAGGGGGACTTGGATTGAAGATAGGAACGCCGAAGGAAATTCACGACGGGGAACGTCGTGTCGCGATGACACCTGAAAGCGCACTCCAGCTTCAGAAGCTGGGCCATGAATGCCTGATCGAGACCGGAGCCGGCCTCGAAGCCGGATTCTCGGATGCTGTCTATGAGGCGGCGGGCGTCGAGGTTGTCAAAACCGCAGCTGCGCTGTTCAAAGCGGCGGATGTCGTTGCCAAGGTGCGCCCGCCCACGGATACCGAGGTCAAACGGCTGCGCAAGGATCAGACGCTGATTTCATTCTTCTACCCCGGTTCCAACGAGGAACTAATGGGGAAGGCGGCCGAAAAGGGTGCGACGGTCGTAGCCATGGACATGGTGCCGCGCATCAGCCGTGCGCAAAAGATGGACGCGCTATCTTCAATGGCCAATATCGCGGGCTATCGCGCGGTGATTGAGGCCGGCAACAACTTTGGCCGCTTCTTTACCGGTCAGGTGACTGCGGCGGGCAAGGTGCCTCCGGCCAAGGTGCTGGTGGTTGGTGCCGGTGTGGCCGGGCTGGCCTCGATCGGCACGGCGACCTCGCTGGGTGCGATCACCTATGCCTTTGACGTGCGCCCCGAAGTGGCGGAACAGATCGAATCCATGGGTGCGGAGTTCGTCTTTCTTGAATTCGAGGAATCAGAGCTTCCCGATGGTGCGGCGACCGGTGGTTATGCACCTCCGTCGAGCCCGGAGTTTCAGGCCAAGCAGCTTGAGAAATTCCGCGAAATCGCGCCGGACATGGACATTGTCATCACCACGGCCCTGATCCCGAACCGGCCGGCACCCGTGTTGTGGACCAAGGACATGGTCGAGGCGATGAAGCCGGGCAGCGTGATCGTCGACCTTGCGGCCGAGCGTGGCGGCAACTGCGAGCTGACTGTGATGGACGAGAAAATCGTGACCGACAATGGGGTTACGATTATCGGTTATACCGATTTCCCGTCGCGCATGGCGGCTCAGAGTTCGACGCTCTATGCCAACAACATCCGTCACATGATGACTGACCTCACGCCTGAAAAGGACGGGGTGATCAATCATGACATGGAAGACGATGTCATCCGTGGCTCGACCATCACCCATGCAAAAGAGGTTACATTCCCGCCTCCGCCGCCAAAGGTGCAGGCCATTGCGGCGAAGCCCAAGGAAAAGCCCAAGGAACTGACGCCCGAAGAGAAACGCGCCGCAGAAGTGGCCGAGTTCAAGGCGCAGACCAAGCAGCAAGTAACCTTGCTCGCAGTGGGCGCTGTGGTTCTGCTGGCGGTTGGTCTGGTTGCTCCGGCCAGCTTCATGCAGCATTTCATTGTCTTTGTTCTGGCGGTCTTTGTCGGCTTCCAGGTGATCTGGAACGTCAGCCACTCGCTGCACACTCCGTTGATGGCGGTAACCAACGCGATCAGCTCGATCATCATTCTGGGCGCATTGATGCAAATCGGCTCTGGTAGCTTCCTGGTGATCCTACTGGCAGCGCTGTCGATTTTCATGGCCGGGATCAACATTTTCGGCGGTTTCCTCGTCACGCGGCGCATGCTTGCCATGTTCCAGAAATCCTAAGGAGGCCGGGTAATGGAATTCGGATTCACAACGGCGGCCTATGTGGTCGCGGCTGTTCTCTTCATCCTGTCGCTTGGCGGTCTGTCCGGTCAGGAAAGCGCCAAGCGCGCTGTCTGGTATGGCATCGTGGGTATGGCACTGGCCGTCGTGGCCACGCTGATCGGGCCCGGTTCGGGTCTGTGGCTGTTGTCACTCCTGTTGATCGCGGGCGGTGGTACAATCGGCTATGTGGTCGCGCAGCGGGTCCAGATGACCGAGATGCCACAGCTTGTGGCGGCGATGCACTCGCTGGTCGGTCTGGCGGCGGTCTTTGTCGGCCTGAACGCGCATATCGAACTGGGCAACGTCATGGCGATGGGCCACGACGAACGCGAGGCGCTTGAAGGGTTTGCGGCGCTGCTCGCCCACAAATCCGGGGTGGAAATCTCTATCCTGCGGGTCGAACTGTTCCTCGGCATCTTTATTGGTGCGATTACCTTTACCGGGTCGGTCATTGCCTATGGCAAGCTGGCGGGCAAGGTGAACACGACGGCGACAAAACTGCCGGGTGGCCACGCGCTCAATGCCGGTGCTGCGGCGCTGTCGCTGATCTGCCTGATCTGGTATTTCAACACCGGTGGTTTCCTGCCGCTGGCATTGATGACCTTGGCGGCATTATTCATCGGATATCACCTGATCATGGGCATCGGCGGTGCCGACATGCCGGTGGTTGTCTCGATGCTGAACAGCTATTCGGGCTGGGCGGCGGCTGCGATTGGTTTCTCGCTGGGCAACGATCTTCTGATCGTGGTTGGCGCGTTGGTCGGCTCGTCCGGTGCGATTCTGTCCTACATCATGTGCAAGGCGATGAACCGTCACTTTGTCAGCGTGATTCTGGGCGGATTTGGCGGCACGTCGGGCCCGCAGATGGAAGTCGAAGGCGAACAGGTTGCCATCGAGGCAGACGGTGTTGCCGCTGCTCTGAACGATGCGGATAGTGTCATCATCATTCCGGGATACGGGATGGCGGTGGCTCAGGCGCAGCAATCGGTCAGCGAGTTGGTGCGCAAACTGCGTGCCAAGGGCAAGAACGTACGTTTCGCGATCCATCCGGTTGCCGGTCGTCTGCCCGGACACATGAACGTGCTGCTGGCTGAGGCCAAAGTGCCTTATGACATCGTGCTGGAAATGGACGAGATCAACGATGACTTCCCCGATACGGACGTCGCCATCGTGATCGGGTCCAACGACATCGTTAACCCCGCCGCACAGGAAGATCCCAACAGCCCCATCGCCGGGATGCCGGTTCTGGAATGCTGGAAGGCCAAGCAGGTCTTTGTCTCCAAGCGCGGGCAGGGCACAGGCTATTCCGGTATAGAGAACCCGCTGTTCTTCAAAGAGAACACGCGCATGTTCTATGGCGATGCCAAGGCGAGTTTGGACAAGCTTTTGCCGATGATCGAGTAATCGGACTAACCGCGACGTTGACAAAGCCCCTGCCGGTTTACCGGTGGGGGCTTTTTCATTTCAGACGCGCTGTGTGGTCAGACGAATTCGAAATCGGTGATCGCCAGATCTGCGATATTGTCGAGCGAGGTCATGTGATGGACGGTCGCCGTTCCTGCATCAAAGTCTTCCACGCTCGCATAGTGAACATAGAACAGCTCTGATCCGGTATAGGCAAAACCCGATGCATTTGCGGTGTTCAGGCCCAGATCGGCAATATCGTCGGTGTTGACGACCGAGCCGGAGAAGGCCGCAACTTTGAACTGCAGCACATCCGTCCCTGACACAAAATCAGTAATCGTGTCGGCATCACTTCCTGAATAGGCGACAAGCGGGTCAGCGGCGTCTTGTGTTTGCCCGACATGATCCTCCAGTTTTACAAAGCTAAAGGTATCGTCGCCTTCGCCGCCACTCAGGGTGTCTGCTCCGGCCCCACCCACGAGCTTGTCGGATCCGGCGCGTCCCATCAACAAGTCATCACCATCAAGACCGCGCAAGCGGTTCGACAGCAGATTGCCCTCGATCACGTCGTCGAACTGCGACCCATCGATATTGTGGATCCAGCTGAGGGTATCGCCCTCAGCATCGCCGCCTCGGTAGGTCATGTTTTCCAAGGAAATTTGTACCGCGGCGGGAGAGCTGCGATAAATCGCGGTGTCAATGCCCGGACCACCGTGGATAAAGTCACGACCAGCACCACCGATCAGTTTGTCATTGCCATTGCCGCCATCGAGAAAGTCGTTGCCGCCCCTTCCGACAATGCGGCTCGGCCCGTCGCCCAAAATCAGGCTGTCACCCAGATCGGTCCCAACAAGCCCCTCGATGGAAATAAGCGTGTCGCCGCGCGCGGCACTCAACATCTGTCCATTGCGCGTATTGACCGAGACATTGTCAGTCTCACCGGCGTAGGAAACGGTATCAAATCCGGCACCTCCATCCATAATATCGCCACCCGGTCCGCCGATCAGTCGGTCGTCGCCATCACCACCCTGCAAGGTATCATCGCCACGTCCTCCGCGAAGAATGTTGTCTTGCGATGTGCCGGTCAGAACATCTGCATGATCCGAACCGAAAAGATTCTCAAATCCGGAAATGATATCGCCCTGCGCATGACCGTTTGCGGCGAGACCGGCGCCCAAATCCACGGTGACGCCTGAGTCTGATTGCCGGTACAAAAGCCAATCGTCGCCGTCTCCTCCGGACAGCGTGTCCGCGCCGCGGCCACCAGAGATTTGGTCGTCGCCGTCATTGCCGAAAATCTCGTCATCGCCTTCGCGACCCAAAAGCCGGTTGTCCAGATTATCGCCGATCAGACGATCGCCAAAGATCGAGCCGATCAAGCCTTCAATTGAATCATAGGTGTCTCCCTCGGCGTCTTCGCCCGTACCGATGCCTGCCAAGAGATCGGCGATGATCATGGTTTGCGCGTTGATGCCGAGGTACTTCGCAAAGTCGCGTCCGGTGCCGCCCAACAGACTGTCGGCCCCCAGTCCACCGATCAGCCGGTCATTCCCGGCGCGACCGATCAGAATGTCATCCGTGTCGGCACCGACCAGAATATTACCTTGTCCGGTCCCCTCAAAAATTGCCATTTCTATCCCCAAACACACGATTTAAAATAGCGGGAGGTTAGCAGAGTATCCGAAGAATCCATAGTTTTTGCGAGGCAGGCGGAAACGCTCAATATTCACGCACCCGCCCGTGAACCATCGAAGTATACAAATGTATTCCTTTAACCGTTTGAATTTGTATGGTTTAGGCGAGTCGCGCGTCGTTTTCGGTATCGCGCTGACAGGACGTTCCAATGCCGCCCATTGAAGATCATCCGCTGCGCTATCGACTGGCCAATGAACTGCACGCGCGCCCGTTTCCCGAAATCGGGCCCAGCAGCAGTGTCGTGTTCATGGCGATCAAGCAGCCAACCGAAGCCGTCAGCCGCGACCGGGGGGCGGATCTTGCTCACCTGACAGCGTTGCTGGATCGCTATGGTGCGCCCCATCCGCAGCCCGGTGCCACGCATTACACCAACCGGATTGGGCAGCATGTGCTGAAATGGGAGCAGCACACGGAATTTGTGAGCTATACGGCCTATCGCTATGGTGTGTCACACCGCCCATTTGATCCCGCTGATTTTGAGGTATTCCCCGAAGACTGGCTGGAGACTGCACCAGGGCAGAGGATCACCTCGGCAATGATCAGGGTCGAGCCGCGCCCCACGGATGAGGACATCGCCCGAAAGCTGTCGGACTGGTTCGTGCCGGAAAGCACGGCCATCGCGAATGTGCTGGATGACTCTGCGATCATGTCAGGTGATTTTCGCATCGATCCCGCCGGGCATCTGCGCTTTGCCGTGTTTGTCGGGCCGCAGACGGTCGAGGCGCGCATCGGGCGTCTCGTACAGCGCATATGCGAGATCGAAACCTATAAATCCATGTCGATGCTGGGCTTTTCGCGGTCCAGAGAGATGTCCGGCCAGATCGCGGATCTGGACAATAACCTCGCGGCACTGATGCTTGAGATGACGCAGGGGACCACACCGCCAGACGTCATTTTGCCCGACCTGCTGTCGATCTCGTCACAACTTGAAACACTGGCGGCCAGTTCGTCGTTCCGATTTGGCGCAACCGAGGCCTATGAGGCGCTCGTCAATCAACGCATCCGGGTACTGCGCGAAACCCGGTATCAGGGGCGGCAAACCTTTGGCGAGTTCATGATGCGCCGCTATGCGCCTGCGATGCGCACGGTCAAATCGACGGAAACCCGGCTTCAGGCGCTTGCGGACCGGGCCATCCGCGCCGGTGATCTGCTGCGAACCCGCGTTGATGTTGAGCGCAGCGCGCAGAACCAGGCATTGCTTGAGAGCATGGATCGCCGCGCGGATCTGCAACTGCGTTTGCAACACACGGTCGAAGGGCTGTCGGTCGTGGCTATCAGTTACTATGCCGTGTCGCTCGCCGGTTACCTGCTCTATCCGCTGACCGAGGCCACCGGCCTCAGCAAAGGCATGCTGACCGCGATGGTAACCCTGCCGGTGATCGCGCTGGTCTTTTGGATGGTCAGGCGCATCCGACGCAAGATGGAGTGACATTTACGGCTTGTCTTGGCAGGGTAGGGGTTCGCGACATGAGTCCCCTATATGGATGCAGGACAGGTGAAAGCGCCAGAGATCGAAGAAAGCCACAGCTATTCAGATTGGCACTTGCTTGCCGAGAGCCGTTTGGGCGAGACATGGCGGGCGCGAAATGCGGTATCCGGACAGAAGTGCGTTCTAAAGATCAGACGCGACGATGTCGCCAATCCCGGTGCGGCAGCGCGGCGATGGGAACAGGCCGCAACACTCGTCAGCCCACATCTGCAACGGCTCTTGCATTTCAGCGCGCAAGCGGACGGCCGTTTTGTCATTGTCCACGAATACGTTCCGGGACCGTCGCTGCGCGAGCGGATTGCGCAGGGCCCGATACCGGTTGCCCAGGCTTTGAGGCATACGCGAGACCTCTTCAGCGGGCTGATGGTGTTGCATCAAAAGGGAATGGTTCACCGCGACGTCAGCCCTGAAAACATAATCCTGTCTGCCTACGGGGCCGTTCTGATCGACTTTGATGCGGTTGGTATGCTGACCGAAGACAGCGGAATTGGCAAAACGACGCTGGCCGGTGATTTCGCAGGCAAATTGCGCTATATGTCGCCCGAGCAGATCGTCGCTGCGCCGCAAAGTGCTTCGGTTGATATCTGGGCCGTTGGGACCGTTCTCTACGAGGCGCTCACGGGCGCGCCACTGCAATCAGCCCAAAGCGTGATGGACCTTTCCCGGTCTCTTGGCGCGCCGCCCAATCTGGCGGCCGCACCTCAATCGGTACGGCCCTTTCTGGCGTCATTGCTTGCCCCGGACCCGCTGGGGCGGCCGGATGCGCAAAAGGCCATCAAATGGATCGACAGCCTGCTTGTATCGAAGGCCTCTGACAATGAACCTGGCGTCGTCGAAGATGTTGGGGCAGATGCGTTTGCTCTGCCGGTTGAGCAGGGCGAAGTCTCTGGATCAGACGGGAGGCCCGGATCAGATGACGTTGCTGCGCACCCTGCGGATGATCCCTTTGCCGAGTTTCCGCCGCAAGCGGAACCTGCCAGACCTGCGGCCTTGCCGCGTCCCAGAGCCGCGACCAAATCCGGCGGCTTAGGAGTGGGCTTCGCGATGCTCGTCATTCTTAGTGCGCTTGGGGTGCTGGTTGCCTGGGCCTTGGGATATATCGGTCAATCTAATTCAAACGTAGACTCGGTGGCCCCTGCGCAAGGGCGGTCTCCAACGCTGATGAATCCATGGAATCTCGCGCTGTTGTGTGGCGGTATTCTTCTGGTTGGCAGCAGCTTTTTCGTTGCTCGGCTGTTGAGGGCAAGCAGTGCCCGTGCCGAGGTCGCGCTGCCATACCGCGCACTGGAACTGATCAACGCACCCGACGCCCGTGATCGTCTGGCCGAAACGATCTGTCTGCGGATCGACGCTTACCGCGAAATTGCCGGGCGCGCGGCAGAGGATATGCTGACAGTGACGATGGTGGCGCTGGCCAAGGAATACGCCGAGGCGGAGAGCGCGGATGAACGATTTCGCGCATTGCAGATGTTGAATGAACTGCACGCCAAAGTGTCTGACACGCTCAAGCCTTGGTGGCTGCAATATGAGAACCTGATCGCCCGCGCGTTGTCGGCGACAACGCTTGTTGCTGGCATCGTCGCTGCGATCGAAGGGGTGCGCGGTCTCTTCTGAAATCGCCGTTATACACTATCTGCCGCGAATGCGCGGGTCCAATGCGTCGCGCAGCCCGTCACCCAGATAGTTGACGCTGAGCACGGTCAACGAAATCGCAACGCCCGGCCAGATCACCCGTTCGGGATAGTCCTGCAGATAGTCGGTGCCATCAAACAACAGCCGCCCCCATGTTGGGAAATCTGGGGGAAACCCCAACCCGAGAAACGACAGGCTGCTTTCGGTGATGATCGCCGTGGCGATCCCGAGCGTTGCCGACACCATGATCGGGCTGAGCACGTTGGGCAGAATGTGGCGCGTGATCATCTTGGTATTGGTGGTGCCGATACTGCGGGCGGCCAATACGAACTCTCGCTCTTTTAAGGCCAGCACATCGCCGCGCACGATACGGGCGGTGGGCATCCAGCTGGTGATGCCGATGGCACAGACGATCAGAATGAAAATGCCTTGTTCCGGCCCAAACGCGGCACTTAGTGGTTCGCGAAAGAGCAGCATCATCACCAGAAGGAGCGGCAGCAAGGGCAGGGCAAGAAACAAGTCGGTCAGCCGCATGAGCGGGCCGTCCAGTTTGCGAAAATAGCCGGCAATGACGCCGACAAACGAGCCAAGGAACAGCGCCAGCAGCATCGCGGTCATACCGACGGAGACCGAGGTTTGCCCCCCTGACATCATCCGTGACAGAATATCCCGTCCAAGCTGATCGGTGCCAAAAGGATGCCCCAGGCTTGGACCCTGATTGCGGGCGCGAATGTCGATCTGGGTTGGTTCGATGGTCCAGATGTACGGCCCAAGATAGACGGTGAGGATAATCAGCAGGAACAAAATACCGCCCCACAGCGCGCCCTTGTGGGTCTTGAACTGATCCCAGACATCCAGCCATTGGCTGCGGGGCGGGCGATCCGGGATCGGTCCGCTGGCGACGGCTGCCGCGGGATCATGGGCGGCCAAGGACGCCACTTCGTCCATCGGATCAGTAGACTTGTCGTGACGCGATTCAGTCATAGCGGATCCTCGGGTCAAGAATGCCGTAAAGAACGTCTGCAATCAGGTTGAACAGGACAATCAGAACGGCAAAGATAAAGGCCAGTGTCTGCACCATCGGCAGATCGTTCGCCTGAATTGCCCCGATCAACAATTGGCCAATGCCGTTCACCTTGAACACCTGTTCGGTGATGATCGCGCCGCCAAAGATCGCCGGAACGCCAAGGGCGATCACTGTCACCACCGGGATCATCGAGTTGCGCAGCACATGCACCATGACGACGTAATATTCGTTGATCCCCTTGGCGCGGGCCGTGCGTACATAATCCTGGTTCAGATTGTCCAGCATCGAGGCGCGCATAAAGCGGCTGATCTGGGCGGTGATCTGCAAGGCCAGAACCATGACGGGCATGATCATCTGCCTGAGCTGTACGACAAAGCTGTCCCAGTCAGTGACCCTGTGGGTGGTGTCATAGATCGACGGAAACCAACCGAGGTGGACGGAAAAGATCACGATCACGAGCACACCGGAAAAGAACGGCGGCACGGAAAAGCCAATCATCGAAACGAATGTCCCGGTCTGATCGAACCACGAATATTGCCGGTAGGCCGAATAGATGCCGATCGGCAGGGCGATCAGGATGCCCACGATATAAGCAGTACCCACGACCCAGAGCGTCTGGGGAATGCGCTGCGCGACGATATCCATGACCGGAGAGCGGGTCTGCCAGCTCAGGATACGCAGTTTCCCGTCCGCAAAATGGGTGCCGAATATGTTGTCGATCAGGACCTGCGGTTCGATCCAGAAGAACTGAACGATCCATTTCCAGAACCGGATCGGAATGGGCTCTCCCAGTCCAAGCGCCTTGCGCATCTCTTCCTTCACTTCCGCTGG
The DNA here is from genome assembly GCF_039973035.1 of Sedimentitalea sp. Classification (NCBI taxonomy): domain Bacteria; kingdom Pseudomonadati; phylum Pseudomonadota; class Alphaproteobacteria; order Rhodobacterales; family Paracoccaceae; genus Sedimentitalea; species Sedimentitalea sp. The sequence continues at coordinate 71,712 of NZ_JBDWLR010000042.1, forward strand.
GACTGTCAGCGGCACCTGTGACATCGGATCGCCCGGTGCCAGTTCAAGCAAAAGAAAGATGATCAGGCTGATGAAAAGGAGCGTCGGGACTGCAAGAACCAAACGTCGGATCGTAAAGGTCAGCATTCATTTGGCCTTTGCAGCTTGTTCTTTGTGCGACCGTGCCGCGCCCCGGAGCCAGTCCGGAGCGCGGCGATTCCTACCAAAGCCTTACGAACCTTGCTTGCGGTGCCAGTCGGCGACATTCCACAATTCGGAATCCCACACGTTCATGACAACACCACCGAGCGAGTTGGAGTGTGCTGAATTGCGACCCCGGTGGGTCAGCGGGATCATCACATACTCTTGCATCAGGATGTCGTTCAGCTCCTTGGCGAGGCGCGCGCGCTCGTTCAGATCGCCGGTCACGGACATCTCGGCAACTAGGGCGTCATACTCTTCCGAGCAGAAACGCATCATGTTGTTGCCCTGCCACTGGGTCTCGGGGCGGGGAAATTCATCGCAGATCCAGTTGGCCATATAAGCTTCGGGATCGGTGCCATCAAAGTTGTTAGTGAACATCTCGATATCGGCAAAGAACTTCTGGAAGGTATCCGGAGAGCCGGGATCAGATCCGAAGAACACCGATGCATCGATGCTGCGCAACTCTGTTTCGACACCGATCTGCGACCACCAGTCCTTGATCAGCGCCTGATAATCCTGACGCACGGCGTTGACCGAGGTCTGGAACAGAACCGACAGACGTACACCGTCCTTGGCCCTGATGCCATCGGCACCGGGAACCCACCCTGCATCATCCAACAGCTTGTTGGCACCCTCGATGTCCTGCACCAAGCATCCGTCATTGGCTGTCGAGGCATAGATCGCAGGGGCAGGCAGTACGTTGCAGGTCAGCTTGCCAAAATCACCATAGCCGATCTCGGTCAGCAGGGCGTTGTCGATGGCCATCGACAAGGCTTGCCGCACAGCTTTGTCGGTCAGGAACGGATGCGGATGCTTTGCTGTGCCACGCTCATCACCGAGATCGGGGTTCACATCGGTCAGGTTCACGTGGATGCGTTCAACCTGTGTGCCGAAATCGACGATGTTCGACCCTTTGCCAGCCTCTTCCATCCGCTTGAGAACATCCGGTGCCAGTTGCAGGTTCCAGGCATAGTCATATTCACCTGTTTCCATGACCGCACGACCCGCAGCCGCGGCATCACCGCCCCCCTTCAGGGTCATTGTCGCAAACGCTGGTTTGTCCGGGTCACGATAATTTTCGTTGGCAGCCAGCGTGACAACGTCATTGGGGCGGAATTCGGTCACTGTGAACGGGCCGGTTCCGATTGGGTTAAAGTTGGCCTCGGTGCATTCCGGAGCCTTGGGGCCAAGGCAGTCCTGAAACTGCGCCTTTTGGATGATCGGGGCCTGCGCGCCGACGAACGGGCCATAGGGGAAAGGCTTGGCCACTCCGAAATGCACCACGACCGTCTGTTCGTCGGGGGTATCAATCGACGTCACATCGCCAAATTTTTCGGACTGGGCACAGCCACCGCCCTCGGCAGTACAGTATTCCCAAGTGAATTTCACATCTTCAGATGTGACCGGGGTGCCGTCCGACCACAACAGACCGTCCTTGAGCTTCCATGTGATCGACTTGAGGTCTTCGCTGACGCCGCCGTTGGCAACCGTCGGCACATCCTGCGCCAACCACGCGACCATGTTGCCGTCTTGGTCATATCGGGCGAGAGGTTCGATCACCAGCGAAGCGGCTTCCAGATCTTTGGTGCCGCCTGAGAGGTAAGGGGTCATGATCGACGGCGCTTGCCAGTAGATCACCTTTACCTCGCCGTCCGATCCGCGTTCGGCCATCGCTGCGGGGGCAAATGCCGTCCCTGCGATCGCGCCGAGCAATAGGGCTCTGATTGTCATCTCTTACTCCTTGTTGGACACTTGCGCGTCTTGTCTTGCCGCATGGTTCTGCGAGCATTGCTTTTGGTTGCCTAGGGATACGCAGGTGACACGGGTGACGGGTTACGAAACAGCCTTGTTGGTGCGACATCCCTCGCAACACTTATCTGCTCATCGAAACAGAGTTTCTGAAAAATGCAAGAGTTGCCGTGGCGAAATTCAACCTCGGGGTTTGACAGTGATGGCTTTTGCGCCGTAGCGTTTGTGCTTGTAATGACTGAGGGATGCCCGTGCTGGACCAACCGATTGCACAGATCAGAGGGCTCAAAGTCGAGTTCCAGACCAAGGACGGACCGGTGGTCGGGGTCGAGGATGTGTCGTTCGATGTCAACCCGGGCGAGACCGTCTGCATTGTCGGTGAGTCCGGTTCCGGCAAGTCTGTAACATCGCTGTCGCTGATGCGCCTTGTCGAATTCGGCGGTGGCGAAATCGGCGCGGGCCGGTTGATATTTGATCGCCGCGACGGGCAGGAACTGGACGTGGTGCAGGCCGATCAGGACCTGATGCGCCAGATTCGCGGCAATGAAATCGGGATGATCTTTCAAGAGCCGATGACCGCCCTGAACCCGGTGTTCACAGTCGGGCGGCAACTGACCGAAGGTCTGCGGGTCCACAAGGGCCTGTCAAAAGCCGAGGCCGAGAAACGTGCACTTGTGCTGTTGCGCGAGGTGCGCATTCCTGAACCCGAACGACGTCTGAAGCAATATCCGCATGAATTGTCCGGTGGCATGCGCCAACGGGTTGTGATTGCCATGGCGATGGCCTGCGAACCCCGCCTGTTGATCGCGGATGAACCGACAACCGCGCTGGATGTGACGATTCAAGCGGAAATTCTGGCGTTGATGGATCGGCTGAAACGCGAGACCGGCACTGCCGTGATGTTCATCACTCATGACATGGCCGTGGTCGCTCAGATGGCCGACCGGGTCGTGGTCATGTTCCGGGGTCACAAGGTCGAGGAAGGCACCGTCGAGGAAATTTTCGAGGCTCCACAACACGATTACACCAAGGCGTTGCTGGCCGCTGTGCCCAAGCTGGGCGAGATGCGAGGCAAGGTCGCGCCGGAACCGATGAAGCTGCTCGGCGTCGAAGGGCAAAAGATTGAACCGATCCTGGGCACTGACGAAGTGCTGCTCACCGTGCGCAACATGACCACGCGCTTTCCGGTTAAGGGAGGCTTTTTCAGGCGCACGGTCGCCAATGTTCACGCGGTCGAGGATGTGTCCTTTACCATCAATCGTGGCCAGACCCTCAGCCTTGTTGGGGAATCAGGTTGTGGCAAATCCACCGCCGGTCGGTCGATCCTGCGTCTCGTCGAGCCAATGTCGGGTGAGATCAATCTGGATGGGGTCGACATTGTCAAACTGGACGGGCGTGGCCTGCGCGAAGCCCGGCTGGATATGCAGATGATCTTTCAGGATCCGTTTGCGTCGCTGAATCCGCAGATGCAGTTGGTGGATCAGGTTGCCGAACCGCTGCGCAACTATGGCACCAACTCGGCGGCGACGATACGCGACCGGGTGGCGATGCTGTTTGAGCGGGTGGAACTGCCGCGCAGCTTCATGCGCCGCTATCCCCACGAACTTTCCGGTGGTCAGCGTCAGCGCGTGGCCATCGCGCGCGCACTTGCCTTGAACCCCAAGCTGATCATCGCGGATGAGGCCGTCAGCGCGCTGGATGTGTCAGTGCAGGCGCAGGTTTTGAACCTGATGATGGAACTGCAATCCGAATTGGGGCTGTCCTTTCTATTCATCAGTCACGACATGGCGGTGGTCGAACGTGTCAGCCATCAGGTCGGTGTGATGTACTTGGGACGGATCGTCGAAATGGGCCCTCGCGCCCGGGTGTTCGAGAACCCGCAACACCCTTATACGCAGGCCTTGATGAAGGCGGTCCCGATTGCCGATCCGCGCCGTCGCAAGTCGGAAAAGGATCTCAATTTCAAACCGATCCCCTCGCCGATTCACGGTGTCGACTATCAACCCGCCCCCTCGGTCTATGACGAGGTCGAGCCGGGGCATTACGTGCTGACCACCGACAGCGGATATTGATGGAACCCCGGCTAAACCAGATTACCCCGTTTGTGCCGTGTACGTCACCGCAGACACAAATAGAGTTCTACCGGGATATGCTGGGATTTACCGTTGGGTTTCAGGCCGAGAACTACGCGTTCCTGCGTTGGGATTCCGTGGCGATCCGTCTTGTAGAAGTGGACGCGTCGATTGATCTGCACAGCCCCGAGCGGGAAGGGTCCTTCTACATTGATGTCGCCGGCATCGATGCTTTTTACGAACAGCTCCGCCCAAAGCTGGATACCTTGCCCTCCGGTCGCGTGCGCGCGCCATTTAATCAAGAGTATGGCCAGCGAGAGTTCCATGTCGCGGACGAAGACTGCACATTGGTGTTCTTCGGAGAAGCCGTGCAATCGTGACCACCCCGGCCATTGACCGATTAAGAGGACCTGATGCCTAAACGCCTTTCACCGCTCGAACTGATGACAAAGCTCATCAGCTTTCCAACTGTCAGCCGTGATACCAACCTGCCGCTGATTGATTGGGTGGAGGACTACCTGAACAGTCACGGCATCACCGCGCACCGCTATTATCACCCGGATCAGCCCAAGGCCGCGCTCTTTGCTCACGTCGGGCCGTGGGAGGAAGGCGCGGTGGTTCTCTCAGGGCACACCGATGTTGTCCCCGTCGATGGCCAGCCCTGGGACACTGATCCGTTCACTGTGGTCGAGAAAGACGGGCGTTATTACGGGCGCGGCACCTGCGACATGAAAGGGTTTGACGCCATTGCCATCTGGGCGATGGTCGAGGCACAAGCGCGCGGCTTGAAACGGCCGCTGCAACTGGCGCTCAGCTTTGATGAAGAGATCGGGTGCACAGGTGCGCCGCCGATGATCGAAGCGATGCAGCCTGTTCTGCCCAAGGGTAGCGCCGTCATCGTGGGCGAGCCTTCGATGATGAAAGCGGTAACCGGTCACAAGGGCGGGCAGGGGTATTCCGTGCATGTTCGTGGGTTTGAGGTGCATAGCTCGCTCTTGCCGTCCGGTGTCAGCGCAATTCTCGAGGCGGGGCGGATATTGGAATGGGTCAACGCCACCAATGCCGAGATACAGACGGCCGAGCCGACCCCCGTGGCGGCGATGTTCGTGCCACCCTTCACCACACTTCATGTCGGCAATATCCAGGGCGGAACGGCGCGCAACATTACCGCCAAGGATTGTCGGCTTGATTTTGAAACGCGGGTGGTACCGGGTGAGGATTCAGAGGCGTGGAAACAGCGATTTGTCGATCATGTGCGCGAGGTCGAGGCGCGCATGCAGAGTGTCCGCCCGGAAACCGGCATTGATCTTGAGCCTTTGTTTGACGTTCCGGGCCTGCGCCCCGAAGAAGATGGCGAGGCCGAGGCGATGGTGCGGGCAATCACAGGTGATAATGCCGCGCATGTGGTCAGCTATGGGACCGAAGCCGGGCAGTTTCAGGACGCAGGCTATTCCGCTGTGGTCTGCGGACCCGGCGACATTGAGCAGGCACACCAGCCCAACGAATTCATAGAGATCGCCCAGTTCAATGCGGGCGTTGATTTCATGGGTCGGCTGCTCTCCCGGTTATAGGAGGGGTAGAGGGCTTTGCCATGGTCCGCTGTACGGCGCGACACCTGCATTGACGAAAACACGCCGACGGGCTGTCTCTGCCTTGCTGAACTGGTTGAGCGGCGGATGCCAGAGGCGTAGAACCTACACAACAGCATCCACACATTTTGCAAGAATCAGGAGATACCACCATGCCCGTCAAGAATCGCTTTGCAGAATTGCAGGATGAAATCACCACCTGGCGCCGCGATATCCACGAGAACCCGGAAATCCTGTTCGAAACGCATCGCACCAGCGCGCTTGTCGCCGAAAAGCTCAAGGCATTTGGGTGTGACGAAGTGGTGACCGGCATCGGGCGCACCGGGGTTTTGGGTGTGATCAAGGGCAAATCCGACAGTCAGGGTAAGGTGATCGGGCTGCGCGCCGACATGGATGCACTGCCTATCCACGAGACAACCGGGCTCGATTATGCCAGCAAGACCGATGGTGCGATGCACGCCTGCGGACATGACGGGCACACCGCGATGCTGCTGGGCGCGACCAAGTACCTGTCAGAGACTCGAAATTTCGACGGCACGGTCGTCGTGATCTTTCAGCCCGCCGAAGAAGGCGGCGGCGGCGGTCGTGAAATGTGCGAAGACGGCATGATGGAACGGTGGGGCATTCAAGAGGTTTACGGGATGCACAACTGGCCGGGCCGGCCGGTCGGCAGCTTTGCCATTCGCCCCGGTGCGTTCTTTGCGGCGACCGACCAGTTTGACATCACGCTGAAAGGGCGCGGCGGTCACGCGGCCAAACCGCAGGAAACCATTGATACCACGGTGATGGCGTCGCAGGTCGTGATGACCTTGCAGACCATTGCCAGCCGCAATGCCGATCCTGTGGATCAGGTCGTGGTGTCGGTGACTTCGTTTGAAACTTCGTCAAAGGCGTTCAACGTGATCCCGCAAGAAGTTCATCTTAAAGGCACCGTGCGCACGATGAGCGCGGCCATGCGTGACCTCGCGGAGCAACGGATCAAGGATATCTGCAACGGCGTTGCCGCGACATTCGGGGGCAGCGCGGATGTCACCTATTATCGTGGCTATCCGGTGATGGTGAACCATGACGAACAGACCGCCTTTGCCGCCGATGTTGCGCGCAAGGTCTCGGGCGACTGCGATGATGCGCCACTGGTCATGGGGGGCGAGGATTTTGCCTTTATGCTTGAAGAGCGCCCCGGCGCCTATATCCTCGTTGGCAATGGCGATACCGCGCCTGTGCATCATCCGGACTACAATTTCTCTGACGAGGCGATTCCGGCCGGATGCAGCTGGTGGGCCGAGATTGTGGAACAACGGATGCCGGCCGCCTGAGCGGAAGGTTTCCAAGGACTGCAATTTCAACGGGTTCCAGCAATTTGTTTCGCGCGCGAAACAGGTTAACCCGTATTAAGGATCAGGTATTTGATGCGGGCTTGTCTCAGCTGCCCCGCCAAAGTTCTTGATAGACAGCCTCAATCCCCTTGGCTTCCCCGGCGGCGCTAAAGGCGGTGCTTGCCACGTCGCGGGCTGCGACGGACATGGTGTCGTGCCGATCCTTGTCCGCAAGAATCCCAAGTGCGGCCTCGGCGGCCTGATCCGGATCGTCCTGATCCACGATAACGCCGGCGCGCTCCTGTGCGGAGAATGCCCGGTAATATCCGGCGTCGCTGCCGACAAACGGCACCCCGCTGGCAATGCCTTCGAGTGGCACCATGCCGTAACCTTCGTATCGGGGGAGCTGCACGACCAGCGACAGAGTGCGCAACAACGCGGGCAATTCAGCCGCAGGAATCTCGCCGGGAAACAGAATCCGGTCAGACAGGCCCGCCGCGCTGATCTGATCCATTAATCCCTGTTGAAACCCCTGATGTTCCCGTGTCGCACGCCCCAGCACCAGCGCGACCGCACCGGGCAGTCGGGGCAACAGGCGCAGCATGGTGGCGACAAACTGGTCTGTGCCTTTTTCCGGGCGGACGCGGCCGAGCGTGGCGATGCCCATGGTGCCGCCAAAGCCAAGCGCGGCCCAGTCCGACGCGCGGTCCTGCGCCGGAGCGAACAGATCCGTATCGACGCCATGCGGAACCACGGCGCGCACGTGGGGGACATAGTCCGCCGCCGTTTCTGTCGTGGCGATGACCGCATCCATACGGCTGATAAGCCAACGGGGGTAAGCCGAATGCCGACGCTGCGCCGCAGAGGTGAACACGATCCGGATGGGCAGGCGCAGAACGTCGCGCGCCCAGATCGCCGCGCGCATTTCCGGATTGCGGCGGACATGCCAGATCGAAAATGGGCGATCTCCGGGTGGGGTCCGTGACAACGCACGAGCCTCTGCCACCGTGATCGGATCGGGGCAACCGGGCAACGGATGGCCCACAAGGCGCAGATCGTGGGATTTGGCCTGTTGGCGAATGACGTTGGCGGCAGTCGCGGACACGCCGGTAAAGCGCGGATTCAGGTTGGTTACGAACAGATCAGGCACGAGGCGCGAGCCCGAGTGCGGTGCAGAGTGTGTCGACCAGCCCGGCGAGTTTATTCTGCTGCTGCGCAACGAAATCGGCGGCGGCGGCGCGGGTCTCGGCCAGAACCTTGGGCGCGTCCAACCAAAGATTCATTCCAGTGGCCAGCTCTGCAGCATCAGCCACTTCAACCGCACCGCCCATTTCGATCAGCGGTGCATAGGTTTCGGCGAAATTTGTGACATGGGGTCCGGTCATCACGGCGGCCCCGGCCTGCGCGACCTCGTAAGGGTTGTGTCCACCAATGGGGAGGAGCGAGCCACCCAGAAACACCAGCGGACTAAGTGCATACCACGTCCCGGTCTCGCCCAGGGTATCCGCCATGTAGACCTGTGTGTCGGCGGTGATCGGATCTTGTGCGGTGCGCCTCGCCATGCGCAACCCGGCCTCATGTACCAATGCGGCAACCTCATCGCCGCGTTCGGGGTGGCGTGGAACCAACAGCAGGCAAAGATCTGGGTGATCTTTCACCAAGTGTTGATGGGCCTCCAGAACGATCTGTTCCTCGCCCGGATGTGTGGAGCTGGCAACCCAGATGGGCCGTCGACCAAGCGCACTTTGCAAATGCGCCAGAGTGTCGTGATCGACCGGCAAGGGGGCCGAGGTCGCCTTGAGATTGCTGCCCACTTCAACGCGTTCGGGATTGGCCCCGATCGAAAGCAGACGGTCGGCGATCTCGGCATTCTGGGTCAGCATCAGGGCGAAATGATCCAGAACGAAGCGGGCGGTGTCCGGGACCTTTTGCCAGGTTCTGGCCGATTTTTCAGACAGCCGGGCGTTCAGAAGGGCAAGCGGCACGCCGCGTTTTTGGCCTTCGGTCAGGATCACGGGCCAAAGCTCGCTCTCGACAAAGATGCCCGCGTCGGGTCGCCAGTGGTCATAAAATCGTGTGACCGGGCCGGGCGCGTCCAAGGGCACAAATTGATGCCGGGTGCGCGGGGGCAGGCGGCGCGCGATCAGGGCGGCGGATGTGGCGGTGCCGCTGGTGATCAGGAACTCGGCGTCGGTCAGATAGTCGCCCATATGGGTGATCAGGGTCAGGACCGACAGGCTTTCCCCGACGCTTGCCGCGTGAAACCAGATCAGCCGTCCGGCGGGGCGACGCTCGCTGGCGTTGCCAAGGCGTTCGTGCATCCGGCGCGGGCTGACATCGTGACGGCGCAACTTGCGCGAAACAACCGAATAGGCCAGCGGCGATAGCACCCTTGCAGCCCCGCGATAAAAGCGAAACAGAGCCGTCGGCGCGGCGACGGGGCGGGTCATCAGCCGCCCGTGTGGCTCATATGACGTGACATCTGCCCGTCGGGTCGCTGGCGAGAATAGTCGAAATCGTGACCTTTGGGCTTATGCGAAATGGCGGCGCGGATGGCGTCGCGCAGCGGCGCATCACTGTCCGGGTGATCGCGCAGCGGTGCGCGCAGATCGGCGTTGTCCTCCTGACCCAAGCACATGAACAGTTCCCCTGTGCAGGTCAGGCGCACACGGTTGCAGCTTTCGCAGAAGTTATGGGTGAGCGGCGTGATAAAGCCGATCTTTTGCCCGGTTTCTTCAAGCCGAACATAACGCGCGGGTCCGCCCGTACGTTCCGCCAGATCAGTGACGGTATAATGTTCGGCATAAGTGCGGCGCACATCCTTGAGCGACCAATATTGATCAATGCGGTTCTCGTTGCCGATATCGCCCATCGGCATGACTTCAATCCAGGTCAGGTCCATGTCCCGTTCAGCACACCATTTGGTGATGGTCGGCAATTCCTCTTCGTTGAACCCCTTAAGCGCGACGGCGTTCAGCTTGACCCGCAATCCGGCGCGCTGTGCGGCGTCGATGCCACGAATGACCTGGGGCAGGCGGCCCCAGCGGGTGATGTCGGCGAATTTGCCCTCGTCCAGCGTGTCGAGCGAAATGTTCACCCGGCGCACGCCAGCGGCGTAAAGATCGTCGGCAAAACGCTCAAGTTGGCTGCCATTGGAGGTGAGGGTCAGTTCCTTGAGTGCGCCGCTGTCCAGATGGCGGGTCATGGCATCAAAGAATGTCATGATACCTTTGCGGACCAACGGCTCACCGCCCGTGATGCGCAGCTTTTCCACCCCCAGACCGACAAATGTCGAACACATGCGGTCGAGTTCTTCGAGTGTCAGAAGCTCTTTCTTGGGCAGAAAGGTCATGTTCTCGGACATGCAATAGACACAGCGGAAATCGCACCGGTCGGTGACGGAAACGCGCAGATAGGTGATGGCGCGGGCAAAGGGGTCAATTAAAGGTGCTGTCATGCCTTATAGGTAAAGCGGCGGTTGCGACGCGGCAAGGGGCATATAGGTCGGTACCCTGAGATTGCGTCGGTTGCCCGGTGAAATTTACCGCGCTAGGGTTTCGTCATTCGGGGAGGAACGCCATGGACACGGAAACATACTCGCCGGAAATGGTGTTGGAATTCTGGTTTCCCGACAACGGACATGAAAATGCGCCCGAGAGCCACGCGGCGTTCTGGGACGAACGGATGCAAGGCGGTATGGACGCTGAGATCATTGCGCGTTTTGCCGGGCTGACACGTGCGGCGGCGACGGGCGCACTGGACCATTGGGCGGGCACACCGCGCGGGCGGTTGGCCTTGCTGATCGCGCTGGACCAGTTTCCCCGATCCTTGTGGCGCGACACGCCGGCAGCCTTTGCGCAGGACATCAAAGCGGCGCGGCTGGCACGGGCGGGCATCGACAATGGGGATTTTGATGCATTGGAGCCCTGGGGGCAGACGTTTTTTGTGATCGCGATCTCGCATTGTGAGGGGCCGGGTCATCTGGAAAGGATGCGCCTGCTTGATGACGTCGTGGATGGCATAGCATCGCGCCTGCCAGAGCCGATCGTGGTCGCCGGAGACATGCTCAGAGGGCAGCACGCCCGCGTTTCCGCGAACATTGAACGGTTCGGGCGCCATCCGCATCGCAATGCCGTCTTGGGCCGGCTGTCGACGCCGCAGGAGGATGCCTATATCGCCGAAGGTGACTTTCCGCATTTGCGGAACGTAAAATCCGAAGTCGGTTAGGGCCTTGGCAGGTATTTTCCCGCTTCCTTGCGGGCAAAGGGTTTCATCGCGTCGCCATGTTCCGCGAGAAAGGCCTGTACACGCGGCGCGTCATGTTTGGACAGATCGCGCAGCCACCATGCGACAGCCTTTTGGATGAACCAGTTGCGGTCGGGGACATAGCTTGCCGCCCATCCCAATATACGGTCGCGGTGGGCCAACTCCTCGGGTTTTGGATGATTCTGCTTTGTCCAAGGCAGGGTGATCACAAGTGCCGCGCGCCGGGTCCACATATGATCGGACCGGGTCCAACCCTCGACTGTATCAAGTCGCGTGGGATCTGCGACAAGACGTTTTTGCCCCGCCATGCAGACATGGTCGGCGATGGCCCAGGCGTCACAATCGGGCACCCAACTCTGAATCAAGGACCAAACGTCTTCATCCGGGCGAATCCGGGCTTGGGTGAACAGCTTTGCCGCGAGGATGCGGATTTCATGGACATCGGTGGCCCAGAGGTCGCGGGCCAGTGCAATGCGCGCATCCAGCGACAGGTCCTGCCGCAGATCGCGGGCAAGGTCGTTCAGGATCGGGTTGCCGACGCCCAGATACCGGCGGTTTGCCTTGTGATAACGCGCCATCTGCGACGCCTTTGCGGCGTCGCCCTGTTGCGCAAGAGTTATCAAGAGGTCGTCGCTGTTCATTCCGGCAGGATGCCGGTGGGCAGACCGTCAATCGTCTCGCGGTTTCGTTCATCCCAATAAGCGGAAATGCCGTGTGGCCCACGGTCATCAGCCCACTTGTCGAGCGTATCGCGATCTCGTTCAAACGCCATGAAAGGCACCTGATACCCGCATGAGGTCTGAACCATTTCGATGCTCATGTCATAAACCTGTCTTGCACCGATATGGGGCGGAAAGTGGCCGTCCAGTTCGTCCCAATCTTCGTCGCGAGGGTGAACGGTGCGCGCCTGCCCGTAGGCGCGCAGGATCAGCGGGCGTTTCTCAAAACTGCACCACATCGCGGTCATGCGGTTGACCCGCGCGAGATGCCCTGCGGTTTCGTTTCCCGAACCCGTTAGATTGCGCCAGACGAGCCGGGTGGGTGATAGAACACGCAAGGCATCGCCGCCCTTGGGAGACAGATTTATCCGCCCACCTTCGTCGGCCGTCGCGACAAAGAAAAGATGCTGCTCTGCGATAAATTCCTGATGCTTGGCGTCGAGACTCGTAAACTGTTTTGCCATCTATTCCACCGTTACCGACTTCGCCAGATTGCGTGGTTGATCCACGTCGGTGCCTTTGGCGACGGCAGTGTGATAGGCCAGTAACTGCGCGGGAACGGCATAGAGGATCGGCGCGAGCGAGGTGTGAATATGCGGCATTCGGATCGTGTCCCAGACACCATCGCTCGCCTCAGAGATTCCGCGATCATCGGAGACCAGAATGACCTTGCCGCGACGCGCCATGACTTCCTGCATGTTCGAAACCGTCTTGTCGAATAAACTATCACGCGGCGCCATCACCACCACAGGCATATGCTTGTCGATAAGCGCAATGGGACCGTGTTTTAGCTCACCTGACGCATAAGCTTCGGCGTGTATATAACTGATTTCTTTTAGCTTCAGCGCGCCTTCCAGCGCAAGAGGGTACATCTGCCCACGCCCGAGGAACAGCACGTCCCGCGCCTCGCTCAGACGTTGGGCGGCGGTCTTGATCGTGTCGTTCTGGTCCAGCGCCACGTTCAGGATCGCGGGCAAGCCCCGCAAGGCTGCGATGTGATCGGCGACGGTTTCGGCATCCAATTCGCCTCGGTCCGCTGCCGCCTTGATCGCGAGCATCAGGAGCACGGTAAGCTGACAGGTAAAGGCCTTGGTTGAGGCAACGCCAATCTCTACTCCTGCGAGGATCGGCAGGGCCAGATCGCTTTCACGGGCAATCGAGCTTTCGGGGACATTGATCACGGAAACGATCTTGTCCGCCTTGTCGCGGCAATAGCGCAGCGCGGCCAGCGTGTCGGCGGTTTCGCCGGATTGGCTGACAAACAGGGCCAGCGTACCTTCGGTGATCGGAGGCTCGCGATAGCGAAATTCCGACGCGACATCGACCTCGACCGGCAGGCGCGCGATTTGCTCGAACCAGTACTTCGCGGTCAGGCAGGCGTAATAGGCTGTGCCGCAGGCCACCATCGTAAGCCGTTGGACCTTGGTGAAATCAATGCCATCGCCGGGCAGGTTAACCATGTCATCGCCACTGGGCAAGTAGTGGCGGATGGCGTCGCCGATCACTTCGGGCTGTTCGGCGATTTCCTTGGCCATGAAATGCTTGTGGCCCGCCTTGTCGACGCTGGCGCTCTCGCGTTTGATCTTTTTGATCGCACGGTTGGCGAGTTTGCCGTTGGCGTCATGAATGGTGACGCCCTGGCGGGTGACAACCGCACGATCGCCTTCTTCCAGATAGGTGATGCGGTCGGTCAGGGGGGCAAGCGCGATCGCGTCGCTGCCCACGAACATCTCGCCATCCCCATGCCCGATGGCGAGCGGAGACCCCTTGCGCGCGGCAATGATGAGATCGTCGTTGCCGTCAAAGAGGAAGGCGAGGGCAAAGGCGCCCTCGAGCCGTGCAAGTGTCTTGTAGGCGGCCGCAATTGGATCATTGCCTTGCGATATATACAGTTCTGTCAGCAGGGCGACGGTTTCCGTATCGGTATCCGTGGTGAACTGAATGCCCTCATCAGCCAGTTCCGCGCGCAATTCGCGATAGTTCTCGATGATGCCGTTGTGAACCACGGCAACGCCCCCGGCGCGATGCGGGTGGGCGTTCTTGACCGAGGGCGCACCATGTGTGGCCCAGCGGGTATGGCCGATGCCGGACTTGCCAGCCAGCGGTTCGTGGACCAGCAGATCGCTGAGATTGACAAGTTTGCCAACCGCACGACGCCGATTCAGAACCCCGTCATTCAGCGTGGCGATCCCGGCGCTGTCATAGCCGCGATATTCAAGTCGCTTGAGCGCCTCAACCAGTATCGGAGCCACTTCATGGCTGCCCAGAACCCCTACAATACCACACATGATTACCGTTCCTTATCGCGTCTGGCCTTTTTGGCCTTTAACATTTCAAACAGCTTCCGGGCACGTCCCGGCTTGTTTTCCTGCTTGGTTCGGGAAATTGCCATCGCTTCGTCATCGACATTCCGGGTGATCACCGATCCGGTCGCGGTCATCGCGTGATTGCCGACGGATACCGGCGCAACCAACATGGTGTTTGACCCGATAAAGGCATCGGCTCCAATATTGGTCTGGTGCTTCATCACCCCGTCATAGTTGCAGGTGATGGTGCCTGCGCCGATATTCGCTCGGGCACCGACCGACGCATCGCCGATATAGGACAGGTGATTGACCTTGGCGCCTTCGTCGATGAGGGCGTTCTTGATTTCGACAAAATTTCCGACACGCGCGCCTTCGGCCAGTTCGGCGCCGGGGCGCAGGCGGGCATATGGGCCAATCACGGCACCTCGGCTGACATGGCAGCCTTCCAGATGTGAAAACGCGCGGATGGTTGCTCCGGATTCCACCGTGACGCCGGGGCCAAAGACCACGTTGGGTTCGATCACCGTGTCGCGGCCGATCACCGTGTCCTGCGCGAGATAGACGGTTTCAGGGGCCATCAGAGTGACGCCAAGCGCCAGAAGGTCCGCGCGGGCGCGCGCCTGAAAAACACCGTCTGCCGCAGCCAGTTCCGCGCGGGAATTCACCCCAAGCGTTTCGGTTTCCTCACAGGTCACCGCCGTCGCGGACAGGCCCCGCTGGTTCGCCAGTGCGACAATATCGGTAAGATAGTATTCGCCCGCCGCGTTGTCGTTGCCCACGGCAGCTATCAAATCGAACAACGTTTTGGCATCACACGCGACAAGCCCGCTGTTGCAGAGCGTGATTGCGCGCTCTGCCTCGGTCGCGTCCTTGAATTCAACGATGCGTTGCAGGTGTTCGCCTTCGGTCACCAACCGCCCATAGCGTCCGGGGTCGGCGGCGTGAAACCCCAGAATGACCAAATCATGATCGGTTCGCGCGGCCACCATCCGTTCCAGCGTTTCAGGCTGCACAAACGGCGTATCGCCATAGAGGACAACCACGTCGCCCTTGAAATCAGCCAATGCCTCGCGAGCCTGATCAACGGCGTGGGCGGTGCCCTGTTGTTCGGTCTGCAGCACGATCCGGGCGTTTTCGTTTTCGGCCTGTGCCGTCTTGGTGACCAGATCGGCACCGTGTCCTGCGACGATCACCACCTCGTCGGGCTCAAGCGCAGCACCGGCCCGCATCGCATGCACAAGCATTGGCACCTGTGCGATCGGGTGCAGAACCTTGGGCAGATCGGATTCCATCCGTGTTCCCTTGCCCGCGGCCAGAATGACCAATGCTATACTCATATGAATTCTCTTTGTGTTTTTGTTCCGACCGTTTTATCCGCTGGGCACCGCATGGCAAGGCTTGCGGCAATCAAACAAGGTTGCGGTATGCAACAGAGGCGGGCGAAATGCCGCCAGTTCGGCAAACGGGGTAGATGATGCGCACAGTGATTTTCGATCTGGATGGAACGCTGGCCGACACGTCGGGCGACTTACTGGCAGCGGCGAATGCCTGTTTTCGGGAACTGGGCCATGGTGATGTTCTGGTGCCCGGGCAGGATGCCGGGATCGCCCTACGCGGGGGCAAGATGATGCTGCGCCACGGCTTGGAGCGGTTGGGTTTGTATGATGTGACGACTGTCGAGGCACAGTATCCCGTGCTGCTTGATGCCTATCGTGGTGCAATCGACACCCATACTGTGTTGTATCCCGGTGCGATGGATGCCGTCGAGGCGCTGAAGAGTGCCGGATATGGAGTCGGGATCTGCACCAACAAACCCGAGGCGTTGGCGGAACTTTTGCTCCGCCAACTTGGGGTGCGCGATGCCTTTGCTTCGATGGTGGGGGCCGACACGTTACCCGTACGCAAGCCCGACCCCGAACCGCTGCGCGAAGCGGCACGGCGGGCCGGTGGCGACCCGGCGCATTGCGTACTGATCGGTGATTCCGATACCGACCGCAACACCGCGCGGGCCGCCGGGGTGCCGTCAGTGCTGGTCACGTTCGGGCCGTCTGGGGCCGACATGGCGGCATTGGAGCCAGAAGCGCTGTTGCGTCAGTTTGCGGATTTGCCCGCGATTGTTGCGGACCTGATCGGCTGAAGCGATCCGCTTGGCGGACCGGATCGACTGAATGACCTCATTGGAATGGCCCGATCAGCCTCGGTCTGGCGCTTGAGTCCTTGAAGAGCGTGACCCAAAATGGCCAATGACAGAGCGTCTTTTACTTTGCTTTCGCCAGCAATAACCCACCCTCGAAGCCGGTATTGAGGTTGCGTCGCGCGTTATGCGGGGCGGGCTGTGCACCGATACAACCTCACGCCCGACGAGGTGGGCGAATCAGCGCTGCTTCGACAGACAACCTGTGCCGTCTCGGCAATCCAGTTGGGGCTGCTCGACTGCACCGACCATGGCAGTTGACCGACTCGGATCTGGCTGCTAAGGGTTTATTGAACACTTGTTCATTAAACGGGAGGAGACCGCGATGTTCAACGCTTCAATGCAGTTTGACCTGGGTGAGGATGTCAATGCACTTAGGGATATGGTGCATCGCTGGGCGCAGGACCGGGTCAAGCCACTGGCCGCAGAGATCGACAGCAGCAACACATTTCCGGCGCCTCTCTGGAAGGAGATGGGTGAACTGGGTTTGCTGGGTATTACCGTCCCCGAAGAGTTCGGCGGTGCCGGGATGTCGTATCTGGCGCATGTCATTGCGGTTGAAGAAATCGCTCGGGCCAGCGCGTCGGTCTCACTTTCCTACGGTGCGCATTCCAATCTCTGTGTGAACCAGATCAAGCTGAACGGCACAGACGAGCAGAGGCAGAAATACCTGCCGGGGCTGGTGTCGGGCGAGCATGTCGGTGCGTTGGCGATGTCCGAAGCGGGGGCAGGTTCCGACGTCGTTTCGATGAAGCTGCGCGCGGAAAAGCGCAATGACCGCTTTGTCCTGAACGGCACCAAATACTGGATCACCAATGGCCCCGATGCGGATACGCTGGTGGTCTACGCCAAGACTGACCCCGAAGCGGGCAGCAAAGGGATCACCGCATTCCTGATTGAAAAGAGCATGACAGGGTTCAGCACCAGTCCGCATTTCGACAAGCTCGGCATGCGTGGGTCAAATACGGCTGAGCTGATCTTTGAAGACTGTGAAGTTCCATTCGAAAACATCCTTGGTGAAGAAGGGCGCGGTGTTGCGGTCCTGATGTCGGGTCTCGACTATGAACGTGTGGTTCTGGCCGGGATTGGCACCGGCATCATGGCGGCCTGTCTGGACGAGATCATGCCGTATATGGCCGAGCGCAAACAATTCGGGAAACCCATCGGCAGCTTTCAGTTGATGCAGGGCAAGATGGCCGACATGTACACGGCGATGAACAGCGCCCGTGCCTATGTCTACGAGGTCGCCAAGGCCTGTGACCGGGGGGACGTGACCCGTCAGGATGCCGCCGCCTGTTGTCTCTATGCCTCGGAACAGGCGATGGTTCAGGCGCATCAGGCGGTGCAGGCGATGGGTGGTGCCGGATACCTGTCCGACAACCCGGTTGGCCGCATTTTTCGCGATGCCAAGCTGATGGAAATCGGCGCGGGCACCAGCGAAATCCGCCGGATGCTGGTGGGCCGCGAGATGCTGGGAACAATGAGCTAAGCCATGTCGCGCCCTGCAGGATCGCGGTTCTCAGGGGAAAGCGCAGGGGCAATTCTGATGGGAGTGCCACGCGTTGACAGGCTTTGTGTTTGCGTTGAGCATCACCTTGCAACACCTGCGTGCCGAGGAAGAACTGATTTTCTGATGGATTGCGGTTGACCGTCGCCCGGATGGTGGCCCGCTTCGACAATTATCGTCGCGCAGCGGCGGAACAGGAGGCTGAACAGTGAGACTGACATCAAGCGCTCTCCCGTCTTCGGACGGTTTCAAACAGAACCGCGCCGCGCATCTAGAGGCGCTAGAGACCATCCGTACCGCCACCGGGGCTGCCCGGCTCGGCGGGGGCGAGAAATCCCGTGCCCGTCACGAAAGCCGGGGCAAGATGTTGCCGCGCCGACGGGTTGCGAACCTGCTGGATGCGGGCTCGCCCTTTCTTGAGATCGGCGCAACGGCGGCACATGACATGTATGATGGTGCAGCCCCCTGTGCAGGCGTGATAGCCGGGATCGGGCGGGTGCAGGGACAAGAGGTCATGGTTGTCTGTAATGACGCCACCGTAAAGGGCGGCACCTATTACCCGATGACCGTCAAGAAACACCTGCGCGCTCAGGAAATCGCCGAAGAAAACCATCTGCCCTGTATCTATCTGGTCGATAGTGGCGGGGCGAACCTGCCGAACCAGGACGAGGTGTTTCCGGACCGCGACCATTTCGGGCGCATCTTTTACAATCAGGCCCGGATGAGCAGCAAGGGTATCCCGCAGATTGCCGTGGTGATGGGGTCCTGCACCGCTGGTGGCGCCTATGTGCCTGCGATGTCGGATGTCACCATTATCGTGCGCGAGCAGGGGACAATTTTCCTTGCCGGTCCACCACTGGTCAAGGCGGCGACAGGCGAGGTTGTCAGCGCCGAGGACCTGGGCGGTGGCGATGTACATACCCGCCTGTCGGGGGTGGCGGATTACCTGGCCGAAGACGACGCGCATGCGCTGGCGCTCGCCCGGCGTGCCGTTGGGTCGCTGAACCGGGGCAAACCTACGACCGTCCAATGGGAAACACCG
The DNA here is from genome assembly GCF_039973035.1 of Sedimentitalea sp. Lineage (NCBI taxonomy): Bacteria > Pseudomonadati > Pseudomonadota > Alphaproteobacteria > Rhodobacterales > Paracoccaceae > Sedimentitalea > Sedimentitalea sp. The sequence goes on from NZ_JBDWLR010000042.1 coordinate 90,655, forward strand.
GAAGAGCCGGCCTATGACCCGGAAGAGCTTTTGGGCGTCGTGCCTGCGGATTTGCGCACGCCTTACGATATTCGCGAAGTGATCATACGTCTTGTCGATGGCAGCCGGTTTGATGAATTCAAGCCGCGCTTTGGCGAGACCTTGGTGACTGGGTTTGCCCATCTCAGAGGCTGTCCGATTGGGATCATTGCCAATAATGGCGTGCTGTTTTCAGAGGCCGCCCAGAAAGGCGCGCATTTTGTCGAACTGTGTTCACAGCGCAAAATTCCGCTGGTCTTTTTGCAGAACATCACCGGCTTTATGGTCGGGCGGAAATACGAGAACGAAGGCATCGCGCGTCACGGGGCCAAGCTGGTCACAGCCGTTGCCTCGACCAATGTGCCCAAAATCACCATGCTGGTCGGCGGCTCGTTTGGGGCCGGGAACTACGGCATGGCCGGTCGGGCCTATCAGCCGCGCTTTTTGTGGACATGGCCCAACAGCCGCATTTCTGTGATGGGCGGCGAACAGGCCGCCGGGGTTCTGGCGACGGTCAAACGCGATGCAATCGAGCGCGGCGGCGGTGAATGGTCATCCGAGGAAGAGGCAGAGTTCAAGCGTCCCACAATCGAGATGTTCGAGCACCAGTCCCATCCGCTTTATGCGAGCGCGAGGCTGTGGGACGACGGCATCATCGACCCTCGAAAATCGCGTGATGTGCTGGCATTGAGCCTGTCCGCCGCTCTGAATGCACCGATCGAGGATACACGCTTTGGCGTGTTCCGGATGTGAGGTGATATCATGATTTCGGGTTTGAAAATGCTGCGACTGAATGAGGAAGGCCAACACGATGTTTGACACGATCCTGATTGCCAATCGCGGCGAAATTGCCTGCCGCATCATGGAAACCACACAAAAGATGGGCGTGCGCTGTGTCGCGGTCTATTCGGATGCGGATGCCGGTGCCAAACATGTGCAGATGGCCGATATGGCGGTGCATATTGGCGGACCGGCCCCGGCAGACAGCTATCTGAAGGGCGAGCGGATTATTCAGGCGGCACATGATACTGGTGCGCAGGCGATTCACCCGGGCTATGGCTTTTTGTCCGAAAACCCCGATTTTGTTGATCAGGTCGAGGCGGCCGGGCTGACATTTATCGGACCATCGGGCGACGCAATTCGCAAGATGGGTCTGAAAGACGCGGCCAAGGCGCTGATGGAAGAGGCCGGTGTGCCGGTGGTGCCGGGCTATCATGGCAACAATCAGGAACCCGATCATCTGGCGACAGAGGCGGATGCCATCGGTTATCCCGTGCTGATCAAGGCAGTTGCGGGCGGTGGCGGCAAAGGCATGCGGCTGGTCGAGAAACCGGCAGATTTCGCCGCCGCGCTGGACAGCGCACGGGGCGAAGCGAAAACCGCGTTTGGCAATGACGCCGTATTGGTTGAAAAATTCGTCGCCAAACCGCGGCATATCGAGGTGCAGATTTTCGGTGACGGCACAAATGCCGTGCATCTGTTTGAGCGGGACTGTTCCTTGCAGCGCCGCCACCAGAAGGTGATCGAAGAGGCGCCGGCCCCCGGTATGACTGAAGACATGCGGGCAGCGATGGGGCAGGCCGGTGTGCGAGCCGCCGAAACCATCGGTTACTCAGGTGCCGGTACGGTCGAGTTCATCGTCGATGCCAGCGACGGGCTGCGTCCGGATCGGTTCTGGTTCATGGAAATGAATACGCGGCTGCAGGTCGAACACCCCGTGACCGAAGCGATCACCGGCGTCGATCTGGTTGAATGGCAATTGCGTGTCGCCTCAGGCGAGGCATTGCCCGCCGCACAGGGCGATCTGTCGATCAACGGGCATGCGTTTGAGGCGAGGCTTTATGCCGAGGACGTGCCAAAGGGCTTTCTGCCTGCAACCGGCACGCTGACACATCTGTCATTCCCCGACGGCTGTCGTGCAGATAGCGGCGTGCGGTCAGGAGATGTGATATCGCCGTGGTATGACCCGATGATCTCTAAGGTCACGGTTCATGGGCCGACCCGTTCGGTTGCGCTGGCCCGGCTTGATCGGGCGTTGGCAGAGACGCAGGTGGCGGGGACAGTGACCAACCTCGCGTTTCTGGGCGCATTGACCCGGCATAAAGGTTTTGCCTCGGGTGACGTCGATACAGGATTGATCGGTCGCGATATCGATACGCTTGTCGTTGCGTCAGAGCCTGATCCACGCCACTGGGCGGCGGCGGGGATGGTCGCACTGGATGTCACGGGGGGCGATTGGGCGACAGGTTTTACCCTGTGGGACCCCTTGGTGCGCGCAGTCACGCTGGCGTGGCAGGACGAACCGACCGAATTGCAGATGCGGGCGGACGGGCCGGGTCGGCAGTCCTGGACCGTGGGCGAGGACGAGGTCATCGCGCAGCAGATCGGCGGACGCTGGCAGATCGGTGGCGACCCCATGCCCAAAACAGCGAGCGCCGACGGTGTCGTCACGGTGTTTGACGCCTATGGTCTCGCCTTTGACATCATTGACCCGCTTGAACGGGCGACGGGCGCAGCAGGGGATGGCAACCTGATCGAGGCGCCGATGCCCGGACTGGTCAAGTCGGTGTTTGCCGAGGTCGGACAGGCGGTTGCCGCAGGCGACAGGCTTGCAGTGCTCGAAGCGATGAAGATGGAACACGCTTTGCTCGCCGCGCGCGATGGTGTCGTGGCCGAAGTGTTGACGACAGCGGGTGCGCAGGTCGAGGCCGGTGCCGCGCTTGTGCGGCTTGAACCCGAAGAAGACTGATCGACGCGCCAAAATACGGTGCTAGGGTCGTGCAGGCCAAACTGCGTTGGGAGAGACGATGAGCGATTCTGTTGAGATATTCGAGGTTGGACCGCGTGACGGTCTGCAGAACGAAAAGCGCGAGATACCAGTCGAAGAAAAGATCGCGCTGGTCGATTGCCTGAGCGGTGCCGGGTTTACGCGCATCGAGATGGCAAGTTTTGTTTCACCGAAATGGGTTCCGCAGATGGCCGGCAGCGGCGATGTGCTGGCAGGGATCAACCGCGCACCTGGCGTGCGCTATGCGGCGCTGACGCCGAACATGCGCGGATATGATGATGCGCGCACCGCCGGGGCTGACGAGATTGCGGTGTTTGCATCTGCCAGCGAAGGGTTTTCAAAGGCGAATGTGAACGCGACGATTGCCGAAACGATCGAGCGTTTCAAACCGATTCTTGAGGCAGCGCGGCATGTGGACATGCCGGTGCGGGCCTATATCTCCTGCGTGACGGATTGTCCGTTTGATGGCAAGACGGACCCTGCCAAGGTGGCGGAACTAGCCGATACGCTGTTTGCGCACGGCTGCTATGAAATCTCATTGGGCGATACCATCGGACAGGCGACGCCGGACAGTATCGCGCGCATGTTGATCGCGGTGCGCGACCATGTGCCGGTGTCGCGGCTGGCCGGGCATTATCACGACACAGCGGGACGGGCGCTTGCGAATATCGACGCCTCACTGTCGTTGGGCGTGCGTGTCTTTGATGCTGCCGTCGGTGGTCTGGGCGGCTGCCCCTATGCACCCGGTGCAAGCGGCAATGTTGCGACCGAGGCTGTGGCGGATCATCTTCAGCGGCTCGGCTATGAAACCGGGCTTGATATGGATGTGTTGCGCAAGGCGGCGGACATGGCGCAGGCCATGCGCGGCGGAGACGCATGATGTATCAGACGATCGAAATCGTCACCGATGACAGGGGTGTGGCAACTCTGACGCTGATCCGTGTGGACAAGCACAACGCCATGTCAGCCCAGATGATTGCCGAATTGACCGAGGCTGCGGCACAGTTGTCCGCAGACGATGCCGTGCGTGTGGTCGTTCTGGCGGCGCAAGGAAAATCCTTCTGCGCAGGTGGCGATCTTGGCTGGATGCAGGCGCAGATGGCGGCGGATAGTGAGACCCGTTTTCGCGAGGCGCGCAAGTTGGCCGAGATGCTGGGCGCGCTGAATACGCTGCCCAAACCAGTGATCGGGGCGGTGCAGGGCAATGCCTTTGGCGGCGGGCTGGGTCTGATGAGCGTCTGTGATGTTGCGATCGGGGCGGATCATATCAAGATGGGGCTAACCGAAACCCGGCTGGGTCTGATCCCGGCGACCATCGGGCCTTATGTTGTGGCGCGAATGGGCGAAGCACGAGCGCGTCGCGTGTTCATGTCGGCGCGGCTGTTCGGGGCTGCCGAAGGGATTGATCTGGGCCTCTTGGCGCGCATCGTACCAGCAGATGATCTGGCCGAGGCGGTCGAGCGCGAGGTGATGCCTTATCTCTCCTGCGCGCCGGGTGCGGTGGCGTCAGCCAAGCAACTGGTGCGCGATCTGGCGCCGCAGATCGACGATGCCGCGATCGACATGACCATCCGGGCGTTGGTCGATCGTTGGGAGACCGAAGAGGCCGCCGAGGGAATCGGCGCGTTCTTTGACAAGCGCAAGGCCAGATGGATGTCCTGAGCGTGCTCAGCCGAACTGTGACAGCGTTTCGTCCCACAAGCGGGTGATGATGCGCTCTGCGGGCTCGTCGGATGCGCGGGCCGCAGATTGCCCGGCCCAGGCCTGCATCGCATCAATGTTGCCGTCTTTCGCCGCCTTGGATCGCATCGGCCCGGTCAGCGACCGCTGAATAGGGTAGGGCGCGGGGGCGGGACCATCAGAGGTGGCATAGGCATTTCGCACGGATCGGCCCAAGCGTCCTGAAAACGCGGTTGTCGCAATTGTATCCTCTGGCGCCGTCCGGGCCAGAGCCGCAGCCCATGTCGGATTGGTCTGGGCCTCGGGTGCGCGCAAAAAACCGGTTCCGATCTGCACCGCCGATGCGCCGAGTACCAGCGCCGCGGCAATGCCCCGTGCATCCGCGATGCCCCCGGTTGCGACCACGGGGACATCCACGGCGTCAGCCACGGCGGGCAACAGGGCAAACAGCCCCACCAAAGCACTGGCAGCCTGATCCGCGTCAAATGCACCGCGATGACCGCCAGCCTCCATCCCTTGTGCGACGATGACATCTGCCCCGGCCTCGGCAGCGGCGCGCGCCTCGGCAACCGTGGTGACGGTGGCGAACCACTTGATGCCGCGCGCTTTCATCTCGGCCACGATATCCGGCGGATACAGCCCCATGATCGAGGACATTGCCGACGGCGACGCCGCGAGCATCGCGCGACATTGTTCGTCGAAATCCAGTAATGGCGTCTCTGCCGCGTCTTCAGGTACGGCAGGGCCCCACTTCGCAAGATGATCGCGCAGATGTGCTTCGTGCTGTGCATCTCGGCGGGGGGTGGGGTCCGGGATCCAGATGTTCATCTGAAAGCTGCCGTTTGATGTTTCTCGCATGTCGCGAGCCCAGCCGTTGATCTGCTCCGGAGTCATCAGCAATGCCCCGCAGGCGCCCATGCCGCCCCCCGCCGCGACTGCCGCCGAGAGCGAGACGGGACAGGCCCCCGCCATCGGCGCAAGCAGAATGGGGCAGCTTATTCCCAACTCTTGGGCAAAATCGCTGGCGCGTGTCAGTGCCGGGTGCATCATTTTCTCCGCTCTTGTCCGGGTGCTCTTGAACATGAACACATGGCAACATGCGCAGGTCAAGCCGTGCAAATGCAGGGTCGGGCAGCGTGAGTCGGCTCTGCGCTGCGGCGATAACGCCTGTTCGCAAGGTGTTCCCTTGGTTGACCACCCGGATCGGCAAGAGTAGACAAATCCTTAGTCAGCGCCATGTGATACCGTGCGCAGCAAGAATGGAGACGCTCATGGAAGAGATGTTGCGGGAATACCTCCCGATCCTGGTGTTTCTGGTCGTCGCGGTGGGACTCGGAATCGTTCTGATCCTGGCAGCGGTGATCTTGGCTGTGCGCAATCCTGACCCTGAAAAGGTCAGCGCCTATGAATGTGGGTTCAACGCGTTCGACGATGCGCGCATGAAATTCGATGTCAGATTCTACCTCGTCTCGATCCTCTTCATCATCTTTGATCTCGAAATTGCGTTCCTGTTTCCATGGGCCGTCGGGTTCAAGGATCTGAGTGATACGGCGTTCTGGTCGATGATGGTGTTTCTCGGCGTGCTGACGCTCGGGTTCGCCTATGAATGGAAGAAGGGGGCGATGGAATGGGAGTAGGTGAGACTGCACGGCAGACGAACCGGAATACTGCCGGCGTTGACAGGGACGTTGCCACCCAAGCGCTGAATGCCGAACTGCAGGACAAGGGCTTTCTGCTGACCTCGACCGAAGACATCATCAACTGGGCCCGCACCGGCAGCCTGCATTGGATGACATTCGGATTGGCCTGCTGCGCCGTGGAAATGATGCATACATCGATGCCGCGCTATGATGCGGAACGGTTTGGCATCGCCCCGCGCGCCTCGCCGCGCCAGTCGGATGTGATGATTGTTGCCGGGACACTGACCAACAAGATGGCGCCCGCGCTGCGCAAGGTCTATGACCAGATGCCCGAGCCGCGCTATGTGATTTCTATGGGCTCCTGCGCCAATGGCGGCGGTTATTACCACTATAGCTATTCGGTGGTGCGCGGATGCGACCGCATCGTTCCGGTCGATATCTATGTGCCGGGCTGCCCGCCCACCGCAGAGGCGTTACTGTATGGGCTGATGCAGCTTCAGCGCAAGATCCGCCGCACAGGGACGATCGTACGATGAGCGCCGCACTAGAGGAACTGGGAACTCATATCGAGCTCAAGCGCCCGGAATGTGTGCTGGCTTGGGATGTCACCCATGGGGAGCTCAACGTGAATGTGACGCCGGCCTCGCTGGTGCCGTTTGTCGAGTTCCTGAAGTCGGATGCGACCTGCCGGTTTTCGTCGCTGGTCGATATCACGGCGGTCGATTATCCCGAACGGGCAAAGCGCTTTGACGTCGTCTATCATTTCCTGTCGATGTACCAGAACCACCGCATTCGCCTGCGTGTCGGCGTGCGGGAAGATGAAATGTTGCCGTCGATCATCGAGGTACACCCCTCGGCCAACTGGTTTGAGCGCGAAGTCTTTGACATGTTCGGCATCCTGTTTACCGGCCACCCGGACCTGCGGCGTATCCTGACGGACTACGGCTTTCGCGGGCATCCGCTGCGTAAGGATTTCCCGACCACGGGCTATACCGAGGTTCGCTACGACGAGGCGGAAAAGCGCGTGGTCTACGAACCCGTGTCGCTGGTGCAGGAGTACCGGCAGTTCGACTTCATGAGCCCCTGGGAAGGGGCCGAATACATCCTGCCAGGGGATGAGAAACCGGAGGCGAAGTAATGGACGGTTTGTGGTGGCTTATCCTGTCGGCATTGACGGCGATCCCGATGCTCAAGCTGTTGCCGTTCTTCGGCATCAACAAATACTGGGCTGCGGCCTGCCTGATTCCATTTGGCACTATCGCGCTGCTGTGGTGGATGGGGATCAAGCTGCAAGAGCTGGAGAAACGATAGATGGACGGCTCGAAATTTGACGACGGATCGACCGATGCCCTGACCGGCGAACAGAAGATTCGCAACTTCAACATCAACTTTGGCCCCCAACACCCGGCGGCGCACGGCGTGCTGCGGCTGGTGCTGGAGCTTGACGGCGAAATCGTCGAGCGTTGTGACCCGCATATCGGTCTCTTGCATCGCGGCACCGAAAAGCTGATGGAAAGCCGGACCTACCTGCAGAATCTGCCCTATTTCGACCGCCTCGATTATGTCGCGCCGATGAATCAGGAACATGCCTGGTGTCTGGCCATCGAAAAACTGACCGGGGTCGAGGTGCCGCGCCGCGCCAGCCTGATCCGGGTGCTTTATTCCGAGATCGGCCGCATCCTCAACCATCTGCTGAACGTGACGACACAGGCGATGGACGTTGGCGCGCTGACGCCTCCGCTCTGGGGGTTTGAAGAGCGCGAAAAGCTGATGGTGTTCTATGAACGTGCCTGCGGCGCGCGGCTGCACGCCGCCTATTTCCGGCCCGGTGGAGTACATCAGGATCTGCCCGACGATCTCATCGACGATATCGAAACATGGGCCGCTGATTTCCCCCGTGTGATGGCCGATATCGACGGGCTATTGACCGAAAACCGTATCTTCAAACAACGCAACGCCGATATCGGTGTCGTGTCCGAGCAGGACATCCTCGATTACGGCTTCTCCGGCGTCATGGTGCGCGGCTCGGGTCTTGCCTGGGATTTGCGCCGCTCGCAGCCCTATGAATGCTATGATGAGTTCGAGTTTCAGATCCCGGTCGGCAAAAACGGCGATTGCTACGACCGCTATCTCGTCCGCATGGAAGAGATGCGCCAGTCGCTGCACATCATCAATCAGGCGATTACAAAGCTGCGCGCCCCCGAAGGCAAGGGTGATATCCTGGCCCGTGGCAAGATCACCCCGCCGTCGCGCAGTGACATGAAGACCTCGATGGAAAGCCTGATCCATCACTTCAAGCTTTATACCGAAGGGTTCCACGTCCCAGCTGGCGAAGTCTATGCCGCCGTCGAGGCCCCCAAGGGCGAATTCGGCGTCTATCTTGTGGCCGATGGCAGCAACAAACCCTACCGCGCCAAGATCCGCGCCCCGGGTTTCCTGCACCTGCAGGCGATGGATTATGTAGCGGGCGGGCACCAATTGGCCGACGTCGCGGCGATCATCGGAACCATGGATGTCGTGTTCGGGGAGATCGATCGCTGATGCTGCTTCGCCCCCTTCATCTTTGCCAAAATACTCCCGCCGGAGGCGTCCCACGTCTCAGCGTGAACAGAAAGACGTTCTAATGCTCCGCCGTCTGCACCCCGAACAACCCAAAACATTCGCTTTCACCGATGCCAATATGGCTTGGGCCGAGGCGCAGGTCACCAAGTACCCCGAGGGCAGGCAGGCCAGCGCGATCATTCCGCTGTTGTGGCGTGCGCAAGAGCAGGAAGGCTGGCTGACGCGACCGGCAATCGAAGCTGTGGCTGACATGCTGGGCATGGCCTATATTCGCGCGCTTGAAGTCGCCAGTTTCTACTTCATGTTCCAGCTTCAACCGGTGGGCAGCGTTGCTCATTTCCAGATTTGCGGCACGACCTCCTGCATGATCTGCGGAGCAGAGGATCTGATGGCGGTCTGTCAGGACAAGATCGCTGCAAAGCCGCACATGCTGTCGGCTGATGGCAAATTCAGCTGGGAAGAGGTTGAATGCCTCGGCTCTTGTGCGAATGCGCCGATGGTACAGATTGGCAAGGATTATTACGAAGACCTGACCGCCGATCGGTTCGGCGAGATCATCGACGAACTGGCGTCGGGCAAGGTGCCGGTGCCGGGCCCGCAGAATGGGCGCTATGCATCCGAACCGCTGAGCGGTCTGACCAGCCTCAAGGAATTTGACAGCGGCCATACCAAGTACAATGCCAGCGTGCAGTTGGCCGTTGATATCGGCGACACTGTTAAACGCATTGATGGCACCGAGGTTCCGTTACTGACGCCTTGGCGCAAGGACGCGGCAAACAGTGCCGAGAAACCCAAAGCGGCTGTGCCCAAGGCAAAGGAACCTACCAAACCAGCGGCAGGGACTGCCGATGGCACGGGTTTGGTGAAACCCTCCAGTGCTTTGCCGGGCCAGACCGAACTGGCGACGCGCAAGGGTGCGTGGAAATACGAGGCCGGTGGAACGCCTGAAACGAAGACCGACAAGACCGAAGTGCCGACAGAAGTTGTCGCCGGAGAAAAGCCGGTGTTTCTTGATGCGGCGCGGGATGGTACGCCTGACGATCTGAAACTGATCAAAGGCGTCGGCCCTAAACTGGAAAGCGCGCTGAACAGCATCGGTGTGTATCATTTTGATCAGGTTGCGAGTTGGAGCCCGGCGGAAGTGGCTTGGGTTGATCAGAACCTGATCGGCTTCAAGGGCCGGGTCAGCCGTGATGACTGGGTCGAACAAGCAAAGAAACTGGCCGCAGGGGAAGAGACAGAGTTCGCCGCACGGGCCAAACAGGACGGGATTTACGACACCTAAGGGAAACGACAAGGCGAGGGGATAGAGTCATGAGCACATCATCAAATAACACGGGGCGGAGCTGGGTTGCCGCAGCAATAGGCGGGGGCATCGTCGGAATCTTGCTGCTCGTTGTCGGGTCCGGTGTGGTCATCGCTCTGGTTGTAGCTCTGGTGATTTTTGCGGCGGGCCTCATGTTGTTGCCTCGGGGAAAGGCATCCGTAACCGAGGAGACCCGCGAGGTCAGCAGCCCCGCAGCCCCGGTCCAAGCGGCGAGCCCAACCCCGCCTGCACCGGAACTCGCCGTCGCCGAAACACAACCTGAGCCTGAGCCTGTTGCCACCAAAGTGGAACCTGCGCCGGAACCAAAGGTATCCGAAACGGAGCAGCCGGGCCTTACCGCGAGCACCTTGATCAAGACATCCAAGGCGCTTCCGGGGCAGGTGGAACTCGCCGCTCGCAAGGGCACATGGCGCTTTGAAAACAACTCCGCCTCGGCATGAGGCACCCGACTGACGAACCGAAGTGAATGAACGACGAACGCAATCTCGCCATCGCCCGCAAGGGACGACATATCGCCCTGGTGATCGCCGGGACGACATTGCTTTGGCTTGCGGTTACTCTTTTCATCGGACCGGCCGTCGGACTGCCGGGACGCTACGCTCTGCTCTTCGATTTCATTGCCCTGGCTGGATTTGTCTATGCAGGCATCAACACGTATCAACTCTGGCGCATGCGTCAGGATAGTCAAAGGTAGGCAGCCATGCTGAAAGACCAGGATCGGATATTTACCAACCTGTACGGGATGCATGACCGCACTCTGGCCGGTGCCAAGGCGCGTGGCCATTGGGACGGGACGGCAGGGCTGATCCAGAAGGGGCGCGACTGGATCGTGCAACAGATGAAGGACTCCGGGTTGCGCGGTCGCGGCGGCGCAGGCTTTCCAACGGGGCTCAAATGGTCGTTCATGCCCAAGGAAAGCGATGGGCGTCCCGCCTATCTGGTGGTGAATGCGGATGAGTCCGAACCGGGCACCTGCAAGGACCGCGAGATCATGCGCCATGATCCGCATACGCTGATCGAAGGTTGCCTGATCGCGTCCTTCGCGATGAACGCCAATGCCTGCTATATCTACATCCGTGGCGAGTACATCCGCGAGAAAGAGGCGCTGCAAAATGCCATTGACGAGGCCTATGACGCGGGTCTGTTGGGCAAGAACGCCGCCGGGTCAGGTTGGGATTTTGATCTCTACCTGCATCACGGCGCAGGCGCCTATATCTGCGGTGAGGAAACCGCCCTGCTGGAAAGCCTTGAAGGCAAAAAGGGCATGCCCCGTATGAAGCCGCCATTTCCGGCGGGCGCGGGGCTTTATGGCTGCCCGACGACCGTGAACAATGTCGAATCCATCGCTGTGGTACCAACGATCTTGCGGCGCGGTCCTGACTGGTTCGCAGGCTTTGGCCGGGCCAACAATGCAGGCACCAAGCTGTTTGCGATCAGCGGTCACGTGAACGCACCCTGTGTTGTCGAAGAGGCGATGAGCATCAGTTTTGAAGAACTGATCGACCGCCATTGCGGTGGCATTCGTGGCGGTTGGGATAACCTCAAGGCGGTCATTCCGGGCGGATCATCGGTGCCTTGCCTGCCCGGCAAAATCATGAAGGAAGACTGCATCATGGATTTCGACTGGCTGCGCGAGCAGCGGTCGGGTCTGGGAACCGCGGCGGTGATCGTGATGGACAATGACACCGATATCATCAAGGCGATCTGGCGGCTGAGCAAATTCTACAAGCATGAAAGCTGTGGGCAATGCACGCCCTGCCGCGAAGGCACCGGCTGGATGATGCGCGTGATGGACCGTTTGGTGACAGGCGATGCAGAGGTCGAGGAAATTGACATGCTGCTCGATGTGACCAAGCAGGTCGAAGGCCATACAATCTGCGCATTGGGTGATGCGGCCGCATGGCCGATTCAGGGGCTCATCCGGAATTTCCGGGATGAAATTGAGGATCGGATCAAGCACAAGCGGACAGGGCGCGTGAGCGCGGTCGCTGCGGAGTAGATATGGACTCTTTTGCAGCATATGCGCCAGCGTTGGCATCCGTCGCGATCTTTGCGGTGGTCGTGATGCTGTTTTCTCCGCTCTCGGCGATTCAAAAGGGCAAGCAGGGGCTTGCTCCGGGTGCTGAACCGGCGGCCGATTACTCTGATCTCGCCTACAGGCTGCACAGAGTGTTCGAAAACGGAACCGATACCATGTCTTTTTTTGTTGCAACTGCGGGAGTTGCCATTCTGGCTGGCGCCAGCCCATTCTGGATCAATCTTTTGGCCGGGCTTACGCTGGCGAGCCGCCTGATCATGATCTTCTTGCATGTTGCGGCCGTCGGGAACCCTCATAATGGGCCGCGCAGCTTTGCCTATGTCGGTGGCTGGTTCTGCATGTTGGTGATGGCGATCCTCGGACTGGTGGCTCTGCTATGACGGAACGGCAGACATATCACCTGGCAGAGCTGAATGTCGGACGTCTGGTTGCACCGACCGACGATCCGCGCGTTGCTGAGTTCATGGAAAACCTCGACCGGATCAATGGGCTGGGCAAACGGATGCCCGGGTTCGTCTGGATGATGGAAGGCTCTGGTGAGCCCGGCACTGGAAACACCGAGAACAGCATCGGCGATGATCCGCAATTTGTTGCCAACCTGACGGTGTGGGAGGACGCGGCGGCGCTGGAGAAATTTGTCTGGGGCACCGTGCACAAACAGTTTTACGACAAACGCCACGACTGGTTCGACATCCTGTCCGATCAGCATTTTGTCATGTGGTGGGTTCCAGTCGGGCACCGTCCGACGCTGGACGAGGCGATGAAGCGTCTGGAGCATTTGCGCGAACATGGGCCTGACGAAACCGCATTTGGCTGGGCGCAGCTTGATCAGGCCGGTATGTGGCGCGACAAACGCTGTACCCATGTGGCGGCGGAATAGGGTAAGAGTATGAACACAATGATGAGTTTCCCCCTGCGGATTTCAGAAAGCAAGCTAGCATGAGACGCTTCCGCTTTGACGAAGATGGCGATGTAGCCGCAGATATCCGTGAAAAATACGGATATGACGGTGATCTGTTGCCGGTGTTCGCCGGCAATACCGGCGTCGTGGTTCACAAGTGGCACCACTATATTCCAATTTACGATCGCTATTTTTCGCGGTTCCGCGGAACCAAGGTGCGGTTTCTGGAAATCGGCATCAACAAGGGCGGTAGCCTGCAGATGTGGCGCAACTATCTTGGCGAAGATGCGGTGATCTACGGAATCGACATCAACAAGGACTGTGCCAAGTTCGACGGTCAGGCCGCACAGGTCCGCATCGGCAGTCAGGCTGACCCCGAGTTCCTGAATGCGCTCGTTGATGAGATGGGTGGCGTCGATGTGGTTCTGGACGATGGCAGCCACCGCATGCCGCATGTGCGGGCCTCGTTTGAGGCGTTGTATCCGCGGATGGAAGAGCATGGCGTCTACATGATCGAGGATCTGCACACCGCCTATATCGAGAAATATGGCGGCGGGTATCGCAGCAATCAGAACTTTTTCCGGTTTGCGCGTGAGCTGGTCGACGATATGCACCGCTGGTATCACAAGAAGGGCATGCGCCATCCCGAGCTAGGCAGGGTCATTTCCGGATTGCACATTCACGATTCCATTGCCGTCATCGAAAAAGAACCGGTCTTTCGGCCCGTTCACTCGCGGGTGGGCTAGAATGAAAGTGTCTGCGAAAACAGTTCTGGTTTTGATGGCTACGACACTGACGGTTCCTGTCGCCTGCGGACGGGACAACCCGAATCTCGTGCCGTTTGACGGTGTGGTTTTCAAATCCAAGACCAAACCCGTCGACAAAAAGGTATCGCGCGCGGATTTCACCTCGACCATCTACAAGGTGTCACAGTCGCTGGATGGCGCGCGCGAAGCTGCGCGCTATCAGGGAACGATCTATTGCGTGACCAACTATGGCACGTCTGACATCGCATGGACGGTCGGGCCGGATACCGAGGCGGGGCGACTGTCGGTCGTCGACAACAACATCACCTTCCGTGGGAGATGCGATACATGACCAGCTTTGCCGCGATAACAGGTGATAACGCCCCGATGATATTGCATATCACGGGCGGGCTGAGTGCAGTCGATCTTCCACAATGGAGGATATTGACATGACCGGTCTGAAAACCTGTGCCGTGGCACTTGCGATCTGTACGGCTGTTTCGGCGCAGGCCAAACCACCGCTGAGCGATGTGCCGGAAATCGATGGTACGTTGTTTGTTGTTGCCTTGGCCAACGAAGTCGGACGCAAATGCGATGACATCAGCGCGCGGCGGTTAAAGGGCTATAACATGCTGTTCCAACTGCGCAGCCGCGCAAATGAGCTGGGCTATACTGATGCCGAGATCCGGGCCTTTGTCGAATCCGACGCCGAGAAGGCCAAGATGCGCTCAAGAGGCGAAAAGTACCTTGAATCCAAGGGTGTCAATATCGACCAACCCGATACGTACTGTGCGTTCGGTCGCACGGAAATAGCAAATTCCAGCGCGATCGGCGCGCTTTTGAAGGCGAGATAGATCATGTCTGACCTGCGCAAGATCAACATTGACGGAACCGAGATCGAAGTCGACGGGGCGATGACCTTGATCCAGGCCTGCGAAGTGGCTGGCGTGGAAATCCCGCGATTCTGCTATCACGAGCGTTTGTCGATCGCGGGCAACTGCCGCATGTGTCTGGTCGAGGTTGTGGGCGGCCCGCCAAAACCGGCGGCCTCCTGCGCGATGCAGGTCAAGGATCTGCGCCCCGGTCCCGAAGGTCAGGCCCCGGTGGTCAAGACCAACTCGCCAATGGTTAAGAAAGCGCGCGAAGGGGTGATGGAGTTCCTGCTCATCAACCACCCGCTGGACTGCCCGATCTGCGATCAGGGCGGGGAATGCGATCTGCAGGATCAGGCGATGGCCTATGGTGTCGATTTCTCGCGTTTCCGCGAAGCCAAGCGGGCGTCCGAGGATCTTGACCTCGGTCCGCTGGTCGAAACGCACATGACCCGCTGTATTTCCTGCACCCGCTGTGTGCGGTTTACCACCGAGGTCGCCGGGATCACCCAGATGGGCCAGACGGGGCGTGGAGAGGATGCCGAGATCACCAGCTACCTCGGTGAAACGCTCGATTCCAACTTGCAGGGCAATATCATCGACCTTTGCCCGGTTGGCGCGCTGGTCTCCAAACCCTATGCGTTTACGGCGCGCCCTTGGGAGTTGACCAAGACCGAAAGCATCGACGTGATGGACGCCCTAGGGTCAAACATCCGGGTTGATACCAAAGGGCGCGAAGTCATGCGGTTTTTGCCGCGCAACCACGATGGCGTGAACGAGGAATGGATTTCGGACAAGACACGGTTTGTGTGGGACGGATTGCGCCGTCAGCGGCTGGATCAGCCCTATATCCGCGAAAACGGCAAGCTGCGCCCGGCAAACTGGGACGAAGCGCTTGCTGCGGCATCGGGCGCATTGAAAGCGGCCAAGGCGCCGGCGGGTGTTGTTGGTGAACTCGCCCCTGTAGAGGCCGCATTCGCGCTCAAGCAGTTGATTGAAGGGCAGGGCGGCGTCGTTGAATGCCGCACTGACGGGGCCAAGCTGCCTGCCGGCAATCGTGGCGCCTATGCCGGTACAGCGAGAATCGAAGACATCGATTCAGCCGAGCGCATCCTGTTGATCGGCACAAACCCGCGCCTTGAGGCGCCGGTATTGAACTCGCGCATTCGGCGGGCATGGGCGCGCGGTGCCGACATTGCTTTGGTCGGCCAAGCCGCTGATCTGACTTATGAATACGCGCACGTTGGTGACGATCGCGCGGCGCTGCAACAGGTCGTCGACATGGGCGGCGATGACGAAATCCGCAACCGGGCGTCGCTGGTCATCGTGGGCCAAGGCGCGTTGCAGGAGGCTGACGGCGCGGCCGTGCTGGCCGCCGCACAGAAGGTTGCCGAGGCCACAGCCAGTGGTCTGTTGATCCTGCACACGGCTGCTGGTCGGGTCGGTGCGATGGACGCCGGCTGTACCAACGAGCGTGGCATGGACGCGGTCAACGACGCAGACGTAATCTATAACCTTGGTGCGGACGAAATCGACATCGCCGACGGGGCCTTTGTGATCTACCAGGGCAGCCACGGGGATCGGGGTGCGCATTGTGCCGACGTGATCCTTCCTGGCGCGGCCTATACCGAGGAGCCGGGGCTGTTCGTCAACACCGAAGGCCGCCCGCAACTTGCGCTGCGTGCCGGGTTTGCGCCGGGGCAGGCCAAGGAAAACTGGGCGATCCTGCGGGCTTTGAGTGCGGAGATGGGGGCGACCCTGCCGTATGACTCGCTGGCACAGTTGCGTAAGGCGCTGGTCACCGCTGTGCCGCATCTTGCACAGATCGATGATGTTCCCGAAAACGACGTTCAACCGCTGCAGGCTGCACCGCTGGGCAAAGCCAGCTTCCGCCCCGCGATCAGCGATTTCTATCTGACCAACCCGATTGCACGTGCCAGCGCCCTGATGGCCGAACTCTCTGCGGCCACAAAGGCACGCGGGCAGGACCAGATCGCAGCGGAATGAGAGCGTCGAAACACATAGCGCCGCACCCGGCACGGCCTGCCATGGCGGCAGGTCGATGGCACTGTCGGCCAACGTTTCGGGCGCGTCAATTGCGCACAAAAACCAAGGAAGAGGCTGGTATGTGGCCTGCAGATGCTGTTAACAGCAACTTGTCATCATTGCCATGCGGGCTGGACTCTCTGGGCGCCTGTCTCGTGGTCGCCAAGCGCGCAAAACAACGGAATACCGACGGTGTGAGGACCTATGGCTGATTTCTTTTCCACTCCGGGCGGCATTGCGGTGCTGATTGTTGCACAAGTGCTCGCCGTTGTTGCGTTTGTCATGATCTCGCTTTTGTTCCTCGTCTACGGTGATCGCAAGATCTGGGCCGCTGTTCAGATGCGGCGGGGCCCCAACGTCGTTGGCGTCTTTGGTTTGCTGCAATCGGTGGCCGATGCGCTGAAATACGTGGTGAAGGAAGTCGTGATCCCGGCCGGGTCGGACCGCACCGTATTCCTTCTCGCGCCGCTGACAAGCTTTGTTCTGGCGATGATCGCCTGGGCGGTGATCCCGTTCAACGATGGCTGGGTGCTGTCGGACATCAATGTCGCAATCCTCTATGTTTTCGCGGTGTCGAGCCTTGAGGTTTACGGCGTGATCATGGGGGGGTGGGCCTCAAACTCGAAATACCCGTTCCTCGGCTCACTGCGCTCTGCCGCTCAGATGATCTCGTACGAGGTGTCCATCGGTCTGATCATCATCGGCATCATCATCTCGACCGGTTCGCTGAACTTTTCAGATATCGTACGGGCGCAGGATGGGGCCTATGGGTTCTTCAGCTGGTACTGGCTGCCGCATTTCCCGATGGTTTTCCTGTTCTTCATCTCGGCACTCGCTGAAACCAACCGCCCGCCATTTGACTTGCCGGAGGCGGAAAGCGAACTGGTGGCCGGGTATCAGGTGGAATATTCGGCGACACCGTTCCTGTTGTTCATGGCCGGTGAATACATCGCCATCTTCTTGATGTGCGCGCTGACCTCGCTCTTGTTCTTTGGGGGTTGGCTATCGCCGATCCCAGGCCTGCCGGATGGCGTGCTTTGGATGGTCGGCAAGATGGCGTTCTTCTTCTTTCTCTTCGCGATGGTCAAGGCGATCACGCCGCGTTACCGCTATGACCAACTGATGCGTCTGGGCTGGAAAGTGTTCCTGCCGTTCAGCCTTGGCTGGGTGGTGTTCGTATCATTTGCGGCAAAATTCGATTGGTTCTGGGGGGCATTCGCCCGCTGGAGCACGGGGGGCTGATCATGGCGAATATCGACTATACGCGCGCGGCCAAATACTTCCTGCTCTGGGATTTCATGGTTGGCATGAAGCTGGGGCTAAAGTATTTCTTTGCGCCCAAGGCGACGCTGAACTATCCGCATGAAAAGGGCCCACTCAGCCCGCGATTCCGCGGCGAGCATGCGCTGCGGCGCTATCCCAATGGCGAAGAACGCTGTATCGCCTGCAAACTCTGCGAAGCGATTTGCCCGGCACAGGCGATCACGATTGATGCCGAGCCGCGCGAAGACGGCAGCCGCCGCACCACGCGGTATGATATCGATATGACCAAATGCATCTATTGCGGTTTCTGCCAAGAGGCATGCCCGGTGGATGCAATTGTTGAAGGTCCGAACTTTGAGTTCGCCACCGAAACCCGCGAAGAGCTGTTCTATGACAAGGACAAGCTCTTGGCGAATGGCGAAATGTGGGAAGCTGAAATTGCCCGTAACCTAGAGCTGGATGCGCCGTATCGATGAACACCGCAGTCACCGAACAAAGCAGCTATGAGCGCGGCAGTGAATTGGCCGAAAAGGTCAACCCGGGCATGGAAGCTGTGCTGGCCGGGCGTTACGACGCGTTGGTTCCGGGGCTGTCGCGAACGATTGTCGATGTCGCGTATGGGCAGTTCTACACGCGCGAAGGGCTGGACGAGAAAACCCGGTTGCTTGCGACGGTCGCAGCGCTGACCGCATTGGGCGGGCAGACTCGCCCGCAGCTAAAGGTGAACATCGCCAGCGCCCGTAAGGTTGGGGCGACACAGCGCGAAATCGGTGAAGTGATTTTTCAGATGGCGCTCTATGGTGGATTGCCAGCAGTGATCAACGCGATGAACGCTGCACTGGAAGTCTTTGATGAAGAGGTCGAGAACGATGAGTGATCCGCAGAACCCGTTCGAAGCCATGATGGCGCAGGCCCAGGACATGGCCAAGGCACTGAACCCCGCGCTTGAGAGCTTTTCGCCCAAAGGGTTTGAGGCGTTGTGGCCAACGATGCCGAAAGAGGCGATGGAAATGATGTTCGGCAATGCGGTCAACAAGGACGGGCTTGATGCCAAGACCCGGCTCTTGATCACGCTGGCCGGGCTGACGATGCAGGGCGCGCAGTCAGATACGGCCGTTCGCCAAACTGTGCGCCACGCCATAGAGGCCGGCGCGCGCAAACAGGAAATCGTGGAAACCATCGGCCAAATGTCAGTCTTTGCCGGCATTCCCGCCATGACCCGTGCGTTGGATCTGGCGAAAGAGGCGATGGGCGACCCGGAGGATGACAAAGCATGAGCGTTTTTGCTTTTTACCTCTTTTCAATCAGCGTCATTACCGGTGGCCTGTTCACCGTGATTAGCCGCCAACCGGTTCATTCGGTCCTGTGGCTGATCCTCTCCTTCATCTCGGCGGCAGGGCTCTTTGTTCTGCTGGGCGCTGAATTCGTCGCGATGTTGCTTGTCATTGTCTACGTGGGCGCGGTGGCGGTTCTGTTCCTGTTTGTCGTGATGATGCTGGACGTGGATTTTGCCGAGCTCAAGGCCGAGATGGCCCGGTACATGCCGCTGGCCTTGCTGATCGGCCTCGTGATCCTGATGCAATTCGTCATGGCCTTTGGCGCATGGGAAAGCAGTCACGCGGCAAGTGATCTACGCGCGCAGGTGGTGCCGTTGGACCGGCACAATACCGAGGCGCTCGGGATGATCCTGTATGACCAGTACTTCCTGCTGTTTCAGCTTGCAGGTCTGATCCTGCTGGTTGCGATGGTGGGCGCGATTGTGCTGACCCTGCGCCATCGCACCGACATCAAACGCCAGAATATCGTTGCGCAGATGATGCGCGATCCGGCGACGGCAATGGAACTGAAAGACGTGAAACCGGGGCAGGGGCTGTAAACAATGCTGCATATCGTATCCAGAAAACGCTTTTTCGCCACGGTCGCGAGCGGAGGCCTGTTGTTGTTGGCAAGCGCCGCGGTGGCAGAAAGCCCGATCACCACGCGCCATGAGATCGACAAGGATTATGACGTGGCCAGCAAGGATTTTGGCGACGGGTTCGTTCAGCTTCATTCGCGCAAGGAGAACGCGGACGGGGTATCCCATTCGGTTCACAGTATTGACTGCGCAAACAAGGCTTATGCCCCGGTCTATTCGGGCGAGGCCCCGCCTGACGAATTTCCCCTGAACTCGCTCGGCTTCACGCTCAGCCCGATCGATGTAACTTCCGACGTTGCCCCGCTGGCACAACACGCATGCAAAAAGCACGGTTATCCGTTGCTGGAATGGTAAAACATGATCGGACTTGAACATTACCTCACAGTCGCTGCGACGCTGTTCGTCATCGGTATTTTCGGACTGTTTCTGAACCGCAAGAACGTGATCATCCTGTTGATGAGCATCGAACTGATGCTGCTGGCAGTGAACATTAACCTTGTCGCGTTCTCCAGCTTTCTGGGCGATCTGGTGGGCCAGGTGTTCACGCTGTTCGTTCTGACAGTTGCCGCTGCCGAAGCTGCGATCGGGCTGGCCATTCTGGTCTGCTTCTTCCGCAATCGTGGCACCATCGCGGTTGAAGACGTCAACATGATGAAGGGCTGAGAGAACTATGGAAACCATCATCCTCTTTGCCCCCCTTGTCGGGTCGCTGATCTGCGGGTTCGGCTGGAAGTTCATTGGCGAGACTGCGGCGCTTTGGGTGGCAACCGGGTTGTTGTTCCTGGCCTGTCTGCTGTCGTGGGTCGTGTTCTTTTCGTTTGACGGTGTGACAACGCAAATACCGGTCCTGCGTTACATCGAGAGCGGGACGCTGGCGACCGAATGGGCGATCCGGCTGGACCGTCTGACGGCGATTATGCTGATCGTGGTGACCACGGTTTCTGCCCTCGTCCATCTTTACAGCTTTGGGTACATGGACAAGGATCCACAGTGGAAAGAAGGCGAAAGCTATAAGCCGCGCTTCTTCGCCTATCTGTCGTTCTTTACCTTTGCCATGCTGATGCTGGTGACATCCGACAATTTGGTTCAGATGTTCTTTGGCTGGGAAGGTGTGGGCGTCGCCTCGTATCTGCTGATCGGGTTCTATTATCGCAAGCCATCGGCCAATGCCGCCGCCATCAAGGCGTTTGTGGTCAACCGGGTCGGCGACTTTGGTTTTGCCCTTGGCATCTTTGCGCTGTTCTTTCTGGTCGACAGCATCAAGATGGACGACATCTTTGCTTATGCCCCAACCCTTGCAGAAACCCAGCTCAGTTTTCTCTGGACCGAATGGAATGCCGCGAACCTGATCGCCTTTCTGTTGTTCATCGGCGCAATGGGTAAATCGGCGCAGTTGTTCCTGCACACTTGGTTGCCGGATGCGATGGAAGGCCCCACACCTGTGTCGGCATTGATTCACGCCGCGACCATGGTGACAGCAGGCGTGTTCCTGGTCTGCCGGATGTCACCGTTGATGGAATTTGCACCGCAAGCGATGGCTTTTGTTACCGTGATCGGTGCGACGACGGCCTTTTTCGCCGCGACGGTGGGGCTGGTTCAGACGGACATCAAACGCGTGATCGCCTATTCGACCTGCTCACAGTTGGGCTATATGTTCGTTGCCGCCGGTGTCGGCATGTATTCCGCCGCAATGTTCCACCTGCTCACACACGCGTTCTTCAAGGCGCTGTTGTTCCTCGGAGCAGGGTCGGTCATCAACGCGATGCACCACGAGCAGGACATGACCAACTATGGCAACCTGCGTAAAAAGATCCCCTATACTTACTGGGCGATGGTGATCGGAACGCTTGCGATCACCGGTGTTGGCATTCCGCTGACCTCGATCGGTTTTGCCGGATTCCTGTCCAAGGATGCGATCATCGAAAGTGCCTTTGCCGGTGGATCATCCTATGGCTTCTGGATGCTGGTGATTGCTGCTGCGTTCACGAGTTTTTACAGCTGGCGGCTGATTTTCCTGACCTTCTTCGGCGAGGAGCGCGGCGACAAACATACACATGAACACGCGCATGAAAGCCCGCTGACCATGTTGATCCCGTTGGGTGTGCTCAGCTTTGGCGCGGTGTTCGCAGGGATGATCTGGTACGGGAGCTTTTTTGGTCACGCCGATCAAGTGGGCAAGTTCTATGGTATTCCGGTTGCCGAAGCATCGGCGCATGGCGAAGACGCCCCCCATGGCGAGGCCGAAGCCGACAGCCACGATACGGCAACCGACGATGCCCATGCTGACGAAGGGCACGGCGCAGAAGGTGAGCATCACTATGTTTTCGTCGGCAAACCGGGCGAGGGCGCGATCTATTTCGGGCCTGACAACCATGTGCTGGACGATGCCCATGCGGCACCTGTCTGGGTTAAGGTGTCTCCATTCGTTGCAATGGTGCTTGGTCTCGCGGTTGCGATCTGGTTCTACCTCGTCAACCCGTCCCTCCCGGCGCGTCTGGCCGAAAGCCAGCGCCCGCTGTACCTGTTTCTCAAGAACAAATGGTACTTTGACGAACTTTACGACGTGATCTTTATCAAACCTGCACTGGGGATCGGCCGCCTGTTCTGGAAACGCGGCGATGGCAATGTCATTGACGGGTTCCTCAATGCCGTGGCGATGGGCATCATTCCGTTCTTTACCCGCCTCGCAGGGCGCGCGCAGTCAGGCTTTATCTTTACCTATGTCTTCTGGATGGTGCTTGGCATCGCGGCTCTCGTCACTTGGATGACGATCGGCGGAGGAGCGCACTGATGGACAATATCCTTTCCATTGTCACCTTTGTTCCCGCCCTCGCGGCGCTGATCCTGGTGGTATTCCTGCGCGGAAGCGACGAGGCGGCACAGCGCAACTCCAAGTATGTGGCGCTGTTTGCGACCAGCGTGACGTTCCTTGTCTCGCTCGGCATCTATTTCGAGTTTGATCCTTCCAACACCGGTTTCCAGTTCGTCGAACAGTCCGAGTGGCTGTTGGGCCTGCAGTACAAGATGGGCGTTGATGGGATCAGCGTCCTGTTTGTCATGCTGACCACCTTCATCATGCCGCTGACCATTCTGGCCAGTTGGAACGTGACGGACCGGGTCAAGGAATACATGGTCGCCTTCCTGCTCTTGGAAACGCTGATGTTAGGCGTGTTCACAGCATTGGATCTGGTGCTGTTCTACCTGTTCTTTGAGGCTGGCCTGATCCCGATGTTCCTGATCATCGGCATCTGGGGTGGCAAAGAACGCATCTATGCCAGCTTCAAGTTCTTTCTCTATACCTTCCTCGGTTCGGTGCTGATGCTGGTTGCAATGGTCGCCATGTTTGCGGACGCGGGAACCACGGATATAGAGGTTCTGCTGGCCCACGAATTTGCCAGCGAAACCTTTAGCCTGATGGGGATGCAGATTGTCGGTGGCATGCAGACGCTGCTGTTCCTGGCCTTTTTTGCGAGCTTTGCGGTCAAGATGCCGATGTGGCCGGTTCACACATGGTTGCCGGACGCGCACGTACAGGCTCCGACGGCCGGATCCGTCGTGCTGGCGGCGATCCTGCTCAAGATGGGCGGTTATGGGTTCCTGCGTTTCAGCCTGCCGATGTTCCCAGTTGGGGCGGATGTGATGGCGTCGGTGGTCCTGTGGATGAGCGCGATTGCCATTGTCTATACCTCACTGGTGGCGCTGGTGCAGGAAGACATGAAAAAGCTGATCGCCTATTCCTCGGTGGCGCATATGGGTTTTGTCACCATGGGCATCTTTGCCGCCAATCAGCAGGGCATCGATGGTGCGATTTTCCAAATGCTGAGCCACGGGTTCATTTCCGCCGCCCTCTTTCTGTGTGTCGGCGTGATCTATGACCGGATGCACACCCGCAATATCGACGCTTACGGAGGTCTGGTGATCCGGATGCCGGCCTATGCGCTGGTGTTCATGTTCTTCACCATGGGCAACGTGGGCCTGCCGGGCACGTCCGGCTTTGTGGGCGAATTCCTGACCATGATGGGGGCCTTTCAGGTCAACACCTGGGTGACAGCGGTTGCCGCGACCGGGGTGATCTTCAGCGCGGGGTATGCGCTGTGGCTGTATCGCCGCGTTGTGTTCGGCGATCTGATCAAGGAAAGCCTGCGCACCATTCAGGACATGTCCACCCGCGAGCGCGTAATCTTTGCGCCCTTGGTGGCGATGACCCTTTTGCTGGGCATCTATCCATCGCTGGTGACCGACATCATCGGGCCATCGACGACGGCTCTGATTTCCACATATGACACTGCGCTGGCAGCGGCCGAGGCCGCGACCCAGCACGCATCGAATTGAGGGGGCCGGGCGCATGATCCAGGCTGATCTGAGCGTAATCCTTCCGGAAATCGTGCTGGCGGTGTTCGCCATGCTGGCCTTGCTCGGGGCGGCCTATACCGGCAAGGATCGCCTTGGGCCTGCGTTGGTCTGGGCGACGTCGGCGCTGATGCTGATCCTCGCGTTCTTTATCGCCACCCGTGGCGGGGGAACCCATGTCGCCTTTGGCGGGATGTTCGTGGATGATGGCTTTGCCCGTTTTGCCAAGGTCGTCATTCTGGCTTCCGCTGCCGCCGTTCTGTTGATGAGCCAGGATTACATGGAGCGCCGTGGCTTGCTTCGGTTTGAATATCCACTGTTGGTGGCGCTCGCCTCAGTCGGCATGATGATGATGGTCAGCGCCGGTGATCTGATGTCACTTTACATGGGGCTGGAGTTGCAATCTCTGGCACTCTACGTGGTTGCCGCATTGCGCCGCGATAGCGTGAAATCGACCGAAGCCGGGCTGAAGTATTTTGTACTCGGCGCGCTCAGCTCTGGCCTGCTGCTCTATGGTGCATCGCTGGTTTATGGCTTTGCCGGAACCACGCTGTTTTCGGGCATCATTCAAACCGCGCAGCATGGTGAGGTTTCTCTTGGTTTGCTCTTTGGTCTGATTTTCGTGATCTCGGGGCTGGCGTTCAAGGTCAGCGCAGTGCCGTTCCACATGTGGACACCTGACGTTTACGAAGGTTCGCCCACCCCGGTGACTGCATTCTTTGCCACTGCCCCCAAAATGGCTGCGATGGGCCTGTTTGCGCGGGTGTTGCATGATGCGTTCGGCCATGCCGTTGCCGACTGGCAGCAGGTGATTGCCCTGCTTGCAGTTCTGTCTATGTTCCTTGGTGCAGTGGCGGCGATCGGGCAGCGTGATATCAAACGGCTGATGGCCTATTCCTCAATTTCGCATATGGGATTTGCGTTGATGGGGCTGGCGGCTGGCACTGAATTTGGGGTGCAGGCGATGCTGATCTACATGGCGATCTATGTCACCATGAATGTCGGTACCTTTGCGTTTATCCTGATGATGGAAAAGGACGGACGGCCCGTCACCGACATCACATCTCTCAACCTCTATGCCCGGCGCGAACCCGGACGGGCCTTGGCGATGCTGGTCCTGTTGTTCTCGCTTGCCGGGGTGCCACCGATGCTCGGGTTCTTTGGCAAGTTCTACGTGCTGCGGGCGGCCTATGATGGTGGTCTGGCATGGCTGGCTGTCGCGGGTGTGATCGCTTCGGTCATCGGGGCGTTCTACTACCTGCGGATCGTCTATTACATGTACTTCGGAGAGGAGGGCGCGGAACTTGAAACCAATTCTTCTCCGGTGCTCTGGGGTTTTCTGATGGCATCTGCGGCCGTTATGCTGCTGGGGGTCATCAACATGTTTGGCGTCGAAGGTGCGGCGGCGGCTGCGGCCGCAACGCTGCTGAAGTGATCCTGTTTGAACTCACCCGACTATGTGTGATGCGGACGTCCCTGAAATGATGCGCCCATGACCCAGTGGCCAGACGGCTATGGCAGGCGCGTGCTGGACGAGGTGGACTCCACTCTGAACGAGGCTGCTCGGATTGCGCCTGACCTGTCTGGTCCGGAATGGATCATGGCGCACCGTCAGACTGCGGCGCGAGGGCGACGGGGACGGGCCTGGGCCAACCCCAAAGGCAATCTGGCAGCAACGCTGGTCTTGTTTCCGCAGGAAGCACCAGGTGTGGCGGCGCTTCGGTCCTTTGTGGCATCCTTGGCCCTGTTTGATGCGTGTGTCGCGGTCTGCGGCCGGAACGAAGGGTTCGCGCTGAAATGGCCCAATGACGTTCTACTGAATGGTGGAAAGCTGGCGGGCATCTTGCTGGAGAGCTCGGGGCAAGGCACGCGGATGGCCTATCTGGCGATCGGGATCGGTGTGAACCTGTCTGATGCCCCGTCTTCAGAGGTGGTCGAAACTGGGGCGGTCCCTCCGGTCTCGCTTTTTTCAGCGACGGGGGCTGAGGTGGATGCCGAAACCTTCCTGACCTTTCTCGCCGCTGCCTATGCGCGCCATGAAACGACTTTTGCGACGTATGGCTTTGAACCGATCCGGACCGCTTGGCTGAGCCGTGCGGCACGATTGGGCGAGGTGATCACCGCGCGCACGGCGAACAGTGAAACCACCGGTACATTTCAGACGGTGGACGCACAGGGCAACCTTGTCCTAAACACCAGCAAAGGCCGCGTCATGATACCGGCGGCTGACGTCTATTTCTGAGGGAGACGCGTATGCTTCTGGCCATAGATTGCGGCAACACGAATACCGTCTTCTCGATTTGGGACGGCGAAAAATTCCTGTGTACGCTGCGCACATCGACCCATCATGCCCGCACTGCGGATGCCTATTTCACATGGTATTCGACCCTGGTGAAACACTATGGGATCGAGGCGGACATTGGCGAAGTCATCATTTCGTCCACCGTTCCGCGCGTGGTCTACAACCTTCGGGTCTTTGCGGACCGATTCTTTGGCTGCCGACCGATTGTGGTGGGCAAGGCCGACTGCCTGCTGCCAAACGAACCACGGGTGGATTTTGGCACGCAGGTCGGGCCTGACCGCCTGGTCAACGCTGCTGGCGCCTTTGATCGGCATGGTGGTGATCTGATTGTCGTCGATTTCGGCACTGCGACCACTTTTGATGTTGTGGCCAAAGACGGAGCCTATATTGGTGGCGTGATCGCGCCCGGCGTGAATCTGAGCCTCGAGGCGTTGCATATGGCCGCTGCTGCCTTGCCCCACGTGGATATCAGCAATCCGCAAAAGGTGATCGGAACCAATACTGTCGGCTGTATCCAATCGGGCATCTTCTGGGGATATGTCGGATTGGTTCGCGAAATATGTACCCGCGTCAAGGCCGAGCGCGACCGCGAGATGCGGGTGATTGCAACCGGTGGACTGGCCCCTCTGTTTCAACAGAGCGCGGACCTTTTTGACGTAATGGAAGATGATCTGACGATGCACGGTCTGACCGTCATCCACCAATATAACAAGGACTACGGTTAAGCTTATGGCAAGCAAAAGACTGGTTTATCTGCCACTCGGCGGAGCAGGCGAAATTGGCATGAACGCCTATCTTTACGGATATGGCGCGCCGGACAAGGAGCGTTTTATCCTTGTCGATCTGGGTGTCACCTTTCCTGACATGGATGGATCACCCGGTGTCGATCTGATCCTGCCTGATATCACATGGCTGAAAGAACGGGCCGACAGGCTTGATGCGATCTTTGTCACCCACGCACATGAAGATCATGTGGGGGCTGTTGCACATTTTTATGACGATCTTGGCGCGCCGGTCTATGCCCGTGCCTTTACCGCGAATATCGCCCGTCGCAAGATGGCGGATCTTGGTCATCCTGATGACGCGGTTCAGACGGTATCCGCATGGCCCGAACAGGTGACCGCAGGGCCGTTCAAGGTTGGGTTCCTGCCGATCTCGCATTCGATTCCGGAAAGCGGTGCGCTGGTCATCGACTCGCCGGACGGGCGGGTGATCCATAGTGGCGACTTCAAACTCGACCCGACACCCGTTGTGGGCGAAGCCTTTGATCCCGATCTCTGGGCCGAGGTTTGCAAAGGCGGCGTGCGTGCCTTGGTGTGCGATTCCACAAATGTGTTCTCGCCTGATCCAGGCCGTTCGGAACTTGGTCTTGGCCCAGCGATCGAAGAGCTGGTTGTTGGTGCCAAGGGCATGGTTGTTGCTACTACCTTCGCCAGCAACGTGGCGCGAGTTAAAACCCTTGCCGAGGCAGGGCATCGCGCAGGGCGCTCTATCGTCTTGTTGGGCCGCGCCATGGAGCGGATGGTTGAGGCCGCGAAAGAGACCGGCGTTCTTCACGGGTTTCCCACAACGATCAGCGTAGAAGCTGCGCTTGAAGTGCCGCGCGAGAATCTCATGTTGTTGGTCACCGGCAGCCAGGGCGAACGCCGCGCGGCCAGCGCGCAACTGGCGCGTGGCAAGTATCGCGGGATCCAGATGAAAGAGGGCGATATGTTCCTGTTTTCCTCCAAGACGATCCCCGGCAACGAACGTGGCGTGATCCGGGTGATGAACCAGTTCAGCGAAATGGGTGTGGATGTTGTTGACGACAACAACGGCAAGTATCACGTTTCGGGTCACGCAAACCGGCCCGATATCGAACGGCTTCACGACATTGTACGCCCGCAAATGGTGATTCCGATGCATGGCGAACACCGCCATCTGCGCGAGCATGCAAAGCTGGCGATCGCACGGGGGTATCAGGGCGCCGTTGTTGTCAACGGGATGATGATGGACCTGTCCGGCAATGCGCCAAGTGTCGCGGAATATATCGAGACCGGACGCACCTATCTGGATGGCTCGGTCAAGATCGGGGCGATGGACGGGGTCGTGCGCGACCGTATCCGCATGGCGCTGAACGGGCATATCACCGTCACGGTCATTCTCGATGAACAGGACGAACCGCTGGGCGAGCCGTGGTGCGATACCACCGGGCTGGCGGAAACCGGGCGTTCAAATGCCTTGCTTGTCGAAGTTCTGGAAGAAGATTTGAGCCAACTCCTCGGGCGCTCAGGTAACAAGACCCTCCGCGACGATGACAAGCTGGAAGAAGCCTTGCGGCGTGCTGCGCGTCAGACCGCGCAGACAGAGATTGGCAAGAAGCCCGAAGTGACGGTGGTTATCAGCCGGATGCGGTAATCCGCTCCGGCCTGATCGTCGATTAGGTCAGCGACCGGGCGGGTTATCCGGCCCGGCGCTCTTCAAAGCTCAGCGCGATAAAGCTGGGCATGTGATCGCCCATACCAACAACCTTGTTGCCACCGGACTCGCGGTTGGATGCCCGGCCGCGAGACGGAGATTTATACTCGTTTTGCGGCTTTTCTTCAGCGGCTGACTCAGCGGGTACAGGGGCCGGTTTCTTGGGGGCGCGGCTGCGCTTTTCGGGTTTTGCAACCGTCTCTTCTTTTTCCGGTTCCGGCGTGGCCTTTGGCGGTTCGGATTTCAGCGGGTTCTCAAGGCGCGGGATCTCCCGTTGCACCAACCGCTCGATATCGCCTAGATTCTTCTCGTCGCGCGGCACACAGATCATCATCGCGGTTCCGTCACGACCGGCGCGACCTGTGCGCCCGATCCGGTGAACATAGTCCTCGGCGTGGCCGGGAACGTCAAAGTTGAACACATGGCTGACCGATGGCACGTCCAGCCCACGGGCTGCAACGTCTGACGCCACCAGAAAGCGCAGCGAACCATCGCGGAATCCGTCCAAGGTGCGCGTGCGCTGGCTCTGGTCCAGATCGCCGTGGATCGGGGCCGCGTCATAGCCGTATTTCTTGAGCGATTTGGCGACGATATCAACATCTGTCTTGCGGTTGCAAAAGATGATCGCGTTGGTGCATTTTTCGCCTTCGGCGTCGATCAAACCGCGCAGAACCTTGCGTTTCTCGCTGGATTCGCGGTCCTTGCGACTGCCTTTGAACATCACAACGGATTGTTTGATGTTTTCACCGGTCGTTGCCTGACGCGCGACTTCAATCCGTGTCGGGGCCGACAGGAACGTGTTGGTGATCCGTTCGATTTCAGGCGCCATGGTCGCCGAAAAGAAAAGGGTCTGCCGCGTAAAGGGTGTCAGCGAAAAGATGCGTTCGATGTCCGGGATAAAGCCCATGTCGAGCATCCGGTCAGCCTCGTCGACCACCATGATCTGAACGCCTGTCAGCAGCAGCTTGCCACGTTCGAAATGGTCCAATAGCCGCCCCGGTGTTGCGATCAGAACGTCGACACCTTTGTCGATCAACTTGTCCTGCTCGCCAAAGCTGACACCACCGATCAGAAGCGCCTTGGTCAGTTTCACGTGCTTGGCGTATGTGTCAAAATTCTCGGCCACCTGCGCGGCCAGTTCCCGCGTCGGGCACAGCACAAGGCTGCGCGGCATGCGCGCGCGGGCGCGGCCACGTGCAAGCATGGTGATCATCGGCAAAGTAAAGCTGGCGGTCTTGCCGGTGCCGGTCTGGGCGATGCCGAGAACGTCTTTGCCTTCGAGGGCGGGGGGAATCGCGCCTTCCTGAATCGGGGTGGGAGATTCGTACCCAGCCTCGTCAATGGCTTTGAGCACCTTGGGATTCAGGTTCAGTTCAGAAAATTTTGTCATTTGTGTCCGTGTGTTGCGGACACTGTTTCGGCCCGCCGTCATGTCAGAGCCGGACCACAGCGGTCCTGCGCTTGTGCGCATACTGGCTCGTCCGCGTGCATTAACAAAAAGCGGCGCAGCGGTCAAACTCGGCGGTCAAATTCGCGTGCATTTTGCTGATTGTTTCCAGATCGGTGGAATGTCATCCGAAATTTGGAAACTGTTTCCGGCGCGACACTGCCAAATTCAGGTCGCGAACATGCAGCAGCCCTTCGTTCGCAAGACGTTGGCGATGCTCGGGCGTGTCCGCCACGAGTTCGTCGTAGAAGAATCGCAGACCCGTCTCACCGTGTTCGTCTTCGATCGACCGGAGAAGCTCGTTGAGCGTTAGTCCACCTTCCAGCGCGGGGCGCATCGGTGCGAGATCGGCGCGGTATGAGCCGCGCTCAAGCCGGAAACGATAGGCGGCGATGAACGCGTTCCAGCTCTGCGCGTGACAGTGGCAAAGGACCGTCTGCTCAAGCGGTACCTCGCCGGGGTTTTGGGTCTCGCCCTGAAACACGTTGTGGATGCGCAAGGTCACATCCGAAAGCCCTGTTCTGATGAATAGTTTGCCTTCCACATGGCTGAGGAACCCGCCATCGAGATAGCGACCGTAGGTCGTGTACAAGCGTTCAGCGGTTGCGGCGCGGTCTTGGCGAAACCTGTTGGTGCGCTTGAACGCGGTCCCGTCCCCCGCGAGCGCTTCGGCGGGGTAGAGCCGGGCACAATGGGTGGTGGCAGGCAAAGCAGCCAACTGATCGATGATCGGGGCATCCGAGGACAGAAATTCATCAACGTCGATATGGGCAAGCCAATCCACCTCCGCCCGCCTATAGGCATGTGTGGCATTGGTCGACTGTCGGACCTGATGTTTTTTCGGGCGTCTTGGATGTTTCGACCAATAGATGTCGTCGCACTTGGTTACCCGCACCTTTGGGTGGGATTTGAGCAAGGCAAATGTCGACGGGTCCGGTTCGTCCAGATAGACGTATATTCGATGCGCGCCCAACTCGAGATGATGGGCGACAAAGTTCAGGGTTTCGGTGGTCGTTGCCTTGATTGTCGCGACAAGTCCCCAGTGCATCAGGTCTTGTCCTGAAATTGCTGGCGCATGAGTTTAAGGCGTCGAAAGATGTTGGCCGGATCGCGGTTCAGTTCCTGCATCAAATGGTCAGCCAATGGCCCGATCACCGGGTCGGTCAGGGCCAGTTCCCAGACCGGGGCGAAGATATTGACATCGAGGCCGCCCTTGCGGATCGAAAAATCTTCCATCTCCAGCGGCAGCGCGGTGTGCAGACGTTGTTTGACCGGATAGGGCTGATTGGGGGCAACCCCGCTGAAAAGCCGCTCGAATTCATACAGTTTCATCATCGAGAACAGCATTCGCAGCGCCTGTCCGACCTGCCGTTGCACGTCCGATCCGCCGTGATCGGCAAAGGTCATCACAGAGGAGACCTTCCAACGCAGATCCAGTTGTTCGATCAGATGTTCATGCTGTTCACGCCAGAGCCTGTGAAACAGCGCGGGGGCATGATCCGGGGCGCTGTATTTCCGCAGGTTCGAGATGAGCAGCGCATTTAGCAGCGCCAGCTGCGACTTACCCGAGAACTCCTTTGCGATCCGTGCCTTTTTGCGCGCCCATCGCGTGGGTACCTGAACGTTCAGATCGACCTCGGTGACGATCTGCGCCGCAAGCGCGTCAAGGTCGGCATCCAGCGGCGGCAGGGCGACGGCGACAGGATTATAGGGCTTGCGGCGGGCATTGTACCGCTCAAGCATGGCCGCAAGGCCACCGTCATAGGTCGGGTCGCGTTGATCCATATCTGTGCTTACACCGGGCGTGGCGCAGAGAAAATCCCTAACGGGTCAGACCATCATTTCCTTGGTCGCCGTCAGCCGCACGTCGGGATAATCCCGTTCGATCCGGTCGATGTCCCATTGCAGGCGCGTCAGATAGACGATGTCGCCATCATGGTCGTGCGCGATGTGCTGCTTGTTGGCATTCACAAACTTATCAACGGCTTGCCTGTCACCGCTCACCCAACGGGCCGAGGTGAACTGAGACGCGTCAAACCGCACGGGCAGCCCGTATTCAAGCTCGATCCGGCTGGCCAGAACCTCAAATTGCAGGGCACCGACAACGCCAACGACGAAGCCGGAACCGATGGCGGGTTTGAAGACCTTCGCGGCCCCTTCCTCGGCGAACTGCATCAAGGCCTTTTCCAGATGCTTGGCCTTCATCGGATCACCCGCGCGCACCCCTTGCAGCAACTCAGGCGCAAACGACGGGATACCCGACACGCGCAGCGCTTCGCCTTCGGTCAGCGTATCGCCGATGCGCAGCTGGCCATGGTTGGGTATGCCGATGATATCGCCAGCCCAGGCCTCTTCTGCGAGTTCGCGGTCAGAGGCGAGAAACAGCACCGGGTTGGTGATTGCCATCGGTTTCTTCGACCGCACGTGGGTCAGTTTCATGCCGCGTTTGAAATGCCCGGACGCCATGCGTACAAAGGCGACGCGGTCGCGGTGCTTTGGGTCCATGTTGGCCTGCACCTTAAAGACAAAGCCTGAAACCTTGGTTTCTTCGGGCGAAATCTGGCGGGGCAAAGCAGATTGAATCTGCGGTTCAGGGCCATAGGTGCCGATGCCGTCCATCAGTTCCTTGACCCCGAAAGAGTTGATCGCCGAGCCGAACCAGATCGGGGTCATGTGACCTTCCAGAACCGCCTGCGGATCAAGCTTGGGCAGCAATTCGCGCGCCATCTCGACCTCTTCGCGCAGTTGCTCCAGAAGCTGCGCCGGAACATGTTCGGCGAGCGCGGGGTCATCAAGGCCCTTGATCTCAATGCTCTCTGCGACTTTGTTTCGGTCGGCCCGGTCCATCAGTTCCAGCCGGTCGCGCAGGATATCGTAACAGCCGACAAAGTCGCGCCCTTGCCCAATGGGCCAGCTGGCCGGCGTCACGTCGATGGCAAGGTTTTCCTGAATCTCGTCGATAATTTCAAAAACATCCCGGCTTTCGCGATCCATCTTGTTACAGAAGGTCAGGATCGGCAGATCGCGCAGGCGGCAAACTTCGAAGAGCTTCTGAGTCTGGCTTTCGACACCTTTGGCGCCATCAATCACCATCACTGCCGCATCCACCGCCGTGAGCGTGCGATAGGTGTCTTCGGAGAAATCCGAGTGGCCGGGAGTGTCGACCAGATTGAACCGGAAGCTGTTGTAGTCAAACGACATGGCAGAAGCCGAGACCGAAATGCCGCGATCCTTTTCCATCTGCATGAAGTCCGACCGTGTCCGCCGCGCTTCGCCCTTTGCCCGGACCTGACCGGCCATCTGGATCGCGCCACCATAGAGCAGGAATTTCTCGGTCAGCGTCGTCTTGCCCGCATCAGGATGCGAGATGATCGCAAAGGTGCGGCGACGCGCGATTTCCGGCGGCAATTCGGGGCGATTTGATGCGGTGTCCAACATGAGGCGCGTATAGGTAAGGAACACGGCAAGCGCAAGAAAATCGAAGGCCGCCGTTGGGTGCTTGCGGCATTCGCTGGCATCGCTGATAGCTCCGATGCTATGCGAGAGGCAGAAACCAATCGGGAGATCAGAGATGGATTTGGGAATCGCCGGCAAGCGGGCGCTGGTTTGCGCGAGCAGCAAGGGGCTGGGGCTGGGCTGTGCCGAAGCGTTGGCCGAGGCCGGAGTCAACCTCGTGATGAATGCACGCGGGTCCGAGGCGCTGGAAGCCTCTGCGCAAGCCATCCGCGATGCCCACGGGGTTGAGGTTGTCACCGTGGCCGCCGATGTCGCGACCGCCGAGGGGCAGGCCAAGGTGATCGAAGCGGCTGCAGGCGCCGACATTCTTGTCAACAACGCGGGGGGGCCGCCTCCGGGTATGTGGTCTGACTGGGATCGGGATGATTTCATCAAGGCGCTGGATGCCAATATGCTGGCCCCGATTGCGTTGATGAAGGCGCTGATGCCGGAGATGATCGACCGGGGCTGGGGCCGGGTGGTCAACATCACCAGCCAGTCGGTGCGCGCGCCAATTGCAGTGCTGGGGCTGTCTAATTCCGCCCGGACCGGGTTGACCGGCTATGTCGCCGGAACGGCGCGGCAGGTGGCCGGAAGCGGTGTAAACATCAACAACCTGCTGCCCGGTATTCACGCGACCGACCGTGCCGCGTCGCTGGATGGTGGTGTCGCCAAGGCGCAGGGCGTGTCGCTTGACGAGGCACAGGCGCAGCGGGCGGCGACGATCCCTGCCGGGCGCTATGGCACGCGGCAGGAATTCGGCGCGGCCTGTGCGTTCCTGTGCAGCCAACATGCCGGTTTCATCGTGGGACAGAACATTCTGCTCGATGGCGGCGCGACCAATCTGACCATGTAACATGGCACAAGGATTCTCGCTGAAGGATCAGTTGTTCAACATTGAAAAGGTCCGCTATCTGGCGGGCCTTTTCGCCGACGCAGACGCGGCGTTTGATGCCGAGGTGTTTGAACGGCAAGTCATGGAACAGCTGCTTGATCTGGAGTTGAAGCAGCGGATCAACTGGATTGCGGACTGTCTAGGCGCGCAGTTGACTGGCCCGGTGGCGGACTTCGGGCCAGTGCTGCGTGCGGCCTTGCCGTCACCGCTGGATCCAAATCTGACAGACGATGATTTCGGCGATTTCATCTTTGCTCCGCTGGGTGAACTGGTTGTCATGCGGGGGCTTGAGACGCCGGAACCGTCACTGGATCTGATCGAAGAGATCACCCAACGGTTTTCGATGGAATGGGCGATCCGGCCGTTTCTGAACCGGTGGCCGGATCTGGTGCTCGCGCGGATGCAGCACTGGACGACGCATCCCAGCTATCACGTGCGCCGGTTGGTGAGC
This sequence comes from Sedimentitalea sp., assembly GCF_039973035.1. Taxonomy (NCBI): domain Bacteria; kingdom Pseudomonadati; phylum Pseudomonadota; class Alphaproteobacteria; order Rhodobacterales; family Paracoccaceae; genus Sedimentitalea; species Sedimentitalea sp. The sequence continues at coordinate 125,848 of NZ_JBDWLR010000042.1, forward strand.
GAGGGCAGCCGCCCGCGTTTGCCTTGGGGGCAATCGGTTGATCTGGACATCGCCGCACCGCTGCCTTTGCTGGATGCCTTACAGGGGGACAGCACACGTTATGTCACCCGATCTGTGGCCAATCATCTAAACGACATCAGCAAGAAGCACCCCGAACTGGTCATGGACCGCCTCGACCAGTGGGGCGCACAGGGATCACAGAGCCGGGCTGAACTGGATTGGATGACGCGTCACGCCATGCGCGGGCTGGTCAAGGTCGGCAATGCGCGGGCGTTGTCGATGCTGGGGTACAGTGCCGATGCCGACATCGAGGTGTTGCGCTTTGATGTGCCGGAGCAGGTGGCAATCGGCGATGTGCTGCCTCTGTCTGTCGCGTTGCAATCGGCGACGGGCGCAAGGGCCTTGATTGACTATGTGTTCTGGCGGCGTAAGGCGAATGGCGATCTGACGCCCAAGGTGTTCAAGCTTAAGCAGGTTGAATTGCCTGCGGGCAAGGTGGTTGATTTGCGGAAAACACACAGGCTTAAGGGTGACGCCACCACGTTCAGGCTTTATCCGGGGCAACATCGGGTTGAGCTTCAGATCAATGGCCGTGTGTTGGCCGAGGCGATGTTTGAACTGACGGTGGAATAGAAAGCGGCATGGCAAAGCAGAAACTGACCAACGAGCGGCTGCGCGGCATTGTCTCTGACATTGCCGAAGAGATGGCGGCCGAAACCGAGCGTGGCAAGGTCGCGGATTACATCCCGCCGTTGGCGCGCATCGATCCGAACCAATTCGCGCTGAGCATCATCACCCGCGATGGCGAGTTGATATCAGCTGGCGATGCCCAAACGCGGTTTTCGATCCAGAGCGTATCCAAGGTCTTCACGCTGGCGGTTGGTCTTGGGCGATTGGGCGAACGCCTGTGGTCAAGGGTCGGGCGTGAACCGTCGGGCGATCCATTCAATTCCATCGTGCAGTTGGAGTATGAAAAAGGCCTGCCGCGCAATCCTTTCATCAACGCCGGTGCGATTGCCGTTACTGACAGTATTCTTGGTGGTTTTGCCCCCAAGGAGGCCCTGGGCGAGATATTGGAATTTGTGCGGTTCCTCGCAAGCGATGAGGATATTGCCATCGATCCGGACGTGGCGCGATCTGAACTGGCCACTGGATATCGGAACGTGGCGCTGGCCAACTTCATGCGCAGCTTTGGAACAGTCACCAGCCCGCCGGAAATGACGCTGGGTGTGTATTTTCACCACTGCGCGATTGCGATGACCACCGAGCAACTCGCGGCGGCGGGGCGGTTCCTTGCCTTTGACGGCCGGCTGTCTCCCGGAGGGCCGCGGGCGATCTCTGCGCGCATGGCGCGGCAGATCAACACGCTGATGCTAACCTGTGGGCATTACGACGGGTCGGGCGAATTCGCTTTTCGGGTTGGTCTGCCGGGCAAAAGCGGGGTCGGCGGCGGGATCATGGCAGTGGTGCCGGGGCAGGCCTCGATCGGTTGCTGGTCACCCGGGTTGAATGCGGTGGGCAATTCGCACCTGGCCTCGCGTGCGCTGGAACAAATGGCGCAGCGCACCGGGTGGTCGATCTTTGGCCCGCACTAGGTTGCACAGCGCGATTGGGGTTGCTATCTGCGCTGAAACCCGATGGTTTTGATCGGAAAGGCCGCGAGGATACCGGTGGAGCACGTCATCACAGCGCAACCTGCACCAATGCGGTCCGCGCCCCGGTTGGAAATCCGCAATCTGACGCGGAAATTCCACGGGCGCACGGTGGTTGATGACGTGTCGCTGTCGATTGAGCCGGGGCAGGTAACATGCCTGCTCGGCCCATCCGGTTGCGGCAAATCCACGACTTTGCGGATGGTCGCCGGGGTCGAGATGCAGGACAGCGGCGAGATCTGGGTCGACGGCAAACTGATCTGTGACACGGTGTTTCGCGTCCCGCCCGAGCGGCGTGAAATTGGCCTGATGTTTCAGGATTTTGCCCTGTTTCCGCATCTGAGCGTCGCGGGTAATGTCGCCTATGGTCTGAGCGGCAGCCGGGATGAAAAACGCTCGCGGGTTGAAGAACTGCTGCGCCGGGTAGACCTGTTGCAGTTTATCGACGGCTATCCGCATCAGTTGTCAGGTGGCGAACAGCAACGGGTTGCGTTGGCGCGGGCGCTGGCCCCTCGGCCCCGGATCATGTTGATGGATGAACCGTTTTCGGGCCTCGACAACCGGCTGCGCGACGGGATCCGCGACGAGACGCTGACCTTGCTCAAGGAAGAGGACACTGCCGTTCTTCTGGTCACACACGAGCCCGAAGAGGCCATGCGCATGGCTGACGAGATTGCGCTGATGCGCGACGGTCGGATTGTGCAGCAGGGCGCCCCCTATAACGTCTATACTCGTCCGGTTGATCGTGCCTCGGTGTTGTTCTTTAGCGATGCCAATGTGCTGCGCGCACAGGTGAACGGGGCGCTGGCGCAGACACCATTTGGCCAGTTCCTTGCTCCGGGGATTCCCGACGGCACCGATGTCGATATCGTATTCCGCCCCCAACACGTGCGTATTGATTTTGACAGGGCCGGGTCCGGTCCATTGCCGACGCCGACCGATGGCGTTGCGGCGCGCGGCGTGGTCGAACGGGCGCGGTTCATGGGGCACGAAAGCCTTGTCGAATTCCGCATGTCGCATGATGGGTCGATGATCAAGGTAACGGTCCCCAATGTGTTCTTGCCTGCAACCGGTAAGGTCATGTGGCTGACAATCCGGCGCAATCGCTGCTTTGTTTTCCCCGCTTAAGGCGCCTGCCTCTGCCTGCGATAGCAAAACCTAAGCTGGCCGATCCACCAGCCGCTTGCCGGGTTCGTCGGTGAACAGTTCGGGCAGCGGCATTGCAGCCTCAATCAGATCAAGGCGAAAGTCGCGAAAATCGCCGCAGGTTTCGCACCAGGCAGTCAGCAGCCAGACCCGGCCCCAGCTTTCTAGCCTTATGGGGCGGATGGTTCGATGACTGAGGTCGCTATTGGGTTCGCGATAGGACAGACGCAGCTTTTGGCGTCCGGCAATGGCGCTGCGCAGGCTGGTCATATGCGACAGCCCACGTGCAGCATCCGCCATTGGGGACAGTGCGGTCTTCCATGCGTCGGCCTCTGCAATAGTTTCCGTCGGCAACGCTTGGTCAATCTTGTGTGCAAGCGCCTGCGCGGCTGCTTGCAGGTCCGGGTCCGCGGCCTCTGATACGATGGCGATCCCAAGGTGCAGGGCGTCGAGTTCCGCAGGCGCGAGGTGCAACGGGGGCAGGGCGATTGTGTCGGCCATCCGGTATCCGGTTCCGGGCGTTCCCTGCACAGGTACGCCGGACGCGAACAGACGATCCATATCGCGATAGATCGTTCGCACCGACACATCCAGACGGGTCGCGAGATCCTGCGCCCGGTGCAGCGCCCCGTCGCGTAGTAGGTTGATCAAGGTGACAAGTCGGTCAGTGCGGGTCATTCCGCTTGCTGCCACGAGGATCATGCGCTGTCCATCAAAACTGACAAAAACATGTCAGGAATGGTTCAGGTGAGGGATTCCCCGCAGAGGAAATTGCTGGCGTGCAACAAATCTAACGCAAAGTCGCTTTCGCGTTGACGGCGGGATGCGTAGAAAACGGCTGAAATCTGCAGTGCGGCCCGGAATCGAGGTCTGCGCGAATCTGAGGAGACGGACATGTTGAACAATATTGGCCTTCCCGGCATTTTGCTGATCGCGATTGTGGTCCTGGTGCTGTTTGGCCGTGGCAAGATCAGTTCGCTGATGGGCGAAGTGGGCAAAGGCATCACATCGTTCAAGAAGGGTATCAATGATGGCCAGAAGGAACTGGAAGAAGAAGACCCTTCGGAAATGGCCAAGGACGTGACCCCGGAAACCGACAAGGACAAGGTGTAACACCCGATGTTCGATCTGGGTTGGACCGAGCTGCTGGTCATTGGTATCGTGGCGCTGATCGTGGTTGGCCCCAAGGATTTGCCCGTGCTGTTCCGCAATGTCGGGCGCTTTGTGGGCAAGGCCAAGGGCATGGCGCGCGAATTTTCCAGCGCAATGCATGATGCCGCCGACGAATCCGGCATTCACGACGTGGCCAAAGGTATGAAGGCCGCAACCAACCCAATGTCGAGCGTCATGGACGGGGTCAAGGACGCGACCCGCGACCTGACCGACAGCATCAATCCGACCAAGCTCGACCCCAAGAAATACGATCCTGACAGCGAAACCGGCAAGCTCGCCGAAGAACGCGCTGAAAAGGCCAAGAAAATTCAGGCCGCAACCGCGCGCGCCGCTGCAGATCGTTTGAAGCGGGAAGCGGTCGAAGCGCAGGCGCGGGCCGATGCGGCCGAGGCCGCGTTGACGGACGTACCAGAAAGCAAGACATGAGCCAGACAGACGAGATTGACGACAGCAGCGCGCCGCTGATCGAGCATCTGGCGGAGCTGCGCAATCGCCTGATCCATTCGGTCGTGGCGTTTGTCATCGGCATGGTGATCTGTTTCACCGTGGCGACGCCGATCTTTAACTTTCTGACCGCGCCACTGTGTCAGGTGCTGGCTGATCGGGGGCAGGATTGCGATCTGATCTTTATCAGCCCGCAAGAAGGGTTCTTTGTCGCAATCAAGGTGTCGCTGCTCGGGGGCTTCCTGCTGGCGTTCCCCTATATCGGCTTGCAGATGTGGCGGTTCGTTGCGCCGGGTCTCTACAAGACGGAAAAAGGCGCGTTCCTGCCGTTTCTGATCGCCTCGCCCTTTATGTTCATTCTGGGCGCGTCCTTTGCGTTTTACGTGGTCACCCCGCTGGCCTATGACTTTTTCCTTGGCTTCCAGCAATTCGGGGCAGAGGGCGAAGCAGTGGTCGAAGAAACCGCACCGCTGAGCGTCGTGTTTCAGGGTAGTGCGCAGGAATATCTGAACCTGACGATCAAGTTCATCGTCGCCTTTGGCCTGTGTTTCCAGTTGCCGGTTCTGCTCACCCTGATGGGCAAGGCCGGGTTGGTCAGTGCCGAAGGGCTGGGCAATGTGCGCAAATATGCCGTGGTCGGCATACTGGTGCTGGCCGCGCTGGTGACGCCGCCGGACGTGATTACGCAGGTCATTCTGTTCGTGGTGGTCTATGGCCTCTACGAAGTGTCGATCTTTCTTGTGCGACGGGTAGAGACCAAGCGCGAAGAAAAGTTGCGCGCTGAGGGTTATTATGACGACGAAGATCTGGCTGACGCTGAAATGGCGGAGTTTGATGAGGAAGACGACAAGTGATTGATGACCCGATGGACCGGATTGCGGCGGCGCTGGAACGGATGTCGCCGGCCCCCATGCCCGCGCCCGAATTCGATGGTGCCACTGCCTTTGTCTGGCAGGTAGAACCGGACCGCCTAGAGCCGGTGCCGCGTGTAAATCGTGTGGGGTTGGATCTGTTGGTGGGCATCGATCGCTCCCGCGATACGTTGCTGGACAATACCCGCCGCTTTGCGGGTGGGTATGCTGCCAACAACGCCCTGTTGTGGGGCGCGCGTGGGATGGGGAAATCAAGCCTCGTAAAAGCGATACATGCGGAGGTTCTTGCGGATCATCCAGACTTGAAACTGGTGGAACTACAGCGCGAAGACCTGCCAAGCGTGGGGCGGTTACTGAACCACCTGCGCGGGGCGCCTTATCGGTTCCTGCTGTTCTGTGACGACCTGTCTTTTTCCCACGACGATCAACACTACAAGAGCCTCAAGGCGGTGCTGGATGGTGGCATCGAGGGGCGGCCAGAGAATGTTGCGTTCTATGCCACCAGCAATCGCCGCCACCTGATGCCACGCGACATGATCGAGAACGAACGGTCAAACGCCATAAACCCATCCGAGGCGGTCGAAGAAAAAGTGTCGCTCAGTGATCGGTTCGGATTGTGGCTGGGGTTCCATCCCTGCACGCAGGACGAATACCTGTCGATGATCGATCGCTACTGTACAGAGTACGACATCAAGATCGCCCCGGAGACCCTGCGGGCAGAGGCGATTGAATGGCAGGCCACACGCGGTGCGCGGTCAGGCCGGGTGGCGTGGCAGTTCTTTACCGATCTGGCCGGACGCAACGGGGTCAGGCTGAGCTAAGACGTCAGCGTGAACCTATTCTTCGGCGCGTACCTGCAAGCGAAGGTTGACACCTTCGCCCATGAAGTTGACGAAATTCCCGCGCTGCCCAAGCGTGGCTGTCACCCCATTGATATCCGCGACCCAACCATCTTCTTCGTCGGTCAAGGCAAAGGTCTGAGGGACATCCTGAGCCTGAATGCCGGTATTGCCCGAGGATTCAAAATTCATCTCGGTACAGGCTTCATTGACTGAGAAGCGCGCTTGGAAGCTGCCTTCCTCGCCACTGTAGGTCCCGCCGGACCAATGGCAGTCCTGAGCCATGGCGGAAACGGGGAGAGCGATGAGTGCAAGGGCGAACAGAGTTTTCTTCATGTGATTTCCTTTCAATGACGCACGGATGACCGGAGGAGCGGCGATCCGTGCAAGAAGGCGATTATCGAACATCGCCCGACTGCCTTGGGCGCGACTGCAACTGGCTGCAAGGGCGCGGTTTGTCATTCCCTAAGACGGGGAGCCACGTTAGTCGGGCTCTTACATCGGGCGCATTTGCAGGCGGACGTCAATGCCTTCGCCGAAGAAGGTCACAAAATCGCCGTCCTTGGCGAATGTCGCGTTGACGCCGTTTACATCCGCAACCCAGCCATGTCTGCCATCGGTCAGCGGAAAGGTCTGCGCGACATCCGTTGGTTGGATTCCGTCACTCCCCGAAGATTTCATGGTCATTTCGGTGCAGTCTGGATTGACCTCGATCTGCGTTTCAAAGGGCATTTCTTGACCACGGTAAGAGCCGCCTGCCCATCGGCAATCCTGTGCCGCAGAGGCGATCGGGAGCGTTATGACTGTGAGGGCGAGAGCAATAGAATACTTTATCATGTATTTTCCTCTGTGCTAACAACACCCATAGTGATGCTGGTCAGCCCAAGGTCAAGCGCTGTTTGGGCGGATCGTACAGCTATTCCAGATAGGGCATCGGGTCGACGCTCTCAAAACCGTTGCGCACTTCGAAATGCACATAGGAGTTATCTCCGCTGCGCAGCTGGGCCAGTTTTTGCCCGCGCTTAATGGTGTCGCCCTTCTTGACAGCGATCTTGTCGACATTGGCATAGACCGTAAGCAGGTTGTCAGGGTGGCGCACGACGACGATTGGCACCTGATCCGCATCCTGGGTGATTGCGGCCACCGTTCCGTTTGCGGCGGCGGTAACTGCGGTGCCGGGGCTGCCTGAAATGTCGATCCCGTCATTGCGCCCTTTGGAATAGGTGCGGATAATCTTGCCCTGCAGCGGAAACGCCATTGCGGCGCTGCTGGTTCTTGTCGGCTGGCCGACATCGGTCTTTGGCGGTTCCGGTGTTTTGGCGGCGACTTTCTCGTCAGGGAGCGGTGCGGTGGCACTGGGGGGCGTAGGCGTCGGTGATCCGCTCCCGGGTTCGGTGACGGTTGTGGCCGCGGCGGCGCTCTTGGCGGGTGCGCTGGCACCGGCGACTGGAATGAGCAGATATTGCCCTTCACGGATGGCAAAATCAGAGCCGAGTCCGTTCCATTCGCCAAGCGATTTGACCGACACGTTGTAAAGACGCGAGATGGTATAGGCGGTTTCTCCGCGCACCACCTTGTGCTGCAGGGGTTCGGCCTTTGGTGCAGGTGTTATGATGGGCTTGCTGGCCGGGGGCAGGGTGCTGGTCTGAACCTGTGAGGTATCCGGAGCCGCGTCGATCGCATCGCCGGCAAGCGTGGCGATATCCACGGTGCCGGCGGGTTCTGCAACGCGCCGGGGCAGGGCGATGATTTCACCTTCGCGCAAAGGCACGGTTGCGTCGATCCCGTTGTATTTGGCGAGTTCAGCGGCGGGCAGGCCGACCCGTGTCGCAACGTCGGTGACCGTATCGCCGCGCCGCGCGACTGCGACTTGGTAGTTTGGATAGGAAATGATCCCGCGTGAGTCCGGCTTGGGCCGGACGGCGGTGATGTTCTTTGCGGCATTGGTCGTGCTGAAGCCGCCGATCTGGCCGCGCAGATCATAGTCTAGTGGTTCGTTACACCCTGCCAACAACGCAGCGGTGGCCACCGCGCCGAAAAACCGGGCTGAAGTCAGTCCAAAAGGATTTACCATCTCGTTGTCCTCAAAATACTCCCCCTGTCTGATCGCGGGGGTTTAGGCGTGCGGGTCGTTGTATTCGTCCTGTCTAGCCGTCCTTGCCCAAGCCTTCGAGCAGGGGCACGAACCGGACGGGTCTGATTTCTTCATAGTCATAACCGGCCTCGGTGCGGTGAACCCGGATCAGGGTTTGAACCGCATCCGACTGGCCAACCGGCACCACCATGATACCGTCGATCTTAAGCTGCGCCAAGAGCGGGCCGGGCGGGTCTTCGGCGGCGGCGGTGACGATAATGCGGTCAAACGGGGCCTGTTCGGGCAAGCCAAACGATCCGTCCGCCGTCATCGCGGTGATATTGGTCAGATTGAGTGTCGAGAACGCCTCGTTGGCCTCGCGGACCAGACGGGCGTGTCGGTCCACCGTATAGACCCGGCGCACGAGCCGAGAGAGGATCGCGGCCTGATAGCCTGACCCAGTGCCGACCTCGAGCACCTTGTCGCGCGGGCTGAGTTGCAGGGCCTGCGTCATCAGGCCAACTACCGAAGGCTGGCTGATCGTCTGGCCGCAGGCGATTGGCAGCGGCATGTCTTCATATGACCGATTGGAAAAAATACCGCGCACGAACACGCCGCGATCAATCTCTTCCATCGCTTGCAACACGCGCTTGTCGGTCACGCCGCGCGAGCGGAGGGCAAACAGGAACTGCATTTTGGTTTCGGGTTCCGGGCCGGTCATTCGATGGCTTTCATCGCCGACAATGCATCGTGCGCCGTCAGGTCCGCGCGCATGGGCGTGACCGAGATATAGCCATCCAGATTTGCGTGGGCGTCGGTTCCCGGTTCCGTGCGGATCTGCTGGTTTCCGCCCTTGATCCAAAGAAAACGTCGCCCCGATGGTGAATTATGCGGTTCGACGCCGAAATGTGTGCCGCGGCGATAGCCCTGAGCGGTGACGCGGGTTCCAAGCACTTCGCTTGCGGGCACCGGTGGAAAGTTCACGTTGAAGAACAGCCGGTAGTCGTCGCCGTTATCTGGGTTTGTCGCCAGGATCTTGCGAACCACATCGGCCCCGTGAACGGCGGCGGCTTCGAACGGATTATCGATGCTAACGTTGCGTGGGCCGTAATATTGCGACATCGCAATCGCCGGCAATCCCTGCAGCGCCGCTTCCATCGCGCCGCCGAGTGTTCCGGAATAGAGCGCGTTTTCTGCCGAGTTGTTGCCCCGGTTCACTCCGGACAGCACCAGATCGGGTGGCGCATCCTTCATTACCTCGTGCAGACCGGCCATCACGCAATCCGCCGGGCTGCCTTCAGCGGCAAAGCTGCGTTCGCCCATCTGGGCGATCATCATCGGATGGGTATAGCTGATGCAATGCGCCACGCCGGATTGTTCAAAGGCCGGGGCGACTGTCCAGACTTCACCTTCGGGCCCGGCGAGCTTCGCCGCGATCGCCGAGAGAATCTCCAGACCCGGCGCATTGATGCCGTCATCGTTCGTGATCAGAATACGCATATTTGCCTGCCCCTTTACGCTCTTGATAGACGCAGCATCCACATGCGGCAAGCAAGCGTGCCTTGCTGTGTTGCGATTAACCTCGTCTGCGGCAAGATCGCTGCGCTCACAGCTCTGCCAGCAGCCGCGCGGCCTCTGTTGCGGGTGGGGTCAGCGCATCGCGATCCTCGCCGGGAAAAAAGCGCGCCCGGACGGCGGTGGGCATTGGTCTGGGCGACAGGATATCTACTTTGGGGCCGGTCTTTACCGTTTCAGCCGCCCAGCTTCGTGCAAGCGACATCTGCGCGGCCTTGGTTGCACCATACGCGCCAAAGAATTTTTCTCCGGCGCGCGGATCGTCAAAGAACACTGCGCGTCCCTCGGTTCCCAAAAGCGGAGCGACATAGGGGATCAGTAATGATGTGGCGGTGGCGTTCACCGCGACGGATTTTTCCCAGTCCTTCGCATCGACGAACGTGGCGGGCGTGAGTGGCGCGGCGTGGATGGCGGTGTGCAGCCAGAGGTCCAGTTTGCCCCAGCGGTCATAGATGCCGCGACAGAGGGTCTGCATCGCCGCCGCCTCGGTGATATCCATCGGCGCAAGCGTGGCGCTGCCGCCCGAGGCCTGGATGTGATCGTCCAGTTCCTCAAGCGCGCCGGATGTCCGTGCCACGGCAACAATGTGATGTGTTGGCGCAAGGGCCTGTGCGAGTGCCGCGCCAAGTCCGCGCGACGCGCCGGTAATCAATGCAATCTGTGTCATGCGCGCGCTTTGAACCGTGAAAACGCGGTGGTCAAGCCCGGATCAACTCGCAGGCAGTGTCAGACGCCGGTTGTGACCGTTCTTTGAGACCATGATGCCTTTATCATCGATCGCCACGATGCGTCCGATGCTGAGGGTCTCACCAATCTCGACGCGCTTGATTGATCCTCTCGGCGTTCGGATCAGGGCCGACATCTGGTTTTGTGGTCCGAACAGACCAATCAGGTCGGTTTTGCCACGCGCGAGCGCGTGATCTGTTGTGGCCATGTTGGCCACATTGTCAGGCGTTTTTTCCGCCTTGGTACTGCTTGCCATGATTTGCCTCTAAGACCGTGATGGTCATTTATGCTGCGCTGCAGCAATTCAGAGGAAAGCGGCTATCATGGGTGTGGGATGAGAGAAAGAGGGTGCGCGTCACGATGCCTGCGCGATCGGCAGAGAACTGCCCATCAACGCGCAGGGCAGCTATTCGGCGGCAGGTTTAAGCTGAAAGCCCTGTTCAAGCATGTCCGCAGGTTCGACCGGGTATTCGCCCGAGAAGCAGGCATCGCAATATTGCGGGTTCTCGCTGTCTCGACCGTTTGCCTGACCAACCGCCCGGTAAAGACCGTCCAGAGAAATGAACTTCAGGCTGTCCACGGCAAGATGCGTGCACATTTCTTCTTCGGTCATCGTCGCGGCCAGTAGTTTTTCGCGCTGTGGCGTGTCGACACCATAGAAACAGGGCCAGGCAGTCGGCGGCGACGCGATGCGAAAATGCACCTCCTTGGCGCCGGCGTCGAGGATCATTTCCTTGATCTTACGGCTGGTGGTTCCGCGCACGACGGAATCATCCACCAGGATAACCCGCTTGTTCCGGATCAACGCCCGGTTCACGTTCAGCTTAAGCCGCACGCCCATGTTGCGGATCTGTTCGGTCGGTTCGATAAAGGTTCGGCCCATGTACTGGTTACGGATAATGCCCATCGCATAGGGAATGCCGCTTTCCAGTGAAAAGCCGATGGCAGCTGGCGTGCCGCTGTCGGGCACCGGACAGACCAGATCGGCATCGACCGGGCTTTCCTTGGCCAGTTCGCGGCCGATGTTTTCACGGGTCTCATAGACGCTTCGCCCGCCCAGAATGCTGTCGGGGCGGCTGAAATACACATGTTCAAAAATGCAGAAGCGGGATTTGCGAGGACGGAACGGAAACCGGCTCTCGACACCGTCGTCATCGATTACGACCATCTCGCCGGGCTCGATCTCGCGCACATACTCTGCACCGATGATATCCAGCGCACAGGTCTCTGAACTCAGTGCCCAACCATCGCCGATCTTGCCCAGCACCAATGGCCGCACACCCAGCGGGTCGCGTACACCAATCAGCTTGGTCTGTGTCATGGCGACAACCGAAAACGCACCTTCGACACGACGCAGGGCGTCTTCCATCCGCTCAGGGATGTTGCGTTGCAGCGAGCGGGCCATCAGATGGATGATACATTCGCTGTCGGACGAGCTTTGAAAGATCGAACCGCGTTCGATCAACTCGCGGCGCAGTGCATTGGCGTTGGTGATATTGCCGTTGTGAGCAATCGCAGCGCCGCCCATCGAGAACTCACCGAAGAACGGCTGCACGTCGCGGAGCGCGGTCTGTCCCTTGCTGCCCGATGTCGAATAGCGGACGTGTCCGATGGAAATCGGGCCGGGCAGGGTTTCCATGATCTTCTGGCTGGTGAAACTATCGCGCACATAGCCAAAGCGGCGGGCCTGGTTGAACCCGAGCAGCGGATCATGCGAGACGATGCCGCCTGCTTCCTGGCCGCGATGCTGGAGCGCGTGAAGCCCGAGAGCCACGAAGGTCGAGGCGTCTTGAACGCCTACGACTCCGAAGACTCCGCATTCTTCACGTAGTTTGTCATCATCAAAGGGATGCGACGGCGGCATGGAATTCATCGACAAAGCTGGCAGCTCCGAATCCGTTTGCGGTATCTGTCTCTCACATAGTGTGTCGGGCTGCACATGTCACCCATGCTGTCATGAAACCGTTGCATCTCTGCACTGCGGCATAACGCGCATGGGGTCGTTGCAACTTAGGCGGTGCCCAGTAACAAATGCCGTGCTTACAGCGTGTGCGCAGGGCCGGAATTGCTGGGTGTCATCGCGAGGGGCGCACAAATTCATTTTAGAGAATGGGCGAGAACATGCGCTGGTTGCTCTCTTGATCCGTTGTCTGATTGGCGCTTATCCGACACAACCGGGTGAATTGAGTCGGATTTGGGGACATAAGCGCCCGAATCATTACTCCAGACGGCATTACCCGAAACAACGTGGTCGAGGCTTACTGGCTGCAGGAGCTGACGAGGTTCTCGTATTGCTGAGTGACCCAGCCAAGCGCCTGTTCCGGGTTCTTTTCTTCTATGGTGCCCGTCAGCTTGGCGAACACCTGTGCAGACCGGCTTTCATCGACCATGGTAAAGGTCTGGCCGGTGATCACGGTCTCATAGACAAAGAACGCGATGGCGATCAGCAGAATGCCCCGCGCCACACCGAAAAAGAAGCCCAGCCCCTGATCGACGCCGCCAAGCGCCGAACGCTGAACGAGCGAAGAAAACAAGGGCGTAAAGAAAGACACGATGATCAGGGCAACCGCAAACACCGCAGCAAATGCAGCAATCATGCTAAGTTCGCAGCTGTCGGCGACAAATTCTCCGAGAACCGGGATTTCCTTGACCAGCGGTTGAACCTTGGGCGCAAAGAGAAAGCCAAGGATGGCGGCAGCAATCCAGCCCGCGATGGCCATCGCCTCGCGCACAAAGCCGCGCGAATAGGCCAATAGCGCCGAGACAACGATGATCAGGGCGACAAGCCCGTCGATGATGGTGAAACCGTCCATTCGTCTCTGCCCGTCCTGTTGCTGTCTGCTCTGGCTGCGAGACCTTACCCGGCCCCAAATACTTCGCCAACAAATCCTGTCAAATCGGTCGCTCGCGTCACTGCAAGGCCGGCAACTGTGCCGGATTTGCCACCTGCCGGGGCGATGGCGGCGGTAAAACCAAGTTTTTGCGCCTCTTTCAACCTGTTTTCTGTCTGAGGGGCCGGGCGCAAGGCGCCAGAAAGGCTGATTTCGCCAAAAACAACGGTATCTGCAGGCAGGGCGGCGTCTTCGCGGGCAGAAAGCAACGCAGCGGCAACCGCCAGATCGGCGGCAGGTTCCGAGATTTTCATGCCGCCCGCGACGTTCAGATAGACATCAAGCCCTGCAAACGGGATGCCACAGCGCGCTTCGAGCACGGCGAGGATCATCGCCAGCCGGCCACCATCCCAGCCGACAACCGTGCGGCGGGGTTGCGAATGTGGTGACGGGGCGACCAACGCCTGCAGTTCGACCAGCACCGGGCGCGTGCCCTCAATTCCGGCAAAGACCGCAGAGCCGGGTGTGGGTTTGCCGCGCTCGCTGAGAAACAGGGCGGAGGGGTTGGTAACCTCGGCCAAACCACGACCTGTCATTTCAAATACGCCGATCTCGTCGGCGGGGCCAAAGCGGTTCTTGACCGCGCGCAGGATGCGGAATTGGTGGCCGCGCTCGCCTTCGAAATAGAGCACGGTGTCGACCATATGCTCGACCACACGCGGCCCTGCGATCTGGCCTTCCTTGGTGACATGTCCAACCAGCACCACCGACAGCCCGCGTCGCTTGGCAAAGGTGGTCAACTCGTGCGCGGCGGCACGCACCTGGCTGACCGAGCCGGGGGCGCTGTCGACAGAGTCGGCCCACATGGTCTGGATCGAGTCGATGATCGCAAGCTGCGGGCGTTCGGTTTCGAGCGTCGTCAGAATATCGCGCAGATTGGTTTCGGCGGCGAGCTTGACCGGCGCATCTGCCAGCCCAAGCCGCTGTGCGCGCATCCGCACCTGTGCGCTGGCCTCTTCGCCGCTGACATAGATGGTTTTCAGCCCGTTTCTTGCGAACCTCGCGGCCGCCTGCAGTAGCAACGTGGATTTGCCGATACCGGGGTCGCCGCCAACGAGTATTGCAGAGGCCGGTACCAATCCACCACCCAGAACCCGGTCAAGCTCGGCCACGCCCGACAGGGTGCGCGGAGGAGGCGTTTCCTCGGTTGAAAGGTCCGTCAGGGTGATTGCGGTGCCGCGTTTTGCACCCAGCGACTTGGACGCAGGACCGGCAGAAAGCGGTTTCTCTTCGGCAATAGTGTTCCAGTCGCCGCAGGCTTCGCAACGGCCCGACCATTTGGAGAACGACGCACCGCAGGCCGAACAGGTGAAGGATTTGGTTTTTGCCATGACGCGTTCATGACCTCTTAGCGTTTGGCGGTCAAATGGCTAATCGCGATCGAGGCCAGAACACAGCCGGTAAAGAGATAAAGACCCCAGGCGGTCTCCACCGTGGCGAGGCCAATCCCTTTGACCAGAACGACGTAGAGCGCGATCAGGAATACGTCTGCCATCGCGAGCTTGCCCAGAATCTCCAGAACCGGCAGAACCTTGCGCCGCATCATTCCGAAATGGATCAAGGCCAGCCCGATGGTCTTGAGATAGGGCGCAAAGATCGCAAGGAATGTCACCAGCAATGCCAGTGCCACATCGCTGTCCCACAAACTTTGCAGCCCGGTGACGACCGAGATTTCGCTGAGTCCGAAAACCGGCAGCAGACCGGCGCGCATAAGCGGCGCAAACCACGCCACGGGATAAAGGATCAGCAGGGCAAGATTGGCGAGGCGCAGCGGCACAGAGATAAATCCTTGCATTGTCGGGCGGATGACATGCGCCAACTCCATCCGGCATGTGGCCATGATTGGCGCAACAAGCAAGGGGGAGCACTCGTTTGCGCGAGCTGGGTCTGTTTAGTGGCGTCAAGAATCGGAACAGCCCAGGGTCAGTTATCGATCCGGTCACCGTCACGACAACCGGGGGAACTGCCAAATTGTGGGCAGTAATTTGGTGCATTACTGAATATCGAATGATCGGTTCCTGTCTCTTGAGGAGCAGCCTTGGGGGCAGGAGTGGGAGCAGCGGCTGTGTGGGCCGAAGGCGTCGCCCGTTTTTTGACGGTCGGTTTTCGGACAATGACAACCTCGGGACAACGCGCATCGTCGATGACAACCAGTGCGTCGATCAGATCCATCAACTGTTCAGTTGCGGACGTTCGGCTCATGTTTAGCCTACTGCCGGATTCGCGAGAGAGGGCCGCAAGCCCTGCCGCAGTCTGCCGACCATAGAGTCCGTCAAGCCGCCCGCCATAGCAGTTGCGTGCCTTCAGAAGGCGTTGAATCTCCAGAATGGCATCCGCGCGACTCAGTTCGGGGACCGGAGGGGCCGGGGCATTCGGCGTGGGGGGCGTGGCAGCAAGCGATTCCGCAGGATCGCCGACCGACGCGCGCGGCTGTGGCAAAGCAGCAAGGGTGCGATCCGCTCGTTTAAGGTCGCGATTGCGGCGTGCCAGAATATAGAGCGTGTGATCCGATTGCGCGGCATATGTGGCAAGAAACGCGTCCCAGATGGCGACCGAATCCGCAAGTTCGGCAGTCGCATAGTCAGACAGCATGGCATTGGCATCGGGCTTTGCGATCGGCCGTGGGGGTGGAGCTTGTTCGGGCTTGGGGTTGATGACATAGGCTCCACCGCCAAGCGAGGAATAGACAAACGGTGCCGCACCGGGCACCGAGCGGCGCAACTCATCCCGGACCGACCCGAGCAGCAGGCGGACATCAACCGAAGGTCCCTCCATCGCGTTCAGAAAGGCACTGGTAAAAGGCGAATTGCCTCCTTCTGCACCATCAGGGGTAATCTCGCCCGCAGCAGCGGCATAGGCAATCAGCGTATCAGCCCCCGCATTTTCAACCAGCGCGAGGCCGCGCCCGACATTGCGACCGGTGTCGGCGCGCTTCATGCCTGCCACAAACGGGTTGTCGCGGCAGGCATCCAGAACCACAGTCTTCATGCGTTTTGCCCCGGACATCTGAGACATGACATCCTGCAACTCGATCATTTCGAGCCGCGCGTCGCGTTCATCGGTGATCCGGGCATCGACCGGGATAAGATAGTTGCGGCCTCCGATCTCCATGCCATGACCGGCGTAGTAGACCATCGCGATATCAGCGCGGTCCGCTGCATCGCGAAAGTCGCGTAGGATGTTGAGCATGTCAGCGCGGGTCAGATCATTGGCGAGGGTCACGTCAAACCCGTGCGCACGCAGGGCCGCCGCGACGGCGCTGGCGTCATTGACCGGGTTCGGCAGTGTTTCGACCGAGCGATAGCTTGAGTTCCCGATCACAAGCGCCACGTTGGCGGCCCAGCCCAGACCCGGCAGCCAAACCAACAGAAGGGCAAGGATGATGGAACGCATCAGATCACCTCATTTCCCCTTCAGCCTGTCACGATTTGCATGTTTTTTCAACGTGACGTGGGGGGCAGGGCATGGCGCGACAGGGTGATCAGTCAGCTTGGGTCATGTCGATGGACTTGCGCAGCGCGCCACTTGCACGGTCATAGATCAGCAGGCGATCATCCTGGGTGATCACCGCGTACCAGCCTGCGGTCATGGTAAAGGCCTCGGCCTTTGCGCCGTCGGGTAATGTGATGCTATCAGGCAATGGAATCGGGGTCGGCGTGCGGTCTGACGAGAAACGGATGACAAGCAGGGCAACGATCACTAAAAGCCCGCCAATCATCACCGCAGTCAGCACAGTTACAAGCCGACGCAGAAATCGCAGGTTGGCCGGTTCTTGCACCGGTTCGGAAGGTTCAGTCATGGTCACGCGCCAAATCAAGTTCACCATTGCGGCGGATCCGCCGCCGCGCCTTGATAAGGCGCTTTCCCGCGATGTACCAGACGAGGCTGCGCTGTCGCGTACACGGCTCGCGCGGATGATCGCGGATGGGGCTGTTGCGATAGATGGGGTTGCGGCCACGGATGCCAAGGCGCGCGTGGGCGAGGGGGCAGAAGTGGTCCTGACAGTTGACGCGCCCGAAGAGAGCCATATCGGCCCCGAAGACATCCCTCTGGATGTGGTGCATGAAGATGACGACCTGATCGTGATCAACAAACCGGCGGGCATGGTTGTGCATCCCGCACCGGGGACGCCTTCGGGCACCTTGGTCAACGCTTTGCTGCATCATTGTGGTGACGATCTGTCGGGTGTTGGTGGCGTCAAGCGACCGGGGATCGTGCATCGGATCGACAAGGATACCAGTGGCCTGTTGGTCGTGGCAAAATCGGATGTCGCACATCAGGGATTGGCCGCGCAGTTCGAAGCACACAGCGTTGAGCGGTATTATCGCGCAGTTTGCTATGGTGTTCCAGATGCCAATGATCCGCGCCTGCGCGGGATCAAGGGCGCGGCGTTTGAGCCTGGGAACATTCTGCGTCTGACCACCCAACTTGCCCGGCACAAGACGGATCGCCAAAAACAAGCGGTGCTGTTTCAGGGTGGGCGACACGCGATAACGCGCGTGCGGATCGTCGAACCGTTTGGATCGCCCTCAGTCGCGGCGCTGGTCGAATGCTGGCTGGAAACCGGGCGCACACATCAGATCCGGGTGCATCTGGCGCATGCCGGTCATGGGCTGATCGGAGACCCTGTCTATGGCGGTCGGCGCAAACTGCCTGCGCGGGCGATTTCAGCCGAGGCCGCCGAGGCGGTCCGCGCCTTTTCCCGGCAGGCGCTGCATGCGGCTGTTCTGGGTTTTGTCCATCCGGTTAGCGGGGAATCGGTGAGGTTTGAGGCAGACGTGCCTGCAGATATGTCGTCGCTGATCAATGCGTTGCGCGTTCAAACCGGCTGAGAATGCATATCCCGAATTGCTACGGCCAGTTCACGCGAATGTCAGATCGCGGCAGGTGAACCGTGCAGTATCGGCAAGAGTTATGTCATGAACAGCACATGCGCGTGAATGCACCCTTTTCTGCTCAAACTCGACGCTGATTCAGGTCATTATGCGAGGGGTCTCACTTGAATGGAACGATTTCGCCACCATATCTATGTTAAGACAATAAACATTAAGGGACATGACAATGGCCAACTATGCAAATTTGCCGGCACCAACCCCAGAGGGTGGTCTCAACCGGTACATGCAGGAAATCCGTAAGTTCCCGCTGCTTGAGCCAGAAGAGGAATACATGCTGGCCAAACGTTGGGTCGAGGAACAGGATACTGAAGCTGCCCACAAGATGGTCACCAGCCACCTGCGTCTGGCGGCCAAGATTGCAATGGGATACCGCGGCTATGGCCTGCCGCAGGCCGAAGTGATTTCCGAAGCGAATGTGGGCCTCATGCAGGCGGTCAAGCGGTTTGACCCGGAAAAAGGGTTTCGTCTGGCGACCTATGCGATGTGGTGGATCCGCGCCAGCATTCAGGAATACATCCTGCGGTCTTGGTCGTTGGTAAAACTGGGAACGACGTCGGCACAGAAAAAGCTGTTTTTCAACCTGCGCAAGGCCAAGGCCAAGATCGGCGCATTGGAAGAGGGTGATCTGCGCCCCGAGAACGTCAAACGGATCGCGACCGATCTGGGCGTGACAGAAGCTGAAGTCATCAGCATGAACCGCCGCATGAGTGGGGGCGATGCGTCGCTGAACGCCACGGTCGGCTCTGAAGGCGAAGGGACGATGCAATGGCAGGATTGGCTCGAGGATGAAGATGCCGATCAGGCGGGCGACTACGAAGCACGTGACGAGCTTGAAGCGCGACGCGAATTGCTGGCGCAGGCTCTGGATGTGTTGAACGACCGTGAGAAAGACATCCTGACGCAGCGTCGGTTGTCAGACAGCACCGTGACGCTGGAGGAATTGAGCGGCCAGTACGATGTCAGCCGCGAACGTATTCGCCAGATCGAAGTGCGCGCTTTTGAGAAGCTGCAAAAGAAGATGCGCGATCTCGCCCGCGAGAAAGGGATGCTGGCCTCAGCCTGAGCATGCCTGTAACAATTTGACAGAGACAAAGGGGCGCGCTGCGCCCCTTTGTTGTTTGGGCCCTCGCACGGCAGGAATAGTGCGCAGTCCTCCCGACCAAGTGTTGCGTTGTGATCCCGACTGCGCTCCAAAATGTAGTGGGCGTGCTGGCGGAGCTGATCTATAATCGGGCGCAACCAAGGAGCGATAAATGTCAGAGCCAATGCGATGGGGTATCCTGGGAGCATCCAATTTTGCGAGTAAGCATATGGGGCCGGCCATTCACGCGGCGCGTGGTGCCAAACTGGCCGGTCTTGCCACGTCCAACCCGGACAAGGCCGCTGGGTTTCTTGAATTCTGCCCGGATCTGCAGGTCTTTGACAGCTATGACGCATTGCTGGCCGATCCGGCGATCGACGCGGTTTATGTTCCGCTGCCCAATCACATGCACGTGGAGTGGAGCCTGAAGGCGCTGGATGCCGGCAAGCATGTGCTGTGTGAAAAGCCAATGACGATGCAGGCGGACGAATTTGACCAGTTGATCGCAAAACGCGATGACACCGGGCTGATGGCGGCAGAGGCCTATATGATCGTGCATCACCCGCAATGGCAACGGGTGCGGCAGATGGTGCAGGACGGTGCCATTGGCAAGCTGGTGCATGTGGGTGGGCGGTTCAGCTTTACCAATCGCGACGCCAGCAATATTCGCAATCGGGCCGAGGTTGGCGGCGGCGGGCTGCGCGACATTGGTGTCTATGTCTTTGGCGCGGCGCGGTTTGTCACCGGTGCCGAGCCGGACGAGATCGCCGCACGGGTGCGATGGGAAAACGGTGTCGATGTTTTTGCGGATGTTCAGGCCGAGTTTCCCGACTGCACCTATTCCGCCTATGTGAGCACGCGAATGCATCCCTATCAGGAAATGCTGTTTCACGGCGAAGCCGGAGTCATTCGTTTGACCGCGCCGTTCAATGCACAGGTCTTTGGCGAAGCGCGGATCGAGTTGCATCAACCTGATCTGGGCGTGCGGGTTGAACGTTTCCCGGCGGATAACCACTATGTATTGCAGGTGGAAGCGTTCGGAAGATCCGTGCGGGAGGGGGTTGAATATCCCTGTCCGCTCGAGATCTCGAAAGGGACGCAGGTGATGATCGACAGGGTGTTCGACGTGGCGCGGACGTTGTGAGGCACCCGTTGCGAACAGGAGAAAACTGATGGCGGGTGGATGGGCGCGCGATGGCGCGGTGAGCGAACAGATCGAAGCCTCGATCAATGACGAGTTGGCCCGTCTCAAGACGCGACGCGGGCCAGAAGGCGAGAGCCGGACACATTGCGCGGAATGCGAAGAACCGATCCCCGAAGCGCGGCGCAACGCGATCCCCGGTATCAAACTGTGCATTGATTGCATGCAGGAGCGCGACAGCGCCTTTCAGGCGCGGGCGGGTATCAATCGACGGGGCAGCAAAGACAGCCAGTTGAAATAGCACTGCTTGCGGAACGGTTTCGGTAAAGCAAACCTATTCCGCGAACAGACCAGAGGGTCAGTCGATGTAACTGTCTGCGCGTTGACCGGCACGTTCCAAGTGGATGGGCAGGGTCCGGCCGTAAAGTTGTCTGGTCCGCTCCGGGCTGCCAACCATTCCGGGTTCTTCCACATAGGAAAAGATTGCCACATAGCGCGGGCGATTGCCTTTGAGTGGAGCAACTCGGTGCAGGGAATACCGTCCGCAAAAAAGCTGCAAATCGCCCGGCTCCAGATGCAGCACACGCACCTTGTCTGATGTACCGTTCAGGACACGTCTGACTTCGGTAAAGTTCTCATCATGCTGGCGGATCTTCGGGGCGTATTCGAACGCGCCACCTGCCTCGGCATTCTGGATCGCAAGCGTGACGGTGAAATTGTTGGTGTCGAAATGCCAGGGAAACCCATTGCCCTCGGAGGCCATATTTACGATCACATCCGCGAGGGGATCTGCATAGCGATGGAATTTCTCTTCCTGCAGGCAATCTTGGATGAATCGATCAAACCCTTGGAAATCATGTACTGTGCGCAGCGGGCCTTGACTGGCAAAGTTATCCGCCGGGATGAATGCATTTGATCGGTCATAGAACTGCCGGCGCGGATCGTCAGGAGGCAGGCCGGGATCGTCTTGCGTAAAGTAGGCGTTTGTTTTGCTAAAGGACTGGTGCCCCTTGTCCGCCACGCTATCCGCTTCTGCTGTCAGGGCGGCAACACCTGCGGGCGTCAAAAACCCTTTCAGAACAGCGCAACCGTCACGTTCCAGGTCTTTGCGAACCCGCGCCAGAACGGCACCACGTTTGGGGCCGTTCTGATGGATCGGGTACGCTGCGAGGTTGATAAGTTCAGCGTCACATTCTTGCATTTGCACCTCCGTCTCTGGTTCAGGAGAGTGCAGATTTTGCAAGGCGTCTCGTCAAATGACGACACCAAAGCGCCGCAAACTGGCTTGAGCCGGTAATTGCGACGCTGGAAATGCTCGGTCGGCAAGGGCACGGAGTGGCCATCTGCCAAGGACGATGAAGGGGTGTTACTCCTCCATCGCCTCCAACTCGTCGATCATTCCTGATATCATCGACAGGCCCTTGTCCCAGAACGCCGGGTCGGATGCGTCAAGGTCGAATGGGGCCAGAAGCTCTTTGTGGTGCTTTGACCCACCTGCTTTCAGCATGTCGAAATATTTCTCTTCGAACCCCGGATCTCCCTCGGCATAGACGGAGTAGAGCGCGTTCACGAGGCCATCGCCAAAGGCATAGGCATAGACGTAGAACGGCGAATGGACGAAATGCGGGATGTAGGCCCAGAAGGTTTCATAACCATCCATGAATTCAAACGCGGGGCCGAGGCTTTCGGCCTGAACACTCATCCAGAGGGCATTGATGTCGTCTGGGGTCAATTCGCCAGCACGCCGGGCGTCATGCAGTTTGCATTCAAAATCGTAGAAGGCGATCTGGCGCACGACCGTGTTGATCATGTCTTCGACCTTGCCGGCGAGCAGAATTCTGCGCTGCTCCTTGGTTTCGGCGGTGTCGAGCATTTTGCGGAAGGTCAGCATTTCGCCGAATACGCTGGCGGTTTCGGCCAGCGTCAGCGGGGTAGAGGACAGCATTTCGCCCTGACCAGCCGCCAGAACCTGATGCACGCCATGGCCAAGTTCGTGGGCGAGGGTCATCACGTCGCGTGGTTTGCCGAGGTAGTTCAGCATGACATAGGGGTGCACCTCGGTCACGGTGGGGTGGGCAAAGGCGCCGGGGGCTTTGCCCGGCTTTACCGCCGCATCGATCCAACCTTTGGAAAAGAACGGCGCCGCGATTTCGCCCATGCGGGGATCAAACGCGTTGTAGGCGTCCATCACTGTTTGCTCGGCGCTGGACCAGTCAACGATGCGGGTGTCTTCCATCGGCAGGGGGGCATTACGATCCCACACCTGCATGGTGTCCAGACCCAGCCATTTGCGTTTCAGCTCGTAATATCGGTGGCTAAGCTTGGGATAGGCTTTGACCACGGCTTCGCGCAGGGCCTCGACCACTTCGGGTTCCACGTCGTTGGACAGGTGGCGACCGGTCTGGGGCGTGGGCATGCCGCGCCAGCGGTCGACGACTTCCTTTTCCTTGGCTTGGGTGTTGTGAACCCGCGCGAACGTCTTGATGTTGTCGGCAAAGACGTCGGCCAGTTCGCGGGCCGCCGCCTCGCGGGTGCTGCGGTCCTGCTCGGTCAACAGGTTCAGCGTGCCCTCGATATTCAGGGTTTCGCCGTTTACGTCGAATTCCAGCCCGGCGATGGTTTCATCAAACAGCTTTTCCCAGGCATCACCGACGACGCCCAGATCATGCAGGAATTTCTCAAGCTCGTCAGACAGCTGATAGGGCTTCATTGCGCGAATGCGATCAAACACCGGCTTGTACCGCGCGAGATCAGCATTGGCAGCGAAATGGGTGTCGAGTATGCCGTCCTCCAGCCGGTTGAGTTCGAGCGTGAAGAACACCAGCGGTGTGGTGAAGTTGGTGATCTTTTCCTGCATGTCGGACATGAACTTTGCCCGCTCTGCATCTGTGGTCAGCTGATAATACCGCAGCCCTGCAAAGGACATGATGCGACCGGCCACCGAATTGATCCGTTCATTGCGCAGCACACAGTCGAGCAGCCCGGCGGCATCAAGATCGGCCAGCTTTCCTTCGTAGTCAGCGGCAAAGGACGCGCAGGCCGTTTCAAGCCAATCGAGATCGCGTTTCAGTTCGGGCGCGTCCTGTGATGTGTAGAGATCGCTGAGGTCCCATTCGGGCAGATTGCCCAGATCCTTGCCGCCTGCCGAGGCGTTGGCATCAAAATTCGGTTTGATCGTCATCACGCAATCCTTCTGCTTTGCCCTCGAAGTAGTGTGCGACCTTGGGCAGATGCAAGTGTTCAGCAGAAATGCCGTTAAATAATCCGCCAAACCGCTTGCGAGATTGAGTGTTTTTCTGGTGTTCTCAGGGGGGCATTCGTGCGTCGCGCCCGGATAGCCGGGCGCCGCGCGGGTCAGGCGGATACGGCGTTGTCTTGGCTGCCTGTATCTGAGCTGGTGAAAAGCGCCTCGAGCTGATCAAACACGTCTGCACGTATCTGTGGCGTCTCCATCAGAACTTCGTGGCGCGCACCCTGCACGATTTCGAGCCGTCCGCGCGGCCAGCGATCCATGCGCTGGCGCACATCGTCGCAATCAATGATCTGTTCGCCAGAGCCGAGGAAGGTCACACAGGGCAAATCGGGCGAGGGGCGCTGCGCCAGCGCACGGCATTCCATCAGGCTCTCGCGCAGCCAGACCAGCGTCGGCCCGCCAATACCCAGTTCGGGATGCGCGGCAATCTGGTCCTGCATCATCTTGTACATGCTTGGTTCGGTCGTCAGGGCATTGCCGTCAAACGCATGCGCGGTGACATATCCTTCGTGACGGGTGCTTGGGGGCAGGCGGGTGCCCATGCCCACCATTGGCGCCATATGTGACAGCGCCCAGCCGAACGGTTTAACCATCGGTGACATATAGATGCCCCACATCGGCCCGGTGAAGGCACAGCTTTGCACCGGCAAACCTTCCATCACTGCACGCAGCCCGATGCCGCCGCCCATCGAATGTCCGATCAGGTGGAATGGCGTCGGCAGTTCGATCTGGCGGGCCAGTTTCATCGCTGCCGCGAGATCCAGCTGATAGTCGGTAAAGACGTTCACATGCCCCAGCCGCTTGTCATCAAGCAGTCGATCGGCAAGGCCCTGACCACGCCAGTCGATGACCAACGTCGCAAAACCGCGACGAGCCAGTTCACCCGCGGTATCGCCGTATTTTTCGATGTACTCCGTCCGGCCCGGCAACATCAAAACGGTGCCTCGCGCCTCTCCCTCAGGCCGCCAGACGCCGACACGGATGCGGATTCCGTCCGACGTTTGCAACCAATAGGCCTGCCCGCCCTGGGGCACACCAACCATATCGTCGTGGAGAGGCGCAGAGATCAGGTCCATCAGGCCAGAACCGCAGCCAGTTTCATTGCCATACCCATATCGCCATCCACGGACAGCTTGCCGGTCATAAAGGCGGAGGTCGGGTTCATGTCACCCTCAAAGATCGCCTGAAAGGTCTCGGCATCAGCGCTGAGAGTCACTTCGGCCTCTTCGTCCGCAACGCGGGCGCCTTCGCTGTCCATCATGATCGCACCTTCACCGGCGATGTCGAATTTGGCTGTGCCGTCAAAGTCGGACGCGGCAAGTTTGGTGTTGAGTTCGGCCGCAGCCTTTTCAAGGAAGTCGCTCATTTTTACTCTCAAGATATTTGGTGCATGGATCTCTGGATATTCCCATGCAGCGCGTTACATTGAACAACGTTATGAGCGTTATCCATCCCATCTTCAAAACTACCGTCGCGGCAATTGCGGCCATAGTAATGTATTCCATACCTTTGATCGCGCAATCTGCCGATTCTGAGGATGAACAAGCCTTGCTGACTGCACTTGCCGAGGCAGATGCAGACGAGGCACGAGGCCTGGACCGGCAATTGCAGCGGCTCTGGTCCAAGAGCGGATCGGCATCGATGGACCTGCTGCTTCAACGCGGGCGCGATGCGCTTGAGGAAGACGACGCGGCCGCCGCAATCGAGCATCTGACGGCGCTGACGGATCATGCGCCGGAGTTTGCGCAAGGCTGGAGCGCGCGTGCGCTCGCTTATTTTCATGCGGAACTCTATGGACCAGCATTGGCGGACCTTGAACGGGCGCTGGCGCTGAATCCCAACGATTACAATGCGATAATCGGGCTAGGGGCGTTGCTCGAAGAGTTCGGCGACGAGGCCCGTGCCTATCAGGCGTTTGAACGCGCAAAGGCTATACATCCCAACCATGAAGAAGTAACCAAAGCGCTGGACCGTCTACGCCCCGGAATCGAGGGCGAGGCACTTTAGGCCCTGACGGGCAGGGGGCGACAGGTGACCGGGTCATCGCGAATCGTGGCCGTTCTGGGCCCGACCAACACTGGCAAGACGCATTACGCGATTGAACGTATGCTGGGGCATCGCACCGGGGTCATGGGTTTGCCACTGCGTCTTTTGGCGCGCGAGGTCTATGACCGGATCGTGGCGATCCGTGGCCCGTCGGTGGTGGCGCTGGTCACTGGCGAAGAGCGCATTGTGCCGCCCCGTACGCAATATTGGGTCTGCACGGTCGAGGCGATGCCCGAGGGCATGGGATGTGATTTCCTAGCGGTCGACGAAATCCAGTTGTGCGCCGATCCCGAGCGGGGCCATGTGTTTACCGACCGGTTGTTGCGCGCGCGTGGGCAGCTTGAAACGTTGTTTCTGGGCAGCGACACGATGCGCGGGCCGATCCGGGCGTTGGTACCGGACGCACAGTTTCAGGGCCGCGAGCGCATGTCGCAACTGGTTTATTCCGGTGCCAAGAAAATCAGCCGTATGCCTGCACGCAGCGCCATTGTCGGGTTTTCGGTCGATGGGGTTTATGCCATCGCGGAACTGCTGCGCCGCCAAAAAGGCGGCGCTGCGGTGGTGATGGGAGCGTTGTCGCCGCGCACGCGCAACGCGCAGGTTGAATTGTATCAGAACGGCGACGTGGATTTTCTGGTGGCAACAGATGCCATTGGCATGGGCCTGAACCTTGATATTGATCACGTTGCCTTTTCGGCACTGACCAAGTTTGACGGTCGCCGCATGCGTCCGCTTGCCCCCAATGAACTGGCACAGATTGCCGGTCGCGCCGGTCGCGGGATGTCGCATGGCACCTTTGGTGTCACCGGCGAGGCGCGCCCTTTGGACGAGCCGGTGGCGCAGGCCATCATGGAGCATCGCTTCACGCCGCTGAAAAAGCTGAACTGGCGCAGTGCCGCGCTGGAATTTGGCACGATCGACCGGTTGATCGGCACTCTTGAAAGGCCGCCGACAGACGAAAACCTGATCCGCGCACTTGAGGCTGATGATCTCGGGGCATTGAAATCGCTGGCGCAGGTGGACGAAGTGTTTGCCCGGGCATCCGATCCGGCGTCAGTCCGGTTGCTGTGGGACGTGTGCCGAATTCCCGATTTCCGGGGAATCAGTCACGCCGAACATTCAGCGCTGCTGGAAATGATCTTTGGTTATCTCCACGAAAGCGGGGTTGTGCCCGACGATTGGCTCGCCCGTCAGATCAAACGGATTGATCGAACCGACGGCGATATCGACACGCTAAGCAAACGATTGGCATTTATCCGCACATGGACGTATGTGGCGCAACGCAAGGGTTGGACACGCGACGAAAGCCATTGGCGCGGGCTGACACGCGCTGTAGAAGACAGGGTGTCAGATGCGCTGCACGAGCGTTTGACCCAGAGATTTGTGGACCGGCGCACATCCGTGCTCTTGCGCCGGCTCAAGCAAAAGGAGGCCCTTTTGGCCGAAGTGAACGATAAGGGTGAAGTGACCGTCGAAGGCGAATTTGTCGGTCGGTTGGAAGGTTTTCGATTCTCTGCGGATAAATCCGCAGCGGCCGGAGCCGAGGAAAAGGTCGTTAAAGCCGCGTCATTGCAGGCGCTGGCCCCGCAGTTCCATCTGCGAGCTGACCGGTTCTACAATGCTCCGGATACCGAGATCGACTATACCGAACAGGGTGGTCTGATGTGGGGTGAGCACGCCGTTGGCAAGCTTGTCGCTGGGTCGGAGCCGTTGAAACCGCAGGTCGAAGTGTTTGTTGACGAAGCTGCCGGTCCGGATGTCGCTCAAAAGGTTGAGCGCCGCTTGCAACACTTCATCGACCGCAAGGTTGCCTCGCTGTTTGAGCCGCTTTTGACGCTGCAGCGCGATGAGGAGTTGTCTGGGCTGGCCCGTGGATTTGGCTTTCGGATGATCGAGGCGTTCGGCATCCTGCCCCGTGCGGAAGTCGTACAAGAGGTTAAAGACCTAGATCAGGATGCGCGCGGCGCGTTGCGCAAACACGGTATCCGCTTCGGTCAGTTCACGATCTTCATGCCTTTGCTGCTAAAGCCTGCACCAACGCGGTTGCGGCTGGTGCTGTGGTCACTGGCAAAAGGTTTGCAGGAGTTTCCAGAATCTCCGCCGCCGGGTCTGGTGACTGTGCCGACAGTCAAGGACGCGCCGGACGGCTATCATACCATGTGCGGCTATCGCGCGGCGGGTGAGCGCGCGGTGCGAATCGACATGCTGGAACGGCTCGCCGATATGTTGCGCGCCGAAGACAGCCGGGGTGGATTTGAGGCGAAGCCGGACATGTTGTCGATCACCGGCACCACGCTGGATCAGTTCGCTGATCTCATGCAGGGGCTGGGGTACAAGGGTGAGCGTGGTGAGCGCACCAAGGTCAAGCCAGCGCCAGTGGAGCCCGTTGCGGAGCCGGGCGCGGAAACAACGCCCACCGCAGAAACCAAGGAACCAGCTGAAGAGCCGGTTTCAGAGGTCGAAACACCGGCACCTGTGAGCGAAGCTTCGGAAGAACCTACGCCGGCTGAACCTGCTATCGAGGACGCTGTCACTGCTGAAGAATCTGCGCCCGCAGAGCCGGAGATGGAAGTCTTTTATACCTTCACCTGGTCAAGACCGCGGCGGGATCATCAGGGACCACGTGGCAAGGCTGGCCAGAAAGACCGGCAGGGCGCCAAGCCTCAAGGCAAAGGCCGGCCGCGTGGCAAGGGTGGTGACAAGGGAGGCCGTCAGGACAAGGGGGCGAAATCCTTCTCGTCACGTCCGCCACGCCCGGAGAAAAAGATTGATCCAGACAACCCGTTTGCCGCGGCCCTCATGGGGCTGAAGGACAACAGCTAGACCGGTGAGCGCGACGCAGCCAGACAAGCTGAGACTGGACAAATGGTTGTGGCATGCCCGGTTCTTCAAGACTCGCACGCTCGCCGCGAAACAGATCAGCGGCGGCCACGTTCGGGTCAACGGAGAACGGACGATCAAACCGGCGTGTGGCATCACGCCGGGGGACGTTCTCACTTTTGCGCAGGCGCGTCAGGCGCGGGTCATCAAGATCGTCGAGCTTGGTGCCCGACGTGGTCCGGCCAGCGAGGCGCAGGCCCTGTATGAAGATCTTGCGCCGCCAGGACCGCGTGAACCTGCGCCTGAAAGGGTTGGCGAGCGTCCGACCAAGAAAGATCGCAGGGCAATGGACGCGCTGCGTGGCGGTGGTGACGGCGATTTCTGATCCAAATTTCGCCGTGATCGTGGAACCTGCGCCCAGCAACGGCCATTCGGCGGAACACGGGTTGGCCAATTCGCCCGAAACGCCGGATTTCAGCCCTGTGGGCGCCGTCATGGTCGGATTGCTGACTTGAAGTACCGGCGGTGCTGAATTAGCTAGTCCGCCAAGACGCGAACCGGAAAGCCCATCATGACCTATATCGTCAACGACGCCTGCATCGCCTGCAAATACACCGACTGTGTCGAGGTGTGCCCCGTGGATTGTTTCTATGAGGGCGAGAACATGCTGGTCATCCATCCGGATGAATGCATCGATTGTGGCGTGTGTGAACCGGAATGTCCGGCTGACGCGATCCGTCCGGATACTGAACCGGACATGGACAGGTGGGTCGAGTTCAACCGCAAGTATTCCGAGATGTGGCCGGTGATCATCACCAAGAAAGACCCGTTGCCCGAAGCCGAAGCGCGGGATGGCGAGTCTGGCAAGTTGGAGAAGTACTTTTCCGAGACCCCCGGCGAAGGTGGCTGAGCGATTCGGCGCGAAAATTCGAGCACAGCGGTCGTTCGCCCGCAAATAAGTACCTGAAAACAGACAAGTTGCAGAGAGTTGACGCTACGTCCGCTTCCGGATGGGCGGATTTTGTGATATGATCAAATTACAAATGGTATCAATGTCTGGAAAATCGCCCTCCATCGAACTCACCTGGAGTGGCTCAGTCAAGTAAATGAACGCCGTCAGACGGGGCATTGTTGTGCGCCGCTGCGGGTTTTTTGTCGTCTGAACCAGCCGCAAGCAAGGACTAACTGAATGAGCAAATCGAAAAAGCTTGATTTCCGCCCCAACGAATACGTCGTCTATCCCGCGCATGGCGTTGGACAGATTGTATCGGTCGAGGAGCAGGAAGTTGCCGGCATCTCGCTGGAGCTGTTCGTGATTTCCTTTGAAAAGGACAAGATGACGTTGCGGGTTCCGACTCACAAGGCCACCGAAATCGGCATGCGTTCGCTGAGCTCGCCTGACGTGATTACCAAGGCAATGACGACGCTTAAGGGCAAGGCCAAGGTCAAGCGGGCCATGTGGTCGCGCCGGGCGCAGGAATACGAACAAAAGATCAACTCGGGTGATCTGATTGCAATTGCCGAAGTCGTGCGCGACCTGCACCGTAACGACGATCAGCGCGAACAGAGTTATTCCGAGCGCCAGCTGTATGAAGCCGCGCTCGAACGGCTGACCCGCGAAGTGGCGGCTGTTGGTGATGGTGATGAAGGTGTAGCGGCCAAGCAGGTCGGGGATGTCCTGATGTCGCGCGTCGCGGCCTAAGCGCAAACCCACTGCAAGTTTTGAAACCGCGCCTGTTGGGCGCGGTTTTTCGTTTCCAGGGCAATCGACAATGCCGATCTCTTGACTTACCAGACTGGAGCAGGGCAAACGGGCAGGGACCAATAGATATGGCCGCAACAGACAGCGCTGGCTGGTTTGACCGTGTGTTTGTTGATCTCGGGCGACAGATGCGATGGTCGTTCCTGCCGCCCTTGATGATCTATTTCTCTTACGGTGTTTCTGGACTGACGGCGATTGTCGGTACGTTCTTCGTCAAGGATTACCTTGGGCTGTCGGCTGCGTTTCTGTCAGGTCTCGCTTTTTGGGCGGGGATACCCTGGGCACTCAAGATGCCGTTGGGCCATCTTGTGGACCTGATCTGGCGGTTCAAGGGATGGCTGGTTTACCTTGGTGCTGCACTGATCGCGACGAGCCTCGCGATCATGTATTTCCTGATCACCGATCCCGAGGGTATGGCGCATCTGCTGCCCGTCAGCGGGTGGTACGTGATCAGCGTGCTTCTTGCGCCCTGCGGATATGTGATTCAGGACGCTGTGGCGGATGCCATGTCTGTCGAGGCGGTGCCACGGTTCGACACAGATGGCGAACCGATCCCCGCGGAACAATCGCGGGCGATGCACACCACGATGCAGACGCTCGGTCGGTTTGCCCTGATCAGCGGCACGGTGGCGGTGGCGCTGTTGAACATCGTGATGTTTTCAGGGGCCGAAGACCTGCCGCAGGCAGAGAAGGCCGGGATATATGCGCAGATCTATCTGATCGCGATGATCATCCCGGTGCTTTCGGTTTCCGGCGTGGTGCTGGCGGCGTTTCAGCGTTGGCAAGAGCGTCGCCGGCTTGAGCATCTGGGCAAGACCGCATCCGAAATCAACTCGGCCCTCGGCCGCGAGGACGACGAGGTCGCACCGAACCACTGGTACTTTACCGGTGGGTTGATCTTTGTGGTGCTGACGCTGGTGATTGGCCTGTCCAACATTCCTTACGCGCAAGAAATCGTGTTTGTCGGTTCGATGAGCATTGTGTTGTTCCTGATGCGCCAACTGATCGCAGTGCTGGAACCGGCCAAGGCCAGAATGCTCGTGGGCACCGCGATCATCATATTTGTGTTCCGCGCCGTACCGCTTCCGGGGCCGGGACAGACATGGTTTGAAATTGATGTGCTGGGCTTTGATGAACAGTTTCTCTCGGTTCTCTATCTCATCACATCTGTACTGACGTTGGTCGGGATCATCCTCCTGCGGCCGATGATGGCGAACCGCCCGATCACCAGCATAATCATACTGTTGACTGTTGTTGCGGCTATACTGTCGCTGCCTAATATCGGTCTGTACTATGGGCTGCAGAACTGGACGGCGGCGCATACCGGCGGGATCGTGGATGCACGGTTCATCGCGATCCTTGATACGGCGGTGGAATCGCCGCTGGGGCAAGTGGCGATGATTCCCATGTTGGCCTGGATTGCGCGCAATGCACCCTCGAACCTAAAGGCGACTTTTTTTGCGGTCATGGCCTCGTTTACCAACCTGGCACTCTCGGCCAGCGCGTTGGCGACCAAGTATCTGAATGAGGTGTTCCTGGTCACTCGCGAGGTGCGCGATCGGGTGACCGAAGTGATCGAGATTCCGGCAGATTATGGACAGTTGGGCTGGCTTTTGATCACGGTGGCGGTGCTGGGGCTGGTCCTGCCGCTGATCACGATCCTCTTCGTCCAGATGTCGCGGCTCCGAACTTCCGATTGATCAGGGCACTACAAGGGCGAGCAACGTCAAAAGCACTGCGATTTCGCCGAGTTGTTCGGCCGCGCCAAGGATGTCGCCGGTCTGTCCGCCAATCCGGGACCTTGCCAACAGGGCAAGAGCAAGGACCAGAACGGCGGCGACGAGCCATGCGCCGACAATGATGGGGCCAACGGCGAACCAGCCAACCGCAAGGCCGAGTATCAGTGACACCGCAACAGGGCCGCGCGTCGGCGCGCCAACACTGCGGGACAATCCATTGTCACGAGCATGGGGCAGTCCGGCCATCAACGGCGGTAGCAGGCTGCGCGACAGGGTTGCGGCGGCAACCACGGGCCATATGCCAAAGGGGAGCAACGCGGCGAGGGCCATCCAGCGCAGGCCAACCGACAGGATCAGCGCCAGAACGCCATAGGTGCCGATGACACTGTCTTTCATGATCTCAAGCCGCCGCTCCCGCGTCCAGGCGCCCCATAATCCGTCGGCGGTATCGGCAAGGCCGTCTTCGTGCATCGCGCCAGTCAGGCCAATCTGAACTGCGAGGACCAAGCCGGCGGCAACCGTTGCGGGCAGGCCAAGCGCGAGGGTGAAAACACCGATCGACCCTGCCAAACCTCCGACAACGAGGCCGACCATGGGAAAGGCCCAGACCGCGTTGGCCTGCCGGTCAAAGGCAGAGTTTGGCAAACGGGGCAGAGGCACGCGCGTCAATAGGGCAAATGCCGTCGCTGCGTTCAGGCACCATGCGCAGAGAATGTCGGTTTTGCGCATACGCTTGCCTTTTCGAGTGTTGTGGCGGGTCAATCAATGGTTAAACACGGGGTCGAAACCCAATGCAACGAGGCTTTGAATGCGACCTGACCTGACCGATCTGAATGTTCTGCGCGCCACCCTTGCCGATGCGCCGAAAGAAGACGCCTTGGCACGGCAAGCGGCGGCAGAACGGAACAGTCAGTTGACCAAGCCACCGGGCGCGTTGGGGCGGCTTGAGGATTTGGCGTTGTGGTATGCGGGGTGGCGCGGCGATGCGCGCCCGCTGATTGCGTCACCGCAGGTCATCGTTTTTGCGGGCAATCATGGGGTTACCGCGCAAGGCGTGTCCGCATTTCCCGCCGAAGTCACGGTTCAGATGGTGGCGAATTTTGAACACGGTGGTGCCGCGATCAATCAACTGGCCAATGCGGCAGGGGCGTCGATGACTGTGCACGCGCTGGATCTGGATCGTCCGACGGCCGATTTCACCCAAGCCCCTGCGATGACCGAGGATGACTTCCTTGCCGCGCTCAAGACCGGTTGGGATGCAGTTGATCCAGAGGCTGATCTTTTGGTCGTCGGGGAAATGGGGATTGGCAACACCACATCGGCGGCAGCGATCTGCCATGCCTTGTTCGGTGGCACCGCATCAGACTGGACGGGCCGGGGCACGGGCGTTGACGACGCCGGGTTGTCCAACAAGGTGCGCGTCGTGTCCGAGGGTGCCGCATTGCACGGAAATAGGGACGGGTTCGAAGTGTTGCGTCGGCTTGGCGGGCGCGAAGTTGCGGCAATGGCGGGCGCAATTGCTGCGGCGCGGGCGTTGCGAATTCCGGTGGTTCTCGACGGGTTCATCTGCTGCGCTGCTGCGGCCTGTCTGCACGCGGTCGATGCTGGTGCGCTCGATCACACGGTTGCGGGGCATATGAGTGGCGAGGGCGCGCATGGTGCTTTGCTGGAAAAGCTGGGCAAAGAGCCGCTGTTGTCTCTGGGTTTGCGCCTTGGCGAAGGATCGGGCGGCGCGCTGGCGATCAACATCGTCAAATGCGCGCTTGCCTGTCACAGCGGAATGGCGACCTTTGCCGAGGCCGGGGTTGCCGCCGGATAGGCGGCCTCGGCTCAGGCTGACTTTTGTTCTTCGGCACTGGTCTGGTTGGTCAGCGCAAGCTCCAGTTCTTTTTCGAGCTCCTGCGCACGCTTGATGTAGGCTGCGTTTTCAGTTGGGGCGATGTTCGGATCCCAGACCTCGGCCAATTGCTGAACGGCATAGCGGTCGTGGTCATAGAACGTGCGTTTGGCGGCGTCAGCTTCAAATTCGCTGAGGCCGACATTCTCGAGAACATAGCGACCGGCGCGCAGGCTGGCGTCAAAGGTCTCGCGCACGATGTCGTCGGCGCCCGCGCGGTATAGCTCGTAGACATGATTGCGATCATGGGCGCGGGCAACAATATGCAAGTCAGGCCGCTCGCGCCGCGCATAGGCGACCAGCTGCGTCACAGCCGATTTGTCATTCATCGCTGCCACCAGCACACGTGCCTTACCAAGTCCCGCCGCCTTGAGCAGTTCCGGGCGTGTCGGATCGCCAAGGAAACCCTTGTATCCGAATCGACGCATCAACTGGATGGTTTCCATGTTGTTGTCCAGAACGATGGTCTTGAACCCGCTGGCCTGCACCAAACGATTGACGATTTGCCCAAATCGACCGATCCCGGCAATGATCACCGGACCCTGTTCGTTGATCTCGTCGGCTTCTTCGCTGCTGACCTTTTCAGTCATTTGGTTCGAAATGAAATCATAGGTAATGAACAGCAGCGGTGTGATCAGCATCGACAGCGCGATGATCAGCAACAGCTTTTCCGAAACCGATGTCGGAATGACATTTTGCTGGACTGAAAACGCAACGAGGACAAAGCCGAATTCACCGGCCTGCGCGAGACTGAGGGTAAAGAGCCACCGGTCGCGACCCTTGAGACCAAAGGTCCGCCCGAGGACATAAAGAACGACGCCCTTGGCGAGGATAACCAGCAGAGCGAGACCGATCAGATCTCCGGGTTCCGCAAAAAACAGGCTGAAATTGATCCCCGCACCAACAGTAATGAAAAACAGACCCAGCAGCAGGCCCTTGAACGGTTCAAGGTCGCTTTCAAGTTCGTGGCGGAATTCACTGTTGGCCAGAACCACGCCGGCCAGAAACGCACCAAGAGCGGGGGACAGACCCACCAGTGTCATCAGGAACGAGATCCCCACGACAATGCCTAGGGCGAGCGCTGTGTACATTTCGCGCAGACGCGAAAGGTGGATATATCGAAATACCGGGCGAGTCAGGTAAATGCCTGCCAGAACCACCGCAGCAACCGCAGCGATCGTGACCAGCGTGACGCCCCAACCGGGCAGACCTTCGACCAAAGACAGGTCCGCTCCATGACCATGGCCGCCCTCGCCAGCACGCTCGATCGAACCGTCGGAGTTGATCAACATGATCGGAGCGCTGGCGAGCAAAGGTAGCAATGCCAGGATCGGGATGACCGCGATATCCTGCGTCAGCAACACAGAAAACGCTGAACGGCCGCCGCCGGTTCGCATCAGGCCCTTTTCCGACAGGGTTTGCAGGACGATGGCTGTGGATGAAAGCGAAAGGGCAAGGCCAATCGCCAGCGCCACCGACCATGTCTGCCCCGCGGCCATGGCAGCGGCCATCAAGGCCAGCGTACTGACCGTGATCTGAAGCCCGCCCAGCCCGATGAGGCGATGCCGCATATCCCAAAGCGCTCTTGGTTCAAGCTCCAGCCCGATGAGGAAAAGCATCATGACAACGCCAAACTCGGCGAAATGCTGCAATTCCTGGGTTTCGCTGCCGACGAGCCCAAGTAATGGGCCGATGATGATGCCCGCCGCCAGATAGCCAAGCACTGACCCAAGCCCCAAGCGGGCCGCGAAAGGTACCGCAATCACGGCCGCGCCCAAATAGATGGTGGCCTGATACAGGAAATTCTCCATGAATATGTGGCCCCTTTCCGGGTCAGGTAGGCAGTGGCGCGTCGCGTTTCAATTGATCCATCACGATCTGGCTCTGGACCCGCGCAACAGCAGGGTGTGGCAAAAGCACTTCGTGGATCAACGCGTTGAGCGCGGGTAAATCATCACAATACACCCTCAGCAGATAATCCGCATCGCCGGTCATTGTCCATGCGCTGGTGATTTCTGGGCGGGTCTGAACCAATCTTGCGAATCCCTTGGATTGCTCAGGCCCGTGTGTCCCCAGTTGGACCTGAACAAAGCCTTGCACGGTCAAACCCAGGCGCAATGGATCAAGCCGCGCCGAGTAACCCTGGATGTAGCCAATGCTTTCCAACCTTTGGCGGCGACGCCCGGCCTGGCTGGGCGACAGGTTCAGCATCTCTCCGAGTTGCTGCGCCGTGAGATGCGCATCCTTTTGAAGCGCTGCCAGAAGGCGGGTATCCGTGGTGTCGAGCATGTGCGGCAAATCCTCGATTCTACTAAAGCATCGCGCGGTATTCACGCATGATTGAAGGTTCTGATGTCCAACTTTGCGCAGAATCCGCGTTTGATCTGTTCTATATGTATCAAAGCGAACGGCATCAGCAACAGGAGACATTCAGGATGGGCCCATTTCCGCATAATGCCCCGAAATCTGTCATCAGTGACGAAAACCCGGCGGGGACGGACGGATTTGAATTCGTCGAATTCGCCCACCCGGAACCCGAGGAACTGCGCGCATTGTTCGCCCGCATGGGCTATGCGCTGGTGGGGCGGCACAAATCCAAAGATATCGAGCTTTGGCAACAGGGCGATATCACCTATGTTCTGAACGCCGAGCCGGGCAGTTTTGCAGCACGCTTTGTCGAAGAACATGGGCCTTGCGCCCCGGCGATGGGCTGGCGTGTAGTGGATGCGCAGCATGCATTTGATCATGCCGTGTCCAAAGGCGCTGAACCTTACGAAGGTGACGACAAGACCATGGATGTGCCTGCGATTAAGGGCATTGGCGGCAGCCTGATCTATTTCATCGATCAGTATTACGAAACCAGCCCCTATAACGAAGAGTTTGAGTGGCTGGCCCAGTCCAAGCCGCGCGGCGTCGGCTTCTTTTATCTCGATCACCTGACCCACAATGTGTTCAAGGGCAACATGGACAAGTGGTTCCATTTCTACGGCGACCTGTTCAATTTCAAGGAAATCCGCTTCTTTGACATCGAGGGAAAGTTCACCGGCCTTTTCAGCCGCGCGCTGACATCGCCCTGTGGGCGTATCCGTATTCCGATCAACGAAGATCGCGGCGAAACCGGTCAGATCGTCGCCTATCTCAAGAAATACAATGGCGAAGGCATTCAACACATCGCGGTCGGGTCTGACGATATCTATGAGAGCACGGATGCGATTTCCGAATTGGGTGTCAAGTTTATGCCGGGCCCACCGCAAACCTACTATGCGCTGAGCAAGGAGCGCGTGGTGGATCATCAGGAACCGCTGGACCGGATGATGAAGCATGGCATCCTGATTGACGGAGAAGGCGTCGTCGATGGCGGCGAAACGCGGATCCTGCTGCAGATCTTCAGCAAGACCGTGATCGGGCCAATCTTTTTCGAGTTCATCCAGCGCAAGGGTGACGATGGATTTGGCGAAGGCAACTTCAAGGCGCTGTTCGAAAGCATTGAGCAAGAGCAGATCGACAGCGGTGAACTGACCGGCTAGTAGGCTCGCAATTCAGTCAGGGCAGGGCGCAGCGACGCTCTGCTCAAACGCCGCAGGCTCTGTCGGGTCTGCGGCGTTTTGCGTTCGGTTGACGCGGTTCGTTCAACGTGACCGGGGTTAGCCG
This sequence comes from Sedimentitalea sp., assembly GCF_039973035.1. Lineage (NCBI taxonomy): Bacteria > Pseudomonadati > Pseudomonadota > Alphaproteobacteria > Rhodobacterales > Paracoccaceae > Sedimentitalea > Sedimentitalea sp. The sequence continues at coordinate 163,525 of NZ_JBDWLR010000042.1, forward strand.
CGTGGCATTTTGAGAGTCACGTTGCGGCCGCTTTTCTGGTACCGCAGTTCGCTGTCGCCGATGGCCACGATCTTGCCGCCATCCACACGATCACCGACCTTGACCTTCTTGTACCGACCGCTTGGCAGCCGGATCAGAGCACGTCGGTTGGACGGCGTGCCGTAGACGCCAATCAGGTTGACCCGGCGCAGGTTGATTGCGTTGTCCAGTGTTGCCCGACGCGCCACTGATGCCGATGACGGAATCCTCGGCGAAACCGTTTGCGGCGCGACCGGTTTCGGCGCGACGGTGGCGGCGGCGACCTGTGAAGAGGGGCCTGCAGTCTGTTTGCGCGCCGTTTCAACCTTGGCGCCAAAGTTTCGCGGACGGGCCTTGGGGGTTTTGGAGAGGACGACGGCCTGAGCGGTTGGTGTTTCGTCGCGCTCGGCCTCTTGCTTTTGCGTACGGGGCCGCGATTTGGGGCGAACCTCGCCTAACTCTTCGCGCGTCAGCCCGCCAAGCTGCGTGCGTTCGTTCTGTTCCACCAAATCCGTAGGCCGCAATTTGGGGCGCAGGCCGGCGAGCCTGTCGAGACCGGCATTAAGGTCAGGCTCGACTTCAAACCGGGTTGGGGTGGGTGGCGGCGTAATCGGCGGCCTGCCTTGATAGACACGCACGCCTTCAGGGGTCAGGCTGCCTTCACGGCTTGGGATCACCAGCCCCTCTGCATCCAGTGCAAAGGTGGTTCCGGCGGCGGCGGGCGCTGTCACGACGTCAAGTGGCTGATCGGTATCAAGTTCGCTGAGCAACGGCAGGGCAACCGCATCCTGTGCCAGATCGGTCCGGTCGATGGACACCTCGTAAAGGTTGTTCAGATCGACGATCTCTGGCGTTCCGGGAACAGTCGGAGCGCGTTGCCAGACGCCGGTCTCAGCATAGTGCGCTTCGTTCTGTTGCGGCGTTTGCGGATCCTCTGCGCCGGGGGCGACAGTTGGATCAGGCGTCGTGGTTTCTGCCTCTGTGATGCTTTCCGTATCGGTTGTTTCCGGATCGATTCGGGCGGTTTCCACATCATCGTCGGCGGTGGCGGGGGCCGTGGATCGGGCCGTTGGCGCGGTGATTAGAACATCGGGTGCCGAAGGGATTGTCTCCACAACCTGTTCTGTCTCTGCCGGTGAGCCATTGAACAGACCGGCCAGCCCGTCCTCCATAAACAGGGCTGCCCAGGCGGCGACACCTGCGAGGAACACCAAGAGTGCGGCCATCAGGATCAGGCCGAGATGTCGCGGCTTGCCCCCTACCTGCGCCCGTTCGCGCGCGCCGAACACTGTCAACCTTTCGGCTTCGTCCTTCGGTTTTAGCTCTGGTTGCGCCGATGTGTTAACTGGCGCAGGCGCGTCGGTATTGGCGGGCTGCGCCGGGCGGATTATGACAGGTTTTGGTGTTGTTTCGGGCGGCGTCTCCGGTGTCTCGGAATCCTCTATGGCAGTTTCGGTTTCTACCTTGTCAGGGTCCACTACGTCGGCGGGTTCCTCAGTGTTTGAAACCTCCACGACCGAAGGCGCAGGCTTCGCTGGTTGCTCATCGGCAGTGTTTCTTCGCGTGGCGCCTGCCAATGGCGGTGCCGTGGACGGTTCGTCAACCTTGCTCCGGCGGCTTGTGAATGGCGTCGGATCCGTGGCCTCTTCTTCAGCCGGTTCTGGAACGGTGGGCTCTTCCGGCTCGTCTATTTCGATTGCAGTTTCAGCGGGCGGGGCTGGCTCAAGCGCCATGCCGATGACGGATACCGGTTCATCGTCCCGCTCAACCGAATCTGGGTCGGCAACATGGCTCGCGGTACCAAAGTAAGGCTCGCCATCAAACTCCATTTCTTCCGGTATCGCGACAAAGCTGAGCGGTTCAAAGCCATGTTCGGTGGCAAATTGTTCCGCTTCTGCGAGCGTTGCGCGGGCAACCGCTGCGACTTGTGTATGCGTTGCGCCATAGTTCAGGTCAAAGACCAGATCATCCAGCGCATAGGGCGTCGCAGTTGCCAGCGCAGCAAGGGCCAGTTCGCGGTCCCCATCGTCATCGGGTGCGGTCGCCGCCACGCTGAGATAGCGGATTTGGTCATTCGGGATGATGAGTTTGCAAATTGGCCCGCGCGGATCGATTTCAATCGCACGCTGGCGCAGGTCCTGCAAAGTGTCCGTCAGGTCTGGCGCATCAAGGCTGACATCACCAACCACACGCCAACCGTCCGCTGCCCTGTGCAGCAGAGCGATGCCCTCAAGCGATAGGGAAAGCGCGAAACCCGGTTTCATTCAACAATTAATCCTTAAGAGCCATCCCACAGACGCCACGCGCCCGCGACCGGAGTTTAATGCAGGAGTTGGCCGAGTGAAAGAGAAAGGCAGACACGCCCCTTGCTTCGACGGCGGGTAGATGCCCATGTGAAAGGTAACGGTAACGGAGGACTACGATGAAACGACAGAAGTTTGGTTTGATAACTCTCGCGGTTGTGATCGCAACGGCGCTGGTCGCGCCTGCCATGGCGCAGGAACAGACACGGCAAATCGCGGTCTCTGGTGTGGGCCAGATCGAAACGGCGCCGGACATGGCCACCATAACTTTGGGCGTCACGAATGAGGCGCGCGAGGCAAAAGCGGCGATGGCGGCAACCTCTGCGGCGGTCGGGAAAATGCTTGAACGCCTCACATCTCTGGGGATCGAGTCACGGGACGTTCAGACCCAGCGTATTTCCCTAAACCCGGTCTGGTCTGGTCGCGGCAGTTCCGGCACTTATCCGGCCAAGATCACCGGATTCACCGCCAGCAATACGGTTCTGGTGCGCATCCGTGATCTCGATAGCCTCGGTGAAACACTGGATGCGGTCATCGACGACGGTGCCAACGATTTCAACGGTTTGCAGTTTGGTGTTCAAGAGCCGCGGCCGCTTCAGGATGCGGCGCGTGAGGCGGCGGTCAAGGATGCAATTGCCAAGGCGCAGTTGCTGGCAGGGGCCGCAGGTGTGTCCCTTGGTCCGATCATCTCGATCAGTGAACAGGGCGGCGGTGGGCCGCGCCCGATGATGATGCAGCGCGCGGCGATGGAAGACTCGGGCGTCCCGATCGCGGCAGGCGAGGTCAGCCTGTCCGCGTCGGTTTCGATGATCTTTGCAATCGGGGAATAGCAGGAAGGGGCCGCACGGGCGGCCCCACCTATGACTTCTAGTTTCTCGCTTAAAACCGTGCCCATCATCTAACGCGTTGAAATATATGCTCTCAGGCCACGTTAGATGATGCAGGTCTAAGTCGATTGCGTCAGCTTGTGGCCTTTGACAGGGCCTGATCGAGATCCGCAATCAGATCCTCGGTGTTCTCAATCCCAATCGAAATGCGCACGACGTTGGGTTGTGCACCGGCGGCTTCCTGCTGTTCGGCGGTCAGTTGCCGGTGGGTTGTGCTGGCCGAATGAATGACCAGCGATCTTGTGTCGCCCAGGTTGGCCACATGGCTGAAAATTTCCAGCGCGTCGACCAACTTGATACAGGCGTCATAGCCGCCCTTGACCGCAAAGGTGAACAATCCGCCTGCGCCTTTCGGACAGATGGATTTGACCCGATCAAAATAGGGCGAGGATTCGAGCCCGGCATAGGTGACATATTCGACCCGCGGATCATCCTCGAGCCATTTGGCGACCTTTTCGGCGTTCTCGACATGACGCTGCATGCGCAGGCTGAGGGTTTCGATGCCCATCAGCGTGTAGTGCGCGGCTTGTGGGTTCATGGTCATGCCAAGATCCCGCAGCCCAATTGCGATGCCGTGAAACGTATAGGCGAGCGGGCCAAAGGTCTCGTGAAACTTCAGGCCGTGATAGGCTGATTCCGGCTGGCTGAGCGAGGGGAATTTGTCGTTTGCCGACCAATCAAACTTGCCGGAATCCACGATGCACCCACCGGTAACGGTGCCGTTGCCAGTCAGGTACTTGGTGGTCGAATGAACAACCAGAGTCGCGCCATGATCAATCGGGCGGCAGAGATAAGGTGTCGCACTTGTGTTGTCGGCGATCAGCGGGATACCGGCCTCGTCAGTGATTGCGGAAATCGCGTCCAGATCGGTGATGTAGCCACCCGGGTTGGCAATCGACTCGCAGAAAACCGCCCGCGTGTTGTCGTCGATCGCGGCCTTAACGGCATCAAGATCGTCAAAATCGACAAAGGTGGCGGACCAGCCAAAGCGTTTGATGGTGTTGTTGAACTGGGTAACCGTGCCGCCGTAGAGCCGCGTGGATGCAACGATATTGCAGCCCGGCTGCATCAGCGGGAACAACGCCATGATCTGCGCAGCGTGCCCTGAGGAACAGCAGACCGCGCCAACGCCGCCTTCAAGAGTCGCGATGCGCTCCTGTAAAACCGCAACCGTCGGGTTGGTCAGGCGGGAATAGATGTATCCAACCTCTTGCAGGTTGAACAATGCGGCGGCGTGCTCGGCATCGCGAAACACATAGGCGGTCGTCTGATAGATCGGCGTCTGCCGCGCGCCGGTGGCGGGGTCGGGGCGTGCGCCCGCGTGGATCTGAAGCGTATCAAAGCCATAGGTTGGGCCGTCGGTCATGGTGTTCTCCCTGATAGATAATTGGGCAAAGACCTATGACATCGACCAAGGCATGACAACTGCAGCTGGCGGCAGAATGCGTCATCCGACGTTACCAGTTCCAACAGCGAGCTTTGCTTCACGTCCAAATGTGCGGCCGGATTGATACCGTCGGGGGAAAAAGCCTGAATCAATCGCCCGCCACCTGAAGGTGGCGGGCGATCTTGTCGGTTAGGTGATGCTAGATGCCGGCATCCAGATCGTCAGCGTCGAGGCCGCCAGCGAGGTCTGCGCCAAAGGCATCATCCGATCCGTCCGCCTGTCCGGCTGAACCGGCATCGACTGCGCAGGCATCCGTGCCGCAGGCATCGGTTTCGTCCGCGCCGCCGTCTGCGCCGCAGGCATAGCCGCCGCAAGAGCCGTCCGCATCCGGGGCTGCAGCCGCCGCAGGTACGGGTTCGTCTCCCTCGTTGCCTTCGTCGGCCTCATCACCTTCGTTGTCCTCATTGCCTTCGTCATTCTCGTCGTTCTCGTTGCCTTCGTTGTTCTCGTTGCCTTCGTTGTTTTCGTCGCTCTCGTCGCCTTCGTTGTTCTCGTTGCCTTCGTTGTTTTCATTGCCTTCGTCATTCTCGTCGTCTTCGTTGTCTTCGTTTCCTTCATTGTATTCATCGCCTTCGTCGCCTTCATCACCCTCGCTGCCGCTGTCGGGTTCGCCTTCGTCGCCTTCGTTGTTCTCGTCACCTTCGTCGCTGTTGTTGTCTTCGTTGCCTTCATCGCCCTCGTTGCCTTCGTCGTTCTCGTCGCCTTCGTTACCCTCGTTGCTTTCGTTGCCCTCGTCGCCTTCGTCGCCTTCGTCGTTCTCGTCACCTTCGTCTGTCTCGTCGCCTTCGTTGCCTTCGTCGCCCTCGTCGCCTTCGTTGTCCTCGTTGCCTTCTATGCCTTCGTTGCCTTCATCTCCCTCGTCGTATTCGTTGTTTTCGTTGCCTTCGTTGTTTTCATCGCCGGTATCGCCGGGAATGAACTCATCGCCTTCATTGCCTTCATCAGCCTCGTCGTTCTCGTTGTCCTCATCGCCTTCGTTGTTCTCGTTGTGCTCGTCGCCTTCGTCGGCTTCGTTGTCCTCGTCGGCCTCGTATCCTTCGTTGCCTTCGTCTCCTTCATCGCCTTCGTTGTCCTCGTCGACCTCGTTTCCTTCGTCGTTTTCGTCGCCTTCGTCGTTTTCGTTGTGCTCGTCGCCTTCGTCACCCTCGTCGCCTTCGTCTGCCTCGTCGCCTTCGCTGCCCTCGTTACCTTCGTTTCCTTCGTCACCTTCGTCATTCTCGTTATCTTCGTTGTCTTCGTTGTTCTCGTCGCCTTCGTTGCCTTCATCGCCTTCGTTGTTATTGCCGGTTTCGTCGCCTTCGTTGCCTTCGTCATCCTCGTTGCCTTCGTTGCCCTCGTTTCCTTCATTACCCTCGTTGTCTTCGTTGGCTTCCTGCGCGTAGGCCGCGTCGTCTTCGTCGCCCTCGTTGGCTTCGTCGTTCTCGTCGCCCTCGTCGCCTTCGGTGCCCTCGTTGCCTTCGTTACCTTCGTTGCCCTCGTCGTTTTCGTTGCCTTCGTTGGCTTCGTCGTTCTCGTCGCCTTCGTCACCCTCGTCGTTTTCGTCGTCCTCGTCGCCTTCGTCGTTTTCGTTGCCTTCGTCGTCTTCGTCGCCTTCTACACCCTCGTCGCCTTCATTGCTCTCGTCGCCTTCGTCGTTCTCGTTGTTCTCATTACCTTCGTCACCGGCATCACCGGGTACGTATTCGTTGTTCTCATTTCCTTCATCGCTCTCGTCGCCTTCGTCGCCTTCGTTGGCCTCATCGCCTTCGTTTGCTTCGTCGCCTTCATCGCCTTCATCATCTTCGTCTAGTTCGTCGCTCTCATTGCCTTCGTCGTTTTCGTCGCCTTCATTGTCTTCGTCGGCTTCGTTGTTCTCGTCGTTCTCGTCGTTTTCGTCATCCTCGTCGTCTTCGTCACCTTCGTCGGACTCGTTGCCCTCGTCGTACTGGTAGTCGAGCGTCGACTGCACATCACCTTCTTCGCTGCCTTCGTCGCCTTCGTTGCCTTCGTTGTTTTCGTTGTGTTCGTCGTTCTCGTCCTGTTCGTTATCCTCGTTGCCTTCGTTGCCCTCATTCCCCTCGTCGGTTTCGTCGCCTTCATTGTCCTCGTTGGCTTCGTTTCCTTCGTTCGCTTCGTCGCCTTCGTCGTTCTCGTTGTCCTCGTCTAGTTCGTCGCCCTCGTTGCCCTCGTCGTATTCGTCGCCCTCGTCATCTTCGTTGGCCTCGTCGCCTTCCTCAGCCTCGTCACCTTCGTCATATTCGTTGTGTTCGTCGTTCTCGTCCTGGTTTTCGTTGCCTTCATCGTCCTCATCAAGTTCGTCGCCTTCATCGCCCTCGTTATCTTCGTCGAGTTCATCGCCCTCGTTGCCCTCGTCGTTCTCGTCGCCTTCGTTGTTCTCGTTGTTTTCGTCACCGTCGTCGTCCGGCGTATCTTCGTTGCCTTCGTTCCCTTCGTCCTGACCGGGATCTATTCCTTCGTTACCTTCGTCGCCTTCATTGTGTTCGTTGCCTTCGTCGACGCCGGTCTCGTTGCCCTCGTCGCCTTCGTCGTCCTCGTTGCCCTCGTTCCCTTCATCAACGCCGCCTTCGTTCCCCTCATCGTTCTCGTTGCCTTCGTTCCCTTCGTTGCCCTCGTCCTGACCGGCAGCGATGCCTTCGTCGCCCTCGTTTCCTTCATTTCCTTCGTTGCCCTCGTCGTCGGGGCTGCCGTCTTCGTTGCCTTCATTGCCTTCGTCGAGGCCACCTTCGTTGCCCTCGTCGTTTTCGTTTCCTTCGTTGCCCTCGTTGCCTTCGTCCTGGCCGGCACCAATACCCTCGTCGCCTTCGTTGCCTTCGTTGTTTTCATTTCCTTCGTCGGCGCCGGGCTCATTGCCTTCGTCGTCTTCGTCGCCTTCGTTGCTCTCGTTGCCTTCGTCTAGGCCCGCTTCGTTGCCTTCGTCGTCTTCGTTGCCTTCATTATCCTCGTTACCCTCGTCGTCCGGCGTGACCTCATTGCCCTCGTCGCCCTGGTCGTTGCCCTCATCGCCTTCGTCGCTTTCGTTGCCCTCGTCGTCTTCGTTGCCTTCGTCGTTCTCGTCGCCTTCGTCATCTTCGTTGTTCTCGTTGGCTTCATCTTGAACTTCATTGCCTTCATCGGCCTCGTCGTTCTCATCGCCTTCGTTGTACTCGTTGCCTTCGTTGTCCTCGTTTGCTTCGTCGCCTTCGTCGCCCTCGTCGTCTTCATCATACTCGTTGTCTTCGTCGGCCTCGTCGCCTTCGTTGCCTTCGTCGGCCTCGTCGTCCTCGTTGTCTTCGTTGGCTTCGTCGCCTTCGTCGCCTTCATCACCCTCGTCGCCTTCGGCGTCCTCGTTGCCTTCGTCGCCCTCGTTGCCTTCGTCGCCCTCGGCGTTCAGGCCGCCTTCATCTCCTTCGTCGCCTTCGTTGTCTTCGTTGTCTTCATCGCCCTCGTTGTTTTCATCCCCTTCATCGGATTCATCTCCTTCGTCGGCCTCATCACCTTCGTCGTATTCGTCGCCTTCGTTGTTCTCGTCATCCTCGTCCAGTTCATTGCCTTCGTCGTTTTCATCGCCTTCGTCGTCTTCATTACCTTCATTGGCTTCATCGCCCTCATCGCCGTCATCGGCATTGTGGGCCGGGTCGGGTGCAGGCATGCCGCCGCGGATGGTCGTGGCCTCGGCAGTGCTGATCGGAAGGATAGCGCTTTCAAGTTCGTCTTGAGCGTTGCGAATGTCGGAAACGGTGGTGCGCAGAAAGGAAAAGAGGGTCATGATGTCGGTCTCCAAAAGATAAAATTCATAAGCTGCCCCGGTACGGAACGGCATTCAGAAACGGCTGAGGGCAGTATGATTGCTGCATGGAACCGCGAAATTGGGAGAGACAGGCCGCGCCACATGGCGGCTAGTCCGTGAGAGGCGGATCAGCCGTCTGGGCTGATCAGAGTCGAGAGGGGCAACGCAACGGGTCAAAGCGCCAACTGGCGGGCCGTGCATCGCAAACAGGACATGCGGGTTAAGAACCTGACCCGCATCCATGAGTTCAGAATAGGGAGGGAGCGTGGAGGGGAAAATCTGCGATATTCGTCCCATCATCCTCCGGCACCACGGCCGTAACGTTGATGAAATGCGTTCAAATACCGCGAAACCTAATACCACTACACTGACGCCTCCCGAGCGTACAGAAATGCAAAAGCCGGTACAAACCGTCGCAAATTCCGCGACCCCGGCAGTTCTCAAATCTTCTCCGGTCAAATCGTCGATAAACGATCTACCGGTTTGAATAATCGACGCCTGTGCAAGCGTCGAAAAGGTCTTTGGGTGTCAGGGTGATCAGGGAGCGAAAACAGTGCTGCCGAGCCTGACACGTAAGCAAAAGGTTAACCGGCGCGATCTTTGCTTTCAAGAAAAAGCGGACGCACCTGTTCTGCGAAAAGGTGATGTATGGCTGGTTCCTTAAGTCCGGAAAGGTGCGCAATCATCTGAAGGCTCGGTCGAACGGCGCTCTGACCGCCTGACGTGGTTTCGGCTCAAGCTCGTGGGCCGTCTGAAAACTGTTGGGCGCGCGCCCAAAAAATGGGCTTCAGGGCATCCAATTCAAAAGGTCGGCGGTGTGCAGGCGCTGATGATGATGCAATCTGTCTCGCCAATATTTCGGAACCGATGAGGCAGGCGGCTGTCAAAGAGGTAGCCATCCCAAGGGTTTAGAACGCGGACCTGTTCTTCGACGGTAATTTCGATCAGACCCGCCACCACGATCCCGGCTTCTTCGCCCTCGTGGCTCAGCAGATCGGGGCCGGTATCGGCGCCGGGCGGATAGACCTCGTGCAGCATCTGCAACGCGTGCCGCGATGCATCGCCAACTTGCCGGAGCGACACGCGCGCGGCGGCAGTTCCCAACCCCATGTCTTGTGGCGACAATTCGATCAATTCATCGGAATTGTAGAAGTACTTTGGCGAATCGTTCCCTTCGAATTCAGAGAAGAATTCGGACATGGTCATCGGGATCGCATCAAGCAGACGTTTGAGTGATGCAACCGAAGGGCTGCTCTTATTTTGCTCTATCAGCGAAATTGCCCCGTTGGTCAGGCCCGCGCGCCCGGCCAGATCGCGCTGAGTCATGCCGCGAGTCTCTCGTACTGACCTGAGTTTGCCGCCAATATCCACGCGTATCGCCCCACCTTGATCGAGTTGCTTGAAATATTAATCGTTACCTCGCTCGCTAGTCAATTACCTTATTGTCTGAAAAATATAGATAAATTGTAAAAGCCCAATTGTTACGCATCCGACGAACGGAACGCTTGCTCCAGATTGAAAATAATATTAAGCACAATATGATGATTTTGATCAGCTGTTCAGATGGAGAGCGAGATGACAACTGCAACCAAAGCACAACCCAAAAAGGCAGCCGCGTCCAAGCCACGGACACGTCGCGCCACAACCAAGACTGCTGCGGCAAAGACCACGACAACTCCTGCTGCCAAGCCGCAGGCCAAAGTGGTAGAAACCACAAACAGCAACGCCGCGCTTCTGCAACGCCGTGAAGCCGCTGTGGCCCGTGGTGTTGCCTCGGCTGCGCCGGTCTTTGCCGCCCGTGCCGAAAACGCCGAGCTTTGGGATGTCGAAGGCAACCGCTATGTTGATTTCGCAGGCGGGATCGCGGTTCTGAACACAGGCCACCGTCACCCCAAGGTGATCGAAGCGGCCAAGGCGCAGGAAGATCTGTACACCCACACCAGCTTTCAGGTGATCCAGTACGAACCTTACATTGCCCTCGCCGAAAAACTGAATGAACTGGCGCCAGGTGATTTTGCAAAGAAATCCCTGCTGGTCACAACCGGTGCCGAGGCCGTTGAAAATGCGATCAAGATCGCGCGCGCTTCGACCGGTCGCCCCGGTGTGATCGCGTTCTCGGGTGGCTATCATGGCCGCACCATGCTGACGCTCGGAATGACGGGCAAGGTGTCGCCGTATAAAAAGGATTTTGGTCCGTTCCCCGGTGATATCTTCCGCGCGCCGTTCCCGGATTCCCGCCATGGCGTGACCGTCGAGGATGCGCTGAACGCGCTGCAGACACTGTTCCTCACCGATGCCGATCCATCGCGTGTTGCGGCGATCATTCTGGAGCCGGTTCTGGGCGAGGGCGGCTATCATCCGGTTCCGACCGAGATGTGGCAGGCATTGCGCGCGATCTGCGACACGCATGGCATCCTGCTGATTGCCGACGAGATTCAGTCGGGCTTTGGCCGGACCGGCAAGTGGTTTGCCATTGAGCACAGCGGTGTTGCACCTGACCTGATCACGGTCGCGAAATCGATGGCCGGCGGCTATCCGATCGCGGGTGTTGTTGGCCGCGCCGAAGTCATGGATGCGGCACAGCCCGGTGGATTGGGCGGCACCTATGGTGGCAACCCGGTTGCTTGTGCCGCCGCGCTGGCCGCGATTGAGGCGATCGAATCCGAGGGGCTTCTGGATCGGTCTATCGCTCTGGGTGAAACCTTCCGCGCCCGTTTTGCCGATATCGGTGCCCGCACCGCACCCTACCGGATGTGGGACATTCGTGGTCTGGGCGGCATGCTTGCGGTCGAATTCGCCACTGACTTTGAAACCGCAGCACCCGATGCGGCCTTGACCAAATCGGTCATTGCCCATGCGCTCAAGCGGGGTCTGATTCTGCTGGCCTGCGGCATGCATGGAAACGCGCTGCGCATCATGGTGCCATTGACCGCTTCCGATGCGATCATCGAAGAAGGCCTGGCGATCTTTGAAGCCGCCCTTGCGGATGCGATGGCCGCATAAGGCAAAGCGCCCGTCATCAGCAATCTTGCATGGCGGGCGATTGACGATAGGTTGGCACAAACAGGCCGGATCCCTTGCCGGGGTCCGGCCTGACTTGCCTCAGACCCAAGGGACCGACCGATGTCACACGTATTTCCCCGCCATTCCAAGCTGAACCCGCCCACGGCCGTTGCGGGCGAGGGATGCTATCTGATTGATAGTAATGGCAAACGGTATCTGGACGGGTCGGGCGGTGCGGCGGTGTCATGTCTGGGCCATGGTGATGCCGAGGTTGCGGCGGCGATCAAGGCCCAGCTGGATCAACTCGCCTTTGCGCATACCGGCTTTTTCACCTCAGAACCCGCCGAAGCGCTTGCGGATCTTTTGATTGCCAACGCCCCTGGTGATCTGGACCGGGTCTACCTTGTTTCTGGCGGGTCCGAGGCGACCGAAGCAGCGATCAAACTCGCGCGGCAATATTGGGTCGAAAAGGGCGAGCCACAGCGGGGCCATCTGATCGCTCGCAAACAAAGCTATCATGGCAACACCATCGGGGCTTTGTCAGCCGGGGGCAACGAGTGGCGCAGGGCACAGTTTGCGCCGCTTCTGCTGGATGTCAGCCATATTGAACCGTGCTATGAATACCGCCTGCGTCAGGACGGTGAGAGCGCCGAGGGCTATGGCCTACGCGCGGCCAATGCGCTGGAAGAAGAATTGCTGCGCGTCGGGCCGGAAACGGTCATGGCCTTCATGGCCGAACCGGTTGTCGGCGCGACGGCGGGCGCTTTGGCCCCGGCGCCGGGTTACTTCAAACGCATCCGCGAAATTTGCGACAAATATGGCGTGCTGCTGATCCTTGACGAGGTGATGTGTGGCATGGGCCGAACCGGGACGCTGTTTGCCTGCGAACAGGATGATGTTGCGCCCGATATCGCCTGTATCGCCAAGGGGCTCGGGGCTGGCTATCAGCCGATTGGCGCGATGCTCTGTACTGCAGACATCTACGATACGATTGCCAGCGGCACAGGGTTCTTTCAGCACGGCCATACCTATATCGGCCATCCGACTGCTGCAGCAGGGGGGCTGGCCGTGGTTTCGGCGATCCTGAACCGGGGTCTGCTGGCGCGTGTGCAGGAACAAGGCGACAAGTTACACCAGCGGCTGGTGGATCGGTTTGGTCAACATCCCCATATCGGCGATCTGCGCGGGCGCGGGCTGTTTCGTGGAATCGAGATTGTCGAGAACCGCGAGACCAAGACTCCCTTTGATCCAGCTCGGGGAGTTGCGGGCAAGATCAAAAGGGCCGCGTTCGAGGCGGGACTGGTTTGTTATCCGATGTCCGGCACCATTGACGGGCGCCAAGGGGATCACATACTGCTGGCACCGCCATTTATCATCAATGACGACCAACTTGACGAGCTGACCGACAAGGTCGAACAGGCGATTACAGCGGTCATCTGACCGAAAACGGAGGCGGATTGATGAGGTTCTTGGTATTTGCAGGTATGGCCGTCTTGGCTGTCCTTTCGCTGGTTGGCGTGATCTTCAGCTGGTGGTTCCTGCTTCCTTTTGTGTTGTTTGCGTATCTCACGGGGCTGGGCGTCTATGATGTTATCCAGCAGCGGCATTCGATTTTGCGCAACTACCCGGTTATCGGGCATATGCGCTTTCTGTTCGAAGGCATCCGGCCCGAGATCCGCCAGTATCTGATCGAAAGCGATCAGGACGAAGAGCCGTTTTCCCGCGACAAGCGATCGATCATCTATCAGCGCGCCAAAGGGGTTGAGGACAAACGCCCGTTTGGGACCCGTCAACGGGTCTACGATTCAGGCTATGAATGGCTGACGCATTCGGTGGTGCCCATCCACATCGAAGATACGGATTTTCGGGTCCGGATCGGTGGAGAGAACTGTGAGAAGCCTTATGAAGCCTCGATTTACAACATTTCCGCGATGAGTTTCGGCGCCCTGTCCGCCAATGCGATCCATGCCTTGAACATAGGAGCGAAAAAAGGCGGTTTTGCCCATGACACCGGTGAGGGCGGCATCAGCCGGTATCACAAGGAGGGCGGCGGCGATCTGATTTATGAAATTGGGTCGGGATACTTTGGCTGTCGCACGCCGGATGGCCGTTTTGACGTGGAAAAGTTCCGTGAACAGGCGGCCAATCCGCAGGTGAAGCTGATTGAACTGAAGCTGAGCCAGGGGGCAAAACCCGGTCATGGAGGTATGTTGCCTGCCTCGAAAATCTCCGAGGAGATTGCCGAGGCGCGCGGTATTCCGATGGGGCAGGATTGCGTGTCACCAGCGGCGCATCCCGAATTCAGCACTCCGCTGGAAATGATGGAGTTCATCGGGAAACTGCGTGAAAACGGTGATGGCAAACCGGTGGGTTTCAAGCTGTGTATCGGACACCGTCGGGAATTCATGTGCATCGTCAAAGCGATGCTTGAAACCGGGATCGTACCTGATTTCATCGTCATCGACGGCAAGGAAGGCGGCACCGGTGCGGCACCGCTCGAATTTGCCAACCATATGGGGATGCCCTTGGTCGAAGGGCTGACCTTTGCCCATAACACGCTGCGCGGGGCAGGGTTGCGTGAGAAGATCAGGATCGGAGCATCTGGCAAGGTTGTGACGGCCTTTGACATGGCCAAGGTGCTGTCACTTGGTGCTGACTGGGCCAATTCGGCGCGGGGTTTCATGTTCTCGGTCGGCTGCATTCAGGCGCAGGCTTGCCATACCAATCACTGCCCGGTCGGCGTGGCGACACAGAACCCACTGCGACAACGGGCGCTGGACGTAACGCGCAAGTCAGCGCGAGTGTATCGTTTTCACCAAAATACGTTGAAGGCGTTGGGGGAAATGACCGGGGCCGCCGGATTGGATCACCCGGGCAAGTTCCTGCCGCATCACCTTTTGATGCGGGAATCCGACCGGGACATGGTCACTGGCCAACAGGTCTATCCTTATCTGCCCGAGGGCTTTCTTTTGCGCGAAGAAGAAGACGAGTTCGGCTATCTCTTGCGCTGGCGGCGTGCCAAGGCGGACAGTTTCAAGCCGGTTGATACGTCCTACGTTTGACCCTGGGCATCTGCGTCGAGTGGGAAATGACAGGCTGCTGCGTGGGCGCCGCCTTCAAGCGGTGGTCGCTGTTCGCGGCAAATGTCCTGCACCTGCCAGCATCGCGGCGCAAACGGGCAGCCCGGCAGGTTCGCCATCGGCGAGGGCAGTTCGCCCGTCAGCTTGATCCGCTCCTTGTTCCCGCCGGGATCGGCGCGCGGCGTCGCTGACAACAACGCCTTGGTATAAGGATGGCGCGGCGCGGCGAACACCGCCTCTTTTGATCCTGTCTCGACCGCCTGTCCCAGATACATGACGATGATGTCGTCGGCGACATGGCGCACAACGCTCAGGTCATGGGAAATGAACAGATAGGCAAGGCCAAGACGGTCCTGCAAATCGACCAGCAGGTTCAGGATCGCCGACTGGATCGACACATCCAGTGCGGAAACAGGCTCGTCCAATACCAGAACCTTGGGATCAAGCATCAATGCCCGCGCCACCGCGATCCGCTGACGCTGGCCGCCCGAGAACATGTGCGGATAGCGGTCGTAATGTTCAGGTCGCAAACCGACCAGCCTGAGGATATCGCGCGCCTTTTCGTCCCGTTCCGCAGCGCTCAGGTCCGGGCGATTGATCACCAAGGGTTCCTGAAGAATGGTGCCGATCCGCTGACGCGGGTTCAGCGACCCGTAGGGATCCTGAAACACGATTTGAACAGAGGTCCGCAGGTCGGGCCAGCGTGATCGAACCACCGGTTGCCCATCGAGCATCAACTGACCGGCGGTGGGCTCCTCGATCATCGTGACCATGCGGGCGAGGGTGGATTTGCCACAGCCGGATTCACCTACCACCGCCAAGGTCTTGCCGGGGTAGAGGTTGAAATCGACCTTTTGTACCGCCCGCAGGGTCTGTGGCTTAGCGAAAAATCCGCCGCCCACTTCGTAGTGGCGGGCAAGGTCGGTCGCAGTCATCACCGGTTCCGTCATGACGCGGCCCTTTCATCGGTATTCAGCGGATAGTGACAGCGCGCGCGGCCTAAATCCGTATGTTGCGGCACGGGTGGCTCTGCCTTGCACCGGGCATCGGCAAATTCGCAGCGCGGTGAAAACAGGCAGCCTGCAGGGCGGTCAAACTGCCCCGGAACGACCCCCGGAATTGTTGGCAGGTGTTTCTGCGTCGCGCGTTCGGGCAGCGCGTTGAGCAGGGCTGCGGTATAGGGATGGTGCGGCGCGGCAAAGAGATCGGCGACCGGCTGTTCCTCGATCTTTTGTCCGGCATATTGCACACTGACCCGCTCGGCCGTTTCCGCAACCACGCCCATGTCATGGGTGATCAGCACCAGCCCCATGCCGGTGTCATCCCGCAGCGAAATCAATAGGTCGAGAATTTGCGCCTGAATGGTCACGTCCAGCGCCGTCGTGGGTTCATCTGCAATCAGCAGCTTAGGGCCGCAGGCGATGGCCATGGCGATCATGACACGCTGGTTCATGCCGCCCGACATCTGGTGTGGAAAGGCCGACAGACGCTTTTCCGGGGCAGGGATGCCGACCTGCTCAAACAGTTCGATGGCGCGGGCGTGGCGGGCTGCACGGTCCAGCCCGAGATGAAAGCGCAGCGCTTCCTTGATCTGCCAGCCCACGGTGAAACAGGGGTTGAGCGACGACATCGGTTCCTGAAAGATCATCGCCAGATCCTTGCCAACGATCCGGCGTCGGGCGCTCGCCGAGATCGAGCGTAGATCATGGCCGTCAAACGTCATTTCGTCTGCGGAGATTGTCGCGGTCCAGGGGAGCAGTCCCATCAGCGCCAGCATCGACACCGATTTTCCCGATCCGGATTCGCCGACGATGGCGAGGATATCGCCGGTATCGACATCGACATCCACGGCATCTACCGCGCGAAATGCGCCTGAGGCGGTCGAGAAATCAACAGATAGATTGCGTATGCGCAGCAGGCTCATTTCTCAGCTCCGCTTCAGTTTGGGATCGAGCGCGTCCCGCAGACCGTCGCCCATCAGGTTGATCGCCAGCACCGTGACGAGAATGGCAAGGCCGGGGAAGGTCACCACCCACCAGGCACGCAGGATGAATTCGCGCGCCTCGGCGAGCATGGTGCCCCATTCCGGCGTCGGAGGTTGCGCCCCCATCCCCAGAAAGCCGAGCGCCGCGGCATCAAGGATCGCGGTCGAGAAGGACAGCGCACCCTGCACGATGATCGGCGCAAGGCAGTTGGGCAGCACTGTTACGAACATCAGTCGCAGCAGCCCGGCCCCGGCAACGCGGGCAGAGGTGACGTAATCCTTCTGCTTTTCCGACAGCACGCTTGCCCGCGTCAGACGCACGTAGTGGGGTTGCAGGACAATCGCGATGGCGATCATCGCGTTGGTCAGGCTGGGCCCGAGGATCGCGACCAGTACCAGTGCCAGCAGCAGTGATGGAAAGGCGAGGATCACATCCATGATCCGCATGATGATGCTGTCCAGCCATTGCGGTGCGAACCCGGCAATCATGCCGATCAGGATACCGCCGCTGGCGGCAACCGTGACGACGATTACGCCGACAAAGAACGAATACCGTGCGCCTTCGATCAGTCTGGACAGCATGTCCCGACCCAAGGGGTCTGTGCCCAGAGGAAAGGCCCAGCTTCCGCCTTCTTGCCAGGCGGGGGGCAACAGCGCGAATTCGCGGAACTGTTCCGTTGCATCATAGGGGGCAAGCCAAGGGCCGAGGGCGGCGCAGATCACGAAGGCGACAAAGACCCAGAGGCCAAAGACCGCGCCGCGGTTTTCGCGGAAATAGAACCAGAACTCGCGGAGGCGACCGGGGCGGGCGACGTCGGTGGATGCGGTGGCGTCAGTCATCTCAGCGCTTCCTGATCTTTGGGTTGATGACGCCATACAGCACGTCGACAGTCAGGTTCACGATCATGACCATGACCGCGATCAACAGCAGACCACCCTGCACGACCGGGTAATCCCGCCGGAAAATACTGTCGAGCATCCACTTGCCGATGCCGGGCCAACTAAAGATCGTTTCGGTCAGGATCGCGCCGCCTAACAGGGTTCCGACCGACAGGCCGATCACGGTGATCACCGGGATCAAGGCGTTGCGCAGGGCGTGGATGCCATTGATCCGCCCCGGCGCCATTCCTTTGGCGCGGGCGGTGCGGATGTAATCTTCGCCCAGCACCTCAAGCATTGCGGACCGGGTTTGGCGCGCGATCACCGCCAGCGGGATGGTGCCCAGGACGATGGTCGGCAGAATGAGGTGCCGCACCGCCGACGCAAACGCGCCTTTCTGGCCTGATGCCAGACTGTCGATCAGCATAAAGCCGGTGGCATTGGGGAAATAGTAGGTCAGATCGATCCGCCCCGAGACCGGAGTCCAGCCAAGATTGCCGGAAAACACGATGATCAAGAGCAGCGCCCACCAGAAGATCGGCATCGAATAGCCCACCAGCGCCGAACTCATCAGCGCCCGATCAAAGAACTTGCCCCGGTTTACGGCGGCGATGACTCCTGCCGGCAGGCCCAGCATCACCGCGAATGCCATTGCGCAGATCGCCAGTTCCAGTGTCGCGGGGAACAGCGCAAAGAATTCGTCCCAGACCGGTCTCTTGGTGACAAAGGAATTGCCGAGATCGCCCTGCAGGACGCCGGTGAAGTAATCCCAGAACTGCACATAGACCGGGCGGTCAAAACCGAATTGCTCGGTCAGCTCCTGATAGCGTTCCTCGGTCAACCCGCGTTCGCCCGCCATCACGATGATCGGATCGCCCGGCAGAACCCTGATGAAGGCGAAGGAAATCAGCGTGACCCCCAGAAAGGTCGGGATGAAGGTCAACAGACGAGAGCTCAGATATTTCAGCATGGCAGCACCGTCAGCTCCTTGGGAAAGCGGGTCAATGAGGTACAGCCGGTCTCGGTGATCAGTACGTCATCTTCGATACGCACGCCGAAATTGCCGATGTCATAAAGGCCGGGCTCGTTGGTAAACACTGTACCGGCGGGCAGGGGCATGTGATTTCCGCGCATGATATAGGGCGCTTCGTGTACGTCGCGACCCAGACCGTGGCCGGTCTTGGTGCGGATGCGGTCGGCAAAGGCCGAGGCTTCGAGCACTCCGGTTACGGCGTCGTCGATTTCGTGGGCCGTGACACCCGCGCGGGCCACCTCGTGACCACGCAGGTTTGCGCGCAGAACCGTGTCATAGACCTCATGCGCCTCGTCGCTGGCATGGCGCAGAAACACGGTGCGGGTGATGTCGGCGGCAAACCCATGCTTGCGCGCGCCAAAATCAAAGAGCAGCGCATCACCTGCCTTGACCGCGTAATCGGCGCGGGCATGGGCGTGAGGGCGGGCGGAATTGTCACCGGCGGCGACAATCGGCGTAAACGCCAGATCGTCAGCGCCTTCGGCAAACAAGGCCTGTATCAGCGCTTGTTCGATATCCGTTTCGCTCTGGCCCAGCCGGACGTTGCCCAAGACGTGATCCAGAGCACGTTCGGAAATGTCGATGGCGGCTTGCAGTGCGGCGATGTCTTGCGGTGTCTTGATCATGCGCAGGCCCGAAATGGCCTTTTCACCGTCAACAATGCGCAGATCGGGCTGTGCAGTTTTCAGCGCGTGATGGACAAAGACCCGCATGACCTGACCTTCGACAGCCATTGAGGAAATATTGAGATGCGTGCACAGCGCGGCAAAGGCGGCGTCGTACCCATCCTGATCGCGCCAATCGAATACTGCACCGGGAAAGCCGACAAGATCCCAGCTGCGCAGTTCCAGATTGGGCACCAGCGCGGCGGCGGGCACATTGGCCGGTATCACCAGCAGGAACGGCCGTTCGTGGCTCATGAAAGATTGGCTCAGCGCGCGGGTAAAGTTTGGTCCCGGCACCAATGCAACGGCGTCAACGCCCAGATTGGCAGCAACGGCGGCATAGTCGGATAATCTATCGGTAAGTGTCTGTGTCACGGTGGCGGCGGCTTTCGGATTCACAGGGAAATCGGGGCGGCCCGCATGGGGCCGCCCCGGAACGTATCAGTTGGACAGGCCAACCTGATTGAAGATGTGGCCACCCAGCGGGTGAACGACATAGCCATCAACCTCGGGCCGCATCGGCATATAGACGACCGAATGCGCGATGGTTGCCCAAGGCGCTTGCTCCTTAAAGATCACCTGCGCCTCTTCATAGAGCGGCTGGCGCTCTTCCTGAGTCGGCAGCACCTTGGCTTGCTGGATCACTTCCTCGAACGGCTCATAGCACCAGTTGGCCCGGTTCGAATTCTCCAGACCGTCACAGCCCAGCAGCACGGCGAGGAAGTTATCCGGATCGCCATTGTCACCGGTCCAGCCGAGCAGTACCGCGCCATCACGGTCCAACTCACGGCTACGCGACAGGTACTCGCCCCATTCATAGGACACAATTTCCACTTCGACACCGATCTTGGCGAAATCCGCCTGCATCAGTTCGGCCATGCGTCGCGCATTGGGGTTATAGGGCCTCTGCACCGGCATCGCCCAGATTTTCATCTTCAGATCCGTTACACCCTCGGCCTCCAGCATCGCCTTGGCGGCTTCGGGATCAAAAGCATCGTCCTCAATGGCGTCGTTATACGACCACATGGTCGGTGGCAGTGGGTTCTTGGCGATCTCACCTGAGCCCTGGAACACCACATCGATGATCGACTGTTTGTCGATCGCCATGTTCAATGCCTTGCGTACCTTCGGGTTGTCATAGGGCGGAACCAGCGTGTTATAGGCTAGGTAGCCGACGTTCAGGCCTTCCTGCTCCATCACTACGATGTCTTCGTTGGCTTGCATGTCTGCGATGTCGGCAGGGTTCGGATATGCCATTACGTGACATTCACCGGCCTGCACCTTTTGATATCGCACGCTGGCATCAGGCGTGATCGCAAAGATCAGTGCTTCTACCTTGGCCGGGTCACCCCAGTAGTCGTCATTGCGCAGGTAACGGATGACCGCGTCTTTCTGATAGGCTTGGAAGGTGAACGGGCCGGTGCCGATGGGCGCTTGGTTGACCATTTCGGGCGTCCCCGCTTCCATCATCGCGTCGGCATATTCGGCCGATACGATTGACGCGAAATCCATTGCCATGTTGGCAATGATCGGCGCTTCGGGACGGGTCAGGTTGAATTGGACCGTATAGTCGTCGACTTTCTCGATTGACTCGATCAAATCGGGCATCGACATACTGCCGTAATATTCCCATGTGCCGCCGGAAACCATGTGATAGGCGTTCTCTTCATTGCCCTGACGGTCGAACGAAAAGATCACATCATCCGCATTGAAATCGCGAGTCGGTGTGAAGTTGTCGTTGCTGTGGAATTTGACACCCTGACGCAGTTTGAACGTCACCGTCATGCCGTCGTCGGACACTTCCCAGCTTTCAGCAAGGCCTGGAATGACTTCGGTGGTGCCGACCTTGAACTCGACCAGACGGTTGTAGATCGGGTGGCTTGAAGCGTCAAAGGTTGTCCCGGCGGTATAGAGTGCGGGGTCGAATCCTTCTGGCGAGCCTTCAGAGCAATAGACCAGCGCCTGTGCCGAGACCGACCCGGCACTCAGCGCCAGCGCTGTCGCACCGGCCGCCAAGTAAGATTTGAGTGTCATGAAATTCTCCCAATTTCAGTGTTTTTGTCGTCGGCGCCATGCGCCAAGCGGCTCTGCGGCCACTACGTAGCGGGCAGCCTGCCACCGAATGCAGCATATGAAAAGGGTCGACCAAAGGTCAGCACGAGAATTCTTGCGATCCGCCCGCGTTTGCAGTTGGTCGCGCGAAACCGCGGTTGGCACATGTGATTTCGGCTCGACCCTTCTTCGCAGCCTGATAGAAGAACGATCAGATCAACGGGAGGAAAGTCATGATCAATCTCAAATTGCCGCTGGTTACAGCCGCGGTCGTTGCCAGTCTCGCATTGCCTGCGCTGGCCGAAACGCGCGTGACCTATAAATCTGCGAAAACTGCGTCATCCTATTATCAGATGGGCGTTCAGATCGCCGAGGCGATGAAGGCAGGCTCGGATGGGGACATCATCGTCACCGTCGAGGAAAGCCAAGGGTCCGTTCAAAACGTGATGGAAGTGCGTGCGCGCGGTGGCGACTATGTCTTTACCACGCCGCCGGTTTTGGTGGAGCTCGCCCAAGGTGGCAAGGCGATGTTCGAGGGCAAGGGCGACCCTGCATTCGACGAGATTCGCGCGCTGTTCCCAATCCCCTCGCTGACGATGCATTTTGTTATGTCAGAAGACTCTGGCGTTACGGATTTCGCG
This sequence comes from Sedimentitalea sp., assembly GCF_039973035.1. Classification (NCBI taxonomy): domain Bacteria; kingdom Pseudomonadati; phylum Pseudomonadota; class Alphaproteobacteria; order Rhodobacterales; family Paracoccaceae; genus Sedimentitalea; species Sedimentitalea sp. The sequence continues at coordinate 185,283 of NZ_JBDWLR010000042.1, forward strand.
GGCATGGAAGGCAAGACCATCCTGCTTGGCAAAGGCTCTTTTGGCGCGCGGGAAGGGGAAAAGTATCTCGGGCTGTTCGGGCTTGAGGGCAAGGTTGAAATCGCGGACGTGGAACTTTCCGGTGCGGTGCCTGCCTTGAAGAACGGCCAGATCGACGGATTTGTGACCGCAGGGTCCTGGCCCGCACCCAACGTGATCGAGGCGGCAGCGTCGACCGGGGTACGCGTACTGTCGCTGTCCGATGAGGAGATCGCCGCGACCAAACGTGCCAAGCTGGTGATCCCGGCGGGTGCCTATACCGGACAGACCGAGGATATCACCACCACATCGCTGCCGGTTGCGGCATTCACCACAACCAAGATGGATGACGATACCGCCTATGCGCTGACCAAGACATTTTGGGAGAGCAAGGCCAAGATGGGTGCAGACGCGGCGTGGTGGAACGGTGTCGATCAGGCGCTGATGGCCAACATCACTGGTAAAATCCATCCCGGAGCACAGCGGTACTATGCCGAGGCCGGGATTGAACTGACCGACGCGCAGAAATAGTCGTTTGTTGCGCAACCGGCCGGGCAGGACTGCCCGGTCTTTCAAGAGGGTGAGACATGACCGATACCGCAGACGCACCGCTGCTGAGCTCTTTCTGGCTGACGCTTGCGGCGGCGATGGTGGCGTTTCATCTCGGGCTGATCTTTTGGGGGCTGGTGCCCAATCTGGTCAGCCGTCCTTTGCATCTCGCCTTTGTGCTGCCCTGGGTGTTTGTCTTTGGCGCAAAGACGAAATTCCAATCGGTTAGCGGGTTGATCCTTGCCGCATTTGGCGTCTCGGCGGCGTTGTGGATCGCAGTCAACCACGAGACGCTTGGCGATCAATACGGGTTTCTCGAAAACAATTTTCAGGTCGCGGTCGCTGTCGTTCTTCTGACCTGCGTGGTCGAGGCCGCGCGCCGTGCCATCGGTTGGCCCTTGCCGCTGGTTGCGGTGCTGGCGCTCGCCTATGCGTTGCTGGGCCAATACATTCCCGGCGAGTTCGGCCATTCCGGCACGCCGCTCTACAGTTTCCTCGGGACCATGACCATTGCCGAAGGTGGCATCTGGGGCAGCCTCACTGCCGTGTCCGTCGGCGTGGTGTCTATCTTTGTCATCTTTGGCGCGGTGCTGAACGCAGGCGAGGCAGGGCAGGGTTTCATGAACGTCGCCTCGGCCGCCGCCGGTCGGCTCAAAGGCGGTGCGGCCAAGGTCTCGGTGATCTCCTCGGCCTTGTTTGGATCGATCTCGGGGTCTGCCTCGGCGAATGTGGCCTCGACCGGTGCAATCACGCTGCCTGCAATGACCCGGCTGGGCTATCCCAAGCGACTTGCGGCGGCGGTTGAGGCGGTGGCCAGTTCCGGCGGGCAGATCATGCCACCCCTCATGGGGGCGGGGGCGTTTGTCATGGTTGAACTGACTGGCATTCCCTATACTGGCATCATGGCCGCCGCGATTCTGCCCGCGCTGCTCTATTTCTTTGCGGTCTGGGTTGGGATCAACGCCTATGCCGGGCGCTTTGATCTGCGCAGCATCGACAAGGCGGACCAACCGGGGCGGCGCGATGTGCTGATCACCTCGGCGTTCTTTTTGGTGCCGTTCTCGGTGCTGCTCTGGGGCATGTTCGGGGCTGGTTTCACCCCGCAATACGCCGCTTGCCTGTCGATACTGGCGGGTGCAATCCTGCTGTTCTTCAATCGCACCGGCCGGTTTGACGGGGCGCTGGTGGCCGAGCGGATGTCGTCAGCCTTGCTGAACGCCGCGCGCCAGATTGCGATGATTGCATCGATCATCTTTTGCGCCTCGATCATCATCGGGGTGCTGTCGATCACAGGGCTTGGGGTCAAGATCACCTCGCTGATCCTGTCTGCGTCGGGTGGGATTCTGTGGCCGTCGCTCCTGCTGACTGCGCTGGCCTGTCTGGTGCTCGGAATGGAGGTGCCGACAACGGCGGCCTATGTGATCTGTGTTTCCGTGGCTGGCCCCGCACTGATCCAACAGGGGCTCGAGCCACTGCAGGCGCATCTTTTCGTGTTCTGGTTCGCGCTGCTCTCGACCATCACGCCGCCGGTCTGCGGTGCGGTGTTCATCGCTGCGGGGATGATTGGGGAGAGCTGGGTCAAGGTGGCGCTGACGGCGATGGCACTTGGCGTCGGATTGTATGTGATCCCGCTGGCGATGATCGCCAACCCGAACCTCTTGCGCATCGCCGATGCCCCGCTGTTGGCGCTGTTTGCTTTGTGTCGTGTCGCGATCGGTTTGGGATTGCTCAGCTATGGTCTGATCGGCGCGCGAGGATTCCTGAGCAAAGGCGCGTTGGGAGTGACGGGGCTCGCAATTGCCATGTCAGGTGTCGTGATCTGAACGCCAGCGGCACCAGAGAATACGCCTTTGGTCCCGGTTTTGTGACACTCGTGGATGCGGCAGGATCGCTGCGCGAACCACGTGCGGCTGGTTGCAAGAAACGGCGTGGCTGTTTCGATAGAGGTATCGGGGGAATAGGATGAATTTTTTCAGATGGTTTGGTGGCGCCTTTGCGTTGTGCTGGGCGGTTCTTGGCACTGCCCTGTCAGCGCAAGAGATGCCCGTCGTCCGGGTTGCGGTTCTGCAAATTGGGACGGTCAATTGGGAACTCGACACCATCCAGGGCAACGGGTTCGACATTGCCAACGGGTTCGAGCTTGCAGCCTTGCCCTATGCGGATAACGGCGCCACGCGGGTGGCGTTTGAGGGGGGCGATGCGGATGTTGCCGTGGTCGATTGGATCTGGGCCGCGCGGCAACGGGCGGCTGGCAAGGAGTACGTGTTCATTCCCTATTCCAAGGCGGTCGGCGGGTTGGTTGTGCCCGGAGATAGCTCGGCGCAAAGCCTGACAGATTTGGCAGGTGGCAAGATCGGTATTGCTGGCGGACCTCTGGATAAAAGCTGGCTGATCCTGCAAGCCTATGCCGAGCAGGAATTCGGCATGGATCTGACGGAAGACACCGAGCAGGTCTATGGTGCGCCGCCGTTGATCTATAAAACCGCGCTGGCTGGGGATATGGCGGGCGCGATCAATTTCTGGCATTTTCTGGCCAAGATGAAAGCCGCCGGAATGCGCGAACTGCTCTCGGTTGCCGAGGCCTCACAGGCGCTTGGTCTGGACCCGGATGTGCCGTTGCTCGGCTATGTGATGAAAGAGAGCTATTTGGCCGAGCATCCGGATATGGCGAAATCATTCTATGCCGCGACACGTGCCTCCAAGGCTTTGCTGGCCGGGGACGATGATGCGTGGGAGCCGTTGCGCGAGCGGATGAACGTGCGTTCCCAGGCGGAGTTTCATACGCTGCGCGATGATTTCCGTGCGGGTATTCCGTCAGATGGCCCGATCAACGAGGCCAGCGCCGACAAGCTTCTGCAGTTGATGGCAGAACTGGGTGGCGAAAAGCTGGTGGGCAAGGCCACGACCCTGCCGCCGGGGCTGTTCGTGGAGTTCCAATGACACCGTGATCGTCCGCCTTTCGTCTTTGCTCGGTCTGCTGGCCCTTTGGATCATCGCCGCATGGTTGGGCAATGATCCCGAAGTGCTGCCGATGCCAGGCGCGCTGCTGGCCCCGTTTTGGACGGAACTGACATCCGGTCCGCTCCTCTATCATCTGGCGATGACGCTGATCCGGGTGATCTGGGCCTTTGTGCTGGCGATGTCCGTTGGGTTGGTTCTTGGCCTTGTCATGGGGATCTTTCCCAAGGTCGACAAATGGCTGGACCCGTGGTTGGTGGTCTTCCTGAACCTGCCTGCGCTGGTCCTGATCGTGCTGTGTTACCTTTGGATCGGCTTGAACGAAACCGCCGCGATCCTTGCCGTTACACTCAACAAGATTCCCAACGTGACCACGATCATCCGCGAAGGCGCGCGGGCGCTGGACCCTGATCTGAGGGCGATGGCGCAGGTCTACAGGATGCCTCGGCGCAGCTATTTGCAGCATGTAGTGCTGCCACAGCTTGCGCCGTTCATTGCGGCGGCTGCGCGGTCCGGTGTGGCGGTGATCTGGAAGATTGTTCTGGTCGCGGAGTTTCTTGGCCGGTCCAGCGGCATCGGGTTTCAAATACACCTGTATTTCCAACTGTTCGACGTGACGCATGTGCTGATCTATGCGCTGTCGTTCATCGCGGTAATGCTGGCGGTCGAATGGCTGCTGTTGCAACCGTGGGAGCGCCGGGCCCGTCGCTGGAGGGACGCATGATTGAGGTGGAGCTACAGTCCAAACGGTTCGGCGACACCGAAGTGCTGCGCGACATTCGCTTTGCTGTTGAGGCCGGGGAGACCGTGGCGTTGCAGGGGCCGTCGGGTATTGGCAAGACGACCCTCTTGCGGCTGATTGCGGGGATCGACGATGCGTTCGACGGGCGTATCGCCCGGCCCGACCGACTGGCGATGGTGTTTCAGGAACCAACGCTGCTGCCGTGGCGCAGCGTGATCCAGAACATTATGCTGGTACATCCCGATCTGGGAGAAGACTCAGCGCGCGCGGCGCTGGATCGGGTTGGCATCAGTGCAAAGGCGGATCTGTTTCCCGGGCAGATGTCATTGGGCCAGCAACGCCGCCTTGCATTGGCACGGGCCTTTGCAGCGCAGCCAAAGGCGCTGATACTGGACGAACCGTTTGTGTCGCTGGATCCCGAGCTCGCGCAAGAGATGCTGGAACTGGCGCGCAGCCTGATCCACGAGGTCAGACCTGCCACGATATTCGTAACCCATTCCCGTGAAGAGGCTGCGAGCCTGAGTGATCGGGTATTAAAGCTGGGCGGTCAGCCCGCGACGTTAGTCGCGAACCCCTGAAAATCGCGCTTCCCATTCTTCGCGTTGTTCATCGGTGATCTTGGCGAACAGAACCTCGGGCACGGTAAAGGCGTGACCACCCGGCAGGGCTGACAGGGCGGCGGCTACATCGTCCGGCCAAGTGTCATCCTCGGTTAGCATCGCCGCCAGCATCCGGGCGCTGGTATCCGGGATGAACGGGGCGCTGAGCACCGCGTAGAGACGGACCAGGTTCAGCCCCAAACGAACTTGTGCGGCGGCGCGGTCTGGATCGGTCTTGAACACGGTCCAAGGGGCATTGTTCTGCAGGTATTCGTTCCCGGCAACCCAGATCGCGCGCAGTTCCTGCGCAGATTTGCGAACCTCCATCGCCTCCATGTGGCCTTCATAGGCACGGACGCGCGTGGTCAGGTCTGCAATCAGGGTTTCTTCGTCCGGGCCATAGCTGCCAGCCTCGGGCACAGCTTCGCCGAATTTGCTGCGGCAGAATTTGGTGATGCGGCTGACAAAGTTGCCCAGAACATCGGCGAGATCCTTGTTCGCCGACTGCTGGAAGTTTTCCCAACTGAATTCGCTGTCGCTGCTTTCGGGTGCATGGCTCAACAGCCACCAGCGCCAGTAGTCTGCGGGCAGCAGTTGGAGCGCTTGATCCATGAACACGCCACGCCCTTGCGAGGTCGAGAACTGGCCACCTTCGTAGTTCAGGTAGTTGAAGGATTTCAGGTGGTCGACCATTTTCCATGGCTCGCCCGACCCAAGGATCGTGGCCGGAAAGCTGAGGGTGTGAAACGGTACGTTGTCCTTGCCCATGAACTGGACGTACTGGACATCGTCCGCGCCTTTGTCGGTGCGCCACCAGCGTTCCCAATCTGCGTCGGTCTTGCCATTGGCCTCGGCCCATTCGGCGGCGCAGGCGATGTATTCGATGGGGGCGTCAAACCAGACGTAGAACACCTTGCCTTCCATCCCCGGCCAGTCCGCATCGCCGTTTTTGACCGGAATGCCCCAGTCCAGATCGCGGGTGATCCCCCGGTCCTTGAGGCCATCGCCATCATGCAGCCATTTCTTGGCAATCGAGGTGGTCAGGATCGGCCAGTCGGTCTTGCTGTCGATCCATTTGTCCAGATCGTCCTTAAGCTTGGATTGGCACAGATACAGATGCTTTGTCTCGCGCACCTCAAGATCGGTCGAACCGGACACCGCACTGCGCGGATCAATCAGGTCGGTTGGGTCAAGCTGTTTGGTGCAGTTCTCACATTGATCGCCGCGCGCCTTGTCATACCCGCAATTGGGGCAGGTGCCTTCGATATAGCGATCGGGCAAAAAGCGGCCATCGGCGTTGGAGTAGACCTGTTTTTCCGATACTTCGCGGATCAGACCGTTTTCGGCCAGCTTTCCTGCAAAATGCTGGGTGAGCCTGTGGTTCTGCGGGCTGGATGACCGTCCGAAATGATCAAAGCTGAGGCCGAAGTTCTCGGCGATCCCGGCCTGTATCCCGTGCATCTCGGCGCAATACTCGGCGACCGGCTTTCCGGCCTTGGCAGCGGCCAGTTCGGCAGGGGTTCCGTGTTCATCCGTGGCGCAGAGAAACATCACTTCGTTGCCCCGACAGCGCATGTAGCGAGCATAGAGATCTGCGGGCAGCTGGCTGCCGATCAGGTTGCCCAGATGTTTGATCCCGTTGATGTAGGGAATCGCCGAGGTGATGAGTATGCGTGCCATTTTTCCGTCCGCGCTGTGTTGCGCGCTGTGTAGCGCAGGGTAGCGTGGGCGTCACCCCGTCTTTTGCGCAGGGATGAGCATCAGCGCCGGTCTCGCTGGCGGCGGAACAACCGGCCGACGGTAAACGACGTGCGCGGCATGTAGACATAGGGGGTCTTGGTCTCGCTCGTCGGGCGCATCCGCATCCGTGTCAGGCCAAACACGACAAGGATGACATGGCCGACCGCGATCATGGTGAACATCGCATGCGGCCCGTACAGCCCAATCAAGAGCGAAGCCACAGAAGGTGCGGCGATCGCCCCAAGCGCAAAAAAGAACATCAGCGCGGCGGACAGTTCGACACGTTGTTCGCTTTTGGCAAAGTCATGGGCGTGGGCGGCGGCGACCGAATAGATCGGAAAGGTTGTCGCGCCAAAGATAAAGGCGCTGACCATCACACCGGTCTGCCCAAACCCTGGTGCGCCCATCGTCAGACCGGAACTGACAATTGCGGCAACCGACAACCAGATAAGCACCCACCGACGATCGAACCGGTCAGCAAGCCAGCCTACGGGGTATTGGGCAAGCGCGCCGCCCAGCACGAAGGTCGCAAGGAACCAGCCGATCTGTCCCGCAGACAACCCCACTTCCTGACCGTAGACAGGCCCGATCATGCGAAAGCTGGCCGAGGACAGCGCAGCCACAACCACACCCGCTGCCGCAAGCGGGGACATCTGGATGGCGAGCATCGGGCGCAGACGCGGTGCTTTTGGTGTTTCGGGCTGTCTCGCAGTTGTGAGCGTCAGTGGCAGCAAGGCGGCACAACAGAGAATTGCCAAGATGTTGTAGCTGACATAGCTGGCCGGGCTGAGCACCCCGATCATGAGTTGCGCGATGAGCGAGCCGCTCATGTCGACGACGCGGTAAATGCCCATGGTGCGCCCGCGGCTTTCGTTGGTGACCTTGGCCTGCAGCCATGCCTCGATGACCGTGTAACAGCCTGCAACGCACAGCCCTGACATCACCCGCATCACGCTCCAAGCGTAGGGGTTTATGATCAGCATATGGGCGAGCAACCCGATGGCTCCGGCGGCGGTAAAGGCGGCAAAGGCCCGCGAGTGGCCGACGCTGCCCATAAGGCGAGGCGCCCACCAGCACCCGATGAAAAAGCCCAGGAAATGCGCCGAGCCAAGCAGGCCGATTTCCGTTGTCGAAAAGGCAAGCTGAATGCCTGACAACGCATCCAGCGGTCCCACGCCGCCCGAAGACATCTGAAGCAGGAGAACAGAGAGAAACAGGGCGGCAAAGGAAATTAACAGGCGCATGATGGGATCAATCTGACTGGATGGGCAATCGGGGCTTGGCTTTTCTCGACAAGACGATGTCGCTTTTGCGAGGTGTCGGCCCTTGGCTATGCTTTGGCTGCAACGACCGCAAGTATGTCAAGCTCAACGATGTCGGCGACAAGGTCCGCAAACCCCGTTGCGCCAAACGCCGCGCGGCTGACCGCGCCGTCAAGCCGCACGGTCAGATTGCTGAGATCATCCACAGCACTTCCCGGTGCACGCAACACATTTGCGTTCAGCGTGATCGGTCGGGTTATTCCTCGTAGGGTAAGCAGACCAGCTATGCTAGCCCCGTCTGACAGCCTGCCATCGCTGGCCAGCGTAATGGCTTGCGAGACAAAGCGGATGGTCGGAAACTGTTTCGCATCAAGAACCTCGGTGCTGACCAGCGCGTCGGTTGCGAAGAACAAAGCGGTTTTGGCCTTGGCCACATTCAACGTCACATCGACCTGCGACGCCGCCAGATTAGCCGGATCGATGATGATTTGCGCGGCTTGCACAGGCATGGAGCCTTGTATCGGAACCCCGCTCAGCAAAAATCGGAACCCGACATTGGAGTCCTTTTCGCTCAGGGTGTAACCGGTCGGCGCTGCATGTGCCGGGGACAGGCCAAGGCCAAGGCACCCCAAGCCGATCAGCACGCTCCTTCGGGTCGGGTCAAACATATGCGTCTCCTGATCCGACCATAGGGGCATACGATCTTGAAGCGAGTGAAGAAATGGAGTCTCTGCGGATCGTGAACAGGCCGGGAACTGATTTGCCAATCGTGGGTCAATCGTTAGGTTGCGGTACAACCAAGCAAGGAAATTCACAATGAAAATGAATCCCCTGGGCCGCACCGGTCTGACCGTCTCCGAGCTTTGTCTTGGTACAATGACCTTCGGCACACAGACCGACGAGGCCGAGTCGCACGCCCAGATCGACAGTGCGCTTGCGGCGGGCATCAATTTCATCGACACCGCCGAGATGTATCCGGTCAATCCTGTGCGTGCCGAAACCGTGGGGCGGACCGAAGAGATCATCGGCAACTGGATTGCGGCCAACCCAGCACGGCGCTCAGAGTTCGTTCTAGCAACCAAGCACTCGGGCGAGGGGCTGGGTCATGTCCGCGAGGGGGCTCCGATATCGTCGAAGACGATCCCTGCCACCATCGAAGGCAACCTGCGACGGTTGCAGACCGACTATATCGATCTTTACCAGTTTCACTGGCCCAACCGGGGCAGCTATATGTTCCGCAAGAACTGGACCTATGACCCATCCGGGCAGAACCGCACGGAGACGCTTGCGAATATCGAGGATTGCCTCGAAGCCCTGCAGCAGCAGGTCGACAAGGGGAACATCCGGCATTTCGGGCTGAGCAACGAAAGCGCCTGGGGCACGGCCCAATGGCTGCGCGTGTCCGAAGAGCGGGGCTGGCCCCGTGTCGCGTCGATCCAGAACGAATATTCTTTGCTGTGTCGTCTGTACGATACCGATCTGGCGGAGTTGAGCGTGAACGAAGATGTCGGTCTGCTGTCGTTTTCACCTCTGGCGGCCGGGCTATTGACCGGAAAATACGCGGATGGTTTGGTGCCGGAGGGATCGCGCAAATCTTTGGTCTCAAATTTGGGCGGGCGGGATACGCCGCGCGCGCACCAAGCGGTGGCTGCCTATCTGGCGATTGCAGAGCGTCACGGGTTGGACCCGGTACATATGGCGCTGGCATGGTGCCGGACGCGACCGTTCATGACCTCGGCGATCTTTGGCGCGACTCATCTTGATCAGCTCGACCATATCTACGGTTCGATTGATGTAACGCTGAGTGACGAAGTGTTGGACGAAATCGACAGCGCGCACCGGGCGCATCCGATGCCCTATTGATCCGGTTGCATTGAACCGCGGAACGGATCAGGCACCGTTTCGTTGCACCCGCCGGATGGCGCGGGCGGATTGGCCATGTGCCAGCTGAAAGGCGCGGGCAAAAGCAGCGGCTGATCCAAACCCGGTCGCAAGGGCCACATCCAGCAGGGGCATATCCGTATCACGCACCAGCCGCATCGCTTCGGCAAGACGCAATGACAGGTAGTGCGCCTTTGGCGTGGTATTCAGGCGTGCGCGAAACAGCGTCTGCAATGTGCGCGGGCTGGTGCCTGTCTGGCGCGCCAGTTCCGGGATCGTCAGCGGCGTATCCAGCGTTTGCTCCATCAGCGCGCTGACCCGCGCGGTCAGGGCGGTATGCCCGGGATTGCCGCTCCGGCTCTGGGTACGGGAGGGGTCGGGCGCGCTGTCGTAGATGAAGGCGCCGGCAACGCGCGCCGCGAGTGCATCACCATAGCGGCATTTGATCAGGTGCAGCATCATGTCGATCGCGGGCGTCGCGCCGCCACTTGTCATGCGGGTGCGATCAACGTGAAACCTGTTTCGTACCGTGGTTATGTCGGGAAAGCGCGAGGCAAATGTTTCTAAATCTTCCCAGTGGGTTGTGGCGGTGAAATGATCCAGAACTCCAGCTTCTGCCATAAGCCATGGACCCCCATCAATTCCGGCCAACGTCGCCCCGGTGGCGGCAATCCGACGTAATCCGGCCCGCAAGGCGGGCGTGTCATGGGTGTGCAGCCTGAACCCGGCGATTACGATGAGAAGATCACAACGCTGAAGCCGGCTGAGCGCTTGGCCCGGCACGGCCAGCCCGCTGGTCAGCAGCGCCGAGTCGCCAGTGGCTGTGACATACTGCCAGTCAAACAGACGCCGCCCGGACATCCTGTTGGCGGCGCGCATCGGGTCAACACCCGCTGCAAAGCTGAGTGTGTTGCTGTCATCCAGTACCAGCACGGCAACGTTCAGAGGACGTGACGATGCCTCAAATATGTTTTTCGCGGATTTCATCAAGAATATTACATAAATAGTAAACTCTACTCTGCCAAGTCGCGTCATGTTCGGGCCAGCAAACAGGAGGATCAGCCGATGCCGTTGGACATGAACAAAGAGGTGTTCATCACCTGTGCCGTGACCGGCTCGGGCGGGACCCAGGATCGCAGCCCGCATGTGCCGCGCAGCCCCAAACAGATCGCCGAAAGCGCGATTGCCGCGGCAAAGGCAGGCGCCGCGATCGTGCATTGCCATGTACGTGACCCTGACAGCGGCGCGCCGAGCCGGGATCTCGCCTATTACCGGGAGGTGACAGAGCGTATTCGCGAGGCCGAGGTCGATGTCGTTCTGAACCTGACTGCTGGCATGGGCGGAGACATGGTGTTCGGCCCGACCGAAAGCCCATTGCCGTTGCAAGAGGCAGGCACCGACATGATAGGCGCCGCCGAGAGGGTGCAGCATGTCGCCGAATGCCTGCCAGAAATCTGCACGCTGGATTGCGGCACGATGAACTTTGCCGAATCCGATTACGTGATGACCAACACGCCGGGCATGTTGCAGGCGATGGGGCGCATGATGACGGCGCTTGGCGTCAAACCCGAGGTCGAGGCCTTTGACACCGGGCATTTGTGGTACGCCAAGCAGCTGGTTAAGGACGGTGTTCTTGACAGCCCGGCGCTGGTGCAGCTTTGCATGGGCGTGCCTTGGGGCGCGCCCGATGATCTGAACACGTTCATGGCGATGGTCAACAATGTGCCTGATGACTGGACCTTTTCGGCCTTTGCGCTTGGTCGCAACCAAATGGCCTATGTCGCTGCCGCCGTTCTGGCTGGAGGCAATGTGCGTGTCGGTCTGGAAGACAATCTGTGGCTGGACAAGGGCGTTCTGGCCGAAAACTGGCAACTGGTTGAACGGGCAGGGACGATCATCGAAAACATGGGCGCGCGCGTGATCGGTGCGGCAGAGGTCCGGGAGAAGCTGGGGCTGGTGAAACGGGCACCGGCGTGAACTCAGCATCCTTCCAATCGGCTGGTCATGGCGCTGCGTCCCGCAAGGTCGGGCGCCGTCTCGCTGTCGTCCTCGCAATTGTCGCGGGGCTGGCCGGGTGCGATACGACCGCCAGCTTTCGCGACACGTCAGCGCGCATATCCGCAACAACACGTTTTGACCCCGTCGAGATGCAAGGGCGTTGGGTTGTACGCGAGCGGGCCGCAGAAGCGCAGGACCCCCAGGCCACCGCCCCGGAGAGCTTTGAGTTTGGTGCCGTCGATGGCAGCCAGATCGCGGTGATCTGGTCGCATAGGGTCTGTGATGCCGCGAATTGCGTTGATTTGCGTACGCCCCTGACGGCGAAGGTTACCGGCCCCGGTCGTTTCGTGATGCCACGCGGCGAGGGGCCGCCGGTCGGACATTGGGTTCTGTGGACCGATGCGGATTATCGCGTTGCGGCCATTGGCACGCCTTCGGGTTCATTCGGATGGATCATGACAAAGGGCGAGGCACGTGCCGATCTGATGCAGGCGGCGCGGGAAATAATGGACTGGAGCGGGTATGACATAGCGCACCTTCAGGCGGTTCAAAAATGATGGGTCCTCTGTTGGTTGTCGCCTCAGCGGTGTGCTCTGTGGTCTGGCTGTTCATGATTTTCACCGGAAAGCAGCAGAGTGCGGTTTTCTCGGTTAGGTATGAAATATGGATGCTTGGCAGCCTGGGATTTGCAGCGTTGGCAGCAGTTTTTCTGAGAATAGGATTTTAAGATGAAAGCAGCGGCAATCATCGGTGGTGGTGTGATCGGCGGCGGATGGGCTGCGCGGTTCTTGCTCAATGGGTGGGACGTGCGAGTTTTCGATCCGGACCCGGAGGCAGAACGCAAAATCAACGAGGTACTGGCCAATGCGCGCCGCTCGCTACCGGGGTTGAGCGACGCGCCGCTGCCCGAGGAAGGACGCCTGACATTTCACGCGGATATGGCCGGTGCGGTTGCGGGCGCGGACTGGATACAGGAAAGCGTGCCCGAGCGGCTGGAGATCAAGCACAAGGTGTTTGCCGAGTTGCAGGCGGCCTGTGATCCCGGCGCGGTCATCGGTTCTTCTACCTCGGGCTTCAAGCCGAGCGAGTTGCAGGAGGGCGCCACGCGTCCCGGGCAGATCGTGGTGACGCATCCGTTCAACCCGGTCTACCTGTTGCCACTGATCGAACTGGTCACGACGCCAGTGAATGACGCAACGCTGGTGGCACGCGCCTCGGAAACCCTGACCGAGCTGGGCATGTACCCGTTGCATGTCAAAAAGGAGATCGACGCGCATATCGCCGACCGCTTCCTTGAGGCCGTGTGGCGCGAGGCGCTATGGTTGGTCAAGGATGGCATCGCCACCACCGAGGAGATCGACGAGGCGATCCGTATGGGGTTTGGCATCCGCTGGGCGCAGATGGGGCTGTTCGAGACCTATCGCGTGGCTGGAGGCGAGGCGGGTATGAAGCATTTCATGGCGCAGTTCGGACCTTGTTTGAAGTGGCCTTGGACCAAGCTGATGGATGTGCCGGAATTCACCGACGAGCTGGTCGATCTGATCGCCGATCAGTCGGACGCGCAATCGGGCGCTCATTCGATCCGCGAGCTCGAACGGATTCGGGATAACAATCTGGTGGCCATGATGCGGGCGCTGAAAGGGCAGGACTGGGGCGCAGGGGCGCTGTTGAACAAGCAGGATGCCCGCTTGCGCGCTGGCGGCCCGCTGACCGGTGGCGTGGACCAGATCGGCGACCTGTCGCAACCGATCCTGACCCTGTCACGGGCGGTGCCGCTGGACTGGACCGATTACAACGGTCACATGAATGAGGCCAAGTATCTTGAAGCCTTTGCCGCGTCCACGGACCGGTTCATGGAATTGATCGGCTGTGACGCGGACTATATCGCAACTGGTGGCAGCTATTTTACCGCAGAGACGCATATCCGCCACCTTGCGGAAGTGCACGCCGGCGCGCGCATTGCGGTCCGCACGCAGATGTTGGTGGGAGAAGGCAAGAAATTGCACCTGTTTCACAGCATGTATGAGGGGGATCAGCTGTTGGCGACGGGCGAGAGCTTTATGCTGCATGTCGATCTGAAAACCCGGCGCCCGTCACCGCCGGCGCCCGAAATCGAGGCGGCGATGCAACGGATCAGGTTTGCACAATCCGGTATGCCGTATCCGGAAGGTGCCGGGTTATCGATTCGCCGTCCTGGGTGATGAGTGGCTCGTGCGCTAGACGCCGCTGATATTCTGGCTAGGCAAACCGGTGCCCTGAGGGGGCTCTGCCCCCGCCGCCCTTGGGGCGGCTCCCCCGGAGTATTTTTACAAAGCTGAAATTGGGTGGGGGTCAGCTGATAGTCTGGCGCAGGTCTTGCAAGTGGCTGGACAGTTCGCGCGCTGACAGGGTTGCCTCGCGGACCAGCGTGTCGAAATGGCGTGTAAAGGTTTCGATCCGGTCGCGATCACGAAACGCGATATAGTGCCCGCCCGCATAAAACACGCAGAGCAGCGGGCCGAAAATTGTCAGTGGAGCGCTGTAGAGACGTTGTGCGTCAAAGAGATACAGGCGCAGGCGCGGGTAGAGTTGATCGCACAATTCGATAAAGCGATCCAGTTGGGCGAGGCGCAGATCAAGTGGCAATCCGGCGTAGTAACCGGTCCCCTCGACAAAGCTCTCGATTTCAAAACGGGGCATCGCGATTTCATAGTCAGATTGTGCGCTGCGCATCCATTTTAACCGGTCCTCGGACGCTCCGATGGCCTGGTCGGCTGTTCGCCCTAAATGTGGTGCGTATTCCCATTCAAGCAACGCGCGGGTCTTCAGCATATCGGGCAATGCAGCGGGTACGTGCCGGATCTTGTAGCCTGCGGCCTCGCGGTGCCAGTCAAAGATCCGTTGATCGACCAGTGCGCGCGGCGCCTCGCTGAGGCTCAAGCTGTTGGCAAGCAAATCTGCAGCGCTTTCGGGTCGGTCCGAAAGAGAAAGCAGCCAGTCCGCCGATACTCCAAGCGCTGCAGCGCACGCGCCGACGACATGGCCGTTGGGCAATCTGGCGCCTTCATCGGTCAGAAGTTGCGAGATGGTCGAGCGATCGACGCCGATATCGCGGGCCAGGGCGCTCTGACTTGTGTTGGTATCCCGCATCGCACGCGAGAGACGGGTCCGAAAGTGATCGGCGCGCAGGCGTTTGTCCATTTTTATCGTCATATGGTGAATAATATCACGATCGCTGATTAATGTTAATCAAATACAGAATTCTCACATAGTGGTCTGTGAACTACCAAAAACGTATCGATCGAGGAAAGGGAATATATGGAAACGCGGCGACGTTCGATCTTGAAGGCGGTGATCTGGAATTTGATGGGTCTGTCCGTGATGGCTATCGTGGGATTTGTCGTGACGGGATCCTTTGCTACGGGCGGAAGCATGGCCGTCGCGAACACGTTGATCGGCCTGACGATGTATGTGGTCTACGAGAGGTTCTGGGCCAGAATCCAATGGGGCCGTCATGTCTGATCAGGACCTGTCGCCGGGCCGGGTGGAATGGGTTACGCTGCTGCTGATCCTGCTGTGCTATGGGGCTTGGCTTGTCGCGCTGTTCTGGCTGCCGTTAGGAATAGGAGTGCTGACCGCGGGCGTGTTGATCGCGTTGCATGGCTCGCTGACGCATGAAGTTCTCCATGGTCACCCCTTTCGGTCCCGAGTTGCCAACGAACTCCTGATGGCGCTGCCGCTCAACCTGAGCATTCCATTCAATCGTTTCCGCGATCTGCATCTGGCGCATCACAGGGATTCGAACCTGACTGATCCCTATGATGATCCTGAAAGCAACTATCTTGACCCCACGGTCTGGAACACGCTGCCGCGGTGGCAGCAACTCGCCTGTCGCATGAACAACACGCTGTTGGGGCGGATCGTGATAGGGCCGGTGATCGGTCAAGCGATATTCATGCATGATGAGGTTCAGGGGGCCCTGCGCGGGGATCGGGCGATCTGGCTGGCATGGGGGCTGCACCTGATTGGCGCGATCGTCGTATTGTTAATCGTGGCAGCCTCGCCGATGCCGATTTGGGCCTATCTGATCTCGGCCTATCTGGGACTTGGCCTGCTTCGAATCCGCACCTTTCTCGAGCATCGGGCGCATGAACAGGTGCGAAGCCGCACGGTGATCGTCGAAGATCGTGGCATATTGGCGTTTCTATTTTTGAACAATAACCTACACGTCGTTCATCACATAAATCCAAAAGCTCCGTGGTATCGCCTCCCCGCGCTCTATCGTGATGGAAGGGAACGATACCTGACGATCAATGACGGGTATGTGTACCGCTCCTATGGCGAGGTGTTCTGCCGATATTTGTGGCGCGCCAAGGATCCGGTGGCACATCCGCTATGGCCCAACGACTGAAAACGCGTCAGTAGGGGGCATGAGCCTCTGGATTCCCGTCACACTTGCCGCCGCGGTATTTCAAACGCTGCGCTTCATGCTGCAAAAGAGCCTGAGCACAACGCAGTTGTCGCCGGCAGGCGCTACATTCGCCAGATTTGCGTATTCCGCACCGCTGATCCTTGCGCTGCTTGCAGTGTATCTAGTCGCTACCGGCCGCAGCCTACCAGCCTTGACGGTGAGCTTCTGGATATTCTCGGTCGTTGGCGGTATCGCGCAGATTCTCGCGACGATCTGCGTTGTGGCATTGTTCAAGCAACGTAACTTTGCGGTTGGAATTACCTTCAAGAAAACTGAGGTGATCCAGACCGCTCTTGTGGGCTTCATCGTGCTGGGCGAGGGTGTCAGCATGGGAGGGTTTGCAGCGATCCTGATCGGATTGCTTGCCGTACTCCTGCTGTCGCGGACGCCAGGGATCGAAGGCTCGTGGTTGCAGCATTTGACCAACCGTGCCTCTGTCCTCGGGCTGGGCTCTGGCGTTCTCTTTGCGTTTTCGGCGGTCACCTATCGTGGAGCGTCGTTGCAGTTGGGAGAGATTGAACCGGCGCTCAGAGCCGCGATCACGTTGGCCTGCGTTGTTTCGATCCAGACAGTGGTCATGGCAGTCTGGTTGGGACTCCGTGATCGGGATGAACTTCGTGCGGTCTGGTCCACAAGACGGGTGGCGGTTTGGGTCGGTGTCTTCAGCATGGCTGGGTCGTTCTGCTGGTTTCTGGCGTTCACGCTGCAAAACGCGGCCTACGTCAAGGCGCTCGGACAGATTGAATTGATCCTGAGCTTGCTTGCCTCAGTGCTGTTCTTTCGGGAAAAGATCAGCGGTCGCGAAATCGGAGGAATGGCACTTCTAGGCCTGTCGATCATCCTGCTTGTTCTAGCAATTTGAACCCGAGACAATCAGGGAAGCATAGCTGGCGCTGAGCCTCAACGGAGACTGGCACACCCTAAGAAACCATGGCCGTAGTGCGCCCAGCCCCACTTTCATCTTTGCAAGAATACTCCGGGGGAGTCGCCCTTGGGTGGCGGGGGCAGCGCCCCCTAGTGCTTCATACGTTCAGTCATGCTCCGGCATCGCATGGCCACGCAATCGCAGGAACAGGCTGGCTTCGTCGTTGTTGCGAAAATAGGGGACGCTGATGGGGGGCGTCGGATCGGTGACGCGGCCCTCGACCTCGGCCAGCACGACTTCGGTGATGAAAGGGAGGTCAAAGCTGCGCGCTTTGCTCAGCTTGATCCATTGCAGATGCGAAAGCTCGTCACAGGCATGGGTGAAATCGTCGAGATCACCCTGTATCTCGGTCGCGTCGACCAGAAAGAAGCGGGCATCGAACCGTCGTGGTCGGCCCGGTGGGGTCAGGGCGCGAAACACGAATTGCAGCGCGCCAGCGGCAGGGAGATGACTCGTGGCCGCAAAGGTTTGCCAATCGTCCGGTACGTCATCCGTCCACGATCCGGGGGTGCCCAGAACCAATCCGGTCTCTTCCCAAAGTTCCCGGATGGCGGCAGCGGCGAGGGCCTGCTGAAGCCCCTGTGGTGCGTTTTCGCAAAGGCGATCATGGCAAAGTTCAGGCAGGGGCGTCGCGAGCGGAACCGAGCCGTCCTCAGCATCCACAGCACCGCCTGGGAAAACGAACTTGTTTGGCATGAACGCCGCGTTGGCGCCGCGTTGACCCATCAGAATTGACGGGTCGTCCTCACGGTCGCGCAGAACGATCACCGTGGCGGCGTTGCGGATCGCGGATTTGTCGATGGTCATGTTCTCTCCTGCCGGTGCAGGGCGGGCCAACCCCTAGAACCCGTGCATGTGCCGGGCCCATTGGAAGCCGACAATTGCCCCTTTCAGTCGAGGCAGAAGATAGAGCGACAGCCCGACGCAGCCAACCGCAAATATGGTGAACAGTGTTAGCGGCTCTGGCCGCCACATCGTAAAGGTGAACAGCAACATTGGGGCCATGATATGCCCGACGATCAAGATCGTCAGATAGGCGGGACCATCGTCCGCCTGATGATGGTAGAGTTCTTCCCGACAGACCGTGCAGGTATCGTTAACCTTGAGGTAGCTGTGCAGCAGAGGTCCGCTGCCGCATTTCGGGCATTTGCCGCGCCATCCGCGCGCCAAGGCCGGCCACAGGTCGCGGTCGGATGTGTGTATGGCATCGGGTGCCATGTGTTGCGAATCTTCAGTCATTGATCTTTGATCTCCCACCGCCAAGATGGGCCTGAACGGCCGTCGGGAAAAGGGCACATGATACAGTTGCGTCGGGATGTCGCGACAGCCGCCAACGGGTGACGCCAGCGCGAGAAATCAGAAAATCCAAAAAAAATTTCAACATCAGCGACGGAATGCGCAACGTGCTGCGTTTTGAATGTATGGTTGACGGCACAACGCCGTCGCAATGAAGGAAGAAACAGATGAAACATACAGGCTTTATTGTTGCGATCGTTGCCAGCAGCATCGCATTGACCGCAGGCGCTGCATTGGCTCAAAAGCCCGGCGGCATGCAACGCGCTCCGATCTCGTTTGAGCAAGCGGATCAGGACGGCAACGGCGAAATCTCCAAAGAAGAATTTGCGTCGCGTCACGAGGCGCGCTTTAGCGAAACGGATGCCAACAGCGATGGTTCGCTCGATCGTGACGAATTGATGCTTTCCGGCGAGAAACGCCTCGAAGAACGCGTTGACGCCATGATCGAACGCTTTGATAAGAACGATGATGGGGTCCTGTCGCAGGACGAGATGCCAAAACCACGCGACTCCAAACGCGCTGACAAGTTCTTTGACCGGGCGGATCAGGATGACAACGGCAGCATCTCGAAGGCCGAGTTTGACGAGGCAGAGGAGCACATGGGCAAGCACCGTAAGAACAAGTCACACAAGAACTGAGTGAGTGCCCGAAGGCCGCTTCATATCGGGGGATCAGCGTAGGTCATCTGCGGTGACCCCCACCAGCGCCGCGCCATCGGATGACGCGCTGCTGACCCTGTTCGCCAATGGCGAACAGGCAGCGGCGCGTGAGCTGACCAATCGTCTGGCACCCCGTGCCTTTGGTGTGGCGATGCGCGTGCTTGCGGATCGAGCCGAGGCCGAAGATGTCGCCCAAGAGGCGATGGTGCGTTTGTGGCGCATGGCACCCGACTGGCAGCCGGGCACGGCCAAGGTCAGCACATGGCTCTATCGAGTGACGCTGAATCTGTGTCTGGATATCAAGCGCCGCCGGCGCGGGGGCATGGCGCGACTGGATGATGTGCCCGAGCCACCCGATCCGAGCGAGAGCGCCGCCGAGCATTTGCAGCAGGCCGCGCGCGTGGATGCGCTGCAATCAGCGTTGGCCACGCTTCCTGATCGGCAGCGCGAGGCTGTTGTACTTCGGCATCTCGAAGGGTTGTCGAATCCGGAGATCGCCGAGGTCATGGACATCAGCACAGAAGCGGTCGAGAGCCTGACCGCCCGTGGAAAACGAGCATTGAGCCGAGCCCTGGCAGGGCGACGAGATGAACTGGGGTATAGCGATGAATGACACAGACAAGGACCTGATTGATCTGGAGTTGTACTTTGACGCCGCCCGGCGTGAAGTGACCGACTTGCCCGACGGTTTGGCCGACAGGATCGTGGCGGATGCAATTGAAGTGCAAGACGGCTGGCAGACGCCAAAGCCGATCGCTCGACCGGGCGTCCTGCGTCAACTCTACGACATGCTCGGGGGTTGGCCGGCTTTGAGTGGGCTTGCGTCGGCCTGCGCAGCAGGTGTCTGGATTGGGTTTTCACCGCCATCGATCCTGCCTGATCCCGCGCAGTACATCATGGCCGACAGCACGTATTTTGATGATGACAGCTTGGTCGATGCGATGGCCGAGGAAGGATAGATGAGCATGGAACAGAACACTCCCGCCCCACGGCGCGGGTTGTCGCTTCGCCTCTTGCTGGGGGCGTCGCTTGCGCTCAACCTGTTGGTTGTTGGTCTGGCGATCGGGGCGGCACTGCGCTTTGGCGGACCAGAAGGCGCGCGACGCCCCTCACCGGTGCTGGGGGCGACGATGTACAGGGAATTGCCACGCGAGGATCGCCGGGCCGTTCGTGAGGCGATGCGAGATACGCCGCAGGATCGCGGACCAGATCGCAAGGCGACAACGCGAGAGGTCGCACAACTTTTGCGCGCAACGCCGTTTGACGCCGCGGCGCTCGAAACGTTGTTGCAGGAACATGCAGTGCGCCGCAGTGATTGGCAGTCTCTGGCGAACGCGGCGCTTCTTGAGCAGTTGGGCCAGATGAGCGAAGCGGAGCGAGCGGCATACGCAGATCGCATTGAGGACTCCCTTAGCCGAAAACGGAACACTGAAAAGACGCACAGCGAGAAGCGTGATTGAGTGGGGTCATTCTCCTGGGTGAGACCATAAAACGACCTAAAGAGTGGATGATCTGAGGCCGCGGAGGTTTAGATTCAGGACCCATCAGTCGGCTTGATACTGAGTTGTTCTCATGAATCGCGAACCCAAGCGAGTTGGGGTACTATGAGTAGTCTAATTTGGCTGAGAGAGCCGCAGACGACGCGCCTTCGCTTTCGAGAGCCCGCGTTTGCGCAGGAACTCCTGCCGGTCCTCGTCGGTCAGCGCGACGATCTTCTCGCGCACTGCGCGGATGCCGTCGATGAAAGGTGCGGGCGAGGACTAGGCGAAATGACTCAACGCCCCAGGGATTGCGGTTTGGCAGACCGCCCTAATTCAGAAGCTGGTGATGCCGAGCGTCTTCGCCCCAACCTCGGAATTCCAGCAGTAGAACCCCTGGAAATAGAGGTCAGGCAAGCTGACGGGCAGCCGCCTCGCCTCGATCGGGTTGAGGTCATCGACGAGGAACAAGAACACGTCACGGTCTGACGGCTATAGCGGCGTCGTTTCCTTCGCCACGTCCACGCGCGCGGTACAGTTGCCGGTGGACCAGTCAAGTACGCCCGACACCTTCCAGCGCGTGTCGCCAATGCCGGTGCCAGCGATGCGGTGGACTGCGGAGACGAGTTCGTGGTCGTAGGTGCGCCCATATTCAGGTCCTGTAACGGCGCGCAGTTCGGTGCGGCCATATTGCAGGTTTATCCCCGCCAGCGGCGCCGATAGGTCGCAGGTGTGCCGACGAGGCTATAGAGTCGGCCCAAAGACCAATGCGTCGGTGCAGTGGGTTCGACCGTGTCGGGCAGGATCCGCCCAAACTTCTTGGGGTCGTCCCAATGTGCCTCGAGCCGGATCGCGATACTTTCCACTGTGTGTGAGCGGCTTTGCTCAGCGCGACCTTTGACGGATGCGAAGAGATCGTCCAGCGACAGGTACCGCTCGTCACCCGGCCGCTAAAACCACTCGGACGACACACGATCCACATTCTCAGCGCGCGCCAGTTCTAGAGAGTGTCTTGCTACATGCTGTGGTAAAGCGTTCGCCGCCTAGTATAAATTACGTAGGTAGTACATGAGGCGAAAATGAAAAAAACTGGTTAAGAAAATTGGCGACGAGCCAATTGGCTTCTTGGATCTCTTTGTAGCGGTTATTGCGCTGGTGCCGAGCTATCTTTCCTTGATTGCCGATCAAAACTACCAGTTTTCGTTCCGCTGCACAGAAATCGGTTCAGAAGCGGAAGCCATCATCGTTGATGGTGGGGTACACAAGGGATTCGTGGCCGGTGCGACTTCAGCAATTTGGATGATCAAACCATTTCCATCAAGTCGTCCCATGCTTTCGCTAGCTTTGAGAACTTCTCTGATATTGCAATCGAGTTCCCGCGCCCTTTTGAAGCAGTGCCAATGGATGCGCAATTTCGCGTGCTCGCTAGAAATCAAGCATATGCTGTCGCGGCCGGTGAAACTCTGCTTTTTGACGAGTTCTACATGATTCCAATTGATCCGGATTGGGCCGAGAACCTGACGTTATGCCAGGATGTGGAATACAACACCGTTTCCACTTTCCAAGAACTCGCCAATTGCGTGCCTGATCTGAGAAGCGAGTGTTTTGACAGCTATTTGAGCGGTATGAATTTTTGGGCGGGTGCCGGTGGTCAGACACCCTATCGCGCTCTAGCGATAAGGTTGACACTCGGTGACAACACTTATGCTCGCGCTCCGTTGGAAACGGTTTGGTATTGGAGACCTCTACCAGATAGCAGTTTTGACGGATCGAACTGTCGGAATCCTGACAAAGCAAATTAGTCGACTTGTTGAGTTTGCCGCTTGAGCGGGATACGTGTCAGATCAACCGGTTCCGAAGAGATATCCAGTCCGTGCAAGGCCATTGCGTGCATTATGATCATCTTGATGAAGCCTGTTCAGGAGCCAAGCGGTATGGGACCGGAAATTTTTTTTTGGCGCGTTTGCGACCATGATCGATCAGCGTCGCAGGATCGATATGCCCTATCCGCTCGCTACCTAGGTCGTTCTTCAAAGTGGCCAGGGTCGCGGCCTTACTGCGGCGAGGTGGTTTTCCAACGGCGCACATGTCGTCTATACGCAGCGCGACGAGATCGCCAAACGTCGCAAGGCGGGCGGCGGAGGACTTGTTCGGTGACAGGCCCTGATCGACACGTGTCTCCGCCTTACGGGCCCATTTGTGGGCGTCGTCACGACGGTGAAAGGTCTTGCGGGCGTAGCGGCCTTTGCGTCTGATCTGGACCCGGTATCCACCGAAGGGAAGCTTGCTTATAGTGGCCATATCGTGTGCGTTTAGCATGCAATGAGTCGTCGAAAAGGGGCAAATCGGGGCGTATTCCTGCATCTAAAAATTGCCCCGCAACAGTTTGAATGTACAAAAGAATGAAAATAAGTCAGCATGCTAAGCTTTCTGTTGCCCCAATGATGGATTGGACGGACCAACATTGTCGGTATTTCCATCGGCTGCTTAGCCGCGATGCATTGCTTTTCACCGAAATGGTGACTGCTCCGGCCTTGGTGCGGGGGGGGGCATTGCATTTGTTGGAGTATAGCCCTGAGGAACATCCGGTGGCGCTTCAGCTTGGTGGATCGGACCCGACGGAACTCGCTCAGGCGGCTCGGCTGGGTGCGCAGGCAGGGTACGATGAGATCAACCTGAATGTCGGCTGCCCTTCGGATCGGGTGCAGTCGGGGGTGTTTGGGGCGGTGCTCATGTTGCAACCGGGTTTGGTGGCAGATTGCGTTGCCGCCATGCAAGACGCGGTGGATGTCGAGGTCACGGTGAAATGCCGCATCGGTGTGGACGATCAGGTTGTGGAAGACACGTTGCCGGCGTTTCTGGAGCGTATCCGCGATGCTGGCTGTCGCCGGGTGACGATCCATGCGCGTAAGGCGTGGCTGCAGGGACTCAGCCCAAAGGAGAACCGCGATATTCCGCCACTTGACTACGATCTTGTGCTGCGCATGAAACGGGACTCTCCCGATCTGCACATATCGATCAATGGCGGTATCACGACGCTGGATCAGGCGCGCACATTTCTGGATGCCGGGTTGGATGGTGTGATGATCGGGCGTGCGGCTTATCACGATCCAGCGACTGTTCTCGCTGCTGCGGACCCGGTCATTTTTGGCACCGGCACCCGTCGTGACCCTGCCGAGGTCGTTCATCTGATGATCCCCTATATTGAGGCGCATCTTTCGCAAGGCGGAAGATTGCACCAGATCAGCCGTCATATGCTGGGTCTGTTTTCCGGGCGTCCCGGCGCTCGGGCTTGGCGCAGGATGCTTTCCGAGGGCGCACACCGACCCAGAGCGGGGCCGGACTTGGTCCTCGCGGCGCTGGCGCAGGTGCCACAGGACGAGATCAGTCAGGCAGGGTAGGGCATGTTGGCCAGCGATCGTCAGCGACAGACATTTGAGGCGCGTGGCTGGTTGGTTTTTGACACGGATCCGCAGGTTGTTGATTGGGTGGACCATGCACATCCGGCGGCCCAAGTCGCTGTGCGGAACCCGGATCTGGCACGATGGCTCGATTGCGACGGCACATGGTTTGTTGGTGTCGATGCCTTGCCCAATGATGAGCAGGGCAGGGTTGGAAACTCAGCACCGCTGGCGGGTCGTGCCGTCGATTTCATAACCGACCACATGGGGGGATTGCCGCCTCTGCATGCTGCGCAAGTCTCGGTTGTCTATCCCGGGTATCCCCGTCCGCGCCATGGAGAGAGTGATGGAGCAGCGCGTTATCGACGAAAGCGCGATGCCGCCCATGTGGACGGCTTGCGCGCAATCGGGCCCGAACGCCGTCGGTACCTGCGCGAACCGCATGGGTTCATTCTAGGGCTACCGCTGACGGTTGCCGCGCCGTCGGCCGCACCTCTGGTCGTGTGGGAAGGGAGCCACATCGCGATGCGCGAGGCTTTCGCCACGGCGTTTGCCAGACATGCGCCAAAGGACTGGCGGGATATTGACGTCACTGACATCTATGTTGCCGCGCGCAAACGGGTGTTTGAGACCTGCCGTCGCGTCCCGCTGCCTGCCAAACCGGGGCAGGCTGTATTGTTGCACCGGATGGCGCTGCATGGTGTGGCGCCTTGGCCTGCCGGTGCAAAGGCTGATCCCGATGGTCGAATGGTCGCCTATTTCCGCCCGGAAATTCCCGGTGGCAATTACGCTTGGCTAACAGCTCAGCCCTGATTGCGCCGTGCCCGCCCGCCACGCCGCTTTTTCAAACGCGGTGCGCGGCTTGGCAGTTCATCCATGATCGCCGCGCGTTCCGATGCACTCATTCGAGACCAGCTGGCAATTTCGTCAATGCTGCGTAGGCAGCCAATACACAGCCGTTCTTCGCGGTGGATGACGCAAACCTGCACGCAGGGTGACTCGATCTCGTCTCGTACCCAGACATCCCGGCTCATCGTGCGGCCTCATTCTTGATGTGGCGCATCCTGTCGAGCGCCCCCTGCAGAATATAGCTTGCCGCCACGTGATCGATCACCTCGGCGCGACGTTTCCGTGTCGTATCCGCCTCTAGTAGCGCGCGTTCGGCGGCTACCGTGCTCAGCCGTTCATCCCAAAAACCGATGGGCAGGTCGGTAAGACGACTCAGGTTGCGGGCAAAGGCGCGGGTCGATTGGCACCGGGGCCCCTCGCTGCCGTCCATGTTGCGTGGCAAACCGAGCAGGATGGCGCCGACGTCGCGATCAGTCACGATCCGCAAGAGCCGTTCTGCGTCCAGCGTGAATTTGCGCCGTTTGATGGTCTCGACCGGAGTCGCGGTCGCGCCAAGGCGATCCGACAGAGCAATGCCGATGGTCTTGTCGCCCAGATCCAGCCCAACCAGCGCGCGCATCGGTGGGCAGGCAGCAGCGAATTCGGTGAAGTCATCGCAGATCATTGGCCAAGCCCCGCCTGACCAGCGGCCTGCTCGATCAGAGACAGCGCTTCGTCATCCCCGGCAAAGACCTGCTGGGCATTGGCATAGATCGCCTGTGCCTGTTCGGTCTCTCCCAAAACGCCCAAGGCGCCGATCAGCCGGGCCCATTCAGGCGGCGTGCCGCCCTCGGTTGCCAGACGGTCCGACAACCCTTGCACCATGCCACGGATCATCTCAGTGCGGTCAGCTTCGTTCATATCGCTTGCCGCGGCGACGTCGGCGGCACTGGGGCCGGGCAGGGATGGCAGCATGAATTCCACGCCTGCACGGCGCGCCGTATCCTCGATCTGTGCCCGCACCGGCCCGATCCACGGCGCGTCGGGCGGCCCATCCCGCAACAAGGCGTTCCAGATGCGAAATGCCAGATCCGGGCGTCCGGTCTGTGCCATCATCAACCCTGAATAATACCGCGCAGGGCCGTTTTCGGGGTCCTCTGCGAGAATGCGGTTCAGAACCTGCTCGGCCTCGGGCGAGACATACCCACCAGCGGCCAGCACCAACATGGTTGCATATTCCGCGTAATCCGCCGCCGTCGCTGTTTGACCCTTCAGCCGCAATACATCGACCTGCGCGGTCGCTGCCGCCTGAAAGTTGCCCATCGCGGCCTCGTTGCGGGCCAACAGCATCTGACCTTTCAGGTCTTCGGGGCGATCCTTGACGGTTTCGCGCAGGCGCTCCATCAGGGTTCGGTATTCGTCGCTGATCTCTTGCTGGTTTGGCGATGCGGGCATACTGGCCACGGCCTCGGCCTGACTGGGCCGGCTTTCGTGCATAACTTCGGCGAGTTCTATCCGCCGCTCAAGCCCGAGATCACCATACCCCGGTGCGCCAAGCGACCGATACAGCATCAGCGATCCACCGATCAGTGTGACCCCTAACACCACCGCCATGGCGAGCGATACCGGACCCGATTGTCCGCCACCAGATCGCGCCGCCTGCATCTGGGTGTCAGCGGCAAGAATGCGCCGCGAAATCTCGGTTCGGACCCGATTGGCATCTGCGGCATCAATCACACCACGCTCCAGATCCCGTTCAACATCCTTGAGTTGGTCGCGATAGACCTGCATGTCAAAGGCCGCTGCGGGGCTTGCCGTGGCCCGCGTGCGCAGCAAAACCAGCGCCAGTGTCGCTGCGATGACCAGCGCCATGGCAGATGTGATGATCCAGAACGTCATTGGGCCTCCTGCTCTGACCCTTCATGTAGCTTTCCATGTGTCGGGAAAAAAGGGACAAAGCGGGATAACCAGTCGGTTAGGCGCGGCAAATTCGACCTATGTCGCAATTCGGTCTGGAAATGCCGCGTCGGGTATCCTCTTTTTGGCGTCGTCCCTCAGAAGCACTAGTATGGTGGGCACAGCCCGAATCCTTGTCTGCCGCGTGCCCCGGAGATCCCGATGAAACGATATTCTGCCTTTGCCATCGCCCGCGAAGCCCTGCGCAACCACACCGGATGGGACCGGGCGTGGCGCTCGCCCGAACCAAAAAAGCAATACGACGTCATCATCGTTGGTGCCGGTGGTCATGGGCTGGCAACGGCTTATTATCTTGGCAAGAACTTTGGCATCACCAACGTCGCTGTTCTGGAAAAGGGCTGGTTGGGGGGCGGCAATACCGGGCGCAACACCACCATCATCCGCTCCAACTATCTGCAGGATCCGTCTGCTGCGATCTATGAAAAGGCGCGGAGCCTCTACGAGACGCTTAGTCAGGATTTGAACTATAACGTCATGTTCTCGCCGCGCGGCGTGATCATGTTGGCGCAGACACAGCACGAAGTGCGCGGCTATTTGCGCACAGCCGAAGCCAATGCGCTGCAAGGGGTAAAGACCAAATTCATCAGCCCCAAGCGGGTCAAGGACCTGCTGCCGATTATCAATCTCGATGGTCCACGCTATCCGGTTCTGGGCGGGCTCTTGCAGGAGCGCGGCGGCACCGCCCGCCACGACGCGGTGGCCTGGGGCTATGCGCGGGCCTGCTCGGACATGGGCATGGACATCATCCAGAAATGCGAAGTCACCGGCATCCGGCAGGACGGTGGCAAGGTCACCGGCGTCGACACCACACGCGGGTCCATCGACTGTCGCAAGCTGGGCGTCGTGGTTGCGGGCCATTCCGGGGTGCTCGCCGATATGGCCGGGTTCCGCCTGCCCATCGAATCCGTGGCGCTTCAGGCGCTGGTTTCCGAGCCGATCAAACCCTGCATGGATGTGGTCGTGATGGCCAACACGGTGCATGGCTATATGAGCCAATCCGACAAGGGCGAAATGGTCATCGGCGGCGGCGCGGATGGCTACAACAACTATACCCAGCGGGGCAGTTTCCACCATATCGAGGAAACCGTGCGCGCGCTGATCGAAACCTTCCCGATGATCTCGCGCCTCAAGATGTTGCGGCAATGGGGCGGGATCGTTGACATGACCGGAGACCGATCACCGATCCTGTCCAAGACCCCTGTCGATGGGATGTTCGTCAACTGCGGCTGGGGCACCGGTGGCTTCAAGGCGATCCCCGGCTCGGGCTGGGGCATGGCGGAATTGATGGCCAAGGGGCACTCACCGCTGACCGAGGCGTTTGGATTGGACCGTTTCCGAGAAGGGCGGTTTATCGACGAAAGCGTTGCAGCCGGGGTTGCGCATTGATGACGTTGGTTTACGCCGGATATCAAAAGAGCGGGGCAGTTCGCTGTGACCTACGTTCTTTTGAATGGTTACCCCTAGGCGGTGGTTCAGGGTTCCCAGCCGCTTTTCACAAGTTCGAGAGGTTGGCAGAAGCTGGCTTATCTGCAGCGCAGAAACCCGCTGCATTTGGCGCAAAAGACCGGGTGTTTGTCAGGAGCGCTGACAAGCAGATCATGACGATTCTAACCTTTTCTCATGAAAAGGAGGAACTACCATGTCCGACTTTAGTCATCATGACTTCAAGAAACCAACCAACTACGAGCTTCAGGGCCGAGAGATGCGCGACAGCGGTTGGGGCGGTTACATCTTTGCTGCCGCTGCAGTTGCCGTTGTGCTGGCGCTCATCGTCGCGTTTGGCTCGGGCGGCACAGGGACGACGGTATTGCATCCGGGTGAAGCGGGAGCTCCGGCCGTTGCTGTACCAACCCCGTCAGGAACGGATGATCCGGTCGCGCCGTCAATGGAGCGCTAACCAGTCCAAATTTTTAGACTCGGGCGGGTGCCGTGAGGCGTCCGCCCTTCTCATGCGCGCCGCACCGTCGTCAGGACCGGAGCGCCATTGATGTCCTATTCCGAACCCATGGCCGAAACCATGCGTGCCGATCTCGGCGTGGAGCCGGGCTTGTCCGAGAAAAAGATGTTCGGCGGCCTGTGTTTTCTGCTGCACGGTCACATGGTGTGTGGCGTCATGAAGCACGGCGCGATGTATCGTCCGGGCAAGAACCGCGAGGCCGCGGCCTTGGACGCAGGGGCCAGTCCGCTGTCGTTCACCGGCCGTTCCATGGGCGGTCTGGTTGAACTTGACGAAGGCGGGTTCGACGACGACACGCTGCGCGCCACACTTACCGAAATGTCGCTGGCCAATGCCGCCAGCCTGCCACCAAAAGGATGAGACAATGCTGACCCTCACCTGTCCCTATTGCGGGGTGAAAGCCGATGAAACCGAACTGTCCCCCGGCGGCGAAGCGCATCTGAAACGCTTTGGTCCGGGCGCATCGGAAGATGACTTTCATGACTATCTGTTCTCGCGCAAGAACCCGCGCGGTCTGCATTTCGAACGCTGGCGGCATTCTTATGGCTGCGGCAAGTGGTTTCATGCGGCGCGTGATACGATGACGCTGCAGGTTTTTGGCACCTATCCTGCGCAAAGCTATGCGCCGCCAAAGGATATCGTGAAGGCCATCAAGAAATCGCATCCCGACTGGACATGGGAGGCTTCGGAATGATCCTGCGAAATTCCCGTTCTGAAATGCCAATCGAGGATCGGCCATGAGCAAGAGACTGAACACCCACGGTCGTCTGATCGACCGGTCCAAGCGGATCGGCTTTTCCTTCAACGGCAAACCGCTAGCGGGGCATCCCGGCGATACGCTGGCCTCGGCGCTGCTGGCCAATGACCAGATGATGGTAGGTCGATCGTTCAAGTATCACCGTCCGCGCGGAGTTGTGGCCTCGGGCGCGGAAGAGCCCAATGCGCTTGTGAACATGGGACAGGGCGCAACTTTTGAACCAAACCAGCGCGCCACCACGACCGAGCTGTTTGACGGGCTGACCGCGCGCAGCCAGAACCACTGGCCATCGCTTGAATTCGACATTGGCGGCATCAACAAGCACCTGTCGCGGCTGTTGCCGGCCGGGTTCTATTACAAGATGTTCATGTATCCCCGCGCCTTTTGGAAAAGCGTGTATGAGCCGTTTATCAGGCAGTCCGCCGGTCTGGGGCAGGCCCCCAAGGATCGGGATGCAGACACTTACGAGCATTTCTATACTTTCACCGATGTTCTGGTGATCGGCGGCGGCATCGCGGGCCTGATGGCAGCAAAGACCGCAGCTGCAAGTGGTGCGCGGGTGCTGCTGTTAGAACAGACCGCGTTCTGGGGGGGACGTTCTCCTGTTGATGGCGGCACGGTCGATGGTGAGCCTGTTGAGCAGTTCATCGAAAAAATCGTTGCCGAGCTTGAGGCGATGGAAAACGTCACCCTGCGCACCCGTTGCATGGGGGCCGGGGTTTATGATCACGGCTATGCCTTGGGCTATGAACGGCTGACCGATCATCTGCCTTTGGTGCAGGGGCCGCGTCACCGTCTGTGGCGGATCCGGGCGGCGCAGATCATCACGGCAACCGGGGCGATTGAACGGCCTTTGTCCTTCGCAGGTAACGATGTTCCCGGCGTTATGCTGGCCTCGGCGATGCGGGATTATGTGGTCAATTTTGGCGTGACACCCGGCGAGCGTGTCGTCCTCGCCACCAACAATGACGATGGGTACCGCACGGCGATCTGTCTGAAAGAGGCGGGGGTGAATGTGATCCGCGTTCTGGATGCCCGCAGTGCGGGTGGCGGCACATTGATGGAAGAGGCGCGGGCGCTGGGCATCCGCATCGATCCGGGCCGCGCGATTGGCAAGGTTGCTGGCGGCAAGCGGGTGAAAACCGTCCAGATTTGTGCGCAGGACGGCATCGGTGGTGCGCTGGAAGAGGTCAAATGCGACGCGGTCGCGATGTCGGGCGGTTGGTCGCCTGTCGTGCATCTGTGGTCCCACTGCGGCGGTAAGTTGCTGTGGGATGAGGCGCAGGCATGTTTCCGTCCCGATCCCGAACGCCCGCCCTTGGGCGCGGATGGAACTGGGTTTGTGCTGGCAGCGGGCGCGTCCAATGGAGAACTTGGCCTTGGCGCAGCGCTCAAAGATGCTGCGGCGGCTGGCAAAGCTGCGGCCAAGGCGGCCGGGTTCAAACCGAAGAATGCCAAGTTGCCGGTGGGCGAAACCACTACGGAATTACCATTGGAACCTGTCTGGCTGATGCCACGCGATGCGCATGTGGATTTGCGGTCGAAATCCTGGTTGGATTTCCAGAACGACGTCAAGGTGTCTGATGTGCAACTGGCCGCGCGCGAAGGGTTCGAGAGCGTCGAACATACCAAGCGTTATACCACTTTGGGTATGGCGACAGATCAGGGCAAGCTGAGCAATATCAATGGTCTCGCGATCCTGTCAGATGCCCTGGGTCAGCCGATTCCGGCTACTGGTACAACCACGTTCCGCCCGCCCTATACGCCGATTTCAATGGGCGCGATTGCGGGCGAAGCGCGTGGCGATGTGTTTCAGCCGATCCGCCGCACGCCGATGCACGACTGGCACGCGGCACATGGTGCCGACTGGGAACCGGTTGGTCAGTGGCGGCGGCCCTATGCCTTTGTGCGGGGGGCTGAGTCTGTCCATGACGCCGTGGTGCGCGAGGTCAAGAACACGCGCGAAGCCCTTGGTTTGCTGGATGCGTCGACGTTGGGCAAGCTGATCGTTAAGGGGCCGGATGCGGGCCGGTTCCTCGACATGCTCTACACCAACATGATGTCGACGCTGAAACCGGGGCGCTGCCGTTATGGCCTGATGTGCAACGAGAACGGCTTCCTCATGGATGATGGCGTGGTCGCGCGCATCGATGA
Source organism: Sedimentitalea sp. (assembly GCF_039973035.1). NCBI lineage: Bacteria > Pseudomonadati > Pseudomonadota > Alphaproteobacteria > Rhodobacterales > Paracoccaceae > Sedimentitalea > Sedimentitalea sp. Next base: position 216,912 of record NZ_JBDWLR010000042.1, read on the forward strand.
GGATACCTTCCTGTGTCATACCACCACCGGCGGGGCAGAACATATCCACGCGCACATGGAAGAATGGCTGCAGACCGAATGGTGGGATTGGCAGGTCTATGTCGCCAATGTCACCGAACAATACGCCCAGATTGGCGTTGTCGGGCCAAATGCGCGCAAGCTGCTGGAAAAACTTGGCGGCATGGATGTCAGTGCCGAGACGCTGCCGTTCATGGCTTGGGCTGACGGGCAGATCGGGGGCTTTGACGCGCGGGCTTATCGTATCTCGTTCTCGGGCGAGCTGAGTTATGAAATTGCGGTTCCGGCGTCGCAGGGGCTGGCCTTCTGGACCGCGCTGATCGAGGCGGGGCAGGACTTCGGTATCATGCCATACGGCACCGAGGCGCTGCACATCATGCGGGCTGAAAAGGGCTTTATCATGATCGGTGATGAAACCGATGGCACCGTCATCCCGCAGGACCTTGGGCTGGATTGGGCGATCTCCAAGAAAAAGGACGACTATTTAGGCAAGCGGGCGCAGGCCCGAAGCCATATGACCGATCCCGACCGGTGGAAGCTGGTGGGGCTGGAAACGACTGACGGATCGGTGCTGCCAGACGGTGCCTATGCCGTGGGCGAAGGTGTGAATGCCAACGGGCAGCGGATAACGCAGGGGCGGGTGACGTCGACCTATTATTCGCCCACGCTTGACCGTGGCATTGCGATGGGCCTCGTGCTGAATGGCCCGAGCCGGATGGGCGAGGAACTCGCATTCCCATGCGCGGATGGCAAGACCTATGCCGCCCGGATTGTGGACCAGGTTTTCTATGACAAGGACGGGGAGAAGCAGAATGTCTGAACCAGTCAGTGCCCTGAACAACGCTAGCTTTGACGGCATCGCTAGCATCGCAGAATATGGGCTGCAAGGGATGATCACCCTGCGTGGTGACCTCTCTGCCAAAGCGCTAAAAACGGCAGCCCGCGCGGTGGCTGGTGTCGATCTACCGGACACCGGACGCATTGCCGGAAACAGGGCAGGTGGCCTGTGCTGGATGTCTCCGGACGAGTTGCTGTTGCTCTGCCCACATGCCGACGTCAGCGCGAATGTCGAGACCCTGCAACGAGCTCTGGCCCAGAGCCATGCATTGGTGGCTCACGTGTCAGATGCGCGGGCGCTGTTTCGCGTTTCCGGCCCCGCCGCGCGTGAGGTCATGGCCAAGCTGTGCCCGGTCGACTTTTCGCCCACAGCGTTTGAGCCGGGAGCATTCCGCCGCACCCGCATGGCGCAGGTGCCGGCGGCGATCTGGATGACGGATGATGAAACGTTCCAGATCATCTGTTTCCGGTCTGTCGCTGAATATGTGTTTTCGCTGTTCAAAGTCGCTGCGCAGCCCAAGTCTCGGGTCGGAGTTTTCTGATAGAGAAACTTTGAATTCCGGACTCAACAATAACCATAGATTCCTGTACGATACTGAAATTCATTTTTGTGTATTTCTGAGAGGACGGGATGAAAAAGCTATTTGCTATCGTGACAATTTGTTTCGCAATGCCCGCAGCTGCGCAACAATCCCTTAAATGCGACCTTCAAGCGAATTCACCTTATGGTTGGATCCCCAGCGAACTCTTTGTTGAAATCGACAAGAACGAGAAACAGGCAACAGTGTATGCTGGTTTCATCAAGAAATACGTTGGAAAACCAATTACGACAGAACTTTCTGGCGAGAACTCAAAATACTACAAGATCAATTGGTTTGTGCCGAACATTGAGCTCACCAACACCCGCCGTTCGGTCAATGTCGATTATTCCGCTCGTCTGAACAAAGCGACCGGAAAGATGAACGTGACTGCATACCTGAATGGTGGCTCAGACATGCCGCCGCCACGGGGAAGCGGCACGTGCAAACCCCGCTAGAGATCATCCTTGGCGCAATGAGCTGATTATCACGATGCGCCGTTTTGTCATAGGAGTGGGGGCCAAACTATGAATTGTGGCTTTCGGGTTTCAACCCGGCCTTTCTAATTCAAATCCTCAAGCAGGCGTCCATGTCTGCGGGTTTCGGCGATCACGTCGCCAAAGGTCTTCATTCCGCGTGCTTCCAACATCGGGAGCATCGCACAGAGAACCTCGGCGGTGGCTTGTGCGTCGCCGAGTGCTGTGTGACGCAGTGCTTCGGGAATGGTCACCCCGAGCCGGTCGCAGAGCGCATCCAAAGTGTGGGTTTCCGATGCGCCGAATATCACGGCCGAGAGCAGTACCGTATCGAGGATCGGATGATCCCAATCCACGCCCATGCTCGCCGCATGACGACGTAGAAACGCCATATCAAACGGGGCGTTATGGGCGACGATCACGGCGTCAGTGGCAAACTTGTGAAAGCTTCGCCCAGCCTCGGAGATTTTCGGAGCACCGGCCACCATCGCGTTGGACACCTTGTGGACCTTGGTCGACGCGGCGGGGATCGGAATGCCTGGGTCGACCAGAGTATTCAGCACTTCGCCTTCGACAATGCGCCCGCGCAGAACACGCACCGCACCAATTTGTACGACCTCGTCCTTGTGCGGCAGCAGGCCGGTGGTTTCAGTGTCAAACACCACAAAGCACAAATCAGACAGGGTGCGGTTTTCAAACGCGTCATCGCCGGGTGTATCGAGAAGGTCAAAGTCATAGACCAGTGGTCGCGCCTCGTCCGGGGCAATCTGCGCAGCACTGGTGTCGAGTGTCAGCAGATACCCATGGGCGCTGCCCAGTGGTTTCATTCGTAAGTCGAAACTCTGTTTTCCGGTAACGCTCTGGGCGGTAAATCCGACCTCCTTGCCGGTTTTGGCAAGTTTGCGGAAGGCGGCCTCGACCGGCTTCTGCTGAAGATAGTCAAACAGCGAAGCCTGAAGACGCGGATGTGCGATCTGGGCGAGCACGCCTGCCGCCTGGCCATCATATAGCACGATCCGGTGGCACGGATTCACGATTATCATCGCCACCGGAATTTCGGTCAGGAGCGCGGTCAGCCATTCTTTGTCCGCCGCGAGGCGTGCCGTTTCCGATGCTACCCTTTCGGCCGTCGACGCGGCATTGTCCGTCAGCTTGTCGGTCACGGCCTCGGCAGCAGGTGCGAGATCGCCAAGATAGCGGGCAGCTTGCATATTCATCGAACCGACGACTCCCGCATGGGCGCGCGCGCGCATGTCAGAGGCGATGCGTTCAATGGGTTTCGCGATGTTCTCGTCAAACAGCAGCCAGATCGCGGCAATCAGCGCTACCAGCAAGAACACCGAGACGATGCCGGCGAACACAAATGCATCCAGCGTCTCTGGCAGTCCGGCACGGCCATAGCCAATCATGAGCGAGATGACCGTTATAGCGACGCTGCCGCCGGCCAGCAGGCAGAAGAACAGGAATATCCGCAGGCGCAGGCTGAGCTTGGTGAACATCACGACACCTTGCAGGCTGCGTTCAGGACCTCGGCGTCTTCTCCGACATCGCGCCAGTCGGCATTCACAATGTCACCGTTGCCGCCAAATTGCGTGTCACTGCTCAGCACCGCGCTGCGGCTGGCAGCGCAGTCAAATGCGACCGGCATCTTGCGCAAGGGGGACCAGCGGCCAAAGAAATAGAGATCGACAATCCGCTGATCGGGGCGATCCGGGTGGCGTTTGACAGAGGCTGCGTCGACGGCGACAAATCGGTTCACATAGGGAACGACATAGGTCCAAGGCTGATAGAGACTCTTTTTCTCGACCGTTTCCGCGACTTCGACATCCTCGGGCAGGCTGGCGATCGTGCGGCTGTACCAACTGTATTCCATCGAAATGGTCATGGCGATCATCGCAAAGCCTGCCGCAACAGGGGCGGCCCAACGCGGCAGGCGCCCACCGATCACACGGTTGAGCAGCATGAACAAACCCGCTGCAGCGATGCCAGCGAATACCGTCCCGATCAGTTCCAGAAACATTCCGTGTCCTCCTCAGGCGATGCCAATACATCACCTGTTTCCCTCATTCAAACCGGCCAACAGCATCCTCCGTTGCCGCCGGCGGCGATCAACTCAACATGCCACGTCCTTGGCCCACAGACGACTGCATTGTCTTTATCACCACGAACGCATCCCGCAGATGACTTCGCTCAAAGTCTGAAAGAGTCGTGGGGGGCATAAAGTTGTCCGGCGCGTCGCCTGCGTTGATACGAACAAGCTGATGGTTCAGCCGGGTTTCCGCAATCAGATCATAGGCATCAATCAGGTCGCGCCCGCCTGAGGCTGACAGCACCCCTGCGGCCTCGGCGGCTCGCAGACGGGCGCGCGTGTTCACCTCGGTCAATTTGCCCTGCAGCGCGTAGATGCGACCGAGATCGACAACCGGCACCACGCCGTTCAGCTTCAGATCAATCGTGTTGCGGTGTTCGCCCGACCGAATCGTGGCAAACCCCCGCAACAGGCCAAGCGGCGGCGTGTGCTTGAGCGAGTTGGAAACCATATGCGCCACAAAAATCGAATTGCGGTTGGCGGCCTGAAGCGTATCCGTATGCAGACCGTCAAACAGAGATTTGTCGCCGCCGATGGGGCGCAGGTCGAACATGACGCTGGCGAGCATTTGCGCCTCTGGATCGGGCTTGGCGATCCATCCCTGAAAGTACTGCCGCCAAACGCGCACAGGCTGACACCAGCGCGGATTGGTGGCCATCATGTCACCGGGGCAATAGAAGTAGCCGCAGGTATCCAATCCGTCGGAAACGAATTTGGCCAGCTTGGCGAAATAGGGCATCTGCTGGTCAGTGACCGCGTCATCAAGGATCAGGCAATTGTCCTGATCCGAAACGCCGGTCTGTTCCTGCCGACCCTGCGACCCGCAGGCGAGCCAAAGATAGGGAACCGGGGGCGGGCCCAATGTCGCTTCGGCCAGTTTCAGCAGGCGACGGGTGGCCGTATCGGCGATATCGGTGATCAGCCGGGTCACAACCTCGTGCCGGTTGCCACCCGCGACCAACTGCACCAAGAGGCGCGGAATCTCGGCTGTTACGCGGGCCATTTCCACTGCGGTATCGGCGCGGGCGATGGCGCTGACCAACTCGGCAGAGCTGACCGCCTGAAACCGCGTAAGGTCGGTCTGGGTGACAATCCCGACAAGCTTGCCCGCCTCGACGATCGGAATGTGGCCAATTCGGTGCTCCATCATCGCGTGCAACACGTCCGAGCCGATGGCAGAAGGCGACAGTGTCAAAGGATCATGGGCCATTACCTGTTCGACAGGGGTGGTGCACGGCAGGCCGGGGGCCAGCACTTTGCCGGTCAGATCGCGGGTGGTGACAATCCCGGCCAGCCTGTCGTCGTTCACGATGCAAAGTGACGAGATATGCTTGTCGTGCATCAATCGCGCCGCCTGCTGTACACTGGTTTGCAGAGGGCAAGTCACCGGTGTCTTTGCCATGAAGGTCTGCACGCGGCTGGTGGCGAGGTCGCTTCCTCGGCGGACGTCGTTGCGGCGGCGATCAAAGAATTTGGCGAATGTCGGCTCGGTCGTCATCAAAGTGTCGAAATCGGCGCGTGGCAACATCAACAACACGCTGTCGGCTGCGGCACGGGTCGAAGTCACGGCCTTGTTGTCGCGGATCAACCCGCGTTCTCCGAACGAATTGCGTGGGCCAAGCAGCGAGACCGGGCTGCCATTTCCGTCGCGGACTTCGACTTCACCATCATGCAGCAGGTAGAGACCCGCCATTGGTTCGCCAAAGGTATAAATCGGTTGACCCTTGTCGATGTTCAACACCTGAAAGCGCTGCGCAATGCCGTCAAGCGTGTCGGCGGCGAGGCTGTCATAAGGGTGGACCGATCTGAGAAAACGCAGAATTTCATCGACGGGTAGGGTCATGGTTCACCGGGGTCTGAAAACAGATGTGGTCCCGCCCGAAGTGCAACGGGCGGGACCGGGGAGGGCGGGCGTATCCGGGGGAATACGCCCGCTCCAAACTTTTTAGTGGTCTGCTGACGCAGCGCCTGCACCACGTGGCACCCGGACGCTTTCGACAAGCTCGACGATGTCCTGCGGAACCGGCTTGGTCATGCCCGATACGATGTAGGCAACCGCAAAGTTGATCATCGCACCAACCGCACCAAACGAGGTCGATTGGATCGTTCCCAGCAGAGGATCAGTATCCGCGAAGCTGGCAGTGCCGGCGACAAAGAACCATCCCTTGTGCAGGAAGATGTAGATCAACGTTGTGCCTAGACCAGCCAGCATACCCGCCACGGCACCGGTGTTGTTCACCTTCTTGGAGAAGATGCCCATCATCAGGGCTGGGAAGATCGATGCTGCCGCGAGACCAAAGGCCAAGGCCACCGTCTGCGCCGCAAAGCCCGGAGGGTTGAGACCCAGATAGGTCGCGACCACGATGGCAACCGCCATGGCGATCCGTGCAGACATCAACTCGCCTTTTTCCGAAATCTCGGGTGCAAAGCGACCCTTGATCAGGTCATGGCTGACCGCAGACGAAATCGCCAGAAGCAGACCCGCAGCGGTAGAGAGAGCAGCCGCAAGACCGCCCGCGGCCACCAGGCCGATGACCCAGCTGGGTAGGTTGGCGATTTCCGGGTTGGCCAGAACCAGGATGTCCCGGTTGAAGTTGGTCAACTCGTTGCCTTTCCAGCCTTTTTCTGCGGCTTTTGCCTGCATGACTTCGGATTTGTCATTGTAGTACTGGATCTTGCCGTCGTGGTTCTTGTCTTCCCAGCCGAGCAGCCCGGTTTTTTTCCAGGTGGCCATCCAGTCGTACCGCGGATCAGTATTGATCTCTTCGACCGACACGGCTTCGGCATTGGTGCCATTGGGCCAGAACATGTCAGTGATGTTCAGACGGGCCATGGCGCCAACGGCAGGAGCCGTCAGGTAGAGCAGAGCAATAAAGACCAGCGCCCAGCCAGCCGACCAGCGTGCATCAGCAACGCGCGGCACAGTGAAGAAGCGCATGATGACGTGGGGCAGACCCGCAGTACCGATCATCAGCGACAGGGTGAAGAGCACCATGTTCAACGTATCACCATTGTGGGCGGTGTATTCGTTGAAACCAAGCTCGGTCACGATCGCATCCAGCTTGGCCAGCAGCGGCTCGCCCGTCGGGGCATAGTCGCCAAACAGACCCAAAGCCGGGACCGGGTTGCCGGTCAGTTGCAGGCTGATGAACACGGCGGGAATGGTATAGGCCATGATCAGAACGCAGTATTGTGCGACCTGCGTATAGGTCACGCCTTTCATACCGCCGAACACCGCATAGGCGAAGACGACACAGGCACCGATGAGCAGACCCGCAGTATTGGAGATCTCAAGGAACCGACCAAAGGCCACGCCAACACCAGTCATCTGGCCGATCACGTATGTGGTCGACGCCACGATCAGACAGATCACGGCCACGAGGCGGGCGGTGGGGCTGTAGAAACGGTCACCGATGAATTCCGACACGGTGAACTTGCCGAATTTGCGCAGGTAAGGCGCAAGCAGCAGTGCCAGCAGCACATAGCCACCAGTCCAGCCCATCAGATAAGAACTGTTGTCATAGCCGGTAAAGGCGATGAGGCCAGCCATCGAAATGAACGACGCGGCCGACATCCAGTCAGCAGCCGTTGCCATCCCGTTGGTGACCGGGTGAACGCCGCGACCGGCGGCGTAAAACTCGGATGTGGAACCCGCACGGGCCCAGATCGCAATGCCGATGTAGATCGCAAAGGATGCGCCCACAAACAGCAGGTTAATCGTAAACTGATCCATAAATCCTGCTCCCTTATTCTTCTTCGACGCCGAATTCCGCGTCGAGCCGGTTCATGCGGAATGCGTAGAAAAAGATCAGCGCCAGAAACACCAGGATCGATCCCTGTTGTGCAAACCAGAACCCGAGATCCGTTCCTCCGACGGCAATGCCCGACAGCATCGGACGCAGCAGAATGCCGAATCCGAAAGAAACCAGCGCCCAGATGACGAGGCTGATCAGAATGATGCGCACGTTTGCAGCCCAATAGCCCTTGTCGGACTCAGCGGTGCTCGTGGCATGGGTGGGTTGTTCCGCCATGGCGGTTCCTCCTTCTTCCTCCAAAAGATGATGGTCATCGCGGTATTGGCGCGATGACCCGGTCTTGTCAGGCCGTGGCCTGTTTCACGATCGCTGCCAAATCTGTGGCGATCGTGTCGATATCACCCATCGCGTCGATGGATTTCAGAACGTCCCTGGCCTTGTAATAGGCAATCAGAGGTGCGGTCTGTTCGTGATAAGCAACCAGACGACTGGCGACGGTTTCGGCGTTGTCATCCGCCCGCCGCTTCATGTTGGTGCTGCCGCATTTGTCGCAGGTCCCCGCAACCTTGGGGGCCTTGAACTTATCATGATAGCCTTCGCCGCAATCACCGCAGGTAAAGCGACCGGAAATGCGGGTCACCATCGCCGCATCGTCAACCTCAAGGCTGACCGCGGCATTGATGCCCTGCCCGGATTCAGCAAGCAGCGCATCCAGTGCCTCTGCCTGCACCGTTGTCCGGGGAAAACCGTCGAGGATCACGCCCTTGGCGCAGTCAGGCTCTGCCAGACGGTCACGCAGGATGTTGATCACGATCTCGTCGCTGACCAGTTCTCCGGCTTCCATAACGGTCTTGGCGGCTTTGCCGGCGTCGGTGCCTGCGGCGACAGCTGCACGCAGCAGATCACCAGTGGACAGTTGCACCAGCCCGAATTTCTCTTCGAGCATCCGGGCCTGTGTGCCCTTGCCGGCCCCCGGAGGGCCCAGCAGGATCAGAACGGCGGGTTTGGTCATGGTATTGGCGTCCATTTCCCTTACCCCGCGCGGTTTGCGATCAGATCATCGACAACCGACGGATCGGCCAGTGTCGAGGTATCGCCAAGCGAGCCATAATCGTTCTCGGCGATCTTGCGCAGAATACGGCGCATGATCTTGCCAGAGCGGGTCTTGGGCAGGCCGGGGGCCCACTGAATGACATCGGGCGATGCAATCGGACCGATTTCGGTCCGCACCCAGGTGCGCAGCTCCTTGGTCAATTCGTCGCTGGATTCAACACCGTTCATCAGGGTGACATAGCAGTAGATGCCTTGGCCCTTGATGTCGTGCGGATAGCCAACAACAGCGGCTTCGGCGACCTTGGGGTGTGCGACCAGCGCGCTTTCGACTTCGGCGGTGCCCATCCGGTGGCCGGACACGTTGATCACGTCATCCACACGGCCAGTGATCCAGTAGTCACCGTCCGCGTCGCGACGGCAGCCATCGCCCGAAAAGTAATAGCCTTTGTAGTCAGAGAAATAGGTCTTCTCGAACCGGTCGTGGTCGCCCCAGATGGTACGCATCTGGCCGGGCCAGCTGTCCTTAATCGCCAGCACGCCTTCGACGGCGTTGCCTTCGATCTCTTCTCCGGACTGCGGATCAAGAACCACCGGCTGAACCCCAAAGAACGGTTTTTGTGCCGAACCGGGCTTGAGCGCATGGGCGCCGGGCAGAGGGGTCATCATGTGACCGCCGGTCTCGGTCTGCCACCAGGTATCGACGATCGGGCATTTGCCCTTGCCGATGATATCATTGTACCAGTTCCAGGCCTCAGGGTTGATCGGCTCGCCAACCGTCCCCAGAATGCGCAGGCTGGACAGATCACATTTCTCGACCCATTCATTGCCCTGTCCCATCAGAGCCCGCAGCGCTGTAGGTGCGGTGTAAAACTGGTTGACCTTGTGCTTTTCGCAGACCTGCCAGAAACGGCTGGCATCCGGATAGGTCGGCACACCTTCGAACATCAGCGTGGTGGCGCCATTGGCGAGCGGACCATAGACGATATAGCTGTGCCCGGTGACCCAGCCCACGTCGGCGGTACACCAGTAGATATCGCCATCGTGGTAATCAAACACCACTTCGTGGGTCAACGCAGCATAGACCAGATAGCCACCTGTGCTGTGAACAACGCCCTTGGGCTGACCGGTGGATCCGGAGGTGTAGAGTACAAACAGCGGATCCTCGGCGTTCATCTCGGCCGGCTTGCAGTAATCATCCGCCTCAAGCGCCATTTCGTTATAGTCGAAATCGCGGTCGTTAACCCATGTGGTCTGCCCGCCAGTGCGTTTGACCACCAGACATTTGACGCTGTCCTTGCAGTGCAGCAGCGCGGCATCGGCGTTTGATTTCAGTGCTGTCTTGCGGCCGCCCCGAGGGGCTTCGTCTGCGGTGATGACAACCTTGGCGTCCGATCCGTTCACGCGTGCCGCCAGCGCATCGGGGGAGAAGCCCGCGAAGACGATGGAGTGGATCGCGCCAATGCGGGCACAAGCGAGCATGGCATAAGCGGCTTCAGGGATCATGGGGAGATAGATGATGACCCGATCGCCTTTGCGCACACCAAGTGTCTCAAGGATGTTGGCCATCCGGCAGGTGCGACGGTGCAGTTCGGAATAGCTGATGTGCTGGGCGTTTTCGTTCGGATCGTCCGGTTCAAAGATGATCGCAGTCTGGTCGCCACGGGTATCGAGGTGACGGTCGATGCAGTTGGCCGACACGTTCAGGGTGCCATCGGCGAACCAGTTGATCTTGACATTGCCGAGATCGAAATTGACGTCTTTCACTTGGGTATAGGGCTTGATCCAATCGATCCGCTTGCCTTGCTCACCCCAGAAACCATCTGGATCGTTGACGGATGCGGCATACATTTCGTCATATTTCGCCGCATTTACGTGGGCATTGGCGATGACCTCTGCCGAAGGGGCATAGGATTTTGGCGTGGCCGCTTCTGATGGTGCTGTCGTGCTCATACGAGGCTCCTCCCTCTGACTGTGATGCAAGGCTATTTTTCAAGCCGGCGCCGGAAAAATAGACCCGGACACCTGTCCCGACAAATAGTAACGGTATGTGAAAATAATGAAATAACTTACCGAAACAAAACGATTAGTTTGTAAAGTTTTTGCGAGATGGGAGGGAAATCTGTAAATTAATCCCATCATTTCACATTTTCTTGTGCATGTGCAATGCATTGACTGTTAACTGATCGTGGACAGTCCTTTGCGGGCAGGTAACTGTGTTGGTTGCCGCAAGGTAATCGAACGAATAGATCGGGTGTGACATATTGTTCAGCAAGAATGTTTCTGCCGCGATGCGGCATCTTTGCGGCAATTACAAGGCAATCCGTTCATACGATGGCTGCGAATCGACAAGAGCCCGTCTTGCCGCCTGATTAATAAGCGGGGGCTTGGCTTCACGAGGCCGCCGCGCTAGCGTTTATGCCAAGCGGTCTGGTGAATGGACCGCAGTATGGGAGATTACCTTATGAACAAGATGTTGACCGGGGCCGTTGCTACGGCGATTTCCGTATCTTTTGTCGCCGAGGCTTCGGCCACCGAATGGAATGTGTCCGTCTGGGGCAAGCGCCGCGCCTTTACCGAGCATGTCGAAAAGCTCGCCGAGCTTGTCAGCGAAAAAACCAACGGCGAATTCACCATGAACGTCAGCTATGGCGGCCTGTCCAAGAACCGCGAGAACCTTGACGGGATATCCATCGGTGCATTCGAAATGGCGCAGTTCTGTGCGGGCTATCACCCGGACAAGAATCGCCTGATCACGGTGCTGGAACTGCCGTTCCTCGGCGTGTCCAATTTGGACGAGGAAGTCGCGGTCAGCCATGCTGTTTACGCGCATCCGGCCGTGCAGGAAGAAATGGCGCAATGGAATGCCAAGCTGCTGATGACCTCGCCAATGCCGCAATACAACATCGTCGGCACCGGTGATCCTCGCGATGAACTCGGCGAATTCGAAGGTATGCGCGTGCGCGCGACCGGTGGGCTGGGTAAGGCGTTCGAAGCCGTTGGCGCGGTTCCCACATCGGTCACTGCGACCGAAGCTTATCAGGCGATGGAATCCGGTGTTGTCGATACCGTGGCCTTTGCGCAGCACGCGCATCTGTCGTTCGGCACCATCAATCAGGCCGACTGGTGGACTGCGAACCTCAATCCCGGCACGGTGAATTGCCCGGTTGTGGTCAACATTGATGCCTATGACAGCCTGACTGATGCAGAGCGCGAGGCGCTGGACAGTTCGGTCGAGGAAGCGATTGCACATTATCTCGCCAACTATGGTGAACTGCTGAAAAAGTGGGACGCTGTATTGGAAGAAAAGGGTGTCACCAAAGTTGAAATCAGTGATGCCGAGCTGGACGCGTTCCGGGCCACTGCCGCCGATCCGATCCGTGCTGCCTGGATTGCGGATATCGAAGAGCAGGGCCTGCCGGGTCAGGAACTGTATGATCTGGTCGAGTCGACACTGGCAGACGCCAAGGGCACCAACTGATCAGATAGCGATCAGTATTGCGGGGGCGCGCAAGCTGCGCGACCCCGTCTTCAAATAATGAGGTGAGCACATGGCGGGTTCTGCCGCGGTTCTGGAAGATTCCAGCCTGCTGAGCCGACTGGACCGGGCCTTGTTGCCGGTCGAGCGGTTCTGCGCGCTGCTGAGCGGATTGGCGATTTTCTCGCTGATGTTTCTCGCGGCCTATTCGGTCATCGGGCGCAAATTCTTTGGGTCGCCTCTCTTGGGGTATGTCGACTATATCGAAGCGGCGATGCCGATCATTGCCATCATGGGCATTTCCTATGTTCAACGGGACGGTACGCATATTCGCATGGATATGCTGGTCGGTTCGTTGAAAGGGCGCATCCTGTGGCTGTTCGAGCTGATCTCGATCCTGTTGATACTGGTGTTGATCACGGCGCTGGCCTGGGGCGCATGGGAACATTTCGCGCGGTCATTTGATTGCGCGCGACCGTGGTGCAGCCGGGACAGCTCGATAGATATCGGCCTGCCAACCTGGCCCTCCAAACTGGTCGTGCCGGTGGCGTTCGGCGTCCTTGTGCTGCGGTTGATCCTGCAGGCGGTGGGCTATGGGCGGGCACTGGTGCTCGGCCTTGAAAATCCGGTAGCGGTACCTTTGAATTTGAGCGTGGCCGATCAGGCCAAGGCCGAAGCCAGCCAGCTTGCGGGGCACGACTGATGGAACCTATTGCAATCGGATTGTGGACCAGCGCTGGATTGTTGGTAATGGTGCTCTTGGGGATGCGGGTGGCGTTTGCCGCCGGTATGGCGGGGTTTGTCGGGCTGGTCTGGCTGCGTTGGAACGGCTTTGACTATGATCCGGAACGCTTTGGCAAGGCGCTGGAAATCAGCGTGCGCATCGCCGGGCTGACACCGCATTCCAAGGTCAGCGCGCAGGTTCTGAGCCTGATCCCTGTGTTTATCCTGATCGGCTATATGGCCTATTACGCGAACCTGACCACTGCGTTGTTTGAGGCCGCGAAACGCTGGATCGCATGGGTGCCGGGTGGGCTGGCGGTCTCGACGGTCTTTGCGACCGCAGGCTTTGCTGCCGTCTCCGGTGCGTCGGTTGCCACCGCAGCGGTGTTTGCCCGCATCGCGATTCCGGAGATGTTGAAGATCGGGTACAACAAGCAATTCGCCGCCGGGGTGGTGGCGGCAGGGGGCACACTTGCCTCGCTGATCCCGCCCTCGGCCATTCTGGTGATCTATGCCATCATCGTTGAACAGGACGTTGGCAAGCTGCTGCTCGCCGGGTTCATTCCGGGGGCGTTCTCGGCAATCGTCTACGCAATCCTGATCATAAGCATCGCGTTGACGTTCAAGAGCGTCGGTCCGCCTGTACGTGGGTTTACTTGGGGTCAGAGGTTCGCGTCACTGCCCCCGGCGCTGCCCATTGTGGCGGTCGTCGTGATCATCATCTTCTTTGTCTACAACCCATTTGGCGATGCCTGGGGCACGCCAACTGAGGGCGGCGCAATCGGCGCATTCATCGTGTTTCTGATGGCGCTCTATCGTGGAATGCGCTGGACCGAGCTGAAATCTGCCTTGCTGGACACCGCCAAGCTGACCGTGATGATCTTTACGATCATCTGGGGCGTTCTGATCTACGTGCGCTTTCTCGGTTTTGCCGAATTGCCAGCGGCCTTTGCCGACTGGATCACATCGCTAGAGATGTCACCGATGGTGATTCTGGTCTGTATCCTGCTCGCCTATGCGGTGCTGGGTATGTTCATGGATGCGATCGGGATGCTGCTTTTGACGTTGCCGGTGGTCTATCCGGCGGTCATGGCGCTGAACGGCGGAGAAACCGTGGCTGCAGCCGATAGTGCCTTTGGCATGTCGGGTCCCATGTGCGCGATCTGGTTCGGGATTCTGGTGGTCAAGATGGCTGAGTTCTGTCTGATCACGCCGCCTATCGGGCTGAACTGCTTTGTGGTGGCAGGCGTGCGGGATGACCTGACGGTTCAGGACGTCTTTAAGGGCGTGATGCCGTTCTTTATTGCCGATGCCGTGACCATTGCGTTGCTGGTCGCGTTCCCGGCCATCGTGCTTTATCTGCCGAGTCTGGCAAGCTAGCGGGACTCGCACGCTCGCTGGATCAGGGTGTGCTGCCTGACAGGAACCGTTGCAGGCGGTCCGTATCGATGGGTTTGTGCAGTAGCGGCAGCCCGAGTTCTCTGCATTGCAGCTCTAACTCGACGCTGCGGTTGGCCGAAATGATACAGGCGGGGGCAGGGCCAAAGGCTTTGGTGATGTCGGCAATGGCATCCAGACCGGATTTGCCCTCATCAAGCTGATAGTCGGCGACAATCACGTCCGGGGCCATGTCGATATCGGTCAACAGAGCCTGCGCCGCCGACCCGTTTTCACAGGGGAGCACATCCAGCCCCCAGTTTTCCATCGTCAGGGTCAGGGCGTTGCGCAGTTCGTCGTCGTTCTCAATCAAGAGCACGATGCGATGTTGCAGATTGTCCGGGCTTGGTTCGGGCAGTGTTGCATCTGGCGCAACCGGTGAGCGATCCCGCGGGGCAAGCGGAAGTTCAACCGAAAACACAGTGCCACGCCCAACCTGAGAGCGCAGCTGCAGCGGATGGCTCAGCAGGGCACAGGCACGCTCGACGATGGCAAGGCCTAGCCCCATCCCATCGGCGGCGCTGGCGGTGGCATTCAGGCGCTGGAATTCACCAAAGATCAGCTCCTGTTCCTCTTCGGCAATGCCCGGGCCGGTGTCCCATACCTCGACCCGGACAGCATTGCGTAGCCGCCTTGCACCGACCAGAATGCGGCCTTGGTTTGTATAGCGAACGGCGTTGCTCATGAGGTTCTGCAATATACGGCGCAAATAGGTCGCATCACTCTGAACATCTGCACCTGTGCGCAACACCCGCAGGTCCAAACCACTGGCGGCAGCCGTTGGAGCCAGTTCGTCACGCAGTTGTAGCAACAACCGGTCCAGCGATACGGTCGACAGGTGCAGGTTGGCCTGCCCAGAGTCGAGTTTGGAAATATCGAGCAGGGCAGACAGGATGTTTTCCACACTCTGCAAGGCGCTCGCGGCCTTGGTGGCGCTTTGTCGTGATTGCGGATCAAGGGCATCGCCATCCAGCGAGGCCACATAGAGCTTGGCAGCGGACAGAGGTTGCAACAGATCATGGCTGGCGGCGGCAACAAAGCGGGACTTGGAGGCATTGGCCCGCTCGGCTTCGGACAGGGCATCCTCAAGATCAAGCGTGCGCTCCATGACCCGCAGTTCGAGCATTTCGTTGGCTTCGGAAATGGCGCGAATGGCGGTGCGTTCAGGCGTCACATCGGTAAAGCTGATGACAAAGCCACGGTCGGGCATTTCCTGCATGAACACCGCAAGTGCACGGTTTGAGCGATGTTCGATCTCAAACGACAGCGATCCACTGCGGCGTGTGCCGAGCGCCCAATCTTCGATTTCGCCATGGGTCAATTCGTCAGAGATCGATACCTCGCGGCGGAACTGTTCATAAATGGTCTGAAAGCTGCTGCCGATCGAGAACCGACCGATGGGGATCGACAGCAATTCACCGACCCTGCGGTTCCAGCCGACCAGCCGCCCAAGCTGATCAAAGATGCACACGCCCTGTCGCAAATGTTCCAGCGTGGCGCGGATCAATAATGCCTGATCATCGAGGATCCGGTCTCGTTCCTGTCGTTCCAACCGCATGATATCGGTCACGTCGGTTTGCAGGATTACGGTGCCGCCATCAGGGGTGCGATGTTCGCTGACCTGCACCCACCTGTCACGCGACATGCGGACGTTGAAGATGACACTGACATCCTTGTGCCGCTCAAGCCGTTGCTCGGCCCAAATTTGCGTGGTTTCCCGTTCGGGAAGCGCGAGATTGCTACTGCTACTGACGATGCGCACATACTCGCTAAAGCTCAGCCCGGGCTGCAGTTGCCGTCGAATGTCGGGCATGTGCATGCCAAACCGGCTGTTGCACATGACCAGTTCGTCCGCCGCATTGAAGAGGGCAAACCCCTCTTGCACAGTCTCGATCGCATTCGCGAGGTTTGCTCGGGCCGCTTCTGTTTCGCTGTTTGCAACGCCAAGGCGGGCGTTGGATTCATTGAGCAGATCGAGCGCACGTTCCAGATCGCGGGTGCGGGCACGCACCTCTTCTTCAAGCAAGGCAGCGCGTTGAAACTGAGCATAGGCGGCACCTGCGGCATCGACACTTTGTTCGACCCGCTGCATCAGCGCGCTTGCGATGACCCGGAGCTTTTCATTCTGTCGTTCGATGGAATCAAGCGGGTTGATCAGCGAGTCAGCCATGGCCTTAGTCCTCGTCAGGCGGATAGATCGCAACGCCGGTCAGGGTCTGGTTCACGTGCATCGAATTGAACTGTTCGCCATAGGTCGAGAACCCGACCACCCGATTGCGCGACAGGATGTCCGAAAGTGCGCCGGTCATCTGTTTTTCCTGCGCTTCAAGCCTGCGCAACACGCAGTCGCACGCGAGGATTGCATCTGGTTCGCGCTGCGCGGACAGCTGGCCGATCTCGCGCTCAAGATGCGTGGCCATGTTTTCCGGCTCGGCGAGGGTCAGGACAAGTCCGGTGTCGATTGCGGAAAAGAAATTCAGGTTTCCGTCTGCGTTCAGCTGCTGAATCGCACGCACATGATGCTGCCCATCAATGCGCACCACGACCGGATGGGCGGCAAAGGTAAACGTAGTGAGCTGTTCGGGGTCCTTGTTAAGCAATCGGGCATATTCGCGCGCGGCAGGTTCGGCGTTGATCTCATAGACGATCCGTCGATCCGGGTCAGCTTGGGTGACCACCATGCGTTGATCGGTGGGGATTAGATGATCGGTCTTAAATACCTTGATCGGGCATCGCGTGCGAACTTGAAGCAGGGCCGCGGCGCTATCGTGTGCAACGCCGTCATTCAGAACATAGGTCGTACCAAAATCCATTCCGTCACCGGCAGACCCGCCAAACAACGGAACCGGCCCCAGACCAATCGACAACTCGGACACAAAGGTGTCTTCGCGTGTCGACATCCCGTCGATCATCAAAAATGTGAACTCATAGCCCCAGTCGGGTTCATCCCTGATCATCTCGTTTCGATTGCGGATCATCTGGTCGATCACCGATTGCGCGTCATAGGATTTCAGGTCCGCAACCAGCAACGTCCGGGTGATGAAATGGCTGCGTGGCAACCCGATTGCCAGGATTTCACCCTCGGCATAGCCTTGGCTCGAGATCTCGCCTGCTGTGGTACAGCCGACAACAGGGGCGGGGGCAAACACCGCCTTTGCGCGCGCGATGGTTTCGGCAACATCGGCCTCGGGTGTCACAAAGAGCACGACGGCGGCCAGATCAGACGGATCAAGCGCCTTGGCTAGGTCGCCAATCGCATCCGGCGCATCGTGATGGGCAAACGCCGACCGCACGATACCCGACATGCGTGACAATGCACCGGACAGACCATTGGTCTGCTCCATAGCCGCTCCTCCCTGTTTGGCAGGCTGATGCTATGCAGATCAGATGCGGTCTGACAAGACGCTGCCGAAACTGGTTTCCTTGGCGATCAGCACGGCTTGGGTACGGCTTTGCACGCCCAGCTTGCGCATGATCGCGGTGACATGCGCCTTGACGGTGGTTTCGGCGATCGACAGGTCATAGGCAATCTGTTTGTTCAGCTTGCCTTCGCAGATCAGTTGCAGGATGCGGGCCTGCTGATTGGTCAGGCTCGCGAGGCGATTGACCGCATCGTTGCGCGGCACCGACTCGTCGCTCTCGAGCAGGTCATAGCCGGGCGGTACAAAAACTTGTCCCTGAGCGAGGGTCTCGAAGGCTGAACGGAAAACGGCGCGCTGGCTGTGCTTTGGAACAAAGCCAGCAGCCCCGGCATGGATCACCGAACTGATGACCCGGTTGTCGGCCATCGACGACACCACGACAATCGGCGCGTTGGCCGCATTGTGCATCCGTATCACCCCTTCGAGCCCGTTCACGTCGGGCAGGTTCAGGTCCAGGACGATCACATCAGGTGCGTCATGGTCGTGCAACCATTGCATCGCCTCTTGCAGCGTTGCAGCGCTGTCGATCTTGCCGATCCCGGCAACAGTCTGCAGGGTCATCGACAGCGCGTCACAAAATAGCGGGTGATCATCCACGATCAAGGCGGACTGAAACGTGACGGGCGTGTTGCGGTTATTCATCATGTTCACGGGAAACCTATCGCGTTGCTTACCCAAAGGCTAGCAAAGAGGCGCGAAAGGCGCACTTGTCGAAAAGTCGTAGAAACGGAAAACGCGCGCCAGTCAGGCGCGCGTTCTTTTGAGATAGCTGGTAACTCAGTTAGAGGCGAACTGCCGGGGCAGCTTGAACGTCCAGAGCATACCGCCTTGGTTCAGGTAATTGACCTTCTTGGCCACTTCGCCACCCCAGAGCGGAACCGCGCCACCCCAACCGGAAATTAGCGAGACATATTGTTCGCCATCCAGTTCGTATGTGACAGGCTGACCGACGATGCCGGAACCAGTGTTGAACGACCACAGTTTTTCACCGGTTTCGTCATCAAACGCGATGATTTCGCCCTCGGGGTTGCCGGTGAACACAAGGCCACCCGCTGTGGTCATCACGCCGGCCCAGAGGGGCGCGTCGTTCTTGTATTCCCACTTGATTTCACCGGTGTCAGGATCAATCGCCTTGAGGCTGCCGATATGGTCTTCGTAGTTCGGCTTGATGGTGAACCCGGCACCAAGATAGGCGGCACCTTTCTTGTAGCTGATCGGCTCGTTCCAAATGTCCATGCCCCATTCGTTGGAAGGGACGTAGAAATTGCCGGTATTCTGGCTGAACGCCATCGGCATCCAGTTCTTGCCACCAAGGAAGCCCGGCGAGGCAAAGACCACATCGCCTTTCTTGCCATCCACGGCGTCCGATGGGTTGCCCGGGCGGTTGTCCTCGACAAAGATCGGGCGGCCGGTGTCGTCGATGCCTTCAGCCCAGGTTATATCCTTGACGAAAGGCGTGGCGCTGACAAAGGCACCGTCTTCGCGGTTCAGGACATAGAAGAACCCG
Organism: Sedimentitalea sp.; assembly: GCF_039973035.1. Classification (NCBI taxonomy): domain Bacteria; kingdom Pseudomonadati; phylum Pseudomonadota; class Alphaproteobacteria; order Rhodobacterales; family Paracoccaceae; genus Sedimentitalea; species Sedimentitalea sp. The sequence continues at coordinate 236,282 of NZ_JBDWLR010000042.1, forward strand.
TTGCGATCGGCGGTGGCATAGCGCTTGTTGCCCTCGCGGTCGGTATAGGCGACGACTTCGTTCACGCCATCATAATCCCAGCCTTCGCGCGGGGTGGTCTGATAGTGCCACTTGATGTCGCCGGTCGCAGGGTCGATGCCGATACGGCTGGCGGCATAGAGGTTGTCGCCGGTATTGCCCTCGGTCGGTGTGCCTGCATCGCGCAGGTGACTGTTCCACGGCGCGGGATTGCCTGCGCCAAAGACCAGCGTGTCGGTTTCGATGTCATACGAACCACCAAGCCATGTGGCACCACCGCCGGTTTTCCACATGTCGCCAGGCCAGGTCGCGTTCAGCGTGCCGGTCATGGTGGACTCTTCGCCGTTCAGCGTACCCATGTGGCCTTCGATCACCGGGCGTGTCCAGACCAGATCACCTGTGTCGGCGTCGCGGGCTTGTACTTCTCCGACGACACCAAATTCGCCGCCTGAGTTGCCGGTAATAACCAGACCGTTCACGATCAGAGGCGCAGCAGTATAGGAGTACCCGGCCTTGTAATCAGCGATCTTCTTGCGCCAGGCCACGTCACCGGTTTTCAGGTCAAGCGCAACGATGCGCGCGTCCAGCGTACCGAAAAAGATTTTGTCGCCATAGATCGCGCCGCCACGGTTGACCACGTCACAGCAGGGCAGAATGCCTTCGGGCAGGCGGGCGTCATATTGCCAGATTTCCTTGCCGGTCGCGAGGTCGATTGCATAGAGGCGGCTGTACGAACCGGTGATATACATCACACCGTCATAGATCAGCGGCTGGGTTTCCTGTCCGCGCTGTTTCTCGCCGCCAAGGGAAAATGCCCACGCAGGTACGAGGTTCTGGACGTTGTCCTTGTTCAGGGTGTCCAGCGGGCTGTAGCGCTGTAGATGACGCCCCATGCCGTTGGTAACAATCTGGGTGGTGATTGACTGATCGTTTTTCAGATCGTCCTCTGTGACTTGGGCCTGAGCAACGCCTGTTGCAAGAAAGCCTGCGGTAACCACCGCGATGAACCGGTTCATGGGTATCCTCCCCCTTGGTGTCGAATTGCATAGCCTCTACACCAGTTGGGCCTGGCTGTTTGGCTGGTCGTATTATCAGAGGCAAGTCGGCATCGCGAAATTGCACCATGGTCGTATGAAAAGGCCGGGTTACCGGCGACCAAGGCGTTTCGCGTCGTTGGTCGGGGCCAGAACGTGATCTGACCCCGGTTTGCTTTGATTGTGGAGCTGTAGATGCGGAGAACCTAGGGGCGTGTCGCAGCACCCCACGGGAAGCGCCCGACCTTGATCGTCTTGATCGCCTCACGATTGGCCACGTCAATTACGGTCACATCGCCGGAAACACCGTTGGTCGTGAACAGTTGCGATTTGTCTGGCGAAAACGCCATGTGCCACACACGACGGCCGACAAGAACATAGTCTTCGACTTCGTAGGTTCCTGCATTCACCACCGCGACATGATTGGATGGGCCAAGGGCGACAAAGACGGTTTTCCCGTCCTCGGTAAATTCAAAACCCACCGGCTGTACCCGATCCGGATGTACCCCCTGAATGGCAAACTCGATTCGTGCCTTCTGGGCTTGATCTGCGGCATCAAACACCGTCACGGTGCCGCCGATTTCGGAACTGACCCAAAGTTCATTGCCATCATGGGTGAACTCTGCGTGCCGCGGACGCGCATCTACCAGCGTGTTGGCGTAAATCTCGCGCGCCTCTGTGTCGATCCAATGCGCCATATTGGTGGTTTCAGATGTGGTGATTACGGTCTTGCCATCAGGGCTGACGGCCATGCCTTCGGGTTCGATCCCAACGTTGATCTGCGCGACCACCTCGTGGGTTTCGGTATCCACCACCGTCGTGACGGCGTCATCCTCGTTGGCGATATAGAGATCACGGTCATTGGGATGGAGCACAAACTGCTCCGGGTCCTCGCCAGAAGGCAAGTCATGCAAAATCTCGCCAGTGTCCGGATCCATCACCTGCACCGTGTCGCTGTCGGAGGCGCAGATATAGACGCGGCTGAAATCCTGTGAAAACGTGATGCCGCGCGGGCGCTCGCCAGTTGCATAGGTCTGGATCACACTCAACGTATCGACATCGATCACGCTGACGGTGTTGTCCTTTTCGTTGGTGACCCAGATTTCGCCAGCCCAAACAGGGCTTGCTAGGATCATCGTCGTGCAGAGAAGTAGTCGTTTCATTCAAAAGCCTCGCATTCGCTTTCGGGCTGGTCCAGCCCAAGGGAATCCATTTCGTTGAACTGATGCAGGAAACCGGGCAGTGGGGCCTGAATGACCAACGCCCGATCCGTGACCAGCGGGATTGGCTGGCGCAATTGTCCGTTCCAGTGCCGAAAGTTCAGGGCGCGCCCTTTGAACCCGGCCAGTTCGAACTTGTCCGACAGGATATAGGCCTTAAGCGTGGCCACATCATCGGCATTCGTGCGGGTCACGGCCTCGCCCAGAACCCGCATCGCGGCCCAGGCCGCGTAGTCGTGCGGGGTCATGTCACGGCCCGCGAGGTCGTGAAAGCGGCTTTGCAACTGCGCCGCCCCCCATTGCTCGACGACCCGATCCCAAGCCACGGGACGCAGACCGTCCGAGCCTGCAACTGGACGCGGTGTCCAGGTGTTGTAGGCTAGGTAACGGCCGAAATCATCAAGCTCGTCGGCAATCAGCAGCATGTCAAAATCGCCGAACTCTTGCGTGAACAAGGGTACTTCCTGCGCCGCGCTCCGGCGCATGTCGGCATCAAAGGTCCATGTCTTTTCTGCGATCACGCCCAGCCCGTATTTCGTCGCGCTGTTCTTGAGCGCAGTGGCAAAGGCGACGTCTTGCGGATGCGTGCCAGCCACCATCGCCAGCTTGTCCCAGCGTTTGAACAGGGCAAACTGCATCAGGGCATCGGCCCGCATCGCATCTGACGGGATCGTGTGCAGCAAGTTGGCACGGCACCCGGCGTCGCGCAGACTCACATCGCGCGCACCCGTGTTAAACAGCAATGCTTCGGCCGCCTCGGGCAGATCGGCGATCATTTGTGCCTGTGTCGCTGGTACATTCAGAACAAGATATGGAGAGCGTGCCAAAGCGGCGCGCGCGGCCTCGGCCAGATCATCATCCGGGCCAACCTGCACGACCTCTAGCGTATAGCTCTGGTTCAGGAATTGACCGGTCGTATTATTTTCAAGCTCGCCAAGCTGTGCTCCGGCGATCCCTAGATTATCGGGTATCGGGTCAAGGTTGGATAGTACCGGCGGGCGCGGCGGAATCTGTTGCAAAAACGTGATCGGCAGGTTCAGATCCGCGAGCGCCGGCGCGGCACCGCACAACATCAACCCAAGGCCAAATATGGTCTGTCTGAACATGGCTCCCCCCGTGAATGCCGACACTTTGGGTGATGCGAATGGGCTCCACCATTAGACCTTGGTCGGAGGAATCGCCCTGTTTGGGCAGGTCTATAACCAAGGTCGAATACCGCAGCGCAGCATCCACAGGCTAAAAGGCCGGTGACACGCAATGTGAGGGAGATGGAGACATGTTGAGATTGCCGATTTCGGTGCTTGGTCTGAGTTTGGTTGCAAGTATGACGCTTGCGCATGGCGATGTGGCACCACAGGCTGTCGATACCGATGCTCTTCCCGATGTGGGCGAGGAATGGCTGATCGAGAACCCGTATCGCGATGCCGGTCCCGAGGTTTGGGCCAAAGCGATTGAGATTGGGGATAGCGGCTATAATCAAAACTGTGCCCGCTGCCACGGTCTGGGTGTTGTATCCGGTGGGCTGGCCCCCGATTTGCGGTATCTGGAGGCCGAGGAATATGGCGATGAGTGGTTCGTCGAGCGATTTCAGACCGGCTATACCCAGAATGGAATCACCAAGATGCCGGCCTTTGGCGAGCTTTTGGGGCAAAAGGCCGCTTGGGCGATCCGGACCTATGTCGAGACCAGACCCGATGACGGGGCGTTGGATGACTACACAGTGAGGCTAAAGGAAATCCGGGATTCGCTGGCTGGGATGTCCGGCGGTGAAGACGCCAGCGCGCTGCAAGCGGAACTGGCCGAGATTGCCGCCGAGATCGAGACCGGCTCCGGTGCACCGGTTGCTGACAGCCCGGCGTATCGTGCGGCAAATCTGATCTCGGGTGATACGCCGAATTTCAAGGCCGCGTCCGAGGCGTTGACAATCGGTCTGTCCGCCGCACACTGATCCGACCGAAACGAAGATGTTGCACCTGGCGCACTTCCCGTGCCGGGTCGGTGAGGACCAGATGATAAGAACCTTCCATAACGCTCTGCTCGGGCTGACAATCGGGTGCTTTGCGGCGAGCAGCGGCTGGGCGCGATGTGCAGATCACGTGCCACAACCTAAACCGCAGAATACCGCGCGGGACGTGGTGGGGACCGATCTGGACACGATTCAGGAGCGTGGTTTCATCACCTTTGCCGCCTATGAGGATTTTCCGCCCTGGTCCTATGAGCAGGATGGCAAGGCGGTTGGCGTTGATATCGATCTTGGCCGCCTGATCGCAGAGGATCTCGGGGTTGAAGCGCGTTTCAAACTGGTTGCGGCGGGCGAAACGCTTGAGGCTGATCTGCGCAACTGGGTCTGGAAAGGGCCGGTGGTCAGCGGCAGCGTTGCCAATGTCATGCTGCATGTACCCTATGACAGCGCCTTTGCCTGCCGGGTCGAGCAGGTTGTGTTCACCGGGCAATACCATGTCGAGGATATCGCCATTGCCTACCGCAAGGCCGCCTATCCCGAGGACCCGCCTGTGCCTGCCTATTTCCGGTTTGATACCGTTGCTGTAGAGAACGACTCGATATCCGATTTCTATCTCTCGGCCTTTCCCGGCGGGCAACTGGCCGGCAATGTAAGGCGTTATCCGGCGATGGCGGATGCAATGATCGCACTTGCGCAGGGCGAAACCAAGGCCGCGATGGGAACACGGGCGCAGCTTGAACATGGGCTGACTCCGGACCTGGGGCTGCATGCGCCGCCACTGCCGGGCTTTGCGGCCGGGAATTGGACCGCCGGTGTCGCGGTGCATTTTGCCTATCGTCCCTTGGCCTATGCGGTGGATGACGCAATTGTCGCTGCAATCGGGGACGGGCGGCTTGAACAAATTTTTGCTGATCACGGGCTAACCTTTCGCGCACCCGAGTTGCGCTGACTTAACCCATGGTCGCATTGCCGGGCCGCGTATTGGCCCATAGTGTAAATGAATAAAGCTGGAGGACCCAAGCCATGCAAATGAATGATTCCATAGAAATAGCCGCCCCACGGGACGTGGTCTGGGAGGCGCTGCTCACTCCCGAGGTGCTCAAGGAATGCGTGCCTGGCTGTCAGGAGATGAGCGGTTCTGCAGAGGAAGGGTTCGAGGCGACTGTCGTGCAAAAGGTCGGGCCGGTCAAGGCGACCTTCAAAGGGGCCGTGACCATTTCGGATGTCGTCCAGGGCGAAAGCCTGACCCTGAGTGGCGAAGGCAAAGGCGGCGCGGCCGGTTTTGCCAAAGGCGGCGCAAAGGTGGTTCTGTCCGAGAGCGGCGAGGGAACATTGCTGACTTACGATGTCGATGCCAAGGTGGGCGGCAAGCTGGCACAATTGGGCAGTCGTATCATCGACGGTTTTGCCAAGAAAATGGCCGCGCAGTTCTTCACCCGTTTTCAAGAGGTCGTGCAAGGGCCCGCAGAGGGTGATGCCGCCGAAGACGGCGACGGCGAGCCCAACAAGAAAGGCTGGCTCAAGCGGATGATCTCAAGCTGATCTGGGATTACGAATTGGAGATTGAAACAGACGGCGACCGCATTGGTCGCCGTTTTCGTATCTGGTTCTTGCCTCTATGACAGCGAGAGAACCCGGCCATCTGTTGTCACCAGTGTTGCGTCCGGCGCACCGGGCAGGTGTATCAGGGCGTCCTTGATCGCATTCACCGGCATCAAGCAAAACGCGGTCGACGCGGCATCGGCAATCGCGGCTCTTTCGGCCGATACGCTGACAGTGGACCAGAGCGGTTTCTGCCCCATGGGGCCAAGTATGTGCTGCTGCCCGTTTCCGAACTCCAGCGCCGCCGGGCTGGAAGTGGCGATGGCGCGGTTGGTCAGCGTGCGGGTCGCCACCATCCCGTGCGCGGGGTCGGAGATGCCCAGATGCCAGGGGCCGCCAAGCCCGCTGAATTCACCGATGTTGATCAGAACCCTGTCAAACCCGCGTGCCCGCAGGGCATCCGCAACCAGATCGGTGGCATAGCCCTGTGCAATGCCGTTCAACGTCAGTGCCTGGCCCGGTTCAATCGAAATCCGGTGTGCCGTTCGTCGGACGCGATCCCACCCGATCAGGCTTCGGGCTTGTTCTACATCTTCTCGACGCGATACGGCCTGCCACAGGGGCTGGATTGTCGGGTCAAAGGCCCCCCCGGTAACGCAGTGGATGTGATCCGCGATCGAAAGAAGCTCGACGAACTTGGGTGCCGGATCCACCATATACCCGCTTTGGTTCAGCGCGACGAGCCGGGATGCGGGATCAAACAGACTGAACAACGCTTCAACACGTCGCAACAGAGTGCGGACCTCGCGCAGCGCAAGGTCCGCCTGTGCTGGCGTCGCATGGATCGTGAGCGAGGCATCGGCACCAAGCGCCACGCCTTTCCACTGCACCGGTGCGGCAGTTGCGGGGGTCGCGATCGCCGCAGCGGCTATCGACAGAAAACGGCGACGAGAGATCATTCTGCGGCCTCGCGGCGTTTGCCATTGCGGCGTGACAGCACAAGTGGAACGCAGCGGGCCGTGTCGTTGTGGATGCTCACGCAATCAAGGCATTGGAAGCACTCGGAATATTGAATTTCACCGGTCTTTTTGATTGCGCCATAGTTGCATTTGACCTTGCAAAGTTGACAAGGGCTGCCGCATTCGGCGCGGCGGTCAATCCAGTCGCGGCCACGCAGCAAACCGCCAATCGCCATGATGGCGCCGAGCGGACAGACATAGCGGCAGAACCCTTTGAACAGGACCATTCCGGAAATCAGCCAGAACGCGGCATAGGCGACGTAATACCACTCGCGCACAAAGAACGTCGTCACGGCGGTCTTGAAGGGTTCGATTTCAGCCACCAGATCGGTTTGATCGGGAGCTACAAAGACGGTGGCAATCAACCCAGCCAGCAAGACGTACTTCACCATCTTCAACCGCGCGTCCCAGCGGGGCGATGGCTCTATCCGGGGCAAGCGGAAGAGGCGGCCCAGGTGGTGTGCAAACTCCTGCATTGCGCCAAACGGGCATAGCCATCCGCAGAACAGACCGCGCCCCCAGAGGACAAAACCGACGATCGTCACCGCCCAGATCAAAAGTGAAAACGGATCGTAAAGCAGGAAGGCAAAGCTGCCATTGTCAAAGAGCGCCCGCAGGCTGCCAAGGACCGTGACAATCGACAGCTGTCCCTGACCCCACCAGCCAACAAATCCGATTACGATTGCCAGTATCCCCAGACGGATCGGCGTGAATGCTCGGCTATCGGCCAGCCGATTCATGCGGAAAAAGAGCAGCCAAACCAGCAGGGCGAGGAAACCTGCGAGCAGGATCATATCGGTCATCCTGTTCTGCAGAGCCGACAGCCACGGCGGCGCGGGGGTGATCACTTCGGGGCGATCAAAGAACCGCGCGTCGGTCTTGTGGTTAACCGAGAGCGTGACGCCGCCGGTCTGCGGTTGAAAAATACCGTGTTCGCGGACCGCCTGAACATTCAGGGTCCAGTCGCTGACCGGGTCAAAGCCAAGTCGGCGATCCGTGCGCAGTATCATCGCGTGCCCATCCGGGACGCCGTTGGCGAGGTCAAAGAACAGGTCTGCATCACGGAGCGCGACCGGAAAACCGTTCTGCTCGGCAGAAATCCAGTTGGGCGCCGTGTTGCGTACAAAGTCGGGGCTGACCAACCCGTGGCGGGCGGTCTCGATCAACAGGATCGGTTCATCGTCACCGGAGATTTCGAGAAACCCCTGAAGCTCCTTGAGTCCGCTGTCGTCCAGCACTGCGCGGGCAATCGAAGGCGGGCCGATATCGATGATCCAGAGATCCAGATAGGGGTCTTCCGGATTGTCCGTGGCCTCGGGATCGTCGTCTTCCCAGAGGGTGCCGACATAGGCTTGGTCAATCTCGGCGTTGGTGACCAGAAGGCGCGTGGCCAGCCCTTGCTCAACGAGGGTGTCCCAATCAAGTGGTTCGGAATAGTCTGGATCGGGGAAGGCCGGCGGGACCGTGCTGATCCCCTGCATTTTCTCCCGAGCAACGGAGAGGGCAGCCCCCATGATCGATTCATGCGCGATACGCACCGACGCGGTCGCCTTGGTCACGCCATCCAGATAGACAAGTGAGCTGCCGCCGCTGCCGCTGCCATAAGGGGAGCCGACCACCAGAGACGAAGTGATCGAATGCCCGGCATATTGCTCAAGAAACGCGCGAAACGGCGCTTCGCCAAGACCCGAGACAAAGATCGGTTCGTTCTGTTCGATCAAGCGCACGTCGAGGAACTTGCCGTCATGATCCAACAGCACCAGCAGGTTGATAGGGGCGCCCGAAAAGCCGGGAAGGGGTGCAAGCGGTTCTGTTTCAAAGACAAACCCGGCATCTGCGCGGCTGATATCAATCAGCTGATAAACACCGTCATCGCCAATCGGATCGCCTAGGGAATAGGGCTGTGGCACATGCACCGCGATCTCTTCGCGCGACAGGGGCTCGGCGACCGAATTCGAGCAAAGCAGGCAGACACTGAGGGTCAGGAACAATTGGCAGAGGAACGCGCGCATGCGGGCAAGCTAGATTGCGGACCTTCGCGGGAAAATGCGACCTTGGTCCAAGAGGGCGAACCTCTACGACCAAAGGATCATTTGTAGGGTGCAAAGGCCCGGCTAGAGTGATTGAATACAGAATTCTTGGGAGGATACCGAATGGCCTGGAAGACACCAAAACTCACGGAAGTGAACTGTGGCATGGAGATCAATATGTATTCTCCCGCCGAAGACGACAGCCGCGACCACGAACCAGACCTGTTCTGAACGGATCAGATGTTTCGGGCGCTGCCACCATATTGTTGATGGCAACAGGCGCCACCAAGTAGCGGTGCGCACCAAAAAGACCGCTCCTGCGGAACGATACACAAGAAACCCGCGTCAGTGAAAACTGGCGCGGGTTTTCTGCGCTTGGTACTTGGGAAAAAGCTGGTCAACTCCCACTGGTGTTTCCAGTTGGCGCGTGTAACGTGACCGCACGAATACGGCAGCAGGGACATCATGAAAGACATATATCTGGAAAACGACGCCACGGCGTTGGCGGCATTGGTTGCAAGCGGCGAGATCACACCCGATGCCTTGCTGGACTGCGCGCTAGAGCGTGTGGAGTCTATAAATCCTGCGTTGAATGCGGTGGTGATGTTGCAAGAAGACGTGGCGCGCAACGCGATACGTGCGGGCCTTCCGGATGGCCCATTCAAGGGGGTTCCTTTCCTGCTCAAGGATCTGGGGGCCGAGGCAATCGATTTCCCTACCAACAACGGATCGGCCCTGATGCGAAACAGTGTGCATCGCTATGACAGCGAGTTGTATCTGCGATTGCGCGCCGCTGGTCTTGTGAGCTTTGGGCGCACGGCCTCGCCTGAGCTGGGCGTTGGCCCGGTGACCGAGGCGCAGGTCTATGGTGGCCCGACGCGCAACCCCTGGAATACCGATCACACGTCGGGCGGTTCGTCAGGCGGCGCGGGCGCGGCCGTGGCGGCGGGCATCGTTCCCGTCGCCCATGGCAGCGATGGTGGCGGTTCGGTGCGCATTCCGGCGTCGTCCTGTGGTTTGGTCGGGTTCAAGCCCACCCGCGCACGCCTGCCCGAAGGGCCGGGTTCAGGCGAAGGGTGGGGCGGTATGGCGATTGATGGTTTCCTGACCCGCAGCCTGCGCGATACCGCCGCATTGCTGGACGCGGTCAATGGCCCGGATCTGGGGGCGCCTTATTTCCCGCCACCGATGAAGGGCAGCTTTGTGCAGGCGCTTGCGGCCGCGCCCGGGAAACTGCGGGTCGCCCTGTGTCCGATGACGTTAAGCGGCGAGCCCGTGCATGCGGACTGTGTCGCGGCGGTCGAGGCAACTGGGCATCTGCTTGAAAGCCTTGGTCACAGCGTCGAACCGGTTCAGCTGCCTCCCGATCTCGATGTCGAGGCGATGATGGTCGCATGGACCAAGATTGTCGCCTGCGGCACAGCGCTGTCGGTCCGGACTGTGCTGAATGGCCGACCGATGGATCCCGCATTGCTGGATGGGGTGACGCGCGGTGCAGTTGTCTATGCCGAGCAGATCTCGGGCGCAGATTACCTGCAGGCCATCGAGGTGGTTCACGCCTTTGGTCGCCGGATGGCGCATTTCCTGAGCCAGTGCGACGTCTTGGTCACGCCGACGCTCGCGGCTCCTCCGGCACCGGTGGGCCAGCTGAAACCCGACAACGAGGATTTTCTGGATTACCGAACCGGCCCGGGTGGCGTGTTCGAATACTCTCCGTTCACCGCCGTCTTCAATGCCAGCGGTCAGCCTGCCGTGTCGCTTCCCCTGCATTGGACCAAAGGCGATCTGCCGGTCGGCGTGCATCTGGCGATGCCGTTTGGCGCGGACGAGGCGCTGATGTCGCTGTCGGCGCAGATCGAGGCAGCTGCTCCTTGGTGGGGCAAGCAGCAGGAACTGGTGAACAGGTTGCGCTGAGGCGGCATAAGGCAAGGACAATATCATGACGGTCGCGGATATCATTATCGAGAACGGTAGGCTGATCACCTTTGGTGGCGGAACCGGGCGGGCCGAGGCGATTGCACTCGCAGAGGGGCATATCCTCGCTGTGGGAACCAACGCCGCTGTTCGCGAAACCAAGGGGCCCGACACGCGGGTGATCGACGCGCAGGGCAAAACGGTTCTGCCGGGGTTCATCGAAAGCCATATTCACTTGTTCTCGGGTGGTTTGGAGCTGGCAATGCTGGACCTGTCCACCAGCCATGATGCAGAAACCGTCGCGTCCCGCGTGCGGGAGTATTCGGCGCAGCAACCCGATGCGCCGGTGCTTTACGCGATCGGGGCGCATTATGATTTGTTGGGGGCAGGTCGACCGATCGACCGGCATGGTCTGGATCGGGTGATGCCAGATCGGCCCTTCGCTGTGATGGCAGCAGATCATCACACGCTTTGGGCCAACACGCCTGCGCTTGAATTGGCTGGAATCCTGCATGGCGCGACCGTGCCGGAGGGAAGCGAGATCGTGATGGGGGCAGACGGGCTTGCAACTGGTGAGTTGCTCGAAGCCGGCGCCTATGAATATGTACTGGCCACGACCGCATCGGGTGGGCGCGACCTGCTGGGAATGACCACCGGCAACGATCCGGTCCCGTCGGCAACCCCGGAACAGCGCGCGGCGGACAAGGCGATCCTGCGCGCTGGTTTGCGGCATCTGGCAAAAACCGGTGTCACCACGTTTCACAACATGGACGGAAATTTCTACCAACTGGAACTGCTTTCCGAGATCGAGGCCGAAGGTGACTTGCTGTGCCGGGGGCAAGTGCCGTTCCATTTCAAGAACTATGATCCCATTGATCGGCTGGATGAGGCGGCTGAAATGCAACGCCGCTATAACAGTGACTGGCTCTGGTCTGGGCGGCTGAAACTGTTTCACGATGGGGTTGTGGAATCCGGCACCGCCGCCATGTTGCGTCCTTATCCCAATTGGCCCGACAGCACCGGAGCGCCGTTGTTCACGCCGGAACAGTTCAACGAAATCTGCGTGCGCGCCGATGAGATGGGATTGCAGATCAGCGTTCATGCCATCGGTGACGCGGCCGTTCGCGGGACATTGGATGGCTATGCGGCGGCGCGCGCAGCGAACGGTGCACGCGACAGCCGCCACCGGATCGAACATATCGAAGTGCTGCATCCCGACGATCTGCCCAGATTGCGGGAGCTGGACGTGGTTGCGTCGATGCAGCCTCTGCATGCCCCATGGGGAGGGTTGTTTGCGCCTTCGGATGAAGGGCAGATCCTACACGAGGACCAAAAGCCCTTGGCCTATGCCTGTCAGACCATTCGTGAAACCGGAGTGCCTATGATTTTCTCCAGCGACTGGCCCGTGGTCCCGGTCGAGGTTTTGCCGTCTATCGGGGCAGCAGTTGCCCCCAAACACCTTGGCGGCAACTGGACGGATCAACGACAGAACCTGCGCGATGCACTGGAAAGCTATACGGCCATGGGGGCCTATGCCGAATTCAACGAAAGCAAGAAGGGGCGTCTGGTCCCCGGAATGTTTGCCGATCTGGTGATTTTGTCGGATGATCTGGACAGTGTCGCTCTAAAAGACGTCGGCAAAGCCTCGGTGCAACTTACGATCTGTGGCGGGCGCGTGACCTATGATGCTGGTGTTGCCTAGCGCCCGCGCCGCGGTCTTTAGCGTTTGCGGACACCAGAGGATCGAGAGACGGCGCAATTGCAGAGGAGACGGTCATGGATGAACCGCATGTTCTGATCGCCGGGGGCGGTATCGGCGGGTTGGCATTGGCCTTGACCCTGCATCAGATCGGGGTGAAGGCGACGGTCTTTGAGGCCGTGCGCGACATGCGACCCTTGGGCGTCGGTATCAATCTGCAACCGAATGCAGTGCGCGAGTTGTTGGTTCTCGGGATCACAACCGATGATCTCGACAGGGTGGGTCTGCCTGCACGCGAGTGGGCGCTAGTGGGGCTGAATGGCAAGGAAATCTATGCCGAACCGCGCGGGATTGAGGCTGGGTATCACTGGCCGCAATACGCCATGCATCGCGGACAGTTCCACATGCTGCTGTTTGAAACCGTGGTGAACCGGTTGGGCGTGGATGCGGTGCGCATGGGGCAGCGTGTCACCGGGTACGAACAGATGCTGGACGGGCGTGTTACGGTTCAGAGCGAAAATGCCGATGGTGGTATTTCACAGGTTACCGGCACGCTGCTGATCGGGGCGGATGGCATTCACTCGACAATCCGGGCGCAGATGCATCCCGCGCAACCGCCGATTCATTGGGGTGGGGCGCTCATGTGGCGCGGCACGACCAGAATGCGCCCGATCCGCACGGGGTCGTCCTTTGTCGGGTTGGGGACACATCGGCACCGGATGGTGATCTACCCGATTTCACATCCCGACAGCGAAGGTTTCGTCACCGTCAACTGGATCGCCGAACAGACCGTCGATGCCTCCCACGGGTGGGAAAAGAGTGGTTGGTTCCGACCGGTCGAAATCGACAGCTTTGTGCATGAGTTCGAAGCCTTCCGATACGATTGGCTCGACGTTCCTGCGATGCTGCGGGGCGCTGATATCGCTTATGAAAACCCGATGATTGATCGCGATCCGATCCCGACGTGGATTGACGGGCCGGTGGCGCTGATGGGGGATGCGGCGCATGCGATGTACCCCACCGGGTCCAATGGTGCGAGTCAGGCGATTGTCGATGCACGGGTTCTTGGGCAATCAATTATCGAACATGGTGTTACACCCGCAGCACTGGTGGCCTATGACGACACCCTTTGCGGCCCGGTATCCGAACTGATCCTGCGCAATCGCGGGGCAGGGCCGTTTGGGCTGCTCGATCTGGTGGACGAGCGCTGTGGCGGTGAATTCGATGACATCGACACCGTGATAACGGCTGATGAGCGGGCCGCATTCATGGCGGATTACAAGCGTGCGGCAGGGTTTGCCATAGAGCGCCTGAACGCTGCGCCGCCGATGATTGCCAAGGGGGCAAAGGTGGCGGCGTCCTGAACGCGCCGTTCACTCTGCGGCTTCGCGGTGGGTCATGCTGCTGAGCAACTCGGCGATTTCGGGGCGGCAGGACCCGCAGTTTGTCCCGGCCTGCAGCGCAGTACCAACGGCCTCGACGGTGACCAACCCGTCAGTTTCAATCGCTTCGACAATCGTGTTCACACCCACGCCAAAGCAGGCACACAGCATTGGGCCGGGGTCCGGAACATCTGCAGGGGTGCGCCCGATCAGGACGTCAGCCGCAGGCCCGCCGGGAAGGGTGGCGAGATAGTCCCGCATCACCGCGACCGGGGTGGGCGATACAAAGAGCGCCGCCAGAAGCTGTCCATCCGCCTCAAAAGCGATCCGTGCCGTGCCGCGCGCCGTGTCGGTGATAGAACTGACGGTGGCATCGGACAGGTTAAACATCTCGCGCGCCGCGGTCTCCCAGTCGGCAGTTGCTGTCATCCCGGCGAGTTCCGCGCGATGCCCGGCATTTGTGGTGGCGAGCGCCCAGTACTCCGATGTCAGCCGCATCGGTTGGCGCGAAACAGCGAACCCGTACCACGCCGCCTCGAACTTTGCGACATTCACAACACCGGCCTTGGTTTCCGGCTGCCCCGATATCGGATCGGTGACATCCGCCAGCAAGGCATCAATCCGCGCCGATGGGGCTGTCTCGCCGGTCCAGTGCATTGGGGCAAAGACCTGTCCGGGCTGCACATCTCCGGTGATCCGCACCCGCAGGATTGACCGGCCCACGGGGCTGGTGACAGTGACCAGATCAGCGGCGGACAGGGCGAGGCGCGTGGCGTCGGCGGGATGAATATCAAGGAACGGCTCGGCCAGATGCGCGGATAGGCGCGGGGAGAGCCCGGTCCGTGTCATCGTGTGCCACTGGTCACGTACCCGTCCGGTGTTCAGACGAAACGGAAAACGTGGTTCGGTTTTTGCAGCAGGCGGCCTATGCGTGACCGGGATCATCTGCGCCTTGCCATCGCGATGAAAAAACTGCCCGTCGGCGAAAAAGCGACCTCCAGTTCGGTTCTTGGTGACCGGCCAATGGGTTGGTGGCAAGGCATCATAGTCAGGATCGTCGATATCCGTGAAAGCAGAGATGTCAAAGTCGAGGCCAAAGCGCCCCGCGATGCCCGAGAGCGCCGCATATTCGCGGAAGATCTCTGATGTGGTCTGGTAATCGAACTGCCGTTTCCAGCCCATGCGCCGACCCACCTCGGCCAGTTGCGCCCAGTCAGGGCGCGTAAGACCCGGCGCAGGCAGTGCAATGCGTTGGCGGCTGATGGTGCGGTCCGAATTGGTGACAGTCCCTTCCTTTTCGGCCCACGCAGTCGCAGGCAGCAGCACGTCAGCCAGCCGGGCTGTATCGGTGGCTGCGGTGATATCGCTGACCACGGTGAACGGGCAGTCAGCGATGGCTTGCCGCACACGATCGCTGTCGGGCAGGGACACGGCCGGGTTGGTGTGCATCACCCAAAGCGCCTTGATCCGCCCGTCGCCCACCGCGCGGAACATATCGACCGCCTTCAGTCCGGGTTTCTCTGGAATGGTCGCTGCCTCCCAAAACGTGCGCACAGCGGATCGGTGATCGGGGTTGTTCAGCTCCATGTGACAGGCAAGCATATTCGCCAAGCCGCCGACCTCGCGCCCGCCCATGGCATTGGGTTGCCCGGTGACCGAAAACGGTCCGCAGCCGGGTTTCCCAATGCGCCCGGTGGCAAGGTGGCAGTTCAGGATGGCGTTGACCTTGTCGGTGCCGCTGGAAGACTGATTCACCCCCTGACTAAAGATGGTGACGACCCTTTCGGTGCCCATCCACATACGGCAGAACCGGGTGATATCGGCGTCACTCAGCCCGGTGACTTGGGAACGGCTGCCATAGGCTTCGCGCAATGTGTCGTTAAAACCGTTGGTATGCGCCAGAAACGCTTTGTCCAGCGCGCCGCCTTCGTAAATCTGCGTGAACAGGTGATTGAACAGCGCAACATCGCTGCCGGGTTCTAGTGCGAGGTGCAGGTCGGCCCCGTCGCAACTGGCGGTGCGGCGAGGGTCAATCACGATGAGCTTGGTGCCGCGGGCCTTGCGGGCAGCCAGAGCGCGTTGGTGCAAGACCGGATGGCACCATGCGAGGTTAGAGCCGACCAGCACGATCAGATCGGCCTCGTCGAGATCCTCGTAGGTGCCGGGAACCGTGTCGGTCCCGAATGCTCGCTTGTGTCCGGCTACGGTCGACGCCATGCAGAGGCGGGAATTGGTGTCGATGTTGGCTGAGCCGATAAAGCCCTTCATCAGCTTATTGGCGACATAATAATCTTCGTTCAGCAATTGGCCCGAGACGTAGAAGGCGACGCTGTCCGGTCCATGCCGCGCAATCGTGTCAGAAAACCGGGTTGCCACCAGATCAAGGGCGCTGTCCCACGACGTGTCGGCGCCATTCACCTGCGGGGCAAGCAGGCGTTGCATGAGCCCAACGGTTTCGCCGAGGGCCGAGCCTTTGGAACAGAGCCGCCCGTTGTTGGCAGGGTGGTCCGGGTCGCCCCGCACATCAAGCCCGCCTAGACCATCCGGTTGCAGCAGCACGCCACACCCGACCCCGCAATAGGGACAGGTGCTGCGGATTGCGGGCGAACTGCCGCCGTCCATCAGGCCGCGCTCCGCGCGCCGATGGCGGCCCCGTCGATCATGATGCGACCGTTCTCCAGCAACTTCAGCGGATAGGTGTCGATGTGGCCGTCGTCAGCCCCCTGTGCCTCGCCGGTGTTCAGATCAAACACCCAGTTGTGCAGTGGGCAGGTGACGTTCTGCCCATGCACAATGCCGTCGCTCAGCGGCCCACCCTTGTGCGGACAGGTGTTGGACGCCGCAAAGACTTCGGCCTCGTCCGTGCGAAACACCGCAACGCAGCCCGCCGGGGTTTTCAAAACACGCGCACCGCGCAGGGGCACGTCGTCGATATGTCCAATGTCGATCCAGCTCATTCTGCGGCCTCCAGGGTTAGATTGGCGAGGGGGATATAGGTTTCTGCGCGCTCGGTGACGTGCTCGGCCCACGGGTCTTTGCGGTAGATCGACTGCGACAGCTCAAAGGCCTCTACCAGCCTTTTGCGTTCGGCCAGATCGTCGACGACACGCTCTTTCACCCAGTCGAGCCCAACCTTGGAAACCCACTTATAAGCCCGGTCGAGGTACTTGGCGTTTTCGCGATAGAGCTGGATAAACGCGATGGTCAGATCGATCGCTTCCTGCTCTGTCGGGGCATCGGCCAGCCGTTCGGTTTCCTTAAGGTCCATGCCTGCCGCGCCACCAACGCTCACCTGATAACCGCTGTCGACACAGATGATCCCGACATCCTTGCAAGTCGCCTCGGCACAGTTGCGCGGACAGCCAGACACCGCCAGCTTGACCTTGTGCGGGGTCCACGACCCCCACAGGATCTGTTCAAGCTGGATGCCCAAACCGGTGCTGTCCTGGGTGCCAAACCGACAATGATCCGTGCCGACACAGGTTTTAACCGTGCGCAGACCCTTGGAGTAGGCATGACCCGAGACCAGCCCCGCATTGTTCAGATCGGCCCAGATTGACGGCAGGTCCTCGCCTTTGACGCCGAGCAGGTCGATCCGCTGCCCGCCGGTTACCTTGACTGTCGGCACGTCATATTTTTCGGCCGCGTCGGCAATCGCGCGCAATTCGTTCGGGTTGGTAATGCCGCCCCACATCCGGGGAACAACGCTGAATGTGCCGTCTTTCTGGATGTTGGCGTGTTTGCGTTCGTTGACAAAGCGGCTTTGCGGATCGTCCTGATACTCCAGCGGCCAGTCGGCGAGCAGATAATAGTTGATCGCCGGACGGCAGACATGACAGCCATTGGGCGTGGACCACCCCAGTTCCTGCCAGACGGCGGCCTGCGATTTCAGTTCTTTGGCCTTGATCAACCGCCGTACATCTTCGTGGGACAGGTCGGTGCAACCACAGACCGATTGTGCGGCTGGCATTTCGAAATCATCGCCCAGCGTGACCTGCAGCAGTTGTTCCACCAACCCGGTGCAGGTGCCGCAGGACGCGCTGGCCTTGGTGCTGGCGCGAATGGCGCCCAGATCGGTGGCACCGCCCGCGATCGCGCTTACGATATTGCTTTTGCATACGCCGTTACACCCACAGATTTCCGCATCATCCGGCAAGGCTGCAACGGCTGAGAGAGGGTCCGATGCGGCACCTCCCTGATAGGCCGGTCCAAAGATCAACGTCTCGCGCATTTCGGTGAGATCGGTGCCGTCCTTGATTAGCCCAAAGAACCAGTTTCCGTCCGCCGTGTCGCCATACATTACGGCACCGACAAGCTGGTCATCCTGCAGCACCAGCCGCTTGTAGATGCCCCGCGCAGGATCGCGGTACACGATGTCCTCGCGGCCCGGACCCTCGGCGAAATCGCCGGCGCTGAAGAGATCACAGCCGGTGACTTTGAGCTTGGTTGATAGTTCCTTGGGCACAAACGCGCCGGGTTGATCCAACAGCGATGCGGCGACAATCTTGGCCTGATCGTACAGAGGTGCCACCAGACCAAAAAGCTGACCGTCGAACTCGACACATTCGCCAATCGCGTAAATGTCCGGGTCCGAGGTCTGCATCTGTGCGTTCACCTCGATCCCGCGTGCCACGTCGATATGGGCGTCGTTGGCGAGGCGGGTTTCAGGGCGGATGCCCACGGCCATCACCACCAGATCTGCGGGCAGGGTTTCGCCGCTTTCCAGTAACACGGCTTCGGCGCGGTCTTCGCCAAGAATCGCCTTGGTTGATGCCTGGGTTTTCACGGTAATGCCACGCCGCTCCAGATCCGCGCGCAAGAGATACCCTGCAGCTTCGTCCAGTTGCCGTTCCATCAGGTGGCCGTTCAGATGCAGCACGGTCACATCCATGCCCCGCAGCCGCAAACCCGCTGCTGCCTCCAGCCCCAACAGACCACCACCGATCACGACGGCGCTGCCACCCTTGCCAGATGCTTCCACCATCGCGTTGGTGTCATCCAGATCGCGATAGGTGATGACCCCGGGCAGTTCCTTGCCCTGCACCGGGATGATAAAGGGCGCAGACCCGGTGCCGATCAGCAGCTTGTCATAAGGAACCTCGCCGTTCTGGCCGATGACCACCTTGCGGTCCCGGTCAATGCCGATGACATGCTCGCCAAAGCGACAGGTAACACCGTTTTCTTCGTACCAAATCGCATCGTGGGTGACGATTTCTTCATAGGATTTTTCGCCCGACAGCACCGGCGACAGCATGATCCGGTTATAGTTTCCGCGTGGCTCTGCGTTGAACAGCGTGACGTCGTAGGCGTCCGGTTGGGATTCAAACAGATGTTCCAGCGCCCGGCCCGTGGCCATCCCTGCGCCTATGACTACAAGTTTTTTCATGTCCATATCCTCAGCAATACCAAGCGACGATGTGTGAGAGTTCACCAGCACGATAGATCGGCAGGCCGACCGCTCCGGCATAGCCAGCGGTGGTTGGCGACGGTCCTGTTTCCAGTGCAGGCAATCCTGTGCCAAGCACCTTGCCGATCAGCCCGTGCCATGGTTCAACACGGCGGGTTTTTTCGTCATCCCACAACGCTCCGTCGCGGGCGCAGATGCCATCCAGCATCACGGCCGCCAGTTCTTTTCCGACCTTGGCACTGCGTGCATCCCAGATTTCAAACCGGCGGGCGATGGGTGTTCCGAGGGCCGACAGCAGTGTCAAAACATAGGAATCACCGCTCGGCACCGGCACAGGCAGGCCAAGCCCAGTGGTCAGCCCTGCCTTTCCGGCGCTTTCGGCCCGAATGAACCGATAGCCAGATCCAAGATCACGCATCAGGATGGGTGTTCTGGCGGACCAGACCCCACCGGGAAGACCCTGACCGCGCGGGAACTGAGTATGCTGCGACACCCATTCGAAATGTTTGGCCGCGCCGTAATAGCCATCATCCAGCGTCAGAACGCCGCCACCTTCGGACCATACCTCGATCGCGCCGGTGCGTTTGTCATCATCCGCGCAGAGCACGACCAGAACCGCCTTGAGCGTTTTGCCATTGAAGACCGGGATCGCGACGGCAGCCGTCAGACCTGCGGCGCTCGCGGCTGCGGTACGCTTGAAATATGAGCCGTCAAATTGCTTGAGCACGACCGGGCGTTCTTCGGCCCAGGCCTTGCCCGGCAGACCTTCGCCCTTGGTGAAACTCTCCTTGCCAGAGGCGGCGGCAAAGGCGTCAAGCGCGCCATAGCTGCCTGATCCGAGAACAAGCTTGTCGCCTTTCGGAACCCAGACTTCGGCGACTTCGACAAAAGTGCGGGTGGGGGCATCGAGTACTGTATCCATCAGGCGGCGTCCTTCTCAGCGGGCAGTTCTGGCGCTTTGGCTTTCGGTTTTCCGGCTTTCCCGTGCTCGTATTCTTCGAGGAAACTGAGGACCTGTTCGCGGTAATTGTAGTAATCCGGGTGCTCCAACAGCGCCTTGCGACTGCGCGGGCGCGGCAGGTCGACTTCTGTGATCTTGCCAATGGTGGCTTGTGGACCGTTGGTCATCATCACCACGCGGTCGGCCAGCAGGATCGCCTCGTCTACGTCGTGGGTGACACAGACAGCGGTCACCTTGGTGCGCGACCAGACCTCCATCAGAACGTCCTGCAATTCCCACCGGGTCAGACTGTCGAGCATGCCAAAAGGTTCGTCCAGCAGCAGCAGCTTGGGCGACAGCGCAAAGGCCCGCGCGATGCCGACTCGTTGCCGCATACCGTTGGAAAGATCCGCGGCCTGTTTGTCCATTGAATCCGCAAGCCCGACACGTTCCAGATAATACTCGACAACGTCCTGCCGTTCCGCACGGCTGGCGCGGGGATAGACTTTGTCTACGCCAATCGACACGTTTTCGCGCGCGTTGAGCCAAGGGAACAGGGACGGAGATTGAAACACCACCGCACGCTCGGGATCAGCACCTTCGACGTGGCGTCCATCCAGTTTGATCGCGCCCTTGGAGATCGAATTGAGTCCGGCCGCCATGGTCAGGACCGTGGATTTGCCACAGCCCGAATGCCCGATCAGCGAGATGAATTCGCCCCGGTTGACCTTGAGATTAAAGTCCTCGACCACGGTCAGCGGACCCTTTGGTGTGGGGTAGATCTTGTGCAACTGGCTAAAGTCGAGAAAGCGCTCTTCGATCAAACCGCTTTGCGCCTCCTTGACGGCGGCGGGAACACCGTGAATTGGTGTCACATCCGGCAAGATGCGACTGCCCTCGGTATTCGCCTCGATGCCGACATCCATCAGGTATCCGGTCACCTGCGCGCGCAGTTTTTTGAACACGGGATCGTGGTTCATTTCGCCACGGTCGCGCGGGCGGGGGATGGTGACAGGGATCGGATCGGCCAGCGTGCCATCGGGGTTCAGCGGCACGATGCGGTCGGCCAGCAGGATCGCTTCGTCCACGTCATTGGTGATCAGGATGCAGGTTTTCTTGTCCGCCTCCCAGATGCGTTCGATCTCATCCGCGAGATTGGCGCGGGTCAATGCGTCAAGTGCTGAAAGCGGTTCGTCCAGCAACAGCATCTCGGGGTCCATTGCCAGTGCGCGCGCCACTGAAACCCGTTGACGCATACCGCCTGAAAGCTCTGCAGGCTTGCGGTCAATCGCGTGTGGCAGGCCGACCATGTCGACGTAATGGGCGATTTTCTTGGCGCGTTCAGCCTTGGACAACTTGGGGAACACCGCATCCACGGCCAGCCCGACATTGCCACCAACCGACAGCCACGGCATCAGACTGTAGCTCTGAAACACCAGTCCACGTTCCGGTCCGGGGCCGTCGATGGGCGTGCTTTTGAACAGAACCTCGCCCTTGTCCGGGGTTTCAAGCCCGGCAATCAGGTTCATCAGGGTCGACTTTCCTGTGCCGGAAAATCCGAGGATCGCGAGGAACTCGCCTTCTGCAACAGCCAGCGAGATGTTCTTGAGAACTTCGGCGCGGTTAGCCCCTGTGCCAAAGCCTTTGGAGACGTTTTTGAATTCAAGAATGCTCATGCCGCTCACCGATTGTTGGAGAATGTGAACATCGACTGGATCGCGAACATCAGCCGGTCCAGCAGAAAGCCGATGATGCCGATGGTCAGGACAGCGACCATGATCCGGGCCAGCGATTGCGACGATCCGTTCTGGAACTCGTCCCAGACGAATTTGCCAAGACCCGGGTTCTGCGCCAGCATTTCGGCGGCGATCAGAACCATCCAACCGACCCCGAGTGAGAGCCGCAGGCCGGTAAAGATCAAAGGCAGGGCCGAGGGCAGAACCAGTTTCTGGATTTTGGACCAGGTCGACATCTTGAGAACCTTGGAGACGTTGATCAGGTCCTTGTCGATGGCGCTTACACCTAGTGAGGTGTTGATCAGGGTCGGCCATAGGGAACACAGGGTCACGGTGATTGCTGACACCAGAAACGACTTGGAAAACATCCCGTCATTGGTGGCGTAGACCGCTGACACGATCATCGTGACGATGGGCAACCACGCAAGCGGGGAGACGGGTTTGAATATTTGGATGATCGGGTTCAGTGCTGCGTTGGCAATCGGGGAAAGCCCCGCCATCACGCCCATCGGGATCGCCACAGCCGAGGCGATCAAAAAGCCAAAAAACACGGTTTTGATCGACGTCCAGATCTGGTCGTAATAGCTGGGTGCGCCGGTATAGGCGATGTGCTTGACCTTGTCGGCCTGACCTGCGGCAATCAGCTTTTCGTTGCGCAAATCGAGCCGTTCGTAGAACTGGTCCTCTTTCGCGGCCTTTGCTTGCGCATCGTGATGCAGGTTGACGGCCTGATCCCACACCTGGGCCGGTCCGGGGATTGCGCCAAGCGAAGTTTGCACCGTGGGTGCCAATGCGGCCCACAAGCCGAGGAAGGCCACGATTGCCAGCAGCGGTACACCCAGCAGTCGCCAGATTTCTGACACCTGCGCTTTGGGGTTGTCGCCGGCGATGGCCTTGAGGATGGGCGTCATCCAGGGCAGGCCAAGCACCTGAAACCATTTGTCGGCAGAGTTAATACGGGTGAAACGACGTTCGCGTCTGGCTTCGCGGGCTTCGTCGACCGAAAGGCTGTCGTGATCTATGGCGGTCATTGTGAGTTGCCTTCTTGGCTGTGCGGGTGCGATGGGCGAATGCCTCATCGCGTGTATCGGGATTGGCGAATGTTCCTCGCGCCGTGATGGGTGGCGCGAGGAAAAGGGTTCAGCCCTGAATGTCAGTGCCGTTGATGACCTGTTCACCTTTCAAGCCGATTGGCAGGCTTTCCAGATAGGCATTGGGGGTGCGACCGTCATAGACAACGCCGTCGATGATATCCGCGGCCGGTGTCGGTGCCTTGTACCCATCGCTGTCCCACGGGAAGTCGGCTTCGTTTGCCAGCCCGTCATCGACAAGGGCGCGTGCGGCTTCCAGATAGATGTCCGGACGATAGACGGATTTCGCAACGTCGTCATACCAGCTGTCGGCTTTGAACTCGGCAATCTGACCCCAGCGGCGCATCTGTGTCAGATACCAGACGGCGTCGGAGTAAAACGGGTAGGTGGCGTTGTAGCGGAAGAATACGTTGAAATCGGGAACATCGCGCACGTCGCCCTTTTCATATTCGAACGTACCGGTCATCGAGTTGGCAATGACTTCAGCATCTGCCCCGACATATTCGGGCTGCGACAGTATTTGCACCGCTTCAAGACGGTTGGCATTGTCATTCTCGTCCAACCAGATCGCCGCGCGGATCAACGCCTTGGTAAGGGCGCGGGTGGTGTTGGGATTGGTCTCGGCAAACTCGGCAGTGATGCCGAATACCTTTTCCGGGTTGTTCTTCCAAAGTTCGTAGTCGGTGATGACCGGTACACCGATCCCTTTGAACACAGCCTGCTGGTTCCATGGCTCGCCAACGCAATAGCCATAGATTGTCCCCGCTTCGAGCGTTGCTGGCATCTGCGGTGGAGGGGTCACCGACAGGAACACGTCGGCATTGATCTGACCGGTTACGTTTTCGGGGCTGTAATACCCGGGATGCAGTCCACCCGCCGCGAGCCAATAGCGCAGCTCGTAGTTATGTGTGGACACCGGGAACACCATCCCCATGTTGAACGCTTTGCCTTCGGACCTGTATTTCTCAACGACCGGGGCCAGCGCCTCGGCGCTGATCGGGTGCTGGGGGCGGCCGTCATCCATGGTTGGAATGTTGGGTTTCATTTCTTCCCAGACCGCGTTGGAAACGGTTATGCCGTTGCCGTTCAGATCCATGGAGAACGGTGTCACGATATGGGCCTTGGTGCCAAAGCCGATGGTTGCGGCCAGCGGCTGACCAGCCAGCATATGCGCGCCCTGCAATGTGCCGTCGATAACGCCGTCCAGCAGGACCTTCCAGTTTGCTTGGGCTTCGAGTGTCACGAACAGACCCTCGTCCAGAAAATACCCCTGTTCATAAGCAACGGCGAGCGGCGCCATGTCGGTCAGTTTGATAAAGCCAAAGGTCAGCTCATCAAGTTCGAGGTCCTGTGCGAACAATGGTCCGGGGAGAGCGGTGAGAGTGGCAAACGTGTAGAGCAGGTGTCTCATGGGTGATCCTTTGAGGCGTTCGGTCATTGCAGTTGACCGGAAAAACAAAAAAAGCCGCTGACGCGCCCCGTCAAATGACGGAGGGTCGAGCGGCTTTGCTCAGCATTCCCTATCGGTGGGAGAATTGGATACGGAGACGCCATTGCCTCTGTGCAACCTTAGGATGCTGAGCCGTGGCGTATCGGTCAAGAAAGGCGGTCGAAGAAAAGTGATTTTGCGCTGCAATGCGGCAATCGACATGCTGCGGTGCCGAAAAAATGGGCGTTACTTTTTCAATGGATCAAAAATCTGGCCATCAAAAAAGCCATCGGGCAGCAGAATCAGACGGCCAGATGCAGATGCTACAGCCGTCGGATCCTTCACCGCACCTTCGAGCTTTTCTGATGCGCCGGGCATTTCAGCCCCGGTTGATTGCAACGCCTGACGATAGAGATCAGTCCGAAAGACGTCAGCGGCAGTCTCCATCGCGGCAAGCGGGTCAAGCCCGCTGCGGGTCGCTATGCGGCTTGCGATCCACTTGGCCTGACTGCGCCAGGGAAAGTTCGCCGCGCCGTGGTGAAACTCGACAAATCGGTCCACCACACGCTGTTCTCCCTTGTGAGAGATCGTGAGACGGCCAGACAAGGCGCGATCGATCACTTCGGATGGCAGATCGAGATAGCGCGTACGCGACAGGATCTCCGAGGCTGTCGTGTGGCTCTCCGGTTGGGCGAGCCAGCGGCCGGATTTCCAGACAGCGCGCATCAGACGACCCAAAAGATGCGGTTCCGTGTCTGCCCAATCCGTGCGTGTGGCCAGAACCTTTTCCGGGGCAAACGACCAGATTGCGGTGCCCGGCAACAACAGGGCACCGACACCCGCCTCGACTGCGGTCGACCCCCAGGGTTCGCCGACGCAAAACGCATCGATTTCGCCAGAGGTCAGGGCGTCGGCCATCAGCGGGGGAGGGACCGTTCGGATTTCAATGGCGTTTTCGCTCAGCCCGGTGGCGTTGAACCAATAGCGCAACAATTCCACGTGCATGGAAAATGGAAACGGCACACCAATCGTCAGCTTCCCATCCAGAACAGAGCCGAGTGCCTTGCTGGCGGCGCGGGCGTCGTGAAAATCAAAGCCATAGCCGCTGGCGCGCAGGCGGTCCTCAAGCCGTTTGCCAACCCCAACGACTTCGCCATTCATTGACAACACCGACACCGCCGAGAGTGCGGTTGCAACACCGCCCAATCCCAATGCCATCGCCACCGGGATCGAAGACAGCAAATGCGCCGCATCGACGCGACCGAATGCCAGCATGTCCCGGACCGATGACCACGACGGGGCGGGGATCAGATCCAGCGACAAACCTTCTGCTGCCGCAAAACCCATCTCTTCGGCGACGATCAGTGGGGCGGCATCGACCAGCGGCATATAGGCGGCAGAGAGCTGTACGCGCTTCACGACAGCAACCCTGCGGCTGTCACCAGCGCCTCTGCGACATCGGCGACCCGGCGTCCCTGATCCATCGCGGCGCGGCGCAGGATCGAATAAGCCTCGCCTTCGTCAATGCTGCGGGCTTTCATCAACAGCCCTTTGGCGCGGTCGATTACCTTACGCTCTTCCAGCGCGCGCCGGGTTTCCGCCAACTCGCTGCGCATCTGGCGGGCGATCTGGAAACGGGCGATGGCCGCATCCATTATTGGTTTCAGACGCTCTGGTTTCAGACCGTCCGCCACATAGGCCGACAACCCAGCCTCGATTGCTGTCCGCGCGAGCCCACCGGCGGCGGGGGAGACGAACATGGCGACGGGCCGCTCCAGCGGACCGGAGGCGAGTGTGAGTTCCTCGAGCATGTCGCGGGTTGGGTTATCAATATCGATCAGCACGACATCTGGCGCATGGGCGCTGATCTTGCGCGCCAGCCCTGATGCGTTGCCAATCACGAACACATCATAGTCGCCGGACTCTTTGAGAGCGTCGACAATCGCAATCGCGCGATCGCGGTCTTCTTCGACAACAACGATGGTCAGCGTTTCCGGCATTCCCCTTGTTTGAGGCAGGTCGGGGGAACTGGCAACATGCGCCTCAGAACGGAGGATCGAACGGCCTGCATTGGCCGCGCCCTAGGTCTTGGTTTGCTAAAGGTTTGGGCGTTTGTGGCCGGTTGAGGCGCATTGTTGTGCGGTTTGAGGTTAAGGGAATGTTCGCGTCTCCCGCAAACGCGATTGGCTGACCAGCATGAGACCTGCGAAAAGGGGTTGAATGTCTTTAAATTTTGATTATTCACGAAATATGGAAATAGAAACTGTCTCCCGACTTTCTGCCCTGGCTCACCCGCAGCGCCTCGCGCTGTTCCGCCTGCTGATGCGACGCTTTCCTGATCGTGTGCCGGCGGGTGAACTGGCGCAGGCGCTCGACCTGAAATCCAGTACGCTGTCGGCCTATCTCGCGACGCTGGTTCAATCGGGTCTGCTTACGCAGGAGCGGGCGGGGACATCATTGCTCTACGCCATCAACATGACCGGTGTGCAACAGACCTTTGAAAACCTGTTTCTGGACTGCTGCCGCGGTCGCCCTGAACTTTGTCCACCCTTGGCCTTTCCCTCAAATTCAGGAACCAAACCCATGCCTGATACCAAATATAGTGTACTCTTTATCTGCACCGGGAATTCTGCCCGTTCGATCCTCGCCGAGTCCGTGCTGCGCCACGAAGCCGGTGATCTGTTTGAAGCCTATTCCGCCGGGACCAAACCTTATTCTGAACTTAATCCGTTCGCGGTTGAGGTCCTGAAATCGAAAGGTCATGACACGTCGCCACTGCGTGCAAAGAATGTCAGCGAATTTCAGGCACCAGATGCCCCGCAGTTTGATTTTGTCTTTACCGTTTGTGATCGCGCCGCAAACGAAGACTGCCCGGCATGGCCCGGTCAGCCGATCAGCGCCCATTGGGGCATGCCTGATCCGGTCAAGATAGCAGGAACGGAGGCCGAAAAGAGCCTCGCGTTTCAGCAAGCCTATGGGGAACTGAGGCGCCGTATCAGTGCCTTTGCCGCATTGCCGATTACCTCGCTTGATCGCGTTTCGCTGCAACGCGCGGTGGATGGTATCGCCAATGCGGAATCCGAGGTGCCAGCATGACCGTCTACGCAATCAATGGCCTTGGCCGCATGGGTAAACTGGCGCTGCGCCCGTTGTTGGAGCGCGGGGCCGAGATTGCCTGGATCAATGATGCGGTGGGCGATGCCGCGATGCACGCCCATCTGCTTGAATTTGATACCGTACATGGCCGCTGGCCTGCGAATTTTGAGTCTGACGCCGACAGTGTGACGATTGATGGAACCCGGTTGCCCTTTGTTGGCACGACGGACCTTGCGGCACTGCCACTTGCGGGCGTCGATGTGGTGATCGACTGTACCGGCAAATTCAAGACCGAGGCCGCGCTTGCCCCGTATTTTGCCGCCGGTGTCAAAAAGGTTGTCGTGTCGGCCCCAGTCAAGGACGGACCAACCGCCAATATCGTTTATGGCGTCAACGACGACAGCTTTGAGCCCGTTAAGCATCAGATCATAACGGCGGCCAGTTGTACCACCAACTGCATCGCGCCTGTGGTCAAGGTCGTCCACGAATCCATCGGCATCCGTCACGGTTCATTCACTACGATCCACGACGTAACCAACACCCAGACCATTGTGGATCGCCCCGCCAAGGACCTGCGCCGAGCCCGGTCGGCGCTGAATTCGCTGATCCCGACCACGACGGGGAGCGCGTCGGCGATCATGTTGATCTATCCGGAATTGCAGGGACGTCTGAACGGCCATGCGGTGCGTGTGCCCCTGCTGAATGCGTCGTTGACTGATTGCGTGTTCGAGGTTGAGCGGGAGGTTTCGGTCGAGGAAGTGAACGCACTGTTCAAGACCGCTTCAGACGGCGCTCTGAAAGGTATTCTGGGGTATGAGGAACGCCCGCTGGTCTCGGCTGACTATACCAACGACACTCGCTCTACGATCATCGATGCGCCGTCGACGATGGTAGTCAATGGCACACAGATCAAACTCTATGCCTGGTATGACAATGAAATGGGTTATGCCCATCGGTTGGTGGATGTGGCGCTGATGGTCGGGGCGTCGCTGTGACACCCCGACCGCAAGGCATGTCGGCCTATATCGCGGTGACGGCCGCCTATTGGGCCTTTATGCTGACCGACGGTGCGCTGCGGATGTTGGTGCTGCTGCATTTCCATACGTTGGGGTTCTCGCCCGTACAGCTTGCCTATCTCTTTGTGCTTTACGAAATCGCGGGCATGGTGACCAACCTGTCGGCGGCTTGGATCGCGGCGCGGTTTGGGCTGACCACGACGCTCTATGCCGGGTTGGCGGTGCAGGTTGTTGCATTGCTGGCGTTGGCACAGCTTGATCCCGGTTGGGCCATTGGGGCATCGGTTGCTTATGTGATGATGGTTCAGGGCGCTTCGGGAGTCGCGAAGGATCTGGCCAAGATGTCATCAAAATCGGCGGTCAAATTGCTGGCGCCGACCGAGGACGGCGGGCTGTTTCGATGGGTGGCGTTGTTGACCGGGTCCAAGAACGCGGTCAAAGGCGTGGGCTTTCTACTCGGCACGGTCCTGCTGGCGACGCTGGGCTTTGTCTGGTCGCTATACGCGATGGCGATGGTGCTGGCTGCGATCCTGCTGGCGGTCCTGATCGCGATGCCACCGGGCCTGCCCAAGGGCCGCAAGGGCGCAAAATTCACCGAGGTGTTCTCAAGATCGGCCAATGTGAACTGGTTGTCTGCGGCGCGGGTGTTCCTGTTTGGAGCGCGCGATGTGTGGTTCGTTGTCGGTATTCCGATCTATTTCCACGCAGTGCTGTCGGATGGTACCGAAGAGGGCGCCCGCATGGCGTTTTTTGTGATCGGGACCTTCATGGCCGTCTGGATCATCCTCTACGGCGCCATACAGGCCGCAGCCCCGCGTATTCTGGATGCCACCAACCGGAGCGAGGCCGACCTGATCGGGGCCGCACGTCAATGGGCGCTGATGCTCTGCGTCGTGCCGGCGACGCTTGCAGCATTGGTGGTGCTGGCGGGTGAACCTGCCGTCTGGCTGACCGTTGCGCTGATTGCGGGGCTATTGATCTTTGGGGCGCTCTTTGCGGTGAACTCCTCACTTCACTCCTATCTGATCCTCGCGTTCACGCGGTCCGAGCGGGTGACGATGGATGTCGGATTCTACTATATGGCCAATGCGGGCGGGCGTCTGATCGGCACCATTCTATCTGGCCTGACCTATCAATTGGGCGGCTTGTCTCTTTGCCTCGGAACGGCGGCGGTCATGGTTGCGCTCAGCGCGATGGCCGCAGGAAAACTCAACCCACAATCGACGGAAAGCGCAGTTGCATGAGCATTTTTGAAAGATACCTGAGCGTTTGGATCGCGCTCGCCATTCTCGCCGGCATCGCTCTGGGCAGCGTTGCGCCGGGTCTTGTCGATCTTGTCGCCGGTGCTGAGTTTGCACAGGTCAATCTGGTGGTTGCTGTGCTGATCTGGGCGATGGTTTATCCGATGATGGTGGGTGTCGATCCCGCGTCACTCAAGGATGCGGTGCGCCAGCCAAAAGGGTTGGCGATCACGCTGGTGGTCAATTGGTTGATCAAGCCATTCACCATGGCGCTGCTGGCGGTGTTGTTCTTTGACTATGTATTCGCGGATTTTCTGACACCCGAAGACGCAATGCAATATACGGCGGGCCTGATCCTGCTGGGTGCGGCCCCCTGCACGGCAATGGTATTTGTCTGGTCGCAACTGACCAAGGGCGACGAAGGTTATACGCTGGTGCAGGTCACGGTGAACGATGTGATCATGGTGTTTGCCTTTGCACCGCTGGTGGCGGTTTTGTTGGGCGTCACGGATATCGAAGTGCCGTGGAGTACTCTTGTTCTCTCGGCGCTGCTGTTTGTCGCTCTGCCGCTGGCGGCAGGCCTCATCACACGCCGTGTCTTGGGATCGCCTGAACGCATTGATGCGTTCCGAGATCGGATCAAACCGTTTTCGATCATTGGTCTGATCGCGACCGTGGTGATCCTGTTCGGGCTGCAAGGTCAGGTCATTCTCGACCGACCGCTTGTGATCGTGCTGATTGCTGTGCCGATCCTGATCCAAAGCTATGGCATCTTTGCATTGGCCTATGCGGCAGCGTTCGCGATGAAGGTTCCGCACCGGATCGCCGCCCCCTGCGCGTTGATCGGCACATCGAACTTTTTTGAGCTTGCCGTCGCGGTGGCGATCTCGCTCTTTGGCCTCAACTCGGGTGCGGCCTTGGCGACCGTGGTGGGTGTGCTGGTCGAGGTGCCGGTGATGCTATCACTGGTGGCATTTGCCAACCGGACGCGCGCGAGGTTTGCCGAGGGGTGATCTTGCAGGGGACTCTCTAACTGCCGCGCGGGTCCAGCAGTTTTGCCAGCACGCTGTCGCCGCTGATCTGGCCGATGATTTCGCCATCCACCATCACGCCGACGGGCCGTCCGGTTTCGATAACCTGGGTCATCACGTCTTGAATCATCATGTCCGGCTCCACGCTGTCGATGGGGGCAGGGTGCCCCACCGGCTCCATCACGTCCCGCGCGCACAGCACCCCAAGCGGGTTCATATGAGCAACGAAATCGGCGACGTAGTCATTGGCAGGGGCCGAGAAAATCTCTTGCGGGGTGCCACATTGCACGATGCGCCCCCCTTCCATGATGGCGATGCGATTGCCCAACTTGAAGGCCTCGTCAAGATCATGGCTGACAAAGATGATGGTGCGGCGCAGTTCTTTTTGCAGGTCAAGCAGCTCGTCCTGAAGTCTTGTCCGGATCAGCGGGTCGAGTGCAGAAAACGGTTCATCCATCAACAGGATCGGTGCGTCGGTGGCAAAGGCGCGGGCCAGCCCGACACGC
The DNA here is from genome assembly GCF_039973035.1 of Sedimentitalea sp. Lineage (NCBI taxonomy): Bacteria > Pseudomonadati > Pseudomonadota > Alphaproteobacteria > Rhodobacterales > Paracoccaceae > Sedimentitalea > Sedimentitalea sp. Next base: position 267,596 of record NZ_JBDWLR010000042.1, read on the forward strand.
TGCTGCATACCACCTGACAATTCGCCAACCTTGCGGTCGGCCCAGTCTGACAGACCGACCAGCGCAAGTTGCTGATCGACCTTGGACGCCCGTTCGGAGCGGGGCAGGCCCGAAAGTTCGAGACCAAGACCAACATTCTCTTGCACCGTGCGCCAGGGCAGCAGGCCAAACTGCTGAAACACCATGGCGATCTGGTTCTGGCGGATGCGGCGCAGCGTTGCGGGATCGGCGGCGGTGACGTTGACCATCGCCGCGCCATCATTGACGCTGACCGATCCCCGCACCACCGGGTTCAACCCGTTGATCGCGCGCAGTAACGTCGATTTTCCCGAACCAGACAGGCCCATCAGGACAAGGATTTCACCCTCATTAACGGTCAGTGTGCAATCATGGACGCCCAGAACCTGCCCGGTGGCGGATTGGATTTCGCCGCGTTCCTGCAGTGCGTCCATCAGGGGCAGGGCCTGTTCCGGGTTGTCGCCAAACACGATCGATACGTTGTCGATGGCGACGGCGGGTTGATCAACCATGCTCTAACGCTCCATCCGCAGCATCCGGTCCAGCATGATTGCCAGTACCACGATGATGAATCCGCTCTCAAAGCCGAGCGCAATGTTCACGGTGTTGATCGCCCGCAGGACCGGAACACCCAGCCCGTCCGCGCCGACAAGGGCCGCGATGACAACCATCGACAGCGACAGCATGATGGTCTGGTTCAGTCCGGCCATGATCTGTGGCAAGGCATAGGGCAGTTCGACCTTGATCAAAGTCTGCCGGTTGGTCGCGCCAAACGACTGTGCCGCTTCGAGCAATGTTTGCGGTGTCGAAGAGACTCCGAGGTGGGTCAGCCGGATTGGTGCTGGCAAAACAAAGATCACCGTGGCGATCAGGCCGGGGACCATGCCGATACCAAAGAACACGATGGCCGGGATCAGGTATACGAAGGTCGGTAATGTCTGCATCAGGTCAAGCACCGGTCGCATGGCGCGATACAGCTTGGGCCGGTGCGCCGCCGCGATCCCGAGCGGGACACCAAGCGCCATGCAGAACACACAGGCCGACAGAACCAGTGTCAGGCTTTCGGTGGTTTCTTCCCAATAGCCTTGGTTGAGGATGAACAGGAACCCGACCGCCACGAACAGACAGGTTTTCCAACTGCGCTGAAACACCCAAGTCAGGCCGACAAAAACCGCGATCACCACCAACGGGTGCGGGGTTTGCAGCACCCAGAGAATGCCGTCGATCAGCGCCTCCATCAGCGCCGAAAGCGCGTCAAAAAACCAAGCAAAATTGTCCTGTAGCCAGAGAAAGAAAGCCTCGGCCCCGTCGCCGATGGGGATCTTGGTGTTGGTCAACCAATCCATGGATGCTCCGTATCAGTTGCTGGGGCCGGGCACCGTATCAGTTCAAGAGGACCTTGCTGGCCTGTTCAAAGGCATCATCGTCGCCCTCAACATCCTTGACGCCAACCAGCCAGGTTTTCAGAGTATCTGGGTTCTTTTCGATCCACTCCGCCGCAGCCTCTGCCGGATCCTTTCCATCGTCAAGGATCGCGCCCATGATTTCGTTTTCCATGGCCAGTGTGAATTCGAGGTTCATCAACAGTTTGCCGACATTCGGACATTCCTCGACATATCCGGCACGTGTATTGGTAAAGACCGTCGCGCCGCCCAAATTGGGACCAAAGAATTCATCACCGCCCGTCAGGTAGGTCAGATCGAAATTGGCGTTCATCGGGTGCGGTTCCCAGCCAAGAAAAACGATCGGCTCGTCCCGGCGATCGGCACGGGCGACCTGCGCCAGCATACCCTGTTCCGAGCTTTCCTTGACCTCGAAATCAGCGAGTCCAAAGGCACCCTGTTCGATCATGTCGAGGATAAGTCGGTTCCCGTCATTGCCCGGCTCAATGCCATAGATTGTGTTGTCCAGCGCCTCGCCCTGTGCAGCAATTGTATCGAACGAGGTGATGCCCAGGTCGGCCCCGACCTTGTTGGTGGTCAGCGTGTATTTCGCGCCTTCCAGATTGGCGCGTACGGTGTCGACGGTGCCAGCCTCGCGATAGGCGGCGATATCGCCTTCCATCGTGGGCATCCAGTTGCCGAGGAACACGTCGATATCGCCAGCGGCCATCGATGTATAGGTCACAGGTACCGACAGCACCTTTATGTCGGTATCGTATCCAAGCGCATCCAGCACCACGGTTGTGGCGGCTGTGGTGGCCGTAATGTCGGTCCAGCCAACATCTGAAAAGGTGACTGAGGTGCATTCAGCGGATGCGGTGGTTGCGGCAGCGGCAAGCGCGATCGCGGAAACAAATGTCTTGTTCATGTTGTAACGTCTCCCTGTTTTTTCCGATTGATGCGCTTTGGCGGTCCAAATTGCAACCACACAGCAGGTTTAGCGCTGTTTGGCGTAACGCTGTTCTTCTTCAAAATAGGCGTCGAATCCGATCCGCGTTTTCAGTTCGTCAAAGGGCATAAGCGTGTCGGGTGCAGGGGTGCCGGTCTTGAACGCCTCAAGCGTCTGCATCATCGCCTGCATGGCCGCAGACATCAGGGTGAGCGGGTAGGCAGCGATCTTGAACCCGATCGCTTCAAGTTCGGAAGGGTGCAGGGCCGGGGTCATGCCGCCTTCGACGATGTTTGCCATTTTCGGCCCGTCAAGCTCGTCGCAGACACGCCGCATCTCGTCCTCGTCGCGCGGGGCTTCGACAAACAGGATATCGGCGCCAAGGCGGCGGAATTCGCGGGCGCGCTCAATGGCTTCGTCAAGACCATGATCGTGGCGGGCATCGGTGCGGGCGAGGATCAGGATATCGTTCCCTTCGGCGCGGGCGTCAGCCGCTGCGCGTATACGTTCATAGGCGTCATCGCGCGAAACCACGCTCTTACCCGCAGTATGGCCGCAGCGTTTAGGGGCAACCTGATCTTCGATCATGACAGCGGCAAATCCGGCCTGAGAGAAACCCGCGACTGTGCGTTTGACGTTGAGAGCATTTCCATAGCCGGTATCGCCGTCGCCAATAATTGGTATCGTTGCCGCGTTGCAGATGTTGCGCCCCTGATCCAGCACCTCGGCGTAGGACATGAGGCCAGTATCCGGCATGCCAAGTCTGGCGGCAGCGGTGGCGAACCCCGACATGAACGAGAGCGGAAAGCCCGCCTGTTCAATGAGTTTGGCTGAAAGCGGATCAAAACAGCAAGGCATGGTGATGAGACCGGGTTCGGCCAGCAGCGCGCGCAGTTTGTCGGGTTGGGATTGGAGCATGTCAGACATCACAATTTGAAGGGAATATAGAGAGCAAGATCGGGCCAGAGATAGAGCAGTGCCACCATCAGCAGCATCAGCGCCAGAAACGGCAGGGTGCCGCGCGACACGTCAGTCAGGCTGGACCGGGTGACAGATTGGATCACGTAAAGGTTCAGACCAACCGGCGGCGTGATCAGGGCGCATTCAACCATGATCACCATATAAATCCCGAACCAGATCGGATCGAACCCCATCCCCATGGCGGCGGGCAGCAGCACCGGGGTCATGATCAGCACCATCGACAGCGCCTCAAACACCAACCCCATGCACAGCAGCACCACAGATACGAGCAGGATCAGCCCGACCGGCGTGGCGATGTTATCGGAAATCATCACCGAGATTTCCTGCGGGATGCGATAAAGCGTAATGGCTTTGCCAAAGATTTTCGCCCCAGCAATAATCAGCAGGATCGCAACCGTGGTGGCCATCGAGGCCATCATCGCCTCCCACAGCTTGGCCCAACTGAGCGAGCGCAGGATGACCCCGGTGATCAGAAGCGACATGGCAAACCCGATGGCTGCGGCCTCGGTCGGAGTGAATGCTCCCGAATAGATGCCGCCAAGGATGACCGTGGCCAGCGCGATAGAGGGCAGGGCGCGCAATGAGGCATTGCGCCGTTCGTTCCAACTTGCGGCGGGAACAGGGGTATAATCCTGCAGGAAGCGAGCGGAGAGGATTGAATAGACAATGAACAGCGCGATCAAGCCAAGACCGGGCCCGATGCCTGCCATGAAAAGCGCAATTACCGATTCTTCGGTGACAAAACCATAGATGATTAAGGGGATCGAAGGCGGGATCAGGATGCCAAGCGTCCCACCGGCGGCGAGCAGGCCATAGACAAACCGCTTGTTGTAGCCGCGTGCGATCATTTCCGGCGCGGCGACTGTGCCGATGGTGGCGGCTGTTGCGACCGAACTGCCCGAGATTGCCGCGAAGATGCCGCAGGACAAGATGGTCGCGACAGCGAGCCCGCCAGGCCAATGCCCGACCCAGGCCTGAACGGCGGCAAAGAGATCGCGCCCGACTCCGCCTTTGAGCAATACGTTGGACATCAAGAGAAACAGCGGCACCGCCAGCAGGATGAAACCGTCCATGGTGGACAGGATCGCCTGTGGTGCCATCAGTGGTGAAAAGCCGCCGAGGACGAGCATGGCAAGCCCAAGTGAACCGAGCGCATAGGCCACGGGCACCCCGACGAGCAGCAGGCCGAAAAGGGCCGCGAGGATCAGGGCAACGGTCATTCCTCTGCCCCGCCCGCAGAGGTCATGTCACCCTGCAACGACCGCCAGAGACAGGTCAGGCAGGACAGGATCAGCAGCAGAAAACCAACAGGCACCGACGCTTCGGGCAACCAGGCAGGCAGGTCCAGCATGGTGCCGGTCGTGCGGCCGCGCTCAAAGCTGTCGAAAAAGATGTCATAGCCATAGATCAGGACAAAGACCGAAAAACACAGGATGACCAACAGCGACAGAATTTCGGCCAGCTGCCGCAGGTGCGCTGGCATCTGCGCGGTCAAAGCGGTGACACGGATATGCCGACCATTGCTGAGCGCCCAGCCCATGGCGACCGGGCAGGCCCAGATCAGGCAAAGCTGGCTGAGTTCTGCGGCCCAGATCGTCGGGGCATTAAAGAAATAGCGTGCGACCACCTCGTAGGTCAGCAGAAGGCCGGTCAGGGTCAGAAGCCCCGCCGCCAGCCACGCCATGACGGTTTCGGTCGCATTGACGATGCGCATGAAAATATTGTCCTTGAGAAAAAATCGCCCTGCGGTGACCGCAGGGCGGGGAGCGCTCAGAAGTTCTGGGCGGCGTCCAGCATTGCCTTTCCGGCATCGCCGGTCTTGGCGATGAAGGCGTCATAGACGGGCTGCGAGACCTCTTGCCACTGCGCCAGTTCCTCGGCGGTCGGGGTATAGATTGTCATCCCGTTTTCCTCGGCGGCGGCATAGGCGCTGGCCTCGATCGAGGCCATTTCATCACGCACGGCGTTCTCGGCGTTGACGGCTGCGGCCGCAATGATGTCGCGGTGTTCTGCCGGAAGGCCATTCCACCAGTCGGTGTTGGTCACGACAACAAATTCGATATCCGCGTGGTTTGTTACGGTGATCGTGTCCATCACTTCCCAGAGCGAACGCGACTGCACGCCCGAAACACCGGTCATGCCGATATCAACCGTGCCGCGCTGATAGGCGAGATACTGTTCTGAGCCCGAAATAATTGTGGGCGCACCGCCAGCGGCCTCGGTGAAATCACCGAGTGTCTTGCCAAAGACGCGGACCTTCTTGCCTTCCATGTCGGCAGGGGTCGCAATCGGACCACCGTTGGAGAGCATGATTGCGCCGCCATAGGCCTGCCACCACAAGAGCGTCGATCCGGTGTCCTTGATCGCTTCGTCAATCGGGCCGCGCACCGGGCTGTCGGGGGCGACGGCCTTGCGCACCTTGTCTTCGGTGTCAAAGAGGAACGGCTGGTAAAAGATGTCCACCATCGGGATGTCGCCGACATAGCGGGTCAGCGAGGCAACGCCAGCCTCGATTGCGCCGGAACCAACCGCCTGCGGGACTTCCTTGTCCTTGTAGAGCTGGGCGCTGTCATAGATTTCGACGGTGATATCGCCGTTCGACTTGGCCTCGACCTCTTCTTTGAACATCAGCACGTTCTGGCCCAAATGGCTCTTGAGCGGCAGTTGCAGCGAGATGCGCATGGTGGTTTCTTCAGCGTGCAGCGCGAGTGAGCTGGACGCAAGCAAGGCTGCCGAGGCAAGCCCGGTTACAAGTTTATTCATGGTTTCCTCCCTAGATCGTGCGACAGTTTTTGCGGAATAGAGACCGGATTACAAGCACTTTGCAGCCAACGTTCACCGCGGCTGAGCACGTTTGCTTGCGCCACCTGTTTCTGACTCTGGACGGCGTGGATCAGAGGGCTTTCGGCTTTGTGGTTGGGGCGGTTACTTGTGATCATCCACGGGCAGAAGGCGCCCGATTTGAAGCAAACTGGCGGCTGTTATGCTCAATTATTGGGCGTGCCGATAGGTTTTTCCGCAAATTCCGCGGGATTCGCCGCAATTTTCGTCCCTCCGCCCGCGCGCTGGATTAGCATGTCAGAATGGATGACGAGCAAATATTTGATGAGATGTGGGGCAGAACCGACGAGACCCGGTCTCCCTACCAGCAGTTCAAACATTGGTTTGACGACGAAGACCCAAGCCAACTGAGGGCCAAGCAGCGCGAGGCCGACGAATTGTTTCGCCTCACCGGGATCACCTTTAATGTCTACGGTCGTGCCGAGGCAGAAGAGCGGCTGATCCCATTTGATATCATTCCGCGCATCATCTCGGGCCGCGAATGGCAAAAGCTGTCGCGCGGGATTGAACAGCGGGTGCGGGCGATCAACGCCTTTCTGTACGATATCTATCACAAACAGGAAATCGTGAAGGCGGGCCGGTTGCCGGAAAAGATGATCAGCCGCAACGAGGCGTTCCTGCCGGAAATGATCGGAGTGGACCCGCCGGGCGGAGTGTATACGCATATCGTCGGCATCGATCTGGTGCGGACGGGTGACGACGAGTTCTATGTTCTGGAGGACAATGCCAGAACCCCGTCAGGCGTCAGCTATATGCTGGAAAACCGCGAGACGATGTTCCAGATGTTCCCCGAACTGTTCACGCAGAACCGGGTGCAATCGGTGCAGAACTATCCGAGGTCGCTGCGCCGGTCATTGGCTGCGTCTGCTCCGGCCTCCTCTGGGGATCATCCGACGGTGGCGGTATTGACGCCCGGCATCTTCAACTCAGCCTATTTCGAACACGCGTTTCTGGCCGATCAGATGGGCGTCGAACTGGTCGAGGGTCATGATCTGCGCGTGGTGGATGGGCGTGTCGCGATGCGCACGACCCGCGGGTACAAACCGATTGACGTGCTTTATCGCCGGGTGGATGACGAGTATCTTGATCCGCTGAACTTTCGCCCCGACAGCCAGTTGGGCGTGCCGGGCATCATGGATGTGTACCGTGCAGGCGGCGTCACCATCGCGAATGCGCCGGGCACTGGGATTGCCGATGACAAGGCGATCTACAGCTATATGCCCGAAATCGTCGAATTCTATACCGGCGAGCGTCCGATCCTTGAAAACGTACCGACATGGCGCTGTTCCAGTGCGGACTCGTTGGCTTATGTTCTCGACAATCTCGAGGAACTGGTGGTCAAGGAGGTGCACGGATCGGGCGGCTATGGCATGCTGATCGGGCCCACTGCGTCCAAGAAAGAGATCGCGGCGTTCCGCAGGAAGCTTAAGGCGCGACCCGCCAACTATATCGCACAACCTACGTTGTCGTTGTCGACCGTTCCGATCTTTACCCGCGCGGGGCTGGCACCGCGCCACGTGGACCTGCGCCCCTTTGTTCTGGTCAGTCCGCAAAAGATCGAGATTACACCCGGAGGGCTGACGCGGGTGGCGATGAAAAAGGGGTCGCTGGTGGTGAACTCTTCACAAGGTGGCGGCACCAAGGACACCTGGGTGTTGGAGGACTGATGCTCGGAAAAACAGCAAATGGCCTGTACTGGATGTTCCGCTATCTGGAGCGGTCCGAAAACACGGCACGGTTGGTTGAGACCGGACAACGCCTTGCGCTCTCTCAGTCCGGGGGGCGGGACAGCGAGTGGCGCTCGATTGTCGAGACCGCCGGGGTGTCGGCGGGATTTGATGCGCTGCATGACGCTGCGACCAAAGAGACCGCTGTCGATTGGATGCTGAGGTCAAAGGAAAACTCCTCATCGATCTTGTCGTGCATAATCGCAGCGCGGATGAATGCACGGACCGTTCGGGCGGCGCTCACCCATGAGGTCTGGGAGAGCGTCAACAGCGCCTATATGACTGCGACGAGCATTCTGGCCCGCAAGGTGACCGAGCGGGATCTGCCCAAGGCGCTTGGGACGATCCGGCGCTGTACTGCCTTGGTGCGTGGTGCGACGCATGGCACGATGATGCGCAACGACATCTACAACTTTGCGCGGATCGGGACGTTTCTGGAGCGGGCAGACAACACGGCGCGGATTCTGGACATAAAGTACTATGTGCTGCTGCCCTCGGTTTCATTTGTGGGCAGCCCGGTGGACAATGTGCAGTGGGAAACGATCCTGCGATCAGTGTCGGGATATGGTGGGTATCGTCTGGCCTATGGCAACAATCCCAATCCCCGGGATATTGCCCAGTTTCTGATCCTTGATCGGCGGTTCCCGCGCAGCATCGCGTTCTGCACGCACAAGTTGCGCGACAATCTGGAACATCTGGCGCTAGACTATGACGGCCGCATGCCGTCGCTGGAGCAGATCGAGCAGTACGAGGAAAAGAACCGCGCGCAGACGATTGAGGGCGTGTTTGAATATGGGCTTCATGAGTTCATCCAGAAGGTGCTCAACCAAATTTCGGGCCTGAGTGGGCAAATTGAAATCGACTATCGATTCTATGAGTGAGCCATGAAACTTCGCATTCGCCACGTGACCCGCTACCAGTTTGACGATCCGGTCAAATATGGGCTTCAGCAAGTGCGCAAGACGCCCAAGTCGAGCCATCAGCAAAATGTGCTGAGCTGGTCAACTGACGTAAAGGGCGGGCGCAAGGAACTGGCCTATGAGGATCATCACAACAATACGGTCGAATTGCTAAGCATTGATAAGAATGCCGAATTGCTGCTGGTGACAAGCGAGGGCGAGGTCGACATTACCCAGACCGACGGCGTCATCGGGCGCCATCTGGGGCCTTCGCCGCTGTGGCTGTATAAACGTGGGACCGAATATACCAAGGCAGGGGCAGGGGTGCGGGCCCTTGTGCACGAGACCGACCCAAAGGCACCGGATCTGCAACGGTTGCACGAATTGATGGCGCAAATCCGAAAGGCCGTTGCCTATCAAACCGGGTCGTCTGATCCGGCATGGGGTGCCGAAGAGGTGATTAATCATGGCCGGGGGGTCTGTCAGGATCATGCGCATGTGGCGCTCTCCTGTACGCGCGAGATGGGGTATCCGGCGCGCTATGTGTCGGGCTATCTGATGTTGAACGAAACAATCGAGCAAGACGCGATGCACGCCTGGGTCGAGGTCCATGTTCACGGGCTTGGCTGGGTCGGATTCGACGTCTCTAACGGCATCTCGCCCGACGAACGCTATGTCCGGGTTGCGACAGGGCTGGACTATGGCGATGCTGCGCCTGTAACTGGCAGCCGAGTCGGGGGTGCCGGAGAGGCATTGTCCGTCCAGATAGAAGTTGCACAACAGTAGAAGGCCCCTGATGACCTATTGCGTTGGAATGATGCTCGATCGCGGGCTGGTCTTCATGTCGGACACGCGCACGAATGCCGGGCTCGACAATATCTCGACCTTCCGCAAGATGCAGATCTGGGAGAAGCCGGGTGAGCGCGTCATCACCATGATGACGGCAGGTAATCTGGCGACGACACAGGCTGTGGTGAGCCTGCTGGACGAGCGCAGCAAAGCCCCCGAGGACCGTGAGCCATCGATTCTGGCGGTGCCGTCGATGTTTCAGGCCGCGCAGTTGATTGCGGATACGCTACGCGAAGTGATCGCCAGCCATGCCCAGACCGGACAGCGGGCCGACAGTTCGTTCAATGCGACGGTCCTTATTGGTGGCCAGATCGGCAATTCGGAACCCCGAATGTTCCTGATCTACCCGGAGGGGAACTTCATCGAGGCGGGTGCGGACACGCCGTTCTTTCAGATCGGTGAAATGAAATATGGCCGCCCGATCCTGGTGCGCGCCTACGACAGCGCGATGAGCTTTGAAGAGGCGATGAAGCTGTTGCTGGTCAGCTTTGACTCGACACTCAAAGCCAACCTGACAGTGGGCGCGCCGTTTGATTTCCACCTATATGAACGCGACACCTTAGAAACCGGTCATACCGGTCGGATAGAACTGGATAATCCGTACTTTGAAGCTGTGTCAAAAGGGTGGGGCGAGGCGTTGAAGAATGCACTGGACAGCCTGCCCGGGTTCCGCCTCTAGCGCAGGCGGCGCTGCTCTGCCGCATCATCTGGTTTTGCTCGGGCTGAAAACGTCTTAGACTGACGTTGAGAGGATGCACCATGCGCGACACCCCATTGGACGTCGACACGCTGATTGCCTGTCCGGTATGTGATGCGCTGCATCATGTGACGGACGTGCCTAACAACACACGCGCGCGCTGCCATCGGTGCGGCGAAGTGCTGTTTGCGCCAAAACCCGATGCGATGACGCGGGTGGTAATGCTCGCCGGGACGGCTTTGATCCTGATGGTCACCGCAGTGTTCTTTCCGTTTCTCGATCTCAGCGCTGGCGGGTTTGAACAACATAGTTCGGTGATGGATGCGATTACCGCGTTTTCGGATGGATTGCTGTTACCGTTGTCATTTGCCGTCGCGGCGCTGATCGTGGTGCTGCCGGCAATGCGGTTGATTGCAATCCTGTATGCGGTTGGGCCGATGATGATCGGACACGCGCCGGTGCGGCATGCGACAGTCGCTTTTCGTTTTGCCCAGATGCTCAGGCCATGGTCGATGGCGGAGATATTCATCGTCGGGGTTGCAGTTGCCCTGGTCAAGGTCGGGGGGCTGGCGACGGTCGCGGTGGGTCCGGCATTCTGGGCCTTTGTCGCCTTGGTCCTTGTGACGACGCTGAATGATACGGTTATGTGCAGGTTGACGATTTGGAAAACGCTCGAAGACCGATCGCGGTTCTGACCGCGCGCCAGGCAGGTCTTGTGGCCTGCACCACCTGTTGCAAGGTGCATAAACCCGCGGATGTCCGATGCCGGCGCTGCGGGACCGTGCTGCACAGTCGCGATGAAACCAGCCTTCAACGGGTCTGGGCATGGTGGATTGCCGGGCTGATCATGTATATCCCGGCGAATGTCTACCCGATGCTGCGCACGTCAACGCTGGGCCACGAAACCCAGAGCACGATTGTTGGCGGGGTGATAGAACTGATCGCGTACCAATCCTATGGTGTTGCCCTGATCGTCTTTGTCGCTTCGGTCATCATTCCGGTTGGCAAGTTCTTTGCGATTGCCTTTCTCGCTCTCAGCATCAAGCGCGCCTCGATCTTATCTGCGCATTCGCGCCTGCATCTTTACGAAGTCGTCGAGTTCATTGGTCGCTGGTCGATGCTGGATGTATTTGTTGTTGCCATCCTGTCTGCCCTTGTGCAGTTCAAATTTGTAGCCAATGTGCATCCGGGGATCGCTGCGGTATCATTTGCCTTGTCAGTTGCATTCACGATGCTTTCTGCGCAAGGCTTCGATCCCCGACTGATTTGGGACGCGGATGAGGCCGATCCATCATGAATGACGAACCATCGCCTGCCGATATGGATGTGAGCCCGCCCTCGCGGTCGCCTTGGCGCAACCTATCGGTGGTATGGCTGGTGCCGGTTCTGGCATTGGTTGTATCTCTGTTGGTGGCGTGGAAGGCCTATTCCGATCGCGGCGTTCTGATCGAGATCAGTTTCGAGAATGCCGCCGGCGTCAAGGCCCGTGAGACCACGCTGCGGTATCGTGAAGTGACCATTGGTTTGGTCGAGAAAGTCGGTTTTTCGCCTGATCTGAAAACGGTCGAGGTTTCTGTGAGGGTGCAAAAAGAGGTTGCCCCCTTTATGAACAAGACCGCGCAATTCTGGGTCGTCCGCCCCGAGGTCTCTGCCGAGGGGGTGTCGGGACTGTCGACGGTCCTGAGCGGCGTCTATATCGACAGCAGTTGGGAAAACATCGACGGACCCGAGGTCAGATCTTTTATCGGGCTCGAGAGCCGGCCGCTGATCGACGTAAACGAAAAGGGCACCCAGATAACTCTGCGAGTGTCGGACGGCAAAGTAATTTCCGGTGGGGTGCCGGTGTTCTATCGGGGCATTCGGGTGGGTCGTACCGAGACTCCGCGCCTCGACAGTACGGGGTCGGTTGTGCTGGTCGACGCGATGATCGAGGCCCCGTATGACAGGTACCTGACTACCGCCACCCGGTTCTGGGATACTTCGGGATTTGCTGTTTCGCTCGGTGCATCCGGGCTGAAACTGGATGTGGGAAGCTTTGCGACACTCATCAGCGGCGGCGTTTCATTTAACACGTTCTTTTCCGGTGGCCAGCCTATCGATGCAGGCCAGGTCTATGAGCTTTACGCGGATCAAGATGTCGCCCGCGAGAACGCATTCTCGCGTGTTTCGAGCCGGTCCATCATGGTGGCGACAATCTTTGAGGAAGGCGTTTCGGGCCTCTCACCGGGCGCACCGCTGAACTTCAAGGGGCTAAAGATCGGTGAGGTCGCGACCTTGTCTGCATTTGTCAGCGAGGACGATGAAACCCCGCAGGTGCGCCAACTGGTGACCCTCAAGGTCGATCCGGACCTGATGGGCCTGCCAGAAGGGGCGACATCAGAAGAGGCGCTCGACTTTCTCGGCCTCGCTGTTGAGAGCGGTGTTAGGGCGCGGCTGAACACGGCCAGTCTTTTGACCTCGTCGCTGATGGTGGAACTCGAAGAGATCGAAGATGCAGCGCCTGCTGTCTTTGATCGTGACGCAAAGCCCTATCCGATGCTTCCAAGCGTTGAAACCGATCTGCCCGATCTGAACGCCACCATGGAAGGCGTGATGAAACGGATCAACGGGCTGAAGATCGAAGAGCTGATCGAACGGGCGACCAGCATGATGGCGAGCATCGAGGCGATTGCGGCAAGCGACAAGGTGCGTGCGGCACCGGGCGAGATCGTTGGTCTGGTCGAGGACGCCCGTGCGCTGGTATCCGGCGAGGCGATGCAGGCGTTGCCCGGTGATTTGCGTGAGACGATCACGGATTTGCGCACGACCATTGCCAAGGCCAATGCGGAAAACCTGGTTGAGCAACTGGTAAAGACACTCAAACGGGCAGAAGAGGCCGCAGACAGCCTGTATACTGCGGCTGATGATGTGCCCGCGGTCGTCGAGGAATTGCGCAAGGTTACCGCCAAGGTTGCGAACTTGAAGGCCGAAGAATTGTTGGATGCGGCAACCGGCCTCATGAACAGCGCCAATGCCTTGATCGACACGGAAGGCGCACGCGAATTGCCTCCGGCTCTGACCGGGGCGCTGGACGAGATACGCGCCACGCTCGGCGATCTGCGTCAAGGTGAGGCAGTTGCCAACGTCAACGCCGCGCTCCTATCAGCCAAGGACGCCGCAGGGTCAGTCGAGACGGCAGTTGCCGGGCTGCCCGATGTTGTCAAACGGCTCGAAGGGATTGTCATACAGGCTGAGGGTCTTATGGCGGCCTATGGTTCCCGGTCGGATTTCAACGCCGAAACACTGGCGATGCTACGCGAAGTGCGCACGACGGCGCGCAGTATTGCGGCGCTTGTGCGCACGCTTGAGCGCAGCCCAAACTCAATTCTATTTGGAAAGTGATGCCATGACCGTAGTCAGCCGTTTGGTATTCTGTCTGGCGATGACCCCGCTGTTGGGGGGCTGTGGTGAAAGTGCCGCGCGCTACCTGCTCGATGCGCCCCTACCGGCGCAGAAGGTCGGGGTCAGGGTCAGGACGATTGAAATCAGGGACGTGGCGCTGCCCGACTATGCATCAGCCTCGGAAATCATGGCGCAGGACGAAGCAGGCGCGCTGCTTCCGGTGCCCAACGCAGTCTGGGCGGATGATCCTGTGCGGGGCATTTCGCTGGCGCTGGCACGCAATCTCGACGCGGCCTCTACCGCCACGGCGATGACCGAGCCTTGGCCGCTGGATCAACCCCCGGACGTGCGGGTCGATGTGCGGGTTGAACGGATGGTGTCTCAGTTTGACGGCCAGTTCCGCCTGAGCGGGCAATATGCCATCGCCTCACGGGATCTGATCGTGCGCGAGCGTATCGAACGGTTTGATATCTTGCGACCTATGGCGGATCAGTCTCCCGCTGCTGTTGCGGCTGCGACCAGCGCGGCGGTGCTGACCTTATCGGAACAGATTGCCGCAAAGTTGCGGTAGGGGATTCAATCGTTTTAAGGCGCAGGCACGGCGGTAAGACCGCCGTGCCCGTTTTCAGTTGCTGACTCAGCTCAGATCAAAGCGGTCCGCGTTCATCACCTTGGTCCAGGCCGCTGCGAAATCCTTGACGAATTTCGACTGGTTGTCGTCCTGGGCGTAGACTTCGGCGTAGGACCGCAGGATCGAGTTGGACCCGAATACGAGATCCATCCGTGTCGCAGTCCATCTGACAGCACCGGTCTTGCGGTCGCGGATTTCGTAGATGCCGTCATCGACAGGGGCCCACTGATAGGCCATGTCAGTCAGGTTCTCAAAGAAATCAGTCGTGAGCGCACCCGGGCGGTTGGTGAATACGCCGTGCTTGGTTCCGCCATGATTGGTGTCCATGGCCCGCATACCGCCGACCAGAACCGTCATCTCCTTGGCGGTCAGGCCCATCAGTTGCGTGCGATCAAGCATCAGCTCTTCCGGGCTGACAACGTAGTCAGACTTTTGCCAGTTACGATAGCCATCGGCCAGTGGTTCGAGCGGCTCAAAGCTCTCGGCATCGGTCATTTCGTCGGTGGCGTCACCGCGACCCGGAGCAAACGGCACCGAAATGTCGTGGCCTGCAGCCTTTGCCGCCTGTTCGACGCCGAGACTGCCGGCCAGCACGATGACATCAGCGACCGAGGCGCCACTTTGAGCGGCGATCGGCTCCAGTACCGACAGAACACGCGCCAGGCGGTCAGGCTCGTTACCGGCCCAGTCCTTTTGCGGCGCCAGACGAATGCGGGCACCATTGGCACCGCCACGCATGTCGGACGCGCGGTATGTCCGTGCACTGTCCCATGCGGTCGCAACCATATCAGACAGGCTCAGGCCGCTTTCGGCGATCTTGGCTTTGACTGCATTGACGTCGTAGTCCGTTGATCCTGCGGGGACCGGGTCCATCCAGACCAGCTCTTCTTGTGGAACGTCGGGTCCGATGTAACGTGCCTTGGGGCCCATATCGCGGTGGGTCAGCTTGAACCAGGCGCGCGCAAAAGTATCGGAGAAGTAATCCGGGTCGGCGCGGAACTTCTGGCAGATCTCATTATAGATGGGATCAACCTTCATCGCCATGTCCGCATCGGTCATCATGGGCATGCAGCGGATCGAGGGGTCTTCCACATCGACCGGCATATCGGCTTCGTCGATCTCCACGGGTTCCCACTGCCAGGCACCTGCCGGGCTCTTCTTGAGCTCCCATTCGTGACCGAACAGCATGTCGAACCAGCCCATGTCCCATTGGGTCGGGTTAGCGGTCCATGCACCTTCGATTCCCGAAACCACGGTGTCGCGACCAATGCCACGGCCCTTGGTGTTCATCCAGCCAACACCCTGGAATTCAGGTCCGGCGGATTCGGGATCGGGGCTGAGGTTATCAGCGGAACCGTTACCGTGGCTCTTGCCGATGGTGTGGCCACCGGCGGTCAGCGCGGCGGTTTCCTCGTCGTTCATTGCCATACGCTTGAAGGTCTCGCGGATTTGTTCCGCAGTCTTCGCCGGGTCCGGTTGGCCGTTCACGCCCTCGGGGTTCACATAGATCAGGCCCATCTGGACAGCCGCCAGCGGGTTTTCCATGGTTGCCGGGTCTTCGACGTTTCCATAGCGCGAGTCGCTGGGGGCCAGCCATTCCTTTTCCGCGCCCCAGTAGACATCGTTTTCGGGATGCCAGATGTCTTCGCGACCGAATGCGAAACCAAAGGTCTTCAAGCCGGCCACTTCATAAGCCACGGTGCCTGACAGTATGATCAGGTCGGCCCAGGAAATCTTGTTGCCGTACTTCTTCTTGATCGGCCAGAGCAGGCGACGCCCCTTGTCGGTGTTGACGTTGTCAGGCCAGGAGTTCAGCGGGGCGAACCGCTGGTTGCCGGTGCCACCGCCACCGCGGCCATCTGCCAGACGATAGGAACCGGCCGCATGCCATGCGACGCGGGCAAACATGCCGACATAGCTGCCCCAGTCTGCGGGCCACCAGTCCTGGCTCTCGGTCATCAGCGCACGCAGATCGGCTTTGAGCGCTTCGACATCAAGGGCTTTGACCTCTTCGCGATAGTTGAAGTCCGGACCCATCGGGTTGGTCTTGGTATCGTGCTGATGCAGGATGTCGAGGTTCAGCGCATTCGGCCACCAATCCATCACCGACTTGCTGCTTTCGGTGTTGCTACCGTGCAGGATCGGGCATTTTCCCGAAGTGTCGATATCGTTTCCGTCCATGTCTTAGCTCCCGTTTTGGCTATTCTAACTGGCGTTTCGAAACAGGCGTATGTCGGTTCGCTGACCGTGGTGCCAAAGCGCCGGGGTCCTGTCCGGTCGAAGATTCTGCGCGGCTGTGCGTGTGGCTCGCAGAAGATCGGACATGGGAACCGGTGACTCCCCCTGTTTTCTAGAATCGTTATAACAAGGCTTTGCTATTTCTATAAGTTGTATTTTTTCATAGTTGCGATAAATATTTCTTATGAAAAACGTCACGCTCAAACAATTGCGATACTTCGAGGCACTGGCCCGTCATGGACACTTTGGACGCGCCGCGGAATCCTGTTCGATCACCCAACCGGCATTGTCTGTGCAGATCAAAGAGCTGGAACAGCAACTGGGCGCGGTGCTGTTTGAGCGTGCCGCGAGGCAGGTCCGTTTGACGACGCTGGGTGAGGCATTCTTGTTGCGGGTGCAGGATGTGTTGCGTGCGGTAGAGGGGCTTGGCGATCTGGCGCGGGCGTCCCATGCAGGGCTGGTCGGGCGCTTGCGACTTGGCGTGATTCCGACAATCGCGCCGTACCTCTTGCCTACGATCATCGGCAATCTGTCAGAGGCACATGGGGAACTGGATGTGTTTGTGCGTGAAACCATGACGCCCAAACTGGTGCAGGAGCTTCTAGACGGCCGTCTGGATGCGGCGATCGTGGCTTTGCCGATTGGCGAGCCGTCACTGGTCGAGGAAGAGCTGTTTTCCGAGAATTTCGTGCTGATCCGGCCGAGTGCGGATGCGGATAAACCAGTGCCGAATGGCGAAGACCTGCGGCGGATGCGATTGCTGTTGCTGGAAGAGGGGCATTGTTTTCGCGATCAGACCTTGGCGTTCTGCAATATCCAATCGTCTCTGCCGCGTGATGGGCTGGATGGAAGTTCGCTGTCGACCCTGGTGCAGATCGTCGATGCGGGGATGGGCGTCACGCTGATTCCGGATATGGCCGTGCCGATTGAAACCCGCGCCGCGTCAGTTTCAATTGCACGCTTTGCAGACCCGCAGCCTACACGCAGCATCGGGATGATCTGGCGCAAGACCAACCCGTTGGGCGATCAGTTGATGCAGATCGCCGAAATCGTCCGTCGTTCGGGTTTGCAGAACCGGGGCGAGGTCCGCCATCAATCCCCGCAGGACGCAGGGACATAAGTTGATCGACACATCGGAATGTCACCGCGAGGGTATCTAACACGGCTGAGAACGGGATTCAGGCCCGGTCGCCGATATCAACAACCAGAAGGCACTCAGATTGATGGCCGGCACGCGCCAAGTCGGTGCCGTCCGGCGCAACAACGCAACTCATCCCGGTATATTCATAAGTCTCGTCGTGGCCATGTAAGTTGGCGTAGGCAGTGGTGATATTATTCTCCAGAGCACGTGCGCGCAGCATCGTTTTCGGAACCTGCCAATAAGGGGCCATGTTGGCGGTCGGAACAAGTAGGAGATCGGCACCGTCTGCCGTGGCCTGCCGACCGAACTCGGGGATCTCAATATCGTAGCAGATGCCCAAAGCGATCTTGCGGCCTTTGTATGGGATTGTCGGCACCGAATGACCGACGGAGAAGAGTGATTTTTCGGCGTCTCCGAAGAGATTGATCTTTCGATAATTTGCCAATATCGCGCCGTCGCCGCCGATCATTACGGCGCTGTTATAGACGGTGGCGTCGGCGGCTTCCGGATAACCCAGAACGATAGCGCAACCCGTGTCGGCGGCGATGTTCTGCGCTTCGGTTACGGACGGGCCATCAAGCGGCTCGGCAAGTTCATGGGTTTCGTCGCCTGTATTGTAGCGCGTCAGATACAACTCCGAGCAAACGAGGATATCGGCACCGGCCAGCGCGGCAACATTGGCAACCTCGCGCAATCGCGCCAGGTTCGCTTTCTTGTCGGCACGGACTGGCTGCGATTGGAATATGGCAAGTTTCATCAGGTCAACTCCGTATCAGATATTGCGTCGGATGGTCGACCTACACAAACGGTAGGTCGACCATCAAAGCAGATGGTTCAGGCTTCTGCAAAGTTGACATCGGGCGGCGGTCGGGAAAAACCACGGGTCAAGTAGGCGAGATACAGCACGCCCAGACCCAACCAGATGCATCCCAGCGTGATCGCTTTTCCGTCGAGGTTGATGAGCAGGTATAGATTGAAAACTGCTCCCAAGGCCGGAACGATCAGACCTGTCAGAACGCCAGTGTCACGCACCGCTTCATGCTTTTTGAGAACAAGCAAGATCACCGACAGGTTGACAAAGGTGAATGCGAGGAAAGCGCCAAAGTTGATGAAGGATGTGGATGTTGCGACGTCCAGATAGAGCGCCATCAAACCGACCAGGCTGGCGAGAACCAGGTTGTAGACCGGCGTGTTGAAACGGGGGTGAATGTAACCGAACACCCGTTTCGGCAGCACGTTGTCGCGGCCCATCGCATAGAGCAGCCGTCCGACCGAAGTCTGCGCGGCGAGGCCAGATGCGAATTGTGCAATGATCAGGCCGATCAGAAAAATCGCTGCGAAGACATCTCCGCCGATATTGGTGGCAATAACAAATGCCGCCGCATCGACATTCTCAAATGTGCTACTCGGGTGGGCAAGCTGGGCGAAATATGCCGCAGCTACAAAGATGGCCCCACCGATCAGCGCGATAAGCATGATCGCGCGCGGCATGTTCCGCTTCGGTTCGATGGTTTCTTCGGTCAGGGTGGTCACCGCATCAAACCCGAGAAAGGAATAGGCAGCAATTGCGGCACCGGCGAAAGCGAACGAGAATTTGACGTCGGCATTAAAGAAAGGCTTTGCCGAAATCAGCCCGCCGACACCTTGCGCCGCAGTGACATAGTGGATGCAGAGGAGAATGAAGGCCGCAACCATCAAGCTCTGCATGATCATGAGGACAAAGTTCACCTTGCTGGCAAAGGCAATGCCGATGATGTTGATGACCGTCGTGACAAAGATGAAGCCAATCAACCAAACCTGGGTCGGAATGGCCGGGAAGGCTTCGCCCAGATAGGCCGCACCGATTAGCCAGATCACCATGGGCAGAAAGAAGTAATCCAGCAGCACAGCCCAACCGACGATAAAGCCGATGTTGGAGCCTATGGACTTGCGCGCATAGGTGTAGGCCGATCCTGCGACCGGAAAGATATAAGCCATCTTGCCGTAGCTGACGGCCGTCAGAAGCACGGCACAAAGTGCAAGAAGGTAGGAAGTCGGCACCATGCCATGGCTGACTTCGGACAAAACGCCGAAGGTGCCGTACACGATCATAGGGGTCATATAGGCAAGGCCGAACAGGACAACGGCCCAAAGGCCAAGTGTCCTTTTCAGATGACCCTGCGCTTCTGGGGTGGTGGTGTTCATGGGACTTCCTCCATTGGAGTCTTATTGCGATTACACGAATTTTTGGTAACTCAATATTCTGGAGAAAATCATATCAATGGCAGAAATAGGGGTATATAACCCCGATGTGCTATAGCGACCGCATCGCCCCAAACGGTCCTTCAGCCGCCGCCAGAGCCCGGTTGATGTTGATTTAGCCCAAACTTGACGCGCGAAGGCTGAGTCCAGCGCCTTCGTCCAGGTGATGGGCACGTGGCGGCCCCTGATCCGGTCTATTTGCCCGTCAGAGCAGGGGCAGGATCATGGAAAAAAGCTCTGCCTGCGAAGTGACGCCGCATCGTTGATAAAGCTGACGACGGAATACGCGGACGGTGTGCCAGCTGATACCAAGTTCAGCGCTGATCGACTTTGCCGAATGGCCGCGCAAGATCAGCACGGCAACCTGAGCTTGTCTTGCGGTAATGTCGATTGCGTTGCGGGATTTCAGACGGCGGCGCAGGTCGTTGATGGGATCGCCCGAACGGGCGGCCTTAGATCTGCGGAACGTCGCCGACCTGTAGCGGGTTTCGAGCAAAGCTGAAACCACGGGAGCAATGCGACGGGCTCTCCTGATGTCAGCCTTGCTGAAAGACAATCCTGACGTTTCATCCCGTCCGATGCAAATATTCAGGGTCCAGCCATTGGCCGGATAGGCGAAAAAGGCGATCTCGTCCAGAAGCGTCGTGCGTTCGTAGTATTTCTTGAAATAGGCTGTGCTGCGAAACTTGTCAGGGGCCACATCGCTCAGACTGTAGGCACCGGCCTGCACCGCGTTGCAATGCGCGATATAAAACGGATCAAGTAGGTAATGCGACTGAACATAATGCGTTTCGATTTCGGCATGGACGCGCGGCGACTGACTTTCGTGTGAGAGAACCACCGGCCGCTCGGCCGCGAAATAGGCGATAAGCAGGTAATTGTCGAAGGCAACGTTGCTGGCGAGGAACTTACTGATAGCCGACTGAAATTCCAACTCGTCTTGCGCACTGATCGCACTTCCCAGATTGGTCCAGATGTCGGGAGAATTGTGATCAACAGTCATAGTGCCCGCCGCACGTAAAAGCCAAAGTTACCGTACAAATTCCTTGCGTCAAACCTCAAGGGGGCTGGCTGCAATCTGCGATTGTTGCACGGCTTCAATCTGTCCGACCAGGTTGCCCATGACCCCCTCAGCGATTTCTAGCGTCATGCACACGGCGTATGAATTGCTCCCAAGTATTTGCGGCACATTTGGTTCGGTGTTGAGCGCACAGAGACAGGTGCGCAGGATCGAATGAACGTCAAGCGCGACATGGTTGGCTCGCTAAGCTCGATCGTTCATACCCTCACCGCTAACCAGGCCGCTGCCACAATCGCGCGGGCGATTCTGGATTGCGTCGGTCATGCCCGTTTTGTTTCGAGAGTAAGCTGGAAGGGATCGGCCAGCAGATTCTGAGTAATCGAGGCAAGCACGCCCAACTTTTGCGCTGTCGTGGGAAAATTGGTGGGACGATTTCGAGTCGCTTCGAAATAGTCTGACTTTTCAATATGCTGGGAAGGCAACTGGCAGCCCGTAGGGGAATCGAACCCCTCTTTCCAGGTTGAAAACCTGGCGTCCTAACCGATAGACGAACGGGCCAGTGTTGGTGATCGGTTCATTAGGCAATAGCTTCCGGGGGCGCAAGAGAAAAAATACGGAAATCAGTAAGAAAGTGGTTTAGCGGGACGACGACGCGGATTGCGACGGCGCGGCGTCGTCAAGGCGCAGTTGCGGAGTCTTTCGTCCGCGCCAAATATTGACCTCAAGACGCCCCGCTACGTGAAAGCGTGCGCCCCCGTGTTCCACCATGCTTTGTCCAAGCGGGGTGTCGAATGCGCCAAAGGCAATGGCGTCCAGTGAGCCACCCATTCCGTCGCCAAGCGAGAGTTTGAGGTGGGATTCTCCAACGCGTCGGGCATGCTTGACCTGGAGGTCGGGCAAGGCAAAGCGGGGGGCCGATGCACCTGCGCCGAATGGTCCGGCCTGTTCGATTTGCTCGATCAACTCAATCGTCACGGCCTTGGGCATCAAGACGCCATCGAGCCGCAGATCGGCGGGACCAGCGGTGCCTGCACCCTGCCGGGCGAGGAGGTCGGACAGGCGCTCCATGGCCTCTGGCAAGCGATCTCGGGCCACGGTGAGACCAGCAGCCATCTTGTGGCCGCCGCCCTTGATCAATAGCCCTTCGGCCGCGAGACGCTGGATCGCAGCCCCCAGATCGACGCCTGCCACAGAACGGCCGGATCCCTTGCCTTCGTCTCCATCCAGGCCGATCACAATCGCCGGTCGGTTCGCCGCGTCCTTGAGCCGGGAAGCGACGATACCCACGACGCCCGGATGCCAACCTTCGCCAGCGGCCCAGACTAGCGGGGCGTCCAACCCGCGCCCTTCGGCCTGTTCCATCGCTGCCGCGCGCACAGCGCTTTCGATATCGCGGCGTTCGGTGTTGAGCTTGTCCAGTTGTTCCGCCAGCGCTTCGGCCTCCGCCGAGGAATCCGTTGCCAGCAGGCGCGCGCCCAGATCCGCTTTGCCAATACGCCCGCCCGCGTTGACCCGTGGTCCGAGCAGAAAACCCAAATGATAGCTGCTGGGCGCGGAATCCATGCGCGAAACATCCGACAGCGCCACCAGTCCGGGGCGTTCGCGGCGGGCCATGACGCTCAGCCCCTGGCGCACCAATGCACGGTTGGCGCCGATCAGCGGGGCCACATCGGCAACCGTGGCCAGCGCCACCAGATCCAGCAGTCCCATCAGGTCGGGACCCGGTGGCATGTTGGCTTCTCGCATCTGGCGTGCGGTTTCCACCAGCATGAGAAACACGACCCCGGCGGCGCAGAGGTAGCCGATATCGCCACTTTCATCTTGCCGGTTCGGGTTCACGACAGCCAACGCCGGGGGCAGGGTTTCGCCGCCGAGGTGATGGTCCAGAACGATGACATCGGCATCTTTGGCGGCTGCGATTGCCTCGTGTGAAAGCGTGCCGCAATCGACGCAGATGATCAGATCGTGCGCGGAGGCAAGCTGGGTCATGGCCGGGACGTTCGGACCATAGCCTTCGTCGATGCGATCGGGGATGTAGAGTGTAGAGGCGAGCCCCATCTCCCTTAGCCAGACGATGAGAAGTGCGGCAGAGCTTCCGCCATCCACGTCATAATCCGCAAAAACCGCGATGCGCTGACGTTTACGGACCGCCTCCAGAAACCGGGCAGACGCGCTCTGCATGTCGCGCAGGCTGCGTGGGTCGGGCAGCAGGTCGCGCAGGCGTGGCGAAAGAAAGGCTTCGGCCTCTGCGGAGGGTACGCCGCGCCGGGTCAGCACCTGACACACAGACCGGGGCAGGGCGGTGCCCTGCATCATCGCATCCGTGGCGCGTTCGGTTTCAACATCCGGCCCGATCCAGCGACGCCCGGTCAGTGAGGACTCGATGTCGAGAAATGCCAAAACGAACCTCTGTTGCTGGAGTGCTGGCGATCACCCGGAGCGGCGCAGTTGTGCCCCTCCGGATGTCTAGAGGTCTGGTTCAGACCGGTGTCCGGTATTCCATGCGACGGACGGAACCGGTCTTTGAGCGCATCAACAGCGTTTGGGTGGTCAGCCAGCCCGGCTCGCGTTTAATACCTGCCAACAGGGTACCGCCAGTGACGCCGGTGGCGGCAAAGATCACGTCCTGTTTTGCCATCTCGTCACGGGTATAGATTTTGTCCAGATCGGTGATCCCGGCCTTGGTGGCGCGGCCTTTTTCATCGTCATTGCGGAACAACAGGCGGCCCTGAATCTGACCGCCCATACATTTCAGCGCAGCAGCGGCAAGGACACCCTCAGGCGCACCACCCTGGCCCATATACATGTCGATTCCGGTAACCTGTGCCTCGGCGCAATGCATGACGCCAGCCACATCACCATCGGTGATCAGCCGGATCGAGGCGCCGGTGCTGCGCACTTCTGCGATCATTTCCTCATGGCGGGGACGCTCAAGGATACAGACCGTGATGTCAGAGGGTGCGCACCCCTTTTCCGTGGCCAGAGCAGAGACCCGCGTGGCAGGCGGCATATCAAGGCTCACCAGTCCTTCGGAATAGCCGGGCCCTATGGCCAGCTTGTCCATATAGACGTCCGGGGCGTGCAGCATCGAGCCACGGGGGCCCATGGCGATCACGGTCAGGGCATTGGGCATGTCCTTGGCCGTTAGCGTGGTCCCTTCGAGAGGGTCCAGCGCGATGTCGACACCCGGTCCATTGCCCGTTCCGACTTCTTCGCCGATATACAGCATCGGGGCTTCGTCACGTTCGCCTTCACCGATGACCACGACCCCGGCGATATCCAGCAGGTTCAGCTGTTCGCGCATGGCGTTGACGGCGGCCTGATCTGCGGCCTTTTCGTCGCCCCGCCCAATCAGCGATGCAGACGCAAGCGCCGCCTGTTCGGCAACGCGGGCAAGGCCCAACGACAACATGCGATCGTGGAATTCATTGGATTCGGTCATCAAAAGCTCCTGTTTCGGGCAACGGTCAATAAGATATCATACACTCTCGATGCGCAGCGCAACCGGGGGAGACGCGATAACATCGGTTTTTTGCATTTCGTCCAGCGCCTCGTCCAGCGCGGCACGGGTCGTCTTGTGTGTCACAAACAGAACCGGTGCTGTCGAGTCAGAGTGGCCATATTGGCGCATTCTGTCGATGGATACGCCCGCATTGCCGAGGATTGTCGCGATCTTGGCCAGCGCACCCGGTTTGTCGAGCAGCGCCATGCGCAGATAATAGGGTGCAGGCAAGACCGCACGCGCCGAAGGGGCATCCATCAGGGTCGCGGCAGGTTGCCCGAAAGTCGGCAACCGAAAGCCACGTGCCAGATCGCAGACATCGCCCATGACGGCGCTCGCCGTTGGGCCTTCGCCAGCGCCGGGACCGCGCAGTACGATCTGTTCCACCGCGTTGCCTTCGATGACGATCATGTTGGTGCCGCCTTCGAGCTGCCCGAGCGGAGAGGAGGCGGGCACCAGACAGGGTTGCATGCGCTGTTCCAGCCCGCGCCCTGTGCGCTGAGCCACACCCAGAAGCTTGATGCGATACCCCATGTCAGAAGCCTGACGGATGTCGTCGATGGTAATCCGCTGGATACCTTCCAGTTCGATGCCGTCAAAATCAGGTCGGGTGCCGAAGGCGATGGAGGCTAGCAGCGCCAGTTTGTGTCCGGCGTCAATGCCGCCCACGTCCAGATTGGGATCCGCTTCGAGATAGCCGAGATCGCTGGCTTCCTGAAACACCTCGTCATAGGGCAGACCGGCATTTTCCATGCGGGTCAGGATGTAGTTGCAGGTGCCGTTCATGACGCCCATTACACGGGTAATCTCGTTCGCGGCCAGCCCCTCGGTCAGGGCCTTGATCACCGGGATGCCACCGGCAACGGCGGCCTCGTACCGGATCACACGGCCTGCGGTTTCGGCGCGCTCGGCCAGTGCCTGACCATGAATCGCCAGCATCGCCTTGTTGGCCGTCACGACATCCTTGCCTGCGTCGATCGCGGCTTCGGTGGCGTCCTTGGCCGGGCCGTCAGTGCCGCCCATCAATTCAACGAAAACATCCACGTCGTCGCGTTTGGCCAGAGCGACCGGATCGCTCTCCCAGGCATAGTTGCCCAGGTTGACACCCCGGTCCTTGTTTGCATCCCGTGCTGAGACGGCAGTGATCTGGATGTCGCGCCCGGTACGGGCCGACAACAGGGCGGCCTGGCTGCGAATGATCTTGACCACGCCCACACCAACGGTGCCCAAACCGGCTATTCCAAGCCGCAGAGGTGCTGTCATGAACCTGTCCCTTGTTCTTGTTTCTGGCTGTGCCTTAGCGGGTTCGGTGCAGGGGCGCAACGCGACACATGCCGTCGATCACCCTTCGACCCCGGCCCGCATCCGCGCCTCGGTTTCTTCGTCCACAACTGTGGCGTTGTTCAGTCTGCGCGCGCGCTCCTGCAAGGCATCCCGGCGGCTTTCCAAGTCTTGTCGCACATCGTCGCTGCGTTCTTTGGGCTCGGGCAGGGGGATCAGCAGGGTTTCGATAGGCGCAAGCGCCGGATAGTCGGCGCTCTCAAGACTTGCAGACAAGGTATCATCCAGTTGCGGAATTTGCGCACAGCCTGCCACCAGCAAGGCTGGGCCAATGACCCGCACCCAGGCCTTGGGTCCTCTGGACTGTGATGACATCAGCACCTCTCATGTCGCGATCTGAACAACGTGATGCCCGTTTGGCGTTTCTGGTGCAAGCAGGGGTTTTATCTGAACATATGTTCAGATAGCATCCTTGGCATGGCTCGTACCACCGGTTCACATTCCGATATCACCGGACCTCGTATTCGCGAGGTTGCAATGCGCCTTTTTGCCCAGCAAGGATATGCCGCCGTATCGATGCGCCAGATTGCCGCCGGCGTCGGGGTGCAGGCCGGAGCCCTTTATAATTACACGCCTGACAAGCAAAGCCTGTTGTTCGGCCTGATGCAGGGCCACATGCAGGATCTGCTGACAGCGCGGGCGGAACGGGATCGGCCCGAAGATCCGCTTGCCCAACTTGAGGATTTCACCCGCTTCCACATCGCGTTTCATATGGAGCGGGCAGATGCAGTGTTTGTCTCCTACATGGAGCTGCGCAATCTTGACGATGAGAATTTCGCGACCATCGAATCCTTGCGCCGTCGATATGAGGATGAGCTCGAACAGATCCTGCGACAGGGAGTCTCCACCGGTATTTTCTCCGTGCCGGACACCAAGATCGCGACGCTGGCTTTGATTGCCATGCTGACAGGGGTCAATACATGGTATCGAACCGGAGGCAGATTGTCGGTCAAAGAGGTCGAAGCGATCTACTGGGATATGGTCCGCAAGGCTGTTGCGCCCTGAATAAAGGCGCAACAGTTATCATCAATGATGGGCGGTGGTGCTAATGGGCGGCTTGCACAAAAGTTCCGTTGCGCAGATCCTTCATCGCCTGCCTTAGTTCCGCCTGCGTGTTCATGACGATCGGCCCGTGCCAGGCAACGGGTTCGTCAATCGGAGCCCCCGAGATCAACAGGAACCGAACGCCTTCGGGACCGGCCTGAACAGTGATCTCGTCGCCGGTGCCGAACCGCACGAGCGTCCGGTCACCAGACAGATCGCGGATATTGACCTCTTGGCCGGCCACTTCCTTTTCCAGCAGAATGCCAGTTGGGTCCGAGGCATCGACAAAGGCTGCTGCCCCTTCGAACACATAGGCAAATGCCCGGCGATAGGTGTCGATGCGAAACGTCTTGCGCACGCCTGCGGGCACCGACACGTCAAGGTATTGAGGGTCGGCCGCGATGCCATCGACAGGCCCGGTCTTGCCCCAGAATTCACCTACGATGACGCGCACCCGCGTGCCGTCGTCATCTATGACCTCGGGGATGTTCGCAGCGCTCACATCCTGATAGCGGGGTGCGGTCATTTTCTGCGCGGTGGGAAGATTGCCCCAAAGTTGGAACCCGTGCATCTGCCCGGTGGCGTTCCCGTGCGGCATTTCCTGATGCATGATGCCCGATCCGGCGGTCATCCATTGCACGTCACCAGCCCCAAGCGTCCCGGCGTTGCCAAGCGAATCGCCGTGATCGACGCTGCCGGACAGCACATAGGTGATGGTTTCAATCCCGCGATGCGGATGCCAGGGAAATCCCTTGATGAAATCTTCTGGCCGGTCATTGCGGAAATCATCGAACAACAGGAATGGGTCGAGTTCGGTCGGATCCTGAAACCCGAAAGCGCGGTGCAGCTTTACGCCGGCACCTTCCATGGTCGGTATCGCCTTGCGAGTTTCGAGCGTTGGTCTGAGGGACATGGTTCTGACTCCTGCGCTGTGTTTCGTTAAACAAAAGATAGGTGTGAAATGATGCTTCGCAAATGCCGTTCCCAAACTGGACCTGTGCGTAGATGCGCAGAGAACCCAATGGAGCGAAGGGTAGTTCGACGCGGTGACGTTTCGGGATTATAAGGTCGCAAATGGATCAGACCGTGGCGATTTGACAGAACAGGCTTTGAGGAATTTGTCAGGGGAGACGGCATGATGCGCGTTGGATTCGTTGGATTGGGAAATGTCGGTGGCAAGCTTTCGGGGAGCTTGCTGCGCAACGGGATCGACCTGTCGGTCCATGATCTGAATCCGGAGCTTGTCGACGCGTTTGTCGCGCGCGGCGCAGTCGCCGGGGGCAATCCTGCGGCCATGATGCGGGACTGCGATGTGGTGATTACCTGTCTGCCAAGCCCGGCAGCCAGCGATGCGGTGATGTCCGAAATGCTGGAAGAGGTCGGTCCGGGCAAGATCTGGTTGGAAATGTCCACCACTGACGAGGCCGAGGTCAGGCGATTGGGCGATGCAGTACAGGCGCGGGGTGGTGCAGCCGTTGACTGCCCGGTATCCGGCGGGTGTCATCGGGCCGACAGTGGCAACATCAGCATCTTTGCCGGGTGTGCGCGTCCAACGTTTGAACGGGTTCTGCCTTTGCTGACCACGATGGGGCGACGTGTTCTCCATACCGGCGATCTCGGCAGCGCCAGTGTTCTCAAGGTGGTGACCAACTATCTCGCCACCGCCAATCTGGTCAGCTGCGCCGAGGCGCTGGTTGTGTCCAAGGCCGCTGGCATGGATCTGAACGTGGCCTACGAGGCGATCCGGATCAGTTCCGGGACGAGTTTCGTGCATGAAACCGAAAGCCAGGTGATCCTGAACGGCAGCCGCGACATTTCATTCACCATGGACCTAGTAGCCAAGGACATCGGCCTGTTTCAACAGGTGGCCGATCGTGCCGGAGTACCCTTGGAGATCAGCCCGAAACTGATCGACATCTTTGCGGATGGTATCGAACGCTTTGGCTCGCGTGAACTCTCGCCCAACATCATCCGGCGCCTTGAGGAAGCCACAGGCCTCGATATCCGCGCGCCCGGATTTCCGACTGAGATGGTTGATGATGAACCCGAAGAACCCGGCGCTGAGGTCATCATCGCGCGCGATGGATAGAGACCGCCTGTACATCGAGCATCGGACTGCGATATGCGCCTTGTGACGCAATCGGCAGGAGGTCGCCATGCAATCGGATGTTATCGCAGTGGTAGAGGCCACGGCGTTTCGGCGCTGGATGGCGGTGGCGACGCTTGTCGGTGTCTCGGTGCTTTTGATCTATACCGGGGTGCAGGCGGGGTCGTCAGCGTTGCTGAGCGTCTTTGCCATAGCGCTTGGGATATTTTCTCTGGTCATTGGTGCGCGGCTCTATCAGGCAACCCGGCATCGCATTGAGCTGACCAGCGAAGGCTTGCGGGACAGCAGCGGCATTTCTATCGCCAGACTGGACGAAATTGCGTCCTTGGACCGGGGATTTCTTGCATTCAAACCTTCAAACGGATTTGTGCTGCGCACCCATGCACCAAGTGGGAAAATCTGGCGGCCCGGTCTGTGGTGGCGGATTGGTCGTCAGGTCGGCGTGGGCGGCGTCGTACCGGGGCATCAGGCCCGTTTCATGGCGGACCGTCTCGCGGAACTCGTCGCGGCGCAGCGCTGATCGAGGTCAGTAGAGATGTTGCAGTTCGGTACGAGTGTTCACCCGAGACTGCTTTGCCCGTCCCACTTGATCTGATCGACGAACCGGGGCCGGGTAAACACAAAGTTCTCCAGCTTGGTTTTTTCCATGCCGATCCTGAACAGCGGGGTGAACGTGTTTTCCGTCTCTACCAGGATAACGATCTCATTGTCTGGCATGGTGGGGAGCCTGCCTGCATACTGGCTGACCGTTCCGTCGTTCATCTCGCCCGGAAAACCACGGTTTGCCGACCAGTTGACGTGATACCGGTTCTCGGATTCGTCCCAGCGGATGACTGATATGCGCAGTGCAATGTCGCTCGGCGTGTGGGTCATCATCCCAAAGAGTTCGTACATGCTGTCGACGTAGGCGTCGTTGATATCAGTCGTTTCCCGAGAAATCAGATCGCTGATCGTATAGGCCGCTTTCAGGTTCGCGGTGCTTTGATGATAGCCGTCAAAATAGACGTAGGACGCCATGAACGCCCAGAATACAAACGGCATCGCAAGGATGAATTCTACGGTCACGCTGCCGCGCGTGTCGTTCCAGAAATTTGCGAGAAAGGTGCGGAGTTGTGCAGGTCGCATGGTCTACCTCGGCTCCTGCACAAACGCAGAGGTGGACACCAGCGCGTATTGACCGGCGCCGTCCTTCGCGATGTTCTTGCCAAGTCCGGTGGTGGGAAACACCGGCGAAATCTTGGCGCAGGCGCGCAGGATCATCAGTTCGTTGTCGCCTGCGTCATTCTTGAAGTTTATCTTAGGCTGCACGTTTCTGGATGCGTCCGTACAGCTGGCTTCGCGCGCAACGTTCCCCCAGTTTCGCGGATCGACCTGGATCATCTCGAGCCTGAGGTTGGATTTGCAATTGCTGATGAAACCGGCGCGGTCGCAGATCAGGTCCTTGATCGCGTCGTGCTGCGGGGCAGAGCCTGTGCTGAGGCGGATATCGCGTACGGTCAGGTCCATTGCTCGCTCGAGGCTGGAATGGTTCAGCGTCATCATACCCAGTTCAATACCCGATAGCATGAAGAGCAGCATTGCAGGGAAGGTGATGGCAAATTCAACAGTCCCGTTGCCGTTCTCTGAACGCAGAAAGCGCCGTATCAGGATCGAAACCCGGCGCATCACTGCGTCAGTCTCAGCTTGCGGATCGACGACGCGATCGACGAAAAGGCAATCCGAATCTTTTCGCCGTCTGCATCTCGTTTTACCTCAAAGAAATGCGCGTCGGAGCTGGCGCAGTATTTCAGCATATCAACACCACCCGATGGCGCGTCAAAGCCAATCGTGAACACGATGATGTTGTTGTCCTTGGCGACATCGCAGATACGTTCGGTACGCCCATTCTTGACCCAGGTATCCACATAATTGCGAATGTCGTGATACCATTTTCTGTTGGCTTCCGATGGTGACATGAACGGATAATAGTTTTCGTACAGGTTCGCCTTCAGCGTGACGTGCGCCCATAGGTCCGGATAGCTGATGTTGACCGGGGTGCCCGGTTGTGACCATTCCCTGCACGACCAATCGCCCGGGGTATCCCCGATACATCCCTCAATGCTGTCATCGGGATGGTTTGCTCCATACGGGTGATCGGCCCATTTGTTCCCGTCATTTACCCAATTGCCATGCCGGTCATAGTGCCCCTTGTTGTCGTCGGGCCAAAAATAGGCTTCGGCTGGTGGGTGGTAGATCGAGTAAGCCTTTTCGTCGATGTTGTAGAAGATATCAGAGGGACCCTCGCGAAAACCCTCGTTGACAAAATACTGATCGGTGTTCTGGCCATCGGTCATCAGCACAATCACCTTGAGCGTTTCGCCATCGTTGTAATTTGTCGGCAGGTTCGCGGCACTTTCCGGAACTTCGCCAATCGTGCTGAGTGAATTTACGGCGGTGCGCAGGCTGGGATCGAGCAGGGCTGTACCCCACTTCATGCCAACGTCAATCGAGGTGTTGCCGCGGGCCGTCAGGTTTCTGATATAGCTTTTCAAAGCATCCGGATCGGATTGCATAAGCAATATTTGACGATTCAGATCAGCCTCGCAGACGGGTAGGGAGTCCCGTTCTATGTCATTTCCGACGAGAGTGATCTCGTCTTGGTTCAGACCATTGAATTCATTCCACGGATCAAAATGCATCGTGCGCTGGTATTGGTTGGCATATGAGAGAGATGCCGTATCGAAATCGGCGCTCTCAAAGTTGATGCAATTCGAATACCGGTGTTCCTCGGAGACATTGAACTGCTCCATGAGGGTTTGTGGCACAGAGACCTGCGTTGCATAGGGGACGATCGACATGGTCATGTCGCCATCGGCGCTGTTGTCCGCCATGGTGTCAACAAACTCTTGCGCCGCCGTGATCAGGTTGGTCAGGCGGTTGTTGTTGTTCATTGACCCGGAGACATCCAGCACCAAGGAAATCTCGACCCCATCGATGCGTTCCTCGGCTGTGCCTGCGGCGGGGGCGGTCAAGGTGTCAACACCACTCATATGCATGAACTGGGTGTCGATCTCGGTGCTGGCCGTAGCTGACACCACGCGATAGCCGAGTCCTTGGTCGACCGTGACCGAGGTGAGGTAATCGCCCAGCCCCGATTTCGCAAAGTAGTCTTCGACGACCTCCGAAGGGTTCATCGGCTGATCAAGATCTGCCGCCGCGAGCACAGCACGGTCCAACGTGGCCTGAAGTTTGGAACGGTCGCGTTCAAAGCGCATGAAGTCGATGCCGATACCTGCGACCATCAAGATGATGAGAAATGTATAGACGCCAAACACCAGCATCGCGCCACTGTCGTCGCGTGCGAACCGACGCAGAAAACTGGCGAGCGCAGATGCGCACGCTGATCGTCTGTCAAGACGGTTCAGTCTGCTGACTTTGGCGTTAGAACCCATCGTTAAACCTCATCCGCTCTAATAGGGACATCGGATAGAAAAATCTATTACTCTATGGTTGCGGAACGTGACGAAATTTGGACACAAATCGCGCCGCATTGCGCGTATTATCTACATATTTAGTATAATCCTAACCCTATCATAGCAGGGACTCTCTACCGAACCATCCATCCTTTCCGACGCGTATTATGGTCGATTTTGTGCTGGTATGTACAGGATCATGTCAAATATGTCGCCAAACTTCACCATCTCGTCATAGGTTGGCTTCTAGAACACAGCGCAAGTGAGTCGTTGTGAACGTTCGGGAGGAGAAACGCATGAATCAGAGAAACGAGCCGACATTTCGCGAAAGCGTCGATCTGATGTTCAACCGCGCCGTGGCGCTGATGGACCTGCCGCCGGGGTTGGAAGAAAAGATCCGAGTGTGCAATGCAACCTACACGGTGCGCTTTGGTGTCCGCCTGCGTGGGCAGATCCAGACCTTTACGGGTTACAGGTCCGTGCACTCTGAACATATGGAGCCTGTCAAGGGCGGTATCCGTTTCGCAATGGGTGTCAATCAGGACGAGGTCGAGGCGCTGGCCGCGCTGATGACCTATAAGTGCGCGTTGGTAGAGACCCCCTTTGGTGGCTCAAAAGGCGGCCTGAGGATCGATCCGCGCCAATATGACGAGCATGAGCTTGAGCAGATCACCCGTCGCTTTGCCTATGAACTGGCCAAACGCGACCTGATTCATCCCAGCCAGAACGTGCCTGCACCTGACATGGGGACGGGCGAGCGCGAGATGGCATGGATCGCCGATCAATACGCCCGAATGAACACCACGGATATCAACGCGCGTGCCTGCGTCACCGGCAAGCCGCCGAATGCCGGCGGTATCGCGGGACGGGTCGAGGCCACGGGGCGGGGTGTGCAATATGCCCTGCAAGAGTTCTTCAGACACCCCGAGGATGTGGCCAAATCCGGGTTGTCCGGGTCACTGGAGGGCAAGAGAGTCATTGTTCAGGGCTTGGGGAACGTGGGCTATCACGCGGCGAAATTCCTGGCCGCGGAAGACGGTTCGGTCATCACGGGCATTATCGAGCGGGATGGGGCGCTGTTTAATCCGGACGGTCTTGATGTTGAAGCGGTGTTCAACTGGATTCGCGGTCGTGGTGGTGTGACAGGCTTCCCTGACGCGGCGCACACGGCCGAAGGTGCCGCAGTTCTGGAAGAAGAATGCGACATCCTGATACCTGCGGCGCTGGAAGGTGTGATCAACCTCAGCAATGCGGACAGAATCAAGGCGCCGTTGATCATCGAGGCGGCGAACGGACCCATTACCGCAGGGGCGGACGATATCCTGCGCGCTAAGGGAACCGTCATCATTCCCGATATGTATGCCAATGCTGGTGGTGTGACCGTTTCGTATTTCGAATGGGTCAAGAACCTGAGTCACATTCGGTTTGGCCGGATGCAACGCCGGCAGGAAGAAGCGCGTCACCAGTTGGTGGTGGACGAGCTAGAGCGCCTGGATCGTTATCTTGGTGATGCTTGGTCGATGTCGCCGGACTTCAAGAAAAAGTACCTGCGTGGCGCTGGCGAACTCGAACTGGTGCGGTCCGGTCTGGATGACACGATGCGCACGGCCTATCAGTCGATGCGCGAGGTCTGGCATTCACGCGACGATGTAGATGACTTGCGGACAGCTGCCTATCTTGTTTCGATCACCAAAGTCGCCGCGAGCTACCGCGCCAAGGGCCTCTGAACGGGCAATAGCAACGGTGCGTGAACGGGACTTCGGATGTTCGTACCGCATTTGCCATTTTCCTCCAGCCCGTGCGTTTCATTGCGCGGGCTGAGTGGCTAAGCAAGATATATAGCGAATGTGCGCCAGAACGCCGTGGGCGCGCTGAAATTTTGCGTGATCCCACATTCGATCGGTGCCAAGCCAAATTTCCGTTGGGTTTTCTTTAAAGGCGCTGCTAGGTCTTGGAAAACAGGCGGGTGCGGGCTGGTTTTCGTGCCCTCGCATTAGGGGAATGATATGCGGTTTTCTGGTCTTCGAGTCCTGAAAGAAGGGCTGACCGGGAATCGGGGTTGGACGCCTCACTGGCGTGATCCCGAACCCAAATCCGAATACGATATCATCATCATCGGAGGCGGAGGGCATGGTCTGAGTACGGCCTATTACCTTGCCAAGGAACACGGGCTGACCAATATCGCCTTGCTTGAGAAGGGCTACATCGGTGGCGGCAATGTGGGGCGCAACACGACCATCGTGCGGGCCAACTATTTTCTGCAGGGCAATTCGGAGTTCTACTCCCACTCACTGAAGTTGTGGGAAGGGTTGGAAGAAGACCTGAACTATAACGTCATGCATTCGCAGCGGGGCCTGATCAATCTGTTTCATTCCGACGGGCAGCGCGATGCCTTTGCGCGGCGCGGCAATGCGATGATCAACCAGGGCGACGATGCGGAATTGCTCGATCGCGAAGGCGTGCGTGCTCATCTGCCCTATCTCGATTTCGACAATGGACGTTTCCCGATCTATGGGGGACTCTACCACCCGCGTGGAGGAACGGCGCGCCATGACGCCGTCGCTTGGGGTTATGCGCGCGGTGCGGAACAACGCGGGGTCGACCTCATCCAGAACTGCGAAGTGACCGGGATTGATATCGAGAACGGCAAGGTCCGGGGCGTTCAGACGACACGCGGAGAAATTCGGGCCAAGAAAGTCGGCATCGTGGTCGCCGGACGATCCGGCCAGGTTGCGGCGATGGCTGGGATGCGATTGCCGATCGAGAGCCATGTCTTACAGGCTTTTGTCACCGAGGGTCTGAAGCCGGTGATCGACCATGTGATCAGCTTTGGCATGGGGCATTTCTATATCAGCCAGTCCGACAAAGGCGGGTTGGTGTTTGGTGGTGATCTCGATTTCTATGCCTCTTATGCGCAGCGGGGTAATTTGCCGATGGTCGAGCACGTCATGGAGGCCGGGATGACCCTGATGCCGATGATCGGCAAGGCGAGAGTGCTGCGCAGTTGGGGCGGTATCATGGACATGACGCCGGACGGCTCGCCGATTATCGACAAGACGGGAATAGATGGGCTCTATATCGACTGCGGCTGGTGTTATGGCGGGTTCAAGGCCGTGCCGGCCTCGGGGAATTGTTTTGCGCATCTGATGGCAACGGATCGTCCACATGGGGCAGCGACCCGGTTTGGACTGGATCGGTTCCGCACCGGGCGGGGGCTTTTGGATGAAGAGGGCACCGGCTCTCAGCATAATCTGCACTAGGCGATGGAGGACAGGATGGGAGCCTCCGGCGGGAGTATTGTTGCAAAGATGAAATTGGGGTGCGGCGCATGAGGATCACCTGTCCGGTTTGCGGCGAACGGGATCGGCGCGAGTTTTATTATCAAGGCGCTGCGGTGGCGCTGGATCGGCCATTGCCTGATGCGAATGAGGCGGCATGGGACGACTATGTCCATCTGCGTGAGAACCCCGCAGGGGTCACGCGAGACCTGTGGTATCACGAGGCGGGATGCGGGGCCTGGATCGTAGTGACGCGCGACACAGTCAGCCATGAAGTGCTGGGAACCATGTTGGCTGCGGATGTCCGCGCGGAGGCTGGGGCATGAGGCTGGCGGGAAAGGGTCTGGTGGATCGCACAACGCCAGTGCGGTTCAGCTTTGATGGCGCAGTTCATCAGGGATTTGCAGGTGATACCGTGGCTTCGGCGCTCTTGGCGAATGGTGTCAGGCTGGTCGGGCGGTCTTTTAAATACCATCGGCCCCGTGGAGTTCTGAGCGCCGGAAGCGAAGAGCCGAATGCGTTGATGACCATCGGAACGGGGGCCGGGGTGGAGCCCAACATGCGCGCGACGGTGCAGGAGCTTTATGACGGGCTTGAGGCACAGAGCCAAAACCGTTGGCCATCGCTGAACATGGATGTAATGGCGGTGAATGATCTGGCGGCGCCATTTCTGGGGGCCGGTTTCTAT
Source organism: Sedimentitalea sp. (assembly GCF_039973035.1). Taxonomy (NCBI): domain Bacteria; kingdom Pseudomonadati; phylum Pseudomonadota; class Alphaproteobacteria; order Rhodobacterales; family Paracoccaceae; genus Sedimentitalea; species Sedimentitalea sp. The sequence goes on from NZ_JBDWLR010000042.1 coordinate 304,004, forward strand.
TACAAGACCTTTATGTGGCCACCTGCGTTCTGGGAAAAGCTTTACGAGCCAGTGATCCGGCGGGCGGCAGGGTTGGGAGCCCTGTCCGGGGATCACAATCCTGACTGCTATGAGAAGGCCTTTGCCTTTTGTGATCTTCTGGTGATCGGGGCCGGACCGACCGGATTGATGGCCGCGCTGGTTGCTGCGCGCGCTGGGGCGGACGTGATCCTGGCAGATGAGGATTTCCGTGCCGGCGGGCGATTGCTTGCCGAAAACGAAGAGGTGGATGGGAAGCCCGGTGCCGTTTGGACCGATGAGGTTGTTGCCGAGCTTTCGGCGATGCCCAACGTACGCCTGATGCCCCGCACGACTGTGACCGGAGCTTACGATCAGGGCACTTATGGTGCGCTGGAGCGGGTTGGCCATCACCTCGGGGCGCGGCACGCTGCCTTGCCGCTCGAGACGTTCTGGCGGATTGTGGCCAAACGCACCATTCTGGCGTCGGGTGCGATCGAACGGCCCGTTGCGTTTCGCAACAATGACCGGCCGGGCATCATGACTGCGGGCGCGGTCAGGGCGTATCTAAACCGTTGGGGCGTCGTTCCGGGACACAAGGTGGCGGTTTTTGGCAACAATGACGATGCGCATCGCACGGCGCGGGATCTGCAGGCGGCGGGGGTTCACGTTGCCGCCTTGATCGATAGCCGACACGACGCGCCGGATATGGCGGGTGTTCGGGTGTTCAAAGGCGCGATGGTGTCCAACAGCAGGGGCCGCCGGGCGGTGGAGAGCATTACCATCCGCAGCGTCAGCGGTGAGGACAATCTGGCGGTCGACTGTCTGGCGATGTCGGGGGGGTGGAACCCAACGCTTCATCTGACCTGTCATACCAATAGCCGTCCGGTTTGGCGTGATGATATTCAGGCATTTGTTCCCGTTTCTGGCGCGGTGCCGGGTCTGCGCGCTGCGGGGGCCTGTAACGGGACGTTCTCGACCGCCGCTTGCCTGCGCGCGGGGGCCGATGCGGCTAAGGCAGCGCTGGCTGATCTTGAGCGCACACCGCAGGGAATAGATATTCCGGCGGCTGAAGACGAACCCTATCGGCTGTCGCCACTTTGGGCGGTGCCGGGGCGCGGGCGGGCATGGCTCGACTTTCAGAACGATGTCACGGTCAAGGATGTCAAACAGGCAGCAACCGAGAACTTCCGCTCGGTCGAGCATATGAAGCGTTATACCACGCAAGGCATGGCGACCGATCAGGGCAAGAACTCGAATGTCGCGGCGCTGGCGATCCTTGCCGATATCACCGGGCGCGCCATTCCCGATACAGGCACGACGACGTTTAGACCGCCGTATAGCCCGGTTTCGATTGCCGCGATGGGGGCCGGAGGGCAGGGCAAGGGCTTTGCGCCGCAACGGTTTACCACCAGCCATGTCGCCAGTGTCGAGCGAAACGCGCCGATGATCGAGGCGGGGCTTTGGTACCGGCCGAGCTATTTTCCTGCGCCGGGTGAAACCACTTGGCGGCAGTCCTGTGATCGTGAGGTTGCGATGGTGCGCAACGCGGTTGGCATCTGCGATGTGTCCACGCTCGGGAAGATCGACATTCAGGGGCCGGATGCGGCCGCATTTCTGGATTTCCGTTATACCAATACGTTCAGTACGCTAAAGGTCGGTCGCGTGCGCTATGGGCTGATGCTGCGCGAAGACGGGCATGTGATGGACGATGGCACGACCGCGCGACTGGGCGAAAACCACTATCTCATGACCACCACAACGGCGGCGGCCGGGCCTGTGATGCGCCATCTTGAATTTGCGCATCAGGGATTGCGTCCGGATCTGGATGTGGCGTTCACCTCTGTGACCGAACAGTGGGCGCAGTTCGCAATTGCTGGACCGCAATCGCGCGAATTGTTGAATGAACTGCTGGAAAAGCCGCTGAACGACGATCTTTGGCCGTTCATGGCCTGTGGCGCGGTGTCGGTGCGGGGCATCGCCGGGCGATTGTTCCGGATCTCGTTTTCGGGCGAACACGCTTACGAAATTGCGGTTCCGGCACGCTATGGCGACAGCCTCTTTCGGATGCTGCTCAACCGCGCAGAGGCCTTGGGGGGCGGTGCCTACGGGATGGAGGCGCTGAACGTATTGCGAATTGAAAAGGGGCACATCACCCATGCCGAGATCCATGGTCGGACGACGGCGGATGACATCGGCATGGGGCGCATGGTTTCTGCCAAGAAGGATTGTATCGGCAAGACCATGAGCGAGCGTGAGGGTCTGTCAGGGCCGGAACGCGACCAGTTGGTTGGCCTCAGACCGGCGGGAGATGTCAAGCAATTGACGGCGGGCGCGCATCTGTTCGATCCAGAGGACGAGGCCGTGCGGGTCAATGACAAGGGCTATGTCACGTCGGTCGGGTATTCGCCGACGCTGGGCCAGATGCTGGCGCTTGGGTTTCTAAAAAACGGGCGGGCGCGGCATGGGCAGCAGGTGCGCGTCGTCGATCACCTGCGAGATGTAGAGACGCTGTGCGAGGTGGTTGATCCGGTGTTCTTTGATCCCGAGGGAGGGCGTGTTCGTGGGTGATTTCGTTGCAAGAACGCCCTGCAAGGGATTGTTGCCGCTGGAAATTGGCAATGTCGTGCTTAGTGAGATTGACCTTGGCAGGATGACCTCGATCATGCCGTTCAAAGGCAAACAGGCGATGGTTGCAGGTATCCTGAAGTCTTCGCATGAAGTCGATCTTCCGGAGCCCAATCGGCTCAGCGATAAGGCCGAGGTCCAAGTGATATGGTTTGCCCGTGGACAAGTGTTTCTGGTCGGCGCCGATCCTGATCCTGCGCTGACGGGGCATGCAGCGCTCACCGACCAAAGCGATGCCTGGGCGGTTGTTGCGCTGGAGGGAGCCGGGGCCGAAGATGTGTTGGCGCGCCTCGTGCCTGTTGATCTGCGGAACAGTACATTTCAGATCGGGCACACCCTGCGCACGCAGATGATGCACATGAACGCTTCGATTACCCGCGTTGACGCGGACAGGTTCCAGATCATGGTGTTTCGGTCGATGGCGGAGACTCTCGTTCACGATCTCAGATCGGCTATGGAGGGTGTCGCGGCGCGCGGGTAGAGTATCTCGATCCAAACTGATTCCGGAGTACACCAATGATCCGTCTTGCGCTTGTCGCTTGTCTATTTGCCTCGCCGCTTCTGGCCGCTGAAACCAAAGAGCAGAGCTGTGGCTATCAGGCGCAGGTCATCAGCGCCATTCAGAAGGCGCGGCTTGACCGGGTAAAACAGGCGGATGTGGCGTCGACCATCGCGGCATCCAACCCGACCTGGCCTGCAAACTACAATGCGGCGATCCCGCAATTGACCGAATTTGTCTACAGCCAGAAAAAGCGCGATCTGAAAAAGACCGATCTGGGTGCGAACATGGAACAGCAGTGTCTTGAAAACTGGGACCAGATTCAGGAAATGCAAAAGAATCTGAAGAACTGATATGTCGCTGCCGCCGGGTTTTCTGGAAGAACTTCGCTCTCGGGCCAGCCTGTCACAGGTGGTCGGACGCAAGGTGACCTGGGACGCGCGGAAGTCCAATCAGGGCAAAGGCGACATGTGGGCACCGTGCCCGTTCCATCAGGAAAAAACCGCGTCCTTCCATGTCGATGACCGCAAGGGATTCTATTACTGCTTTGGTTGTCACGCCAAGGGTGATGCGATTTCCTTTATCACCGAAACCGAGAATGTCGGGTTCATGGAAGCGGTCAAAATCCTTGCGCGGGAAGCAGGGATGAACATGCCCGCGCGTGATCCCAAAGCGCAGGAAAAGACTGACCGGCGCAGTGAATTGGCCAAGGTGATGGAGCAGGCGGTACAGTTTTTCCGCCTGCAACTCAAGACAAGTGCAGCGGCGGAGGCGCGCGACTATCTCGACCGGCGCGGTCTTAGGGCTGAGGGGCAGGAGCGATGGGAGATCGGCTTTGCGCCCGATGGCTGGCAGGGCCTGTGGGATCATCTGCGCGGAAAATCTGTTCCGGACGACATGATACTGGCGGCGGGGTTGGCCAAACCGTCGACCAAAGGCGGCAAGCCCTATGACACGTTTCGCAATCGCATCGTGTTTCCGATCCGGGATGCGAGAGGGCGTTGCATCGCTTTTGGCGGGCGGGCCATGGACCCGAACGACAATGCAAAATATCTGAACTCACCGGAAACCGAACTTTTTGACAAAGGGCGGAGCCTTTACAACCACGGCCCGGCGCGCAGCGCGGCGGGCAAGGGCAAGCCGCTGATCGTGGCCGAGGGTTACATGGACGTTGTCGCGCTGGCGTCTGCCGGGTTCGATGCGTCGGTGGCCCCTTTGGGGACGGCAATCACCGAGAACCAGCTGCAACTGTTGTGGCGGATCGCGCCTGAACCGATCATCGCGCTGGATGGTGACACGGCAGGCCTGCGTGCCGCGATGCGCCTTATTGACCTCGCATTACCGTTGCTCGCGGCGGGGCAAAGCCTGCGGTTCGCGATCATGCCGGAGAAGATGGACCCAGATGATTTGATCCGTGATCGCGGGGCTGGCGCGATGAAGAAGCTGCTGGATGATGCGATTCCGATGGTGCAATTGCTCTGGCAGCGTGAGACCGAGGGCAAATCCTTTGACAGCCCCGAGCGCAGGGCAGCACTGGATGCGACGCTGCGCGAGCGGATTCAGCAAATTCGCGATCCGTCGATCAGGGGGCATTACGGGCAGGCGATCAAGGATTTGCGGTGGGAACTGTTTTCGCCGCGCAGAACCGGGGTAGGGCGCAAACCCTGGAAGCCGGGGCAAAAGGCAACGCCCGTTCCGATGGCCGGAACTAAAACATCCCTGCTTGTCGCTGCGGATGACGCCGCCCAGATACATCTGCGCGAAGCGGTCATTCTGGCCACGATCATCGCCACGCCCAAAGTCGTCTCTGAATTCGAGAGCGATTTGGAACGGATGGCCTGCGCCGATCCCACCCACGCCCGGCTGCGTGATCTGGTTCTGCGCCACGCGGATACGCAGGAACGGTCACTATCTGACATCCTCGCCGAGGAAATTGGTCCCGGTACCCTTGAAAATCTTCATGCCCTTCGCCATGTCGCAATCAGCCCCTGCGTTCGAAACCCGGGCGATGTTGAACTGGCGCGCATGACGCTGACCGAAGAACTCGCCAAACTCACCACGCAACGCGGGCTAACTGCCGAAATTGCCGAAGCCCTCGAAGATGTCGCGGGCGGCGCCGATGAGGCTTTGACATGGCGGCTGTCGCAGGCCGCCGAAGCCCGTAACCGGGCTGCACGCAGTGAACACGAAGACAAGGCAGAGTATGACACCGGCGACAATGGCGCGCGAATCAACAAGGACGAACGCGAGCGTTTTGAGGCCTTGTTGCAGCAGATCGGGCAACCCAAATCGCAACGGTGATGTGTTTTGGTAAAGAATCACTAAAGAAAAACGGGTAGATGGGTAGCCGAATCAGCAGATCACGCTAATGATTCGTTCCAATCGAATCACCCGAGACGCCCTAGCAGGAGCAACGCATGGCCGCCAAAGACAATGACGACCGCAAGTCTGACGATCAGGACGCCGAGATTTCGCTCGATATGAGCCAGACCGCCGTCAAGAAAATGATCGGCGAGGCGCGCGAAAAGGGTTACATCACCTACGACCAGCTCAATCAGGTTTTGCCGCCAGATCAGGTCAACTCCGAACAGATCGAAGACGTGATGTCGATGCTCAGCGAGATGGGCATCAATATCATCGAGGATGAAGAGGCCGAAGAGGAAGAGCAAAAGGGCTCGACCGAAGTCGCGACAACCGAGAGCGCGCGCGAAGTCACCGTTTCGACCGGCACCACCGAAAAGCTGGACCGCACAGACGATCCTGTGCGCATGTATCTGCGCGAGATGGGCAGTGTCGAGCTGCTCAGCCGCGAAGGCGAGATCGCCATCGCCAAGCGGATCGAGGCAGGGCGCAACACGATGATTGCCGGGCTTTGCGAAAGCCCGCTGACCTTTCAGGCGATCACGATCTGGCATGACGAACTGCTTAGCGAAGACATCCTGCTGCGTGATGTGATCGATCTCGAGACGACATTCGGCGATCAACTGGACGAAGACGAAGAGGTTCAGGCCCCTGTTGTCGACGCCAACGCCAAGACCGAAAAACCAGCGGAAGAGGAAACTCAGGAGCTGGATGCGGATGGCAACCCCATCGCCAAAGACGATGACGATGACGAGGATGAACAAGCCAACATGAGCCTTGCGGCGATGGAGGCCGCGCTCAAGGATCAGGTTCTGACCACCCTTGAAACGATCTCCAACGACTATGCGCAACTGTCCGAAATGCAGGACAGCCGTATTTCCGCAACCCTGAACGAAGACGATTCCTTTAGCGATGCGGCCGAGGCAACCTATCAGGCGCTGCGTTCGGAAATCGTTGAGCTGGTGAACGGATTGCACCTGCACAACAACCGGATCGACGCGTTGATTGACCAGCTTTACGGGATCAACCGGCGGATCATGTCGCTGGACAGCTCCATGGTCAAACTGGCGGATCAGGCGCGGATCAACCGGCGCGAGTTCATTGATGCCTATCGGAGCCGGGAACTTGATCCCAACTGGCTCAGCGACATGGCGGAAAAGCCGGGTCGCGGCTGGAAGATGTTCATTGAACGCTCATCGGACAAGGTCGAAGAACTGCGCAATGACATGGCCCAGGTCGGGCAATATGTCGGTCTTGATATCAGCGAATTCCGACGCATCGTTCAGCAGGTTCAAAAAGGCGAGAAAGAAGCCCGTCAAGCCAAGAAGGAAATGGTCGAGGCCAACCTGCGTCTGGTTATCTCGATCGCCAAGAAATACACGAACCGTGGTCTGCAATTCCTTGATCTTATTCAGGAAGGCAATATCGGCCTGATGAAGGCGGTGGACAAGTTCGAGTATCGCCGGGGCTACAAGTTCAGCACCTATGCGACGTGGTGGATCCGGCAGGCGATCACCCGCTCGATTGCGGATCAGGCACGCACGATCCGTATTCCGGTGCACATGATCGAAACGATCAACAAGCTGGTTCGTACCGGTCGCCAAATGCTGCACGAGATCGGACGCGAGCCGACACCAGAAGAACTGGCGGAAAAGCTGCAGATGCCGCTTGAGAAGGTTCGCAAGGTGATGAAGATCGCCAAGGAACCGATTTCTCTGGAAACGCCGATCGGCGATGAGGAAGACAGCCAGCTTGGCGATTTCATCGAGGACAAGAACGCGGTTCTGCCTTTGGACTCCGCAATTCAGGAGAACCTCAAGGAAACCACGACCCGCGTCCTAGCAAGCCTGACTCCACGCGAAGAACGCGTGTTGCGGATGCGGTTCGGGATCGGGATGAACACCGACCACACCTTGGAAGAGGTCGGGCAACAGTTCAGCGTGACACGCGAGCGGATCCGCCAGATCGAGGCCAAGGCATTGCGCAAGCTCAAACACCCAAGTCGCAGTCGCAAGCTGCGCAGTTTCCTCGATCAGTAGTCAATACAGAAACCCCGCCGTCCCTTCGGCGGGGTTTTTTGCACTGGCATCTTTTGTTGAATGGCCGTCTGGCGAGGCAGCCGCGGGTTATCGCCGATAAACACGCCGTGATCGCCCTTTGCACATCTCACAACCGCTCTATCGTTGGTTCACACCCAATCGGAGAAACCTCATGAAGAACAAGATCACAGGCCTTGCGCTGATCGCCGGACTAGCCTTGGCGATTCCGCAGACGGGCGACGCCTTTACAAGCAAGTTGGGTGCGCGCGTGAATCCAGTCAACTCCAATGTTTTTGAGGTTGTCCCAAAGAGCAGTGGAAATGGGCAGGTCTTTTGGTGCAGCGCGGCTGATTATGCCCAGCGTGAATTGCGAGCGTCATGGCAAGCCCGCCTCTATATCGCTCGCGGCCGAGCACCAAGCGTTACGACCGGGCGGCGCTCGTCGGTTCAGTTCACGCTCGACCCAAAGGCGGCAGGCATAACACCCGCACCACCCTCGCTTAGCCTGAATGCCTTGAAAGTAGGCGAGAGCATGACCGTTCAGCAGGCGCACGGGTATTGTCAGGTCGCACCGATCTTTTAGGGGGTGGCGAGACAACCCGATCAGACCGTGCTAGGTTTATCGAAACAGGCAACAGAGCCACGGCGTCATACAGCGCGAGGTGAACCAATGAAAATAGCGACGAGCGTGACACTGGCAGCGTTCTTGGCCGTGATCCCAACATGGGGGAGCGCATGGTGGGCCATTAACCGGCTCGAAGTATTTCCAGTTTCCGAAACAGTGTGGGAGGTGGTCGCCGGGGTAGGCACCAGCGCCGCCGATTTCTGGTGCGGTGCAGGGGATTTCGCCCAACGGGTGATCGGTGTGCCGGCTGTCGCTCGTATCTATATCTGGAAGCCGATCGGTTCCAGCGTAACGCGTCCGGGACGCAAGGCAGTGCAGTTCTCGATGTCACCGCCAGCGGGCGCCGATACCAGCACCGGATACTCGCTTACCGTCAAGCGCGCTGGTGACAATCTCGCGCGCCATACGGCCGTTTGGTATTGTTATCAGTATGACGGTCCGGCGATCTGGGATAGGTGGTAAGCCCATGCTAAATAATGTTCGGAAGACCCGATATCTCGCTTTTTCCATTATCCTTGCAATAGTGTACACGGCGACGCCTGCATCGGCTTGGCGCGCCACCAACAGTCATGTGGTCAATCCACTCTCGGCGACGTCTTTCGAAGTGATTGGCCGCGGCGGTATTTCCAGCACCGAATACTGGTGCGCAGCCGGAGACTATGCACGCCGCGTGCTTGGCGTGCCAATCGAACAGCGCATCTATATTTCACGACCGCGCGGTCGGTCCGAGACCGAGAATGCCAAATCTGCTGTTCAGTTCTCGCTCGACCCACCAGCGAACGCAGACCTAAAGCCGGGATTGCTGCTGACTGTGACCAGGACGGGCGACAACCTCAGCGCGTGGGGTGCGTGGAACTATTGCGTGCCGCAAATGGGCCGCGCCGGATAGGGCGCAGGTTAGCGTGGCCGATCAGACCGAATTCATCATCGAAACCCATGGTCCGGGGCTGTACGAATTTACGCGCGATGTCACCGGTTGGGTGAGGAACACGAGGTGCCGGACTGGCCTTCTTACACTCTTCGTGCGGCACACATCTTGTTCGCTGGTGATTCAGGAAAACGCTGACCCCGAGGTTCGGGACGATCTGACCGATTTCTTTGATCGTTTGGTTCCACCAGGTACTGATCCTGCCATGTCCTATCTGCGCCACACCTATGAAGGCCCCGATGATATGCCGGCGCATATCAAATCGGCGCTGTTGCCAGTCTGCCTGTCGATCCCTGTATCGGATGCAAGGCCGCTCCTTGGCACGTGGCAGGGAGTCTATCTCTTTGAACACCGCACGGCGCCGCACCACCGGCATGTGGTCGCGCATTTGGCCTGACTTCCGTATCTTGCGGTGTGAATTCCCCCCTACCCAAATCCTAGCGGCTCGCCTATAATTCTCGGCAAGTGGGCCAGAGCACCCACAACAAGTGGCAGAAATCATAGGGGGACGGCTGATGCGCTGCCCGTTTTGCGGAAATATCGACACACAGGTCAAGGATTCACGTCCCGCCGAAGATCACGTTTCGATCCGGCGGCGGCGGTTCTGCCCGGCTTGCGGTGGCCGGTTCACAACCTATGAGCGGGTACAGCTGCGCGACCTCGTGGTAATCAAGACAAACGGCAAGCGCGAAGACTTTGACCGGGATAAACTGGAACGTTCGATTCGCATTTCGATGCAGAAGCGCCCGATTGAACCGGAACGCATTGATCAGATGATCTCGGGTATAGTTCGCCGGCTTGAGAGCATGGGTGAAACCGATATTCCATCCAGCAAGATCGGCGAGATCGTGATGGAGGCTTTGGCCCGGATCGATACGGTTGCCTACGTGCGTTTTGCCAGTGTTTACAAAAACTTTCAGGCGGCAGACGACTTTGAGGATTTTGTCCACGAACTGCGCCCACAGACGCCGGAAGAGTGACCGACAGCGACACACGCTTTATGGCGCTGGCCCTGTCTTTGGGCCGCCGCGGACAAGGACGATGCTGGCCAAATCCCGCTGTCGGCTGTGTGGTCGTGCAAGAGGGGCGCATCGTCGGGCGGGGATGGACTCAACCGGGCGGGCGACCCCACGCCGAAACCATGGCCTTGGCGCAGGCTGGTGATCTGGCGCGCGGTGCAACGGCCTATGTCACGCTTGAGCCTTGCTCTCATCACGGCAAGACACCGCCTTGCACCGACGCGTTGATCGCAGCAGGTGTCGCGCGGGTCGTCGCATCCATCGAGGATAGTGATGCGCGGGTTGCAGGGCAGGGGTTTGCCAGATTGCGCGAACATGGCATCGACCTGACCACTGGCGTACTGGCGGATGAGGCCGCGCGGGATCACGCCGGGTTCTTCCTGAGAACCGAACAAGGCCGTCCTCTTGTCACGCTGAAACTTGCCAGCAGCTTTGACGGTCGGATCGCCACCGAAACCGGACAGAGCCAATGGATCACCGGACCGATGGCGCGTCGAGCGGTGCATGGGATGCGTGCGCGCCATGACGCGGTGATGGTCGGTGCCGGTACGGCGCGGGCGGATGATCCATCACTGACCGTGCGCGATCTGGGCATCGCGCAGCAACCGGTGCGCGTGGTGGTATCCCGCTATCTTGATCTGCCATTCATGGGGAAATTGGCACGCACGGCGGGCGAGGTTCCCTTGTGGATCTGCCATGGCGAAGGGGCCGACGCCGAACGGTTGCGGGCGTGGACTGGGTTGGGCGCGCGTTTGCTGCCCTGCGGTGCGCGCGGGGTGCAGCTCGATCCGAACGAGATACTGCGCCAGCTCGGCGATGCAGGGCTGACACGGGTGTTCTGCGAAGGGGGCAGCGCGTTGGCGGCGTCGTTGCTGGCCGCCGATCTGGTGGACGAGCTGGTTGGTTTCACCGCAGGGCTTGCCATTGGGGCCGATGGGTTGCCCGCAATCGGCGGTCTTGGCATCACGCATCTGGCAAGTGCGCCGCGCTTTGAGTTGATCGAAACGGGCCGGGTCGGGCCGGATATACTGCATCGCTGGCGTCGCGCGATCTGATTGTCGGAGTCGCTGGCCGGATCACCGCCAAAGATAGGCGTAGGTCGCAAACAGTCCTTGCAGCTTTGACACCGTTCGATTGACCGGGCCGGGTTGGGGGACTGAGGCATCGTTGAGGCGATCAACAACCACTTCTACCGGGCAAATCCGTCGGGTCACCGGATCGAAATAGCGCGGATAGTCGATCAGCGCCGCATGTACGAGGCCCAGCAGGTCCGGACGGGCCTGACGCCGCTTGGGTATGTCACCCAGATCGGTGGTCAGCCCCCATCCCGCATAGAACGGCGTACCAACCGTGGTCACAGGGATACCGCGCAGCAACGCTTCGAACCCGAGCAGCGAAGTCATTGTCCAGACCTCGTCGACTTGCGCGAGCAGGGCAGACGGATCGGTTTCGTTGGCGATCACGTCTGCGTTCGCGGTATCTATGACTCCGGGGCGCAGGCCAGCCTCGACATCGGGGTGAGGTTTGTAGATCAGGATGGAGTCCGGATGCGCCTTTCTTACCGCACGCAACAAGGCCGCGTTGGTCGAAATGTCGCCGGTGCCCAGCCGGATCGACGCATCGTCCTCGACCTGGCCCGGCACCAGGATGCGATGGCCCTCGGGCAGTGATGCGACCGGCCCACCAACATTGTATTTGCTAAGCCCGCTGCGCGTGAGCATCGTGATCAGCCTCTCGGCGCGCAGGCTTTGATCCGGTCGCAAGGTCGTGCGGGCGGTGATATGCGCCTCAAGTCGGCTGGCCTGACGGGGATCATAGTAGATCCCGAGATCGTCGAGGGTGAGCGACAGAGCAGGAACCAGCGTCGCGCCCAACCCGCGCGAGCGTAGAAATCCGTCTTCGATCCGGATCGTGTCGTCATCTATTGTCGGAGCGCTGCCCCATATCATGTGGCGACGGTCGGGGAATTTGCGGCGATCCCTGTCGAATTTCATCCGTTTCACATAGCCGAATGTCTGCTGCATCGGGCGGCGTTTCCAAAGACGGATGCCGCTTGCGACCCATCCTCGGCGATCTTCGCGCCAGGCCCTGACCTGCGCTTCAAGATTGTCCAGCACGGTTTCCAGCTCGCAGAGCTGATCCCGAAACGGATCGTACCATGTGGGATAGAGAATCATGGCGGCGGCAAAGAGCTGCGCGCGCGTGAGACTGCGGGCGCGGCGCGGCACCGGGTTTTCATCCGTCGTAAGCCCCCAGCCTGCATAAAACGGCTGACCAAAGACACGGGGGCGATGCCCGGCAAGGATCGCTTCGAAACCCAGATGTGAAGACACCGTATAGACGCCGACAGCGCCATCAAGGATGTCCCACGGGCTAAGCGGATCGTCATGCAGGCTGACCCGATTGCTGGTATCTGCCTCAGAATAATATCCGGGCCGGAAGCCTGCGCGCGTCTCGGGGTGGGTCTTGATGATCACCCGCGCGCCGGGATGTTCCTCTTGCGCAAAGACCAGCATTTCGCGGAATAGGGCGTCATTGCCATTGCTCGCTGTAACCGACGCATCATCGCGCACCTGATCGACAACGAGGACGTAACCGGGGTCGGGCGGTTGGATAGCAGTGTCGAAATTGTTGTATTTGCTCAGATGATGTTCGCGAATGCGGGCCATCGCTCCGCGCGCACGATCCAGAACTGCGGTATCGTCCAAGGGGTCATGCGCTAGAATGTGTTCCAGATGGGACGGGCCTGACGGGTCAAAATGCAGGCCCGAACGGTCCAGCAATAACCCGATGGGAGGCTCTCCGCTCCGGCCCGGATGGATGGACCGCAGGAATGCGTCTTCGACGCGCAACAGCGGTACGTTCCGATTTCGCGCGACCTTCTGACCGCGATGGGCCGTCGGGCTGTTGCCCCAAATGGCCACGAGGTCATCCGCGCCGGGCAGTCCAAATCGCAGATCAAAACCCGTAAGATGCAGTATGCGTCGAACCCGCCGCTGTGTCAGAAAGCCGCCATTATAGGCATAGACCCGGGAACGCTCATCATCTCCGGGTGTCGGCGCTTGGCCGGTCATGCCTATTGGGTCAGGGTGGCGACGTTCGCGATGGGGGTCAGCCCGCCTACGATAAGTGAAATTGATTTGCTCCACTGGGCATAGGGTGCCTCGGTCACGTAAATCGTATCACCGTCATGGATCACGAAATCGCGGGCCTGAAACACGCCGTTCGGCTCTTTCAGGTTCAGCACGTAAACGAGGCGTTGCGCTCCTTGAAGATCGTCGCGGCCCAGAACCTGATTGGCAATCGCGGCCTTTTCATTGCGGAACACAAAGATACCGGTGGGATCAGAGGAAATCGATATCAGACCGCCGACCTGCGCCAATGCATCCATGGCCGAGAGGTTCTTGGTCTCGAACCTCACGCGGGCTTGCTGGCTGGTGGCACCGATCGCTGTATAGGCCCGGCTGTCTTCTTCGACGAGAATTCGGTCGCCGCCACGCAGGGCGATGTCCAGATTGGGGTCTTTGTAGAGGTCCTGAAACCAGACTGTTCCCTTGCGAGAGCCGCGAATGACGGTCACGAGGGCAATTTCGGGTTCGATGACGACGCCGCCAGCCTTGGCCAGCATCGCCGCGAGCGTCCGGGTGGGCCGTTCGATCGGGTAAACACCTTGGGCCCCGACACCGCCAACAAGCGAAACGGTCGACCCGTCACCGGCTAGACGCCGCACTTCGACCTGCGGGTCGGGTGTCTGGTCCATCAGGCGTTCGGTGATGATCGCACGCAACTGTTCCGGGGTGTTGCCGGCGGCACGAATGCGGCCGCCATAGGGGACAAAGATATGACCACTACTGTCCACCTGAACTTCTTCAAGCGCTGTGGAATTGCCGACGTCACCTGCAAGCAGACCATCATCGACGTTTTCCCAGATCGTCAGGCCCAGCGTATCGCCCGGACGAATCGTATCTGATGTGAGTTGCGGCGTGGTTCTGAAATCGCTCGAAAACCCAAGAGCGGGTACCACTGCCGTTGCGCGGGTAACGCGGTCGTTGACCGCTACGACAAAGGCGTCACCGTCCTTTTGCAGGGACCCATCAAAGATTTGACCTTTGGTCGGGCCAGCCTGTGGCAGGGAACAGGCGGTCAGTGCGCCTGCCACTATGGCGATTGTGGCGAATCTAACCCATCGGAACGAAACAGTTTTCAAAGAGCGGCCCCCTCGACCCGGTGTCAGCACCCATCAATTTTGCGAAACCTAGAGGAATTGGCTTTGGATAGCCAGTCATGGGGACGCAGTCTCAGGTTATCGCGCGCAAATGTGGTTTCTGTGCCTCTTGGCCGGATTCCCGCGCAGTATAGGGGTCGTGAGGCGCAAGCATCATGTCAACGACACGACGCAGCAATCGCTGCCGTCCTCGTCTGGAATAGAAACCTCCCGGCACCTGGCTGGTTTCCAGAAGATATCGCCGATAGATCAGGTAGGCCGACGTCACAGGGCGGCGGGGATTCGCAAAGAAGTCGGGTAGCGCTTGATCGGAGATGAACTCGGGTTTGGCATAGACCGCACGGCCGAAAATTCGCAAGGGCAACCCCCGCCACAGGGCCTGCTGCCCGGCGGTGGAATTGACCGTGACCACGCTGCGCGCATCGTCCATGAGTCGGGCCAGCTTGCCGCCGCGGACAAAATGAACCCGGTCTGTCAGCCCATAAGCCTTTGCGATGCGGGTGATGTCCTGTTGCAGAGGTGTGCGTCCGTCTTCCAGCGGGTGGGCCTTGAAAACCAGATGATGATGCGGCGGTGCGCCCTCGGCAAAGCCCGCGATGACCTCGGAGAGGAATTCGGTCATGCTGTCAAAGCTGGAGTGATCCCGAAAGCTGGCGTCATGTTCGAGCTGCAGCAAGGCGAGGTGATAAGGATAGCCCCCCCGCCGGACGCGCGCCGTCCTAAGACGTCGTTCGGTGGCGTGGACCGGGATCAGCAGCAATCGTTTCAGATGCAGCAGAAATTCGCGTGTGACGGGCAGGGTCCGATGCGGTCGAAAGTGGCGATAGCCCCGATTGGTGAACATCACGCACCAATGATAGGCCGCGCCATAGAACATGTGCTGCCGCATGTCGCCCCAATGGGCCGGTGGCGGTGGTGCTTCGATATCCGCGCGCTCAAGCTGAGCCTGCATATCGGAGACAGGCATCTGAATCAGTTGGGAATTGCCGTTCGAACCGTCGCGTTCATATGTGACCCAATAGGGGCGCAGATAGCCTTCTTCAAAAACATGGATGGTAATGTTGCGGGCGCGGGCGGCGGCAATGGCGGTGGCATGAATGCGGCGGGTGTCTCCGTAGAGCACGATATCAGTCACGTTGTGCAGATCGAAAAGCACGCTGATGGTACCGGGCCAGTTCTGCGGAAGGCCACGAAACGGGATATAGCTGGGACGGTCAAACCAGAAGGCCCTGTCGCCGGCATTGAACCCCACGCGCAGTACGCGCGCGCCGGTATTGCGCAGCATGCGCCCAAGCGCGTTGAAAAAAGGCCCGTGCGGCCCTTGCAGGAACAGAAAGACCCTGTCCTGACCTTGCAATGGCAAAGTGGGTTGGTTGACGCTACCGATCCGACTATCCCGGCACTTGTGAAACAGTGAATTTATGGCCCGGCTGGGTGGGTTTGGCAAGACGTGGGGCTTGCCGTGCGCGACATCGCTGGTTACGTGAAACGAACAGAATTCAAGGGGGCGCAGCATGTTCACTGGCATCATCACCGATATCGGCACCGTACGGGAGTTGGAGCAGCAAGGCGATCTGCGCGCGCGGATCGCGACCGGGTATGACACTGTTGGCATTGATATCGGCGCCTCAATCGCCAGCGATGGGGTCTGTTTGACCGTGATTGCCTTGGGGGATGACTGGTACGATGTGCAGGTGAGTGCCGAGACCGTGTCAAAAACCAACCTCGGCGATTGGGCCGAGGGTAAACGGGTAAACTTGGAGCGGGCCCTGAAAGTCGGGGACGAGTTGGGCGGCCATATCGTATCCGGCCACGTGGATGGGGTCGCCGAAGTGATTGCCATTGTTGATGAGGGTGACAGCACTCGCGTGACCCTGCGCGCACCGGAGGAGTTGTCACGGTTCATTGCGCCGAAAGGGTCCGTTGCGTTGAATGGAACGTCTTTGACAGTGAATGAAGTCGATGGAGCGTCATTCGGGATCAACTTCATTCCGCATACCAAGGACGTCACGACTTGGGGTGATGTGGCTGTCGGAGATCGCGTCAATCTCGAGATAGATACGTTGGCGCGATACGTGGCGAGACTCGCCGAGACAACCACAGCTTAGGCGAACGGGCAGGGGGCGCTGCCCCCTAAGGCGGAAATCCGGGATATTCGCCGTTCACCCCCGGAGTATTTGGACAAAGATGAAGTGGTGCGCGTCGGGTTTTCGCGGGTAACAGCGCGTTCCGGGTCTGGCGTTCATGACGCGTGTGGGGTATTTGCGCCCTGAGCCAACTGCGCACGGAAGACGACCTAATGAGCTTTGAAACACCCGGTCAGGTCGAAACGGACCTGCGCCATGCCATTTCTCCTATTGAGGAGATCATCGACGCGGCGCGGCGTGGCCAGATGTTCATCCTGGTCGATCACGAGGATCGCGAGAATGAAGGCGATCTGGTGAT
Source organism: Sedimentitalea sp. (assembly GCF_039973035.1). Taxonomy (NCBI): domain Bacteria; kingdom Pseudomonadati; phylum Pseudomonadota; class Alphaproteobacteria; order Rhodobacterales; family Paracoccaceae; genus Sedimentitalea; species Sedimentitalea sp. The sequence continues at coordinate 320,770 of NZ_JBDWLR010000042.1, forward strand.
TGCCGCCGAATTCGCCGATGCCGAGGCAATCAACTTTATGGCGACCCATGGTCGGGGGCTGATCTGCCTGCCGATGACCGCAGAGCGGGTCGACCGGTTGGGACTGCCGATGATGGCCGTCAACAACTCCTCGCGTCACGAAACACCGTTTACCGTGTCGATCGAGGCCCGTGAAGGCGTCAGCACCGGTATTTCCGCGCCGGATCGGGCCCATACTGTCGCGGTTGCAATCAACGAACAGAATACCATGGCCGAGCTTGCGACGCCCGGGCATATCTTTCCGCTGCGAGCGCGCAATGGCGGCGTTCTGGTGCGGGCAGGCCATACCGAGGCCGCAGTTGATATTGCGCGGCTGGCAGGGCTGAAGCCCGCCGGCGTAATTTGTGAAATCATGAATGCGGATGGCACGATGGCGCGCCTGCCGGAACTCGTGGACTTTGCCAAAGCACATGAGATGAAGATCGGCACGATTTCGGATTTGATCGCCTTTCGCAGTATCAACGACAACCTGGTGGATCAGACCGCACAACAGACCGTGACCTCGGAATTCGGAGGGGACTGGGATATGCGCATCTTTACCGACCAGACCCACGGAGTAGAACACGTGGTGCTGATCAAGGGCGATATCACGACACCCGAGCCTGTCCTGACCCGAACACATGCGCTGCATGAAGCGAGCGATATGCTGGGATTGGGGCCAAAGCCTGCGCGCGAACTGTCATGTGCGATGGAGTTGATCGCCGATGAAGGGCGCGGGGTGGTTTGTCTTTTTCGCGAACCGCGTCATTCGCTGTATGCCTCTGAGGAAGAGGGGCCGCGCACCATCAAACGGACGGGTCTTGGCGCGCAAATCCTTTCGACCCTTGGGGTCAAGAACTTGATTCTGCTGACAGATTCGCCGCTTACACGCTATGTCGGGCTGGATGCATATGGCTTGTCGATCGTCGACACGCGCCCGATCATGTCGGAGGGATAGACCATGGCCAAATCTGAAACACATTACGTTCTGCCGCGTCCGGAGTTTGACAAACCGGTCAAGCTGTTGATCGTTGTGGCGCCCTATTACAAGGATATCGCCGACGATCTGATTGCCGGTGCCAAGGCTGAAATCGAGGCTGCAGGTGGGACATGGGACCTCGTAGAGGTGCCAGGTGCGCTTGAGGTGCCGACGGCCATTGCGATTTCGGACCGGCAGTCGAATTTTGACGGTTATGTTGCTCTGGGCTGCGTGATCCGCGGGGAAACGACGCATTATGAAACCGTTTGCAACGACAGCAGCCGGGCGTTGCAGTTGATGGGTTTGCAAGGCCTGTGCATCGGGAATGGGATCCTGACGGTCGAAACCCGCGATCAGGCTGTGGTCCGCGCAGAAGCGGACGGCCAAAACAAAGGTGGCGGCGCGGCAGCAGCGGCCTTGCATCTGATCGCGCTCGCTCGTAAGTGGGGCGGTCAGCGCAAGGGTGTTGGGTTTCGTGCCCCGTCAGACCCGATCCTGCTGGCGGAAAAGAGCGACGGACCAACTACGGCATGACCACTTCTAATACCACCCTGTCTGGCAACCAGAAACGCAAGATGAAATCGGCCGCGCGGCTTTACGCGGTGCAGGCACTGTTTCAGATGGAGCAGAGCGGACAGACCAGCGAGCAGGTCGTGGCCGAGTTTCTGGAGCACCGCTTTGGTGCGACTTATGATGGTGAAGAAATGCTGGATGGCGACATCAAGTTGTTTCGCCGCGCGGTCGAGGACGCGGTGAATTATCAGGCGCGGATCGACCAGATGACGGATCGCGCGCTGGTGGCCAAATGGCCGATTGCACGCATTGATCCGACGCTGCGGGGGCTGTTTCGCGCAGCCGGGGCCGAGCTGACCAACAGCAACACGCCGCCTAAGGTTGTGATCGTCGAATATGTCGATATAGCGCGCGCGTTTTTTCCTGATGGGAAAGAGCCGAAATTCGTGAACGCCGTGCTGGACCACATGGCGCACGAGGCGAAACCCGAAGCGTTCTAGAGCGCGATGATTTACGTTTCGCGGCGTACTGACGCGGGTGTTGATCTTGGATCACATCCAGTCACATGCTAGAATGGGAATATAGGAGGACGCCTATGCCCAAACTGGTCAAGCTCTATATTCGCAATGTGATCATCGGTTTCGCCATCGCGGCGGCTTTCGTCGCGATGCTGCTTTGGTTCAACGTGATGAACATCTGGCATCTGGTCACGCATTCTGATGCAGGCATCCTTGCAGTGTTCCTGTTGTGGTTCATGCATGGGATCGTTTTTGCCGGTGTTCAGTTTGCTTGGGCCGTGATGTCTTTGGCTGAAAAGCCGGACAGCGGGCGCGGGGGCACCCCGGTCGCCCATGACCTGCAACCGGCGCTGGTTCCGGTAAAAGACCGGCGCGACCGGAAGGTTAAGGGGCGCCGATAAGCCATTGGCCTTAAGGTGAAATGTGACGGGACCACCAATCAACCGTGTGGTTCTGATTCCCGAGGACCTGTATATACAGGTGGGCGCCAGGTAAACGGACCAGGATCCGTACAGAGCCAGCTCCCTCGGATTTGCTTAAGGCCACCGGAATGCAACCGCTCACGCGCAGGGCAGAACCCGCCACTCGTTCCAGATAGGCGTAGATGACGGGTCCGGCAAGGGGAGATCAGGCAGAATCGTGCAGATGGGCACGCATGCGACCCATATGTTCGTCCCAGCCCTCGTCCAGGTTCAATGTCAGCCCGAAACCTTCTGCTCCTTGAGGCAGGCCCGAATGCTCAAGTGACAGGCGTGTGCCGCCCGCGACGGGGTCCAGTGTCCATTTGACGAGGCTGACAGCATCGCCCATCGGCCCTATGACAAAGGTGTATTCGATATAACTGGGCCGTCGCGCGGTTTTGACCGTCCCCCAAATCAGTAGATTACCACTCTCGGCACCATACATCTTTAGTTCATTCCCCTGTTCCAGCGGGGCCGTTGGCTTGTGAAACCACAGGACCAGCTTGTCGGGATCGGTGAGATAGTCCCAGACCTGTTCGGGCGAAGCGTTCAGGTAAATCGATTTGCGGATCATAGTGTCGGTCATGTGTTGTCCTTTTCAATGGCGGCTTTGAGATCGGCAAGCCGGTCGTCCCAGAATTGATCAAAATATTCGAGCCAGCTTAGAACCGGTGCAAAACCTGCCGGGTTCAGGCTGTTTACGCGTTCGCGACCGCGCGCATTGACTGTGATCAGACCGCCATCGGACAGCACGTTCAGGTGCTTCTTTACGGCGGCGCGCGTCATGTCGAACTGATCGGTCAATTGCGCGATCGTCATGTCGTTCCGAGTCAGGAGCCGGACGATATCGCGCCGAGTCGGATCGGCAAGCGCACGAAAGCAGGTTTGGGTGGGGTCGGTAGCTTGTTCAGATGTCATTATTGGATACCTTTTGGTATCATATTAAATAAGGTACCAATTGGTATCATGTCAATGAAGGGTTGAATTGCGTTGGATACTTGAAAAATGTTCACCTATTGTTCATGTTTGGCGCATGACTGATACGATCTCTTCCTTGGTCAAGCCGGGCCAACTGCTGGCGCGCGGGGTATGTCGCCTTCTCAAAGGGCATGGCTTTGTTTCTGTTGAAGAACTTGTGCCAACTCGAGGGTTGAGGGTGGATGTGATGGGGTTGGGCCCCAAGGGCGAAATCTGGGTGATTGAATGCAAATCCAGCCGAGCGGATTTCCAGGCAGACTCCAAGTGGCAGGGCTATTTGGAGTGGTGTGACCGGTACTTTTGGGCGGTCGATCAGGATTTTCCCACGGATCTTTTGCCACTGGATTCGGGTCTGATCATTGCTGATGCCTATGACGCCGAAATCATCCGTATGGCGCCCGAAGACAAGCTGGCACCGGCGCGGCGCAAGGTGATGGTGCAGAAATTCGCCGTACACGCGGCGCGACGATTGCAGGCGCTGCGTGATCCCGGGGTGGCGACGCTGATGGCCTCCAGAGACAATTCCGAGGAATAAGAGTTCTGATCAAATGTTACGACGCGGGTGGCGCTTGGTGCCGTCGCGCATTGCTTGCGGCGCATCCCATCTTTCTGGCGATTACCCACGGAGAACGGGTCACGCGTGCAGAAAGGCCAAACGGTTTAGGGATGCCTGAATTCGGGATGTCCAAGTTCGTACTGATCGGTCTGGGCCGAACTCACCCCTGATTTCAGCGTCCGGTTTTCCCGCCGACCGCGCGTGCCGCTTTGGCCGCAGCCATAATCTCTTCGGCGATTTCGTCTGCTTCTTCCGGCTCAAAGTCCATTGGCACCTCGATGCCCTGAGATTCGATATAGATGCGCACCATGCCGGTGTCGGTCGGACCGATCTGCATGTTCGCTTCGATATCTCGCTCGGTATTGATGCTCATGGGGTGCCTCCGTGCCTCTGCTGTTCCTGCTAGCTTGGCAGGGGTTGAGAATCAAGCGCTGCTGCGCGCAGTGTGGCGCATGGATGATGTCATCATACGCCAGTTCAGCCCGGCGGACGCACCTTGGCTGGTGCGCCAACATGGTGAGCATTATGCGCGTGACGAAGGGTTTAATGACACGTTTGGCGCCTTAGTCGCCGAGATCCTTGATGATTTTATTGTCAATCACGAGTCCAACCGAGAGCGCGGTTGGATTGCGGTGCAGGGTGAACAACGGCTTGGCAGTATCTTTTGTGTCGCGGCAGGAGAAACGACTGCAAAGCTCCGCCTGTTCCTGCTGACACCGGATGCGCGGGGGCGGGGGTTGGGAAAGCGCTTGCTCGCGACCTGCATGGGCTTTGCCCGCGCCCAAGGCTATCGTGACATGCGTCTCTGGACTCATGAAAGCCACCGCGCCGCCTGCGTACTTTACAAGGCATCGGGCTGGCAACTCGTTGACAGCAGGCCCGTACACTCATTTGGAGTCGATCTTGTGGAACAAAGCTGGCATATTGACCTCTAAGCCACTTGCATTCACCCTGTGGCTTGTCTAAATCGCATGCCAGTGCCGCCTTAGCTCAGTAGGTTAGAGCGCCTGATTGTGGATCAGGAGGTCCCCCGTTCGAGCCGGGGAGGTGGTACCACCACTCATCACATTGACAGTGAAAGACTCTGCCTAGGGAGTTGCAGTGGCGGGATCAGACGATTCTAGTTCCGCAGTCGAGGTGAGCCAGGCGATCACTGCTTCGATGGCAGGGCTTTGTCGTGATTTGCGTTGCACCAGAAGGTAGAATTCGTGATCTCCCTGCATGACCTCGGGTGTGACCTGCACCAGGTTTCCGGCACTGATATCGCGCGCCACGAGAAAATGGCTGACCAAGGCAATACCCTGCCCGGAGAGCGCTGCGTCGACAGCAAGAGTGGTCTGGCTCAGCCTTAATCCGTGAGCGCTCTGATCCTGAATGTTCAGGCGTTTCAGAAACGCAGGCCATAGGTCATGCGAGTCATGCAGTTTTGGCAGGTGCGCGATGGTGGCGGTGGCGAGCGGCAAAGGGTGGTTTTCGAGCAGCGACGGTGCCGCAACCGCAATGATGTTGTGTTGAAACAGGCGGATCGCGTCGAGCGAAGCCCCGAATGGCGGCCGACCCTGCCGGATTGCCAAATCGATGCCATCGCTGTGAAAGCTGGACACGCGTTCTGTCGCAAGAATTTGCAGGTCGATATCGGGGTGAAGCGCTGAAAATTCGGGGAGATTGGGGATCAGCCATTTTGCGGCAAAGGTCGGTGTGACACTGATCATGGCGTCGCCGGGTTCCGGTTTCAGACTGTCGGTCGCCCGGCGCATGTCATCAAACGCCATCGAGATCTGCGCGTGATAGCTGCGCCCTGCCGGGGTCAAGGCCAGTCCCTTGGGCAACCGTTCAAACAGTGGCTGACCAAGGTGCGATTCAAGGTGACGAACCTGTTGCGCCACGGCGCCCTGCGTGACGCCAAGTTCGTCTGCGGCGGCACGGAAGGTCAGGCGACGGCCTGCCGCTTCAAACGCGCGCAGACCGTTCAGAGGGGGGAGTTGGGTCATGCGACGATAGTATTTCTACTGACAGAAAACATCAATTCTCAAGCGAAGTTCTGAGTCCTGTCACCTAGATTAAGCCCCAGAAACTTACGGAGGCAGGTCATATGTCAGTAGAAAAAGTTGCTCTTGTCACAGCAGGTGGAAGCGGAATGGGCGCGGATGCCGCGCGACGCCTTGCAGCAGATGGCTTTCGGGTCGGTATTCTGTCGTCGTCCGGCAAGGGCGAGGCGCTAGGGACCGAGTTGGGTGGGTTTGGTGTCACCGGCTCCAACCTTGATGAGGGCGCTCATGCTGCGCTTGTCGAGGGGGCCAAGGAGCGATGGGGCCGTGTCGACGTGCTGGTGAACTCTGCCGGACATGGCCCCAAGGGTCCTGTGCTGGAAATCTCGGATGATGATTGGCACATGGGGATGGATGTTTACCTCTTGAATGTGATTCGACCCACTAGGTTGGTGACCCCCTTGATGCAGGCGCAGGGCGGTGGCGTGATCCTTAACATTTCGACGTTTGCGGCTTTTGAGCCGGACCCGCTGTTTCCGACTTCGGGTGTCTTTCGCGCCGGGCTTGCAGCCTTTGCCAAGCTGTTCTCAGACAAATATGCGGCCGAAAACATCCGGATGAACAACATCCTGCCAGGGTTCATCGACAGCCTGCCCGAAACCGAGGATCGCCGGGCGCGCATTCCCATGGGGCGATACGGTCGCGCTGACGAAGTGTCTTCGATGATCTCGTTGCTGGCCTCAGAGGGCGGCGGTTATGTGACCGGCCAGAACTTCAGGATCGATGGCGGCCTGACTCGTTCGGTTTAGCGAGCAGGCATAGGGCTGGTGCCACTGCTAAGTTCCTGAGGGGGTATGCTTCCTCGGTTCCCGTACTTGCGGCGAGGTTTTCGATCGAACGTCAGCGGACCGCTTCGATTGGACCTTCGGCGCGACCGTGGATGAACTGATCCAGATAGGGGTCGCCGCTGTTGTCCATCTGGCTGACCGGGCCGGTCCACTGGATCACCCCATCATGCAGCATCGCGACGTTGTCGGCGATTGCACGGACGCTGCTCATGTCGTGGGTGATGGTCATGGCGGTTGCCCCCATCTCTACGACAATCTCGCGGATCAGGTCATTGATGACGCCCGACATGATCGGGTCCAACCCGGTGGTGGGCTCATCAAAAAAGATGATCTCGGGTTCGGCGGCGATGGCGCGGGCGAGACCGACACGCTTCTGCATGCCGCCTGAGAGTTCCGCTGGAAACAGGTCGGCGACCTTTGATTTCAGGCCCACACGTCGCAGCTTGTCTATGGCAATCTCGCGCGCTTCTTCCTGCGGGCGCTTGAGTGAGCCGCGTAGCAGGCGAAAGGCAACGTTCTGCCAAACCGGCAGCGAATCAAACAAGGCGCCGCCCTGAAACAGCATGCCAAAGCGCGCAAGAAAGGCGTCACGATCGCCGGAAGCGGCGTCTTTGCCATCCACGAGGATTTGGCCGGAATCCTGCTGGATCAGGCCAAGGATACACTTTAACGCCACCGATTTCCCGGTGCCCGAGCCGCCGATGATGACCATCGATGTGCCCTTTGGGATGTGCAGGTTCATGCCCCGCAGCACCTCGTTGTCGCCAAAGGCTTTCTTGACGTTCTCCATGCGGATCATATCGAAAAGAACACCCCTGTAAGAACAAAGTTGGCGGCGAGGATCAGGATGGCGGCGGCTTCGACGCTGTCTTTGGTCGCGCTTCCGACGCCTTGCGCGCCGCGCCCGGATTGCATGCCGTAGTAACATCCCATCATGGCCGCGATCACGCCAAAGGCCGCACCCTTGACCAGCGATGAGATCACATCGCGGGCTTCAAGGAAGTCGACGGTGTTTTGCAGATAGGCAGCAGAGTTAAAGCCGAGGTTCTTGACCGCCACCACATATCCGCCACCGATGCCGATGATATCACCAACCGCAACGAGAAGAGGCACGGTGATCAGCGCCGCCAACACACGAGGTGCGACGAGATATTTCATCGGGTTGGTCGAAAGCGTCACCAGCGCGTCGATCTGTTCGGTCACTTTCATGGTGGCGATCTCGGCAGCGATGGATGAGGTCACGCGGGCCGCGATCATTAATCCGACAAGCACCGGGCCAAGCTCGCGGACCATGCCAATGGCGACAATCTGTGGCACCACGGCTTCGGCGTTGAAACGCGCGCCACCGGAATAGATCTGCAAGGCCAGCGCACCGCCGGTGAAAATAGCTGTAAGTCCGACCACGGGCAGAGACAGCCAGCCAATCGTGACCAGCGCATTGAAGAGTTCACGCGGATAGTAGGGCGGTCGAAAGATGTGTGAGAACGCACGGGCGGCAAAGATCGAAATGCGACCCACCAGCGCAAGAACATTCATAACCGCCCGCCCCAGGCGTGCCAGCATCGTCAGAGGGTTCACGCAACGTACTCCCGCTGGTAGCGGCCACCAAGAGAGGTCAGAATCTCATACCCTATGGTGTCGGCTGCGTCGGCCAAAGTATCAACACTCTGGTGACGGCCAAGGATTTCAAGTGTGCCCGGATCAGAGGGCAGATCTGTGATATCAACGGTGATCAGGTCCATCGACACACGGCCCACGACCGGGCAGGCAGTGTCGCCGGCAAAAACCGCAATGCCACCGGACCCGAGCGCACGGTGCAGGCCATCTGCATAGCCCGCTGCCACAGTGGCAATGCGAGACGGGCGCGGCGCACCCCATGTGTTTCCGTAACCGACGGTTTCCCCCTCGGCGAGATCGCGGGTCTGGATCACCGGAAGGTCGAGGGAGACAACCGGCCGTGCATCCGCAAAGGGCAGACCGCCATAGAGGCCGACGCCAGCACGAGTCAGGTCAAAATGATAATCCCGCCCGAGGAGTATGCCGCCGGTTGCCGCTAATGAGCGCGGCACATTGTTATTCGCTGTGAGTTCGATAAAGCTGCGCAATTGCTGGCGATTCATCGGATGATCAGGCTCGTCTGCGCAGGCGAGATGGGACATGAGCAGCACCGGTTTTTGCGCCAGCGCAATGTCGCGTAGCGCGGCCCATTCCGCAGGCTCCATTCCCAGACGGTTCATACCGGTGTCCAGTTGAATGCCGAACCGGCCGGACGGAAGGCTTTCCATATGGCGCAGCATCTGATCGACCGAATTCAGCATTGGGATCAGATCATGGTCGCGGATAAGAGCGGTGTCGCCTTCCATATGGCCGGAAAAGACCGAAACGCCGGGGCCGGGTCCGAGCGCCTGACGCACCTTGGCACCTTCTTCGGCGGTGGCGACAAAGAATTGGCGGGCTCCGGCCTGCGCCAGCGCCTGCGATACGTGTTCTACGCCAAGCCCATAGCCATTTGCCTTGACCACGGCACCGGTTTCACAGCCGGATTGTGCGTCAAGGGCGCGCCAGTTTTCAGCGAGGGCGGCGAGATCGACGGATAGTTTTGCAGTGCTCATACGGTGGTAATGACATGGGCATGCGGGGCGTCAAGAGGGAATGCGTGATCGGTTGGCACAGGGATCGGCAATTTGACGCGCACTCTGGACGAGGCGCAGGCGCCGGATCCAAATAGGGCGAGGTGGCTTGCGGATAAGGTTTTGCGCCACCTGCGGCGGCGCTTCGAGCGAGGGGCGCTGCCCCTCGCGCACCCCGGAGTATTTTTGCAAAGATGAAGTTTGGGATTTTGGCGAGGGGCTGCTGTGTTTGTGTTGCCGTGTGCGCCTATCGTTCTCGCGCTGTTTCAGAAGCTTTGCTCTCCGCTGCCCTGCTGCCAGGATTTGGCGAGATTGCCGAAACGCGTGAACTGGGCTTCAAAGCTGAGCTCGACCGTTCCGATCGGGCCGTGACGTTGCTTCCCGATGATTACCTCTGCCTTGCCGTGTAGGCGCTCCATGTCGGCGATCCATTGTTCGGTGGCTGCCAGATCGTCCTCGCCGGGTTTTTCACGCTCTTTGTAGTACTCGCCGCGATAAACGAACATGACGACATCGGCGTCCTGTTCGATTGAGCCGGATTCACGCAGGTCAGAGAGTTGCGGGCGTTTGTCATCGCGGCTTTCGACCTGACGGGACAGCTGTGAAAGAGCGATGACCGGGATGTTGAGCTCCTTGGCGATGGCCTTAAGACCCATGGAGATTTCGCCGATTTCCTGAACGCGGTTGTCAGAGGTGCCGCGCACCAGTTGCAAGTAGTCGACGATCAACAGGTCGAGGCCATGAGTCCGTTTCAGGCGACGGGCGCGGGCGGCCAGCTGCGCGATTGGAATGGCGGCCGTGTCGTCGATAAAGAGCGGGCAGGCTTCGAGTTCCTTGGCGGCGTCAACGAAGCGGCGGAATTCGGCCTCGTTCATATCGCCTTGGCGAATCTTGTGGCTGGAAATCTCGGAGGCTTCGGCGAGAATCCGGCCAGCGAGCTGTTCGGCACTCATTTCCAGCGAGAAGAAGCCGACGACACCACCATCCACAGCGCCTTCCCCACCGTCAGGCAGTTTGCCGCGCTTGTAGGCTTTGGCAACATTGAACGCGATGTTGGTGGCGAGCGAGGTCTTGCCCATCGACGGGCGACCAGCAAGGATCAGCAGATCGGATTTGTGCAGGCCGCCCAGCATCTTGTCCATATCGACCAGATCGGTCGAGATACCGGCCAACCCACCCTCGCGCATATAGGCGGCATTGGCGACGTTGACCGCATCGGTGACGGCGCGCAGAAAGCTCTGAAAACCGCTTTCGGTCTGGCCCTGTTCACTGAGTTTGTAGAGCTGCTGTTCGGCTTCGACGATCTGTTCGCGCGGTTCGCTGGAGACTTCGACGCGGCTGGCCTTGTCACTGATGTCACGACCCAGCCCGATCAGTTGCCGACGAATCGCCAGATCATAGACCATCTGAGCATAGTCGCGTACGGCGAAGGCGCTGATGGCAGCACCGGCGAGACGGACGAGATAGGCAGGACCACCCAGCTCCTTTAGGCCATCGTCATCTTCCATGAACGCCTTGAGCGTTACGGGAGACGCCAGCGCGTTCTTGGCAATGCGGGCGGCGGCAATTTCAAAGATGCGGGCATGGACCGGGTCATAGAAATGCTCGGGTTTGATGATGCTGGCAACGCGGTCATACACATCGTTGTTGGTAAGAACCGCGCCCAGAAGCTGCTGTTCGGCCTCTACCGAATGGGGCATCGTGTCTGGGCTGTTCGTTTCCGGACTGGACCCGTCAAAGCTGGTAATTTCGTTCATATCGCCCCCATTTCGCCTCGGATGGCCGCGTGTTGTCACGGGCTCGTTTTTTGAGTGATTTGCTGATTGCAGCCGGTGCCGGGTGATACCTCACGGTTGGCCGCGCCTGCAAATTGTATGTTTTTGTGGATAGCCTGTGCATATCCTGCGGTCACTGCATATTGCATGCTGTGAGGCGGAGTAGTCAATATCTGGTGGGGCCGGGTAGAGCTTTTGGACCCAGATTTGCTTTGCCAGAATTGCGAGCGGCGATGTCTCGCCGCTCGTTGGGTCAGCTGGTCTGACGCGCTTCTTGCCAGGCGCGAGGATTGGTCAGAAACGATTCCACTTCGGTCAACGTTTGTGCATCAAAGGCGCCAGAGGTCTTTGCCTCGGCCAGAACATCCCACCACGTGCAGAGGTGATGCAGGGTGATTCCGTGATCGCCGAGGCTCTTCTCGGTATCCGGGAATATGCCGTAGTAGAAGATGACAGCGGTGTGGGCACAGCTCGCCCCGGTATCGCGAATCGCCTCCACGAATGAGAGCTTGGAACCACCGTCGGTGGTGAGGTCTTCGACCAGCAAAACCCGATCGCCTTCGCCCATGACACCCTCGATCCGGGCGTTACGGCCATAGCCTTTGGGTTTCTTGCGCACGTAGGTCATTGGCAGGCCCATGCGTTCAGCAACGAGCGCGGCAAAGGGAATGCCTGCGGTTTCGCCCCCGGCGATGTTATCGAACGCCTCAAGCCCGGCATTGCGCATGACGGTGATCGCCATGAAATCCATCAGAGTGCTGCGGATGCGAGGATAGGAGATCAACTTGCGACAATCGATATACGTTGGGCTGGGCAGACCAGAGGCCAACGTGAACGGCGTTTCGGAATTGAGATGCACAGCTTCGATCTCAAGCAGCATGCGGGCAGAGAGGCGGGCGATTTCCTTGGGGTCAGGGTAGCTTGTGGGGATCATGATCGGACCTATGGACGTGTGGGGAGGGCAGGTGCCTCCGGCGGGAGTATTTCAGGCAAAGATGAAATCAGGCGGTGCGCCAGTAAACGGGGAAGCCCGGATCAAAGACAGTGACGGGGCCATCGGTGCAGTCGATTTTTGACGGAAAGTCAGTTGGAGCGTCGCCCTTTTTTAAGGTCAGTGCGTTGTCATTGACGGGCAGGCCGTAGAAGGCGGGGCCGTTCTGGGATGCAAAGGCCGCGAGATGGTCAAGCGCATTGTCTTCTTCGAACACATGAGCGAGGAGCGCCATTGTGTTGGTGGCGGTGAAACAGCCAGCACATCCACAGGCGTGTTCCTTGAGGGCATCCACATGCGGAGCGCTGTCGGTGCCGAGAAAGAACGATGGCTCGCCCGAGGTGGCGGCGGCGCGCAGCGCAAGGCGGTGTTCTTCGCGTTTGGCGACGGGGAGGCAGTAGTAGTGCGGTTTGATCCCGCCGACCAGGATGTGGTTGCGGTTGATGATCAGGTGATGGGTCGTAATGGTGCCACCTATGGTGTCACCACCGCCACGGACGTAGTCAATGCCTTGTGAAGTGGTGATATGTTCCATCACCACGCGCAGGCCGGGGGTGGCACGGCGGATCGGGTCAAGTACGCGGTCGATGAACACGGCCTCACGGTCAAAAATGTCGATATCGTTGTCGGTCACTTCGCCATGTAGGCAGAGCGGCAGGCCAATTTCTGCCATGCGTTCAAGCACAGGACGCACGCGGCCAAAATCGGCCACGCCGCTGGCAGAGTTGGTGGTGGCCCCGGCAGGGTAAAGTTTGACAGCCTTGACCAATCCGCCGGCGGCGGCCGCGGCGACGTCGTCAGGGTCCGTGTCTTCGGTCAGGTAAAGCGTCATCAGTGGTTGGAAATCGCTGCCCTCTGGCAGGGCCGCCAGGATGCGGTCGCGATAGGCCATGGCCTGTGCACCGGTGACCACCGGCGGCACGAGGTTGGGCATGATGATGGCGCGGGCAAAGTCGCGGGCGGTTTCGGGCAACACGGCCTTTAACATCGCGCCGTCGCGCAGGTGCAGGTGCCAGTCATCGGGGCGCGGGATCGTCAGGGTTTTGCTCATGAGGTCCGGCTAGCACAGCCCGCTGGCGCGGACCAGAGGGGCGAGACGAAATGCGCCGTTTCAAACCATCGCGCAGCGCGGCAGATTGTCGGCAAACAGGAAGGTATGACATGGCTAGGCAACTCACGTTCAGGCATCGATACCCGGTCGATGCGGACCGGTTGTTTGCGATGGCAATCGATCTGGATGTGCTGGAGGCAGTGAGCCGACCTTGGGTGCAATTCGATCATTTGCCATCAGGACCGGCGCAGATCGGACAACGCATTGACGTGGCGCTGTCGCTGCTGGGTGTGTTGCCAGCGCAGTCTTATTCGATGCATGTCGTAACTTGCGATCCCGAGGCACGGCTGTTGCGCAGCGAAGAACACGGTATGGGAATTATCCGGCTGGTTCATGAACTGAAAGTGGAACCGTCGGATATAGGCGCGCTTCAGATCGATCGGGTTGTAATCGATGCGGGGTGGCGCACGGAGATCGCGGCACTTTGGGTGAGACTCATCTATCGCTGGCGGCACCGGGTTCTGCGCCGGTTGCTCAAAACGGGTTGACCGCGCACGAGAGAGTGTCGCGCCAATTCTGAAATGCGCTAACGCATCCAGAACCCGGCTGATTTGATCCGGTTGCGGATCATCTGTTCGCGTTTTGGCAGCGCGCTTCGGTCAAACAGCGCGCGCACCTTTTCGCCACGCCCCTGATAGACCATGCGCTTGATCGGTTCATAACCTTTCAGTACCTTCTTGATCCAGTTGGGCGCTGCGACGGTATGGAGAACGTCGAGTACGTGGTCATCCTCGCGGGCATAGAGCAGGGGAAAGACACGGTAGTGGCAGCTTACAGAGCCGTCGAGAAAGCCGGGAGGCAGCGCCTCGCGTCCGCCACCATAGGAGTGGACGACCAACGGCAGGGCAACTTGGTCCAGCCATGGATCGACACTCTGGCAGATCAGTTCCGGGGGGGGCAAGTCGCGAATCGCAATGGCGTAGTCCAGAAATCTCTGTCCGAATTCATGTGGGTTCGCTCCGAAGAAAAACCCTGCATTGAAGTAAAGATATCGTTGCCAGTGGTTGTCTGGCTGGCTGGTGTCTAGGCTGCTTTCGAAATCCAGGCCGAATTTGTCATAGAGTGATTTCCAGATTTCACCGTATTGCGGACCATAGAGCGTAGGTTCTGGCCATGTTCCCTCGCAGCGGAGCGATGCGCCCGGCCGCTCAAAGTCAAAGGGCACGCTCATCACGTCGCCAGTGATCAGGGTATCCGTATCAAAAAACACGAACGGCTTGTCTGGCGGGAGGGCAAACAGCGCTTCGATCTTGTTGCCTTGCGGATAGGTTTGCCCAAAGACCTTCGACTCAAATGGCAATATTCTGGCCCCGAGCCTTTCAAGTGCCGCGAGTACCGCGCCATTTTTGATTGACGGATCATTGCTCCACTTGGGTCCGGCTTGCGGGATAGCGACAAACAACTCGCCATCAAAGTTGGGCGAACAATGCCGCAATGACGCGGCGAACAGCAGCGCTTCGTATTGGAGCCTGCCGGATTGACCGACAATCAGGATATTGAACGCTTGGCGCTGTGGCTGTTTCTTTGTCATACTCAATCCAGCCGACATTTTTCGGCAGTGGTCCTGACGCGGACTATAGGCGTGGAGACGACCGGTCAAAACCCCGGAACTGCAAAGCGGGTAGGCAGGTCGCGGTAGTAAAGGGATAGCGATGATTGAGACACTTTTGTTGATGGTCTCCGTGGGGCTGCATTCCGCGTCCTCCTTTGCCAATGCGGAACCGGACGGGGGCATGTCGCAGGTCGCCGAACCGATTGCTCAGGAGGCACCTGCGGTTGAGCCTTCACAGCCTTCAGAGACAGCGCAAGCTGTCAATCCTGACGAACTATCGGACGAGACAGCCGCAACGGTTGCCCAAGCCGACGACATTGCAGCTCCCGCCTTTCTGGCCCCCGAAGTGCCGCAACTTACCGCAGAACCCCAGATCGCGACGGGCAAGTTCACGACCGCGCTTGAGGTCAAACCGATTCTCAATGCGACGCGGGGCAATTGGATCACCCTGCGAGAGTATGATGGCAAGGACCTGGTTTATGTCACCCATCTGTGGGCGTGGCGTTGCGGGTTGCTTGAGATGCGCGTCGGGATCAATGGCAATACGCCCGAACTCTGGCCGATGCCGGACTGTCATCTGGATCAAGCCGCGCCGGGCGCGATTCTGGATACCGATGGGTTGCCCTATCGTGGTTATGCCCTCGGATCGGTGGCATTGATCGAGATCCAGCTGACGTATGACGATCTCACGACCGCTGGGGCAAAGTACAATCGAGAAGGTCGACTTGTCGAGTGAACGTTGCCTCCGATAGCGCATAGGGCGCTGGGTATTGCGGGCAATTGCTATCCCCCCTCGGCGCGCGATAGCACTCATTGGTCATTTTACCATTGCTCCTCTGAGACATACAGTCATTGTGCTGCGCGGGGATTGCTGATCTTCGTGGCGTCACCGCGCGAGTCAAAGAGGAAAACGGCCATGACATTCTTCCACAAATCCAGAGTAAACGAGGTCGGTTTCAATGGCTGAATTCAGTTCCCGCATCGAGAACCTGCGCAGTATGGCGCCGCAGGAACGTCGTGCAGCAGTTGCCAATGCTTCGGGCATGTCGGATGACGACCAGAATGCACTGGAAGGGGCCGATGTACTGCCACAGGCGCTTGCCGATGGAATGATTGAGAACGTCATCGGAAAATACGAACTCCCACTCGGCATAGCGACGAACTTCACCGTGAATGGACGGGACTATTTGATCCCTATGGTGACTGAAGAGCCTTCGGTCGTGGCCGCAGCCTCGTATATGGCACGTATCGCGCGGGGGTGCGGTGGCTTCACAACCTCGTCGGATGCGCCGATCATGCGGGCGCAGATTCAGGTGATACGGCCGAACGATCCATATGGTGCCCGCCAGCGCCTGTTGTCAGCGCGAGATGAACTGATTGATATGGCCAACACGCGCGACACGGTGCTGATCGCGCTGGGGGGCGGATGCAAGGATATCGAGGTGCATGTGTTTGACGACACGCCGGTGGGGCCGATGGTCGTGCTTCATTTGCTGGTCGATGTGCGCGACGCCATGGGTGCCAACACCGTGAATTCGATGGCGGAAACGCTGGCCCCGCGGGTTGCTGAGATTGCTCGGGGAGAGGTGCGTCTGCGCATCCTGTCAAATCTTGCGGATCGCAGGTTGGTGCGCGCCCGAGTCGAGATCACGCCTGAGGCCCTGACGATGGACAGGTTTGACGGCGATGATGTCGCTCAGGGAATCGTCGAGGCCTGCACCTTGGCCATTATCGATCCGTATCGGGCCGTGACGCACAACAAGGGCATCATGAACGGCATCGATTCGGTTGTCGTTGCCACGGGCAATGACTGGCGCGCGATCGAAGCTGGGGCGCATGCCTATGCCGCGCGGGACGGGCGCTATACCAGCCTTTCCCGGTGGGAGCGCGGTGCGGATGGCGTGTTGGTCGGGACGTTGGAAATGCCGATGGCGTTGGGTCTGATCGGCGGTGCCACCAAAACCCATCCGGCGGCGCAGGCGGCAATCCGGTTGCTGGGGGTCACGACCGCTCAGGAATTGGCCGAGGTGACGGCAGCGGTGGGGTTGGCGCAGAACATGGCGGCTCTCCGGGCGCTGGCAACCGAAGGCATTCAGAAAGGTCACATGACCCTTCATGCCCGCAATATTGCAATTCTTGCCGGTGCCGAAGGCGACGAAGTTGAGCGCGTGGCGCAGGCGATCGCGGGTGCCGGCGAGGTTTCGGTTCAGCGGGCAGAGGCCGAACTCGCCAAACTGCGGGATTAGCGGGGTTCGGGCGATAGTGACGCCCGCATTTCGCAGTGATTGTGACACTCGCGGCACGAGGCAGATGCCAGATTTGAGACTCCAGATGGCGCTGACCGAGTTCGAATCGGATGGGTTTTCGAGGTGCCTGCGGTATTGAGGTGTCCAATTTTCCAAAATTCCAGTGATTGGTGTGTGAACGGAAACGGTCGGCCACTTCCACCGTTGTGGACGCTGCTAGAACACCAATGCACCGTCTCGGATAGTGTCGAACTAGGGTGCAAGAACCAGTGTGTTTCGTAAGTTATTGATAAATAATCATACCTTTGGATATGCGGTGCCTCGGCGCGCACTTTATCGGATTTCGTGGGAAAGCCGAAACAATCTCTGCGAATATGCTGTGAAAATTGATTCGCGCTTTGCGTGTGCGATTGTCATTTCGAGAAGACCCCAAGGTTTCACTGCTGTTTCCGGACCGTCTGCGACCCGGTATTGATTGCATTGTACGAGTTCGCTTTGTTTTGATCGGGTCCACGGGGGCGGGTTCGATGTGCGTTTGCGAGTGGGAATGTGTGCAAGTTGTCCGGGCGGCGCGAAAGCTAACGCTGACCATGACCTGATATCTGGGGAAGAGGGTATGAAGCGTCGTCCGGATCGCCACGCGAAAGCAAAGAAATTGAAATCGCACGAACAACGGCCTTCACATTGGCATATATCGACACCAGCCGGTGACGTATGCGCGACGGAACTGCGGATCGGGAACCGGGTCATTACCCGCCATCATGGTGTTCAAGTGATAGACTGGATCGGTCGCTGTGAATTGTCCGCTGCTGATTTAGAGCAGTCTCCGCTTCCGGGCCCCGTACAGATCGCCGCAAACGCGCTCGGACAGGGACTGCCAGAGCAGGCCATTATCGTCAGCCCCTATACCCGCGTGCTGGTCAAACAGGATGATACGGCGCTCTATTTCGGGGATGATACCCTATTGGTACCGGCACGGAACCTGGTCGGGCTTGAGGGCGTCGAGCATCTGGACGACGAATCTGTTTCCTACGTTCACATCGCTTTTGAACAGCACGAAGTCGTGCGCGCCAACGGGATTTGGATCGAGTGTTTTCAGCCAGCGGATCCACATGTTTTTGGCATTGGCGAGGCGCAGCGGACCGAGATGCTCGTACTGTATCCGGAGCTGACCGAGGCGCGCTTAGTACCCGTCGCGTAGCGTTGCACGGTATCGGCGGCCTTTGATTGCGGCGTTCTGTGTAGCGAGTTAATCAAGCGTTTTCGTGCGCAGCGCGCCACTTGGCCCAATCCTCGGGGGTGTCGAGGTCAAGTCGGGCACGGTTGCCCGGCAGGGGGATATGGGCGATATGGGTGCCTGCGGCTTTGACCACTTCGCGGCCACCACCATCCCCAGTCAAACCACTGAATTCACCAAATAACTTGGAGGAAAAGACAATGGGATGTCCCGGTTTGCCATCCTGCGTAGTGCCACGCCAGATCAGAGTGTCACTGTTCGGGTCGTGGGCCAGAGCGATCCGGGCGAGGTCCGCCTGCGTCAGCTCCGGCAAATCGCAAAGCAGCAGCATGGCTGCATCCACATCTGCTGGTAGCGCCGCAAAACCAGTGCGCAGCGAAGCATTCATTCCCTCCGCTGCCATCGGAACTGGCAACACCTCCACATTTGCACCAACCAGAGCGTCGTAGCGGGGATGAGGCTCAGGGGGTAGCGCGACGATCACCGGCCCGCTGGTGACAGCGCGCGCAATGTCGGCCTGTCGCCGGATCAGCGGTTTGCCGTCCACCTCTTGCAAAAGCTTGTCGATTCCGCGCATTCGCGAGGATTGCCCGGCGGCGAGCAACAGGATCGGCATATCTGTGACCGGTGTATTCATCGGCTCAGTCTAGCGCCGCTGCGAGCAGGCGCAATCAGCCGCGCAAGCGCGTTCCGTCCGGGTCAAACAGCGGTGTTGTGATCAGGGTTGCCTGACGCATTTGGCCAAGGATTTCAATCTCGACCTCGAGACCTTCGGCAATGCGTTCGGTCGGCAGAAAACCCAAGGCAATCGATTTTCCCACGTGGTGAGAATAACCGCCCGACGTGCAATAGCCCTGAACCGCGCCGTCCAGCCAGATTGGCTCGTAACCGTGCACATCCGCGTCCTCGGCCGCAACCTCGAACGCCGCTAGTTTGCGCGCGGTATCGTTGATGCGTTCCGCTTCGGCAGCGGCGCGCCCGATGAAATCAGCGTTCTTGCGGAACGAGATGAAGCGGTCCAGCCCGGTTTCTGCAGCTGTGTAATCCGGCGAAAATTCGGACAACCAGCTGCCAAAGAACCGATCGAGCCGCAGAGACATCATTGCCCGCATTCCAAACGGTATCATCCCGTGAGGTTGCCCCGCTTGCCAGAGTGTCTGCCACAGCTGGCGCTGCGCCATCGGATCGCAATAAATTTCAAATCCGAGATCGCCGGTATAGCTGAGCCTCTGCACAATGCAGTCGGTCATGCCAACAGTCAGACGCCGCACATCAAGAAAGCGCATGTCGCCGATGTCGGACCGGGTGCAGGCGGCCAGTACCTCGCGGGACTTTGGCCCCGCGATCTGAAACCCGGTGCGGATATCGCTTATGTTTTCGATGATTACGCCATCTTGGTGATGTTGTTGGAACCAGCGGAAGTGGTAGGCTTGGCTGCCATAGGAGGCGGTGAGCTGGAATTCAGTCTCGGAAAGACAAGAGATCGTGAAATCGCCAATCAACCGCCCTCGGGGCGACAGCATCGGGGTCAGGCTGACCCGGCCCGGAGCGGGAACGCGGCCCGCCATGATGTGATCAAGCCAGTCGCGTGCGCGAAGGCCGGTGATCCGGTATTTGCCGAAATTCTGCAATTCGTTGATGCCGACGCCCTCGCGCACACCCCGCACTTCGCGCCCGGTGGCGGCAAAGGCGTCTGATCGGCGAAAGGATGGGGTTTCGTAGGTCGGCTCGTCCCCGCGCGCAAAGTAGTTGGCGACCTCCAGTCCGAATTGCTGGCCCCAGACCGCGCCCATTTTGCTGAAGATATCGTACATCGGGTTGGTGCGGTTCGGGCGTGCGGCGGGCAGTTCTTCGTTTGGATAGGCGACGGAAAACCGTTTCTGATAGTTCTCGGTAACCTTGGGCAGCGTATAACCGGGGCTGATCCAGCTGCCAAAACGCGCCACATCCATCGCCATCACGTCCCGTTCGGGTTCACCTTCGATCATCCACTGCGCCAGCGTGAGACCGACGCCGCCTCCTTGGCTGAACCCAGCCATGACACCGCAGGCTGACCAATAGTTGCGCAGACCTGGCACCGGGCCGACCAGCGGATTGCCATCGGGCGCAAAGGTAAACGGACCATGGATGACCGATTTCACCCCCGCCGTGGCGAGCACGGGAAAGCGTTTGTACGCAAATTCAATACTATGTTCGATTTTGTCGAAATCATCGGGCAGGAGTTCGTGACCAAACGACCAGGGCGTGCCGTCCACTGCCCAGGGGCGGCAGGTCTGTTCATAAAACCCGATGCAAAGGCCGCGCCCTTCTTGCCGCAGATAGGATTCGCCCGCCGGGTCCATCACATGCGGGTGCCCTTTGCCACGCTCATAGATTTCGGGGATGTCATCGGTGACGATATACTGGTGTTCCATCGGGTGCAGTGGGAAATAGACGCCAGCCATCGCTCCGACCTCGCGCGCCCAGAGGCCACCGGCATTGACCACGTGTTCGGCGTGAATCGTGCCTTTGTCGGTAACAATATCCCAAGTCCCGTCGGCACGATGGTTGGTTTCGCGGACCATGCAATGGGTTTCGATGGTCGCGCCACCCATCCGCGCCGCTTTGGCATAGGCGTGTGTGGTGCCTGAAGGATCAAGATGGCCGTCAAGCGGATCGTAAAGCGCGCCGATGATCCCGCCGAGATTGGTGATCGGTGCAATTTTGGCGATGTCGTCAGGCCCAACGATTTCAGTTTCCAGACCCATGAACCGATGCTTGGCCCGCTCGGCCAGCAGCATATCAAAGCGGTCCTGATTGTCGGCCAACGTGATGCCGCCAACATGGTGCAGCCCACAGGACATGCCGGTGATCTCCTCCAACTCCTTGTAAAGCCGGATCGTATAGCCCTGCAGAGCCGCCATATTGGTGTCGCCGTTCAGCGTATGAAATCCGCCCGCCGCATGCCATGTCGATCCGCTGGTCAGTTCGCTGCGTTCGATCAGCATGACGTCGGACCAACCGAGCTTGGTCAGGTGGTAAAGCACGGAACAGCCGACAACGCCGCCCCCGATGACGGCAACACGGGTGGTTGTTTGCATGACATATCTCCGGTTCGATCTTGCCTAGAGGATTGGCGTACGTGGCCGCCTTGGCTGGTTCAAATGCGACAGGATATGCCGTTTTGATGCGATTGATGGCACACCATTGTGCCGCTGACTTCAACCTCTGCGTCGGTGTTCTGAATCGGCGCGACATGGTATGATCCAGATCTTATGGGGCCGCATTTCTAAAGAGCGACGCGTTTCGGCATCAAATTGATGCGGGCGCGTTTCTGTCTATCAGAACTCATTTTGAGAACCATTGTTGCTGCCGCGTTTCCCGAGCGGGGAAACATTCATCGATTACACCGAGCCTGACGATTATGGGTATGTCGCTTTAGACGTGCCTGTCGTGCGCCCGTCGGTTGATGAAGAGCCGCTTGCACTGGATCAGGACGATCTTGGTGTATCTGATGGGCTGGTTCTCACATTCACCGAGTTTGTCGACGCCGAGAACAACCTGCCACTGAATTTGGCCCCCGGATTCTTGGCCAAGGTTGCCCCGAACACGACGGCACCGGATGCGATCACAAACATCCGGATGAGCGACGGTGGCGAAGTCCGCGTCAAAGGCAATTTCACCGATGTCGCTTCGCGGCTCAGATAGACGACGTGAGCGGGCTGTGCCCGGCAATCGGCTCCGAATGTGAGTTCGGCATCCGGTGCCGACTTGTCCAGCCGCGACGAAAAATGTCGCTGGTTCGCAATCGGGCGCGGATGGGAAACGTAAGAATGTCCGGCAGGACACTCACAAAGGATCGTTTCCCATGCGCACCCACGCACAGGCCGTTGTCATCGGAGGCGGAGTGATCGGTTGCTCCATCCTCTATCATCTGACCAAGTTGGGATGGACGGATGTTGTCCTGCTCGAGCGTGATGAACTGACCAGCGGATCAACCTGGCACGCGGCTGCCAACATTCACGGTCTGCATGACAGCACCAATATTTCGCGCATCCAGCACTATACAATGAATCTCTACAAATCGCTCGAGGCGGAAACGGGCCAGTCCTGCGGTGTATTTCAACCGGGTTCGCTTTATCTCGCGCAGACCGAGGCACGCGAGCACCAGTTGCGACTGCAGGCGGCCAAGGCAAAACTCTACGATATGAACTTTTACGAGATCAGCCGGGACGAGGCCGAGCGCCTTCACCCGCTGGTCAATTTCGACGGCATCCGGTGCATCATGTGGGAGCCCGATGGCGGCAATGTCGACCCAAGCGGCGTGACCAATGCCTATGCCTCGGGCGCGCGGCAGAACGGGGCAGAGATCATACGGTTCTGTCCGGTCACCGCCACCGAGCAGCAGCCCGATGGCAGCTGGATTGTCCGCACGCCCAAGGGCGACATTGCGACGGATTGGGTGATCAACGCCGCTGGTCTCTGGGGGCGCGAAGTCGCGGCAATGGCGGGGGTTACGCTGCCGCTGCAACCGACCGAACACCAGTATTTTGTTACCGAAACCATTGCGGACATTGCTGCCTTAGATCGCCGGTTGCCTTCGGTCAGCGACCGGGACGGCGAATACTATCTGCGACAAGAGGGCAAGGGATTGCTGGTCGGTGCCTACGAGCGCGACATGCGGTTCTGGGCCGAAGAGGGCACGCCGTTGGGCTTTGGCCACGAACTCTTCGCCGATGATCTCGAACGTATCGAGGACAACATGATGCGCGCCATCGAACGGGTGCCGGCGGTCGGCGAGGCGGGGATCAAACGGGTCATCAACGGTCCGATGATCTGGTCGCCGGATGCCAACGTGCTGTTCGGCCCGGTGCCGGAACTGTCGAACTACTTTTGCTGCAACGGCATCATTCCGGGCTTTTCCCAGTCCGGTGGGATGGGGCTGATGGCGGCGCAATGGATTGTCGAAGGCGAGACCAAGTATGACATGTTCGCCTGGGACATGGCACGGTTTGGCGATTGGGCCGACAAGACCTTTACCAAGGCGCGAGTCCGTGACCAGTATGCCCATCGCTTTGCCATCCATTTTCCCAACGAAGAACGCAGCGCCGGTCGGCCTTCGCGAGCCCGACCGGTCCATGATCTGCAAAAGGAAATGGGCGCTGTCATGGGGCTCAATATCGGTTGGGAACATCCGCTTTGGTTCGCGGATACGCCGGGGGTTACGGATACCAACGGGTTCACGCGACAAAACTGGTGGGAGCCGGTGGGCGCGGAATGCCGGATGCTGCGTGAACACGCGGGGATCATCGATATCTCCAATTTTGCCAAGTATCGTTGCGCCGGGCCGGCGGCCGAGGAATGGCTGAACGCTGTCTTTGCCAACCGGATGCCGCAAAAAGTGGGCCGCTCCTGTCTGACGCCCCTGATCGGCAAACGAGGTGGTATCGCCGGGGATTTCACCGTCACGCGATTGGCCGATGACGAATTTTGGATCATCGGCTCGGGTATGGCCGAGCGATACCACCAGAGGTTCTTCAAACAGGTGTCGCTGACCGGTGGCACGACATTCGAGAGCCAGACTACGGCGCTCTGCGGATTCAACGTGGCCGGTCCCGAGAGCCGCGCGCTGTTGCAACGTCTGACCAACACATCGCTCGCCACCGAGGACTTTCCCTTCATGCGCAGTCAACGGGTCGAGATTGCTGGCGTCGACTGCCTTGCCCTGCGGGTGTCCTTCACTGGTGATCTTGGCTGGGAACTGCATTGTGCAGAGGCAGACCAGTTGCGCCTCTACACGGCACTGATCGAGACTGGCAAGGCATTCGGCGCCGGCCCGGTGGGCAGTCGCGCCTTGATGAGCCTGCGCATCGAAAAGGGCTATGGCTCGTGGGGGCGGGAATATTCGCCGGAATACTATCCGCAAGAGGTCGGGCTGGACCGGCTCTGCAAGATGGACAAGGATTTTCTAAACAAATCTGCGGTCGCCGACACTCTGGCGTCGCCTGCACGGGAACAATTGGTGCTGCTGGCGCTGGATGCCAGCGACACGGATGCCTCAAATGCCGACGCAACCGGCGGCGAGCCGATCTTCAAGGACGGGCAGGGCATCGGCCGCGTTACGTCAGGAACTTATGGGTACACTGTGGGCAAGAGCCTAGCGCTTGGCTTTGTACGCGCCGCCATTCCCGGTGATAGGGTCGAGGTTATGGTTCTTGGCAAGCCTCATGGCGCTACCATCCTTGCCGAACCACCATTTGACCCAAAAGGGGCTCGGCTGCGCGTCTGACCTCTTTTATCTTTGTGGTAAATACTCCGGGGGCGAACGGAGAAAATCGCAGATTTTCACCGGAGGGGGCAGCGCCCCCTGATACTACAGCGGGCGTATCTTCAACCCGGTGATCCGGTTGCCATCTCTGGCCATGACTTCGAACCGAAAGCCGTGGAAGGAAAAGACCTGGCCGATCACCGGGATCATCTGCGCCTCGTGGATGACCAGCCCGGCGATCGTGTTGGCCTCGTCATCGGGCAGGCCCCAATCGGTGGTACGATTGAGGTCACGGATCGTCATGGCTCCATCAATGATGTATTGCCCGTCATCTGTACGCGTGACCGGCAGTTCGGCATCGGGGTCAAACTCGTCGGTGATTTCGCCAACGATCTCTTCCAAGATGTCCTCAAGCGTGATCAGCCCCTGCAGGCTGCCATATTCATCGACCACCAACGCAAAGTGTGTCCGCATGCGCAGAAACTGCCGCATCTGATCATCCAGCGTCGTGGTTTCGGGAATGAAGTAAGGCGGATTCGCCACATCGGTTATGCGGAACCGCTGCAAGGGTTGGGCGTTGCCGCTCGCACCGCTGACCAGCTTGTACATCGCGCGCAAAAGGTCTTTGGCGTGCACAACACCGATAATGTTTTCGGGCTCGTCGCGAAATACAGGCAGACGCGTATGGGGGCTGTCCAGACATTGCTGCAATATGTCTTCGGGTGGGCTGGACGTGTCGATCATTTCAATTCCGGAACGATGCAACATGATCTCTTCGACGGTGCGTTCCCCCAGATCGAGCGCGCCTAGGATGCGATCACGGTCTTCCTTTTCCACAACGCCTTCGGAATGACCCAATTGCAGTGCTCCGACGATTTCCTCGCGCACCGCGAGCACATGGCTGTCAGGGTCGACCTCGACGCCAAAAACACGCAGCACACCTCGTACGAGGAAACGCACGGCCATTACAACCGGGGCAAACACCGTCACCACCAGACTGATTACCGGTGCGACGGCGGCTGCGGCCTTTTCAGAATTGATGATCGCATAGGTCTTGGGCAGGACTTCGGCAAAGACAAGCACAAGAACCGTCATAACCAGCGTCGCCATCGCAACGCCGGATTCCCCAAATGCGCGGGTAAAGAGCGCGGTGGCCAGCGAAGTCGCCAGAATGTTCACGAGGTTGTTGCCCAAAAGGACAGAGCCAATCAGCCGCTCGCTGTCTTCGGTGATCGCCAGCGCCTTTTCGGCCCCGTGCGATCCTTTGTCGGCCTGGCTGCGCAGCTTGCCGCGCGAGGCCGCCGTCAGCGCCGTTTCCGATCCTGAGAAAAACGCCGACAGAACCAAAAGGAACAGGATCGCGGCGCTGGTCATCCAAAAGGCGACGTCCATGACAGAAGAACTCGTTTCCATGCGTTGTTTGGGTATCCTTGATGATGATCCGGTTATGGGGTCACGGGCGTGACGGATCAAGAGGGGCGGCGTTAGGTGTCTGTGTCAGAAGGTTTGCGGCCACGGGCCAGCGGATGATGTTCCATAACCAGTTCGGTCAGTCGCTCGTCAAGTACATGGGTATAGATCTCGGTCGTGGCGACATCCGCATGCCCTAAAAGCGTCTGGATCGAGCGCAGATCGGCGCCATTGGCCAGTAGATGCGTGGCAAACGCGTGACGAAGGGTATGTGGCGTAACCTTGGCGGGGGAAACTCCACCGGCTACGGCCAGTTCCTTGATCAGCAAATAAAACCGATGCCGGGTCAGATGCCCGGACTTGCCACGCGACGGGAACAGAAAACGTGAAGGCTGCGCGCCTTTGGCGGTGGCCTTCTCCTCGGCACTGTCCCGCTCGCCGAGCCAGATGGTGAGCGCCGCACGAGCAGGGGGCGACAGCGGCACCATACGCTCCTTGCCGCCTTTGCCGAGGATCAGGAGCATCCGTGGATCACCGCGCGCCGCAGAAACGGGCAGGGCGACCAACTCGCTGACCCGCATCCCGGTGGCATAGAGCAATTCCATCAGGCAGGTGTTGCGCAATCGATCTGCTGGGCTGCGCCCGGTGTCGCGGGCAGCGGCAAGCAGGCGGTCGACCTCGACAACATCCAATGTCTTGGGCAGACGCTTGTCCCGTCCCGGTCCCTTGATCTGGATCGCGGGATTGTCGACACGCCAGCCTTCTTCAAACGCGAATCGATAGAGCTGCCGGATTGCCGAAAGTCTCCGGGCGCGGGTGGATTTTGACAGGCCCTGGGCGTCGCAATGGATCAGGTATTCCTCAATCTGCTCGCGTGTCAGCGTCGCAAAGCTGATCTTGCGTCGGTTTAGCCACGCCTGCACGTTCTTGAGATCACGCCCATACGCCAAAAGCGTATTGGTCGCCGCGCCAAGTTCGGCGGCTTGCGCCTCTAGAAAAATGGAAATCCACTGAAGGCCGTCATTAGGGCCGGGCATGGTCAGAGTTCTCCGAGCAGCATGAGTTGCAGGGACGCTTGTCTTGCCGTTTTCTCAAGGCCGAGGGCGCGTAGAGCTGCCAAGGCCTGCGTCAGGTTTCCGACATTCCCGTCGATCCCGGAGTCAAAGTCGCGAATCGCGACGAGCAGGGTCTCGCCAAGTGATAACTGGATCGCTCCGGTGCCGCTAACAGGCAGTTCGAAGGCTTCTGAGATTGCAATGGCGATGTCGTTGGGCGGTGCCACCGCAGTTGGATCACCGCTTGCCAGAGCGGCGAGAAAGCGGGTGTCTGGATTTTCATTCGGCAAAGAGGCACCGGCTATCTTGTAGGAGGACGACAGCAATCGAATGCGCCATGCAAGCTCCCGCGTCGCAGGATCGCTAAGGGCGACCTTGGCGAGGTCGTCAGCAAAGAGTTGGGCAAACGGGACCGCCAGATTGGCATTGCGCATGGCGCGCCATGCTTGCGGCAGGGTTTTTGTGACGGCGTCGGCGTCACGCGCCAGAACCGCCTTGTCTAATTTCTGCAAGGCGCTGACCCTGTCCCAAACGCCCCCCGAAGCAGATGGCCGCTGTGCCGTATAGAGGCCGAGAAGCTGGTTGGGGGCCAATGCGCCAATCCTGGTGAGGCGTTCGGCCGCTTCGATCTGGGCCTTCCAGCCCGCGACGTCGCGTAGATCGGCGGTCGCAAACGCACGTGGAAGAGATGCCGTGGGCAGTCGCTCGCCAATTGTCTCAAACAGCCGGAAGGTCAGAGGATCCGGATCCGCAGGTACCGGGAGCGGCGGCGCGTCTTCGAATACGTCCGGGCTCAGAAAACGGTCGAGCAGATCGAGCTTGGCGCGCGGCAAGAGCTCCAGCGCATGGGCGGTTTCCAATGTCAGCGCGGCGGTTTGCCAGTCGCCGCGCCGCGCATCACAAAAGATTCTCGTCGCGTAGTCAGGTGCAAGATACGCAGCTTGCGCCAACGTCGCACACCCACGGTCTTCGTCTCCGGTCAGGAGGGTGGCGTCAAACCAGCGCTGAAACACTGCGGCACTTTGGGTTGGGTCGGCCTGTTCCGCCAGGGCTTGTGCCGGATCGGTCGCGCCAAGTGTGAGCAGGCGGTCAATGCGGGCAAGCAGCAACGTCTCGGCCGCGGCTTTGCCATCCGGTGGGACCGAGTCGGTAAGCAGCAGGGTGTAAAGCAGTGTCTGCATCGCCGGGCTGCGGGCAACAGGGGCGTCGGCGATCAGCCGGGCCAGATTGTCCACATCGCTGCCCGCCCAAAGATCAAGCGGCAGCCCGGTCACGTCATACGGCACCAGACCCACCGGGATGGCCGCGGCGGCAAGCACGCTGATCTGTATCTCGGGCTGTTTCGCACTTTGAACGACCGGCGGTTCCAGATGCACCGGGGCAGTGGCGTCAGGGGGATGCTCGCCCAGCCATTCAATCACCGAAAGCGGTTCTTCGGCACAGAGCGACGCAGGCAGAAGCATCAACGCCAGTGCGGTTCTAATCCACATCCAGCTCTACCGGCTTCCTTATCTCGGTTTGCGGCTCTGAAAAATCATAGCCGAACCACGGCCCGACATAGGCATAGGCAACCACGGCGATGAACGCCAAGCAAACGAGATACAACAATAATTTAAGCAATCTACGCATTTGGCTGCAGGGTCCTGTATCAGTCTTTTGATTAAGTTATATATGGCCTTTTCCGGAAGATCACGTCATTCAGAGAAGAATGAGCAAAAATGAGCAAAGCATGACGAAAGTGCGGTCGATTCCGCATTCTGGACGGTTGAAAAAAACCGTAGTCATGGTTGGCATGATGGGCGCGGGCAAGACGGCGGTAGGCCGGGCGCTGGCAGCCAGACTGGGTGCGCCGTTTCTGGACAGTGATGCCGAGATCGAAAAGGCCGCAGACAGAACCGTACCCGAGATATTCGAGCGTGATGGAGAACCGTTTTTCCGTCACAAGGAAAGCCAGGTGATCTCGCGCCTTCTGGATGGGGAATGTTGTGTGCTCTCGACCGGGGGCGGCGCCTTTCTGGCAGAAGCCAACCGTCAGATGATTTCCGAGCGTGGCGTGTCGCTGTGGTTGAATGCGGATTTGCCGGTGCTGTGGAGTCGGGTGAAACACAAGGATACGCGTCCTTTGCTGCGTACGGGCAATCCACGCGGTACCCTGGAAGAAATCTACAACAAACGCGTACCAATCTATTCGATGGCGGATCTCTCGGTTGTCTCTGACGGTCATGCGTCGATCGAGCAGATGGTGGATCGCGTGCTCGTCGTTCTGGCGACGCGCCCTGATGTTCTGGAAGTGAAATAACTATGCCCGAAACCGTTCATGTCGCTCTTGGCGCGCGGTCTTACGACGTCGAAATTGGCCCTGATCTGATCAATGACGCAGGTGCACGCATTGCGCCGTTTCTGCATCGCCCCAAGGTGGCGGTGGTCAGCGATGAGACAGTGGCAAGTTTGCATCTTGAGCGCTTGCGCTCTGGATTGGCGTCGCAAGGGATTGAAATGACCGCGCTGGCGCTACCGCCGGGCGAGGCAACCAAAGGCTGGCCACAATTCAGCCGTACGGTGGAATGGCTGCTCGATCAAAAGGTCGAACGCAACGATGTGGTTATTGCCTTTGGCGGCGGTGTGATCGGCGATCTGGCAGGCTTTGCGGCGGCGGTATTGCGGCGTGGTGTGCGGTTTGTTCAAATCCCCACAAGCCTTTTGGCGCAGGTCGATAGCTCGGTCGGCGGCAAGACCGGCATCAACGCGCCGCAGGGCAAGAACCTGATCGGGGCTTTTCATCAGCCAGTGCATGTTCTGGCCGATACCGCCATCCTTGGATCGTTGACCACGCGGGACTTTCTCGCGGGTTACGGCGAGGTCGTGAAATATGGCCTGCTTGGCGATGCGGCGTTTTTCGACTGGCTTGAGGAAAACGGTCCTGCGCTGGCAGCAGGTGACATGGAGGCCCGCGTTGAGGCGGTGCGCCGTTCGGTAGAGATGAAGGCGGATATCGTGGCGCGGGACGAGACCGAGCAGGGCGACCGCGCACTTCTGAACCTTGGGCACACATTCTGCCATGCGCTTGAAGCGGCAACCGGGTATTCGCAGCGATTGATGCATGGCGAAGGGGTCGCGATTGGTTGCGCGCTGGCGTTTGAGCTGTCTGCGCGAATGGGGCTGTGCAGTCAGGAATGTCCCAGCCGGGTCCGGGCGCATCTGCGGGACATGGGCATGAAAACCGATCTGTCCGATATCGAAGGCACGTTGCCATCTGCAGAGCGCCTGCTCGACCTGATGGGGCAGGACAAGAAAGTTGTGGATGGGCAGCTTAGGTTCATCCTGGCGCGGAGTATCGGCGACGCTTTTGTGACATCCGATGTGCCGAGCGAGCAGGTTCTGTCGGTGTTGTCCGACGCTTTGGCCACACGCCAGACATAGACCATCGCCGAAACAGGACAGACCTGAACCAATTTGGGCTCAGGCCTGCAATGCGAGGGCGGGGCCAAATCACGAGACGGCAGTCCTTGCGGAAGTTCTCGTGGCAGTGGCCTCGCGCCAATTAGGATCAGACGAACAGAAAATCGTCACTTGAGAAATCGGCGGCCACAAGCGTATCGTCGTTGTCGTGTACGATCACGCTGTCGGTGCCATAGTGGATACGCACATGCCCTGACGCCATGTCCACAATGCTCAGATCGTCAAAGTCAAATCCTGTGAGTTCGATCAGATCGGAACCGAGGTCAAAGTCGCGTACACGGTCGATAAAGGCATCGACGATCAGGCTGAAGGTATCATTGCCACCCTGACCGAACAGATGGTCACGTCCATCGCCATCAATCAGCGTATCACCACCGCCACCGCCGCGCAGGGTGTCGTTCCCGGCATCGCCGCTCAGGGTGTCCTGCCCGCCATTGCCGCGCATGTTGTCGTTGCCGTCACCACCCGCCATCAGATCGTGACCCTGCAGCCCGCGCATCGCGTCATTGCCATCCATGCCGCGCAGCAGATTGTCGTCTGCCGAGCCGCGAATGTCGTCTGCAAGTTCGGTTCCATAGAGATTTTCGAAGTTCGCCATCGTTTCGACCTGCCCACCAGGACCTATTGCAGTTCCCGCGCCGAGATTTAAGCTGATGCCGCTTTGGTTAACGTCGCTCCAGTCGATGAGGTCGATGCCTGCGCCACCATCATAGGAATCCACACCGACGGATGTCCCCACTCTGACAAGGTCGTTTCCGGCGCCCGCGTCGATGAAATTGGTTCCTGCACCTTCAATGATGATATCCCGCTGGTTTGTGCCGATGAAGTTTTCAAACCCGAACATCACTTCGGACTGGGCACCCGCGCTGGCGGTGCCGCCGGACAGATCATAAGTTCCGTTGGCCTGCGTCGACCCTGACCAGTCGATGGTGTCGATCCCGAAGCCGCCAGTGAAACTGTCGACACCGATGGTTGTGTGAACCTCGACAGTATCATTGCCGGACCCGGCGTTGATTACGTTGGTACCTGCGCCTTCGATGATGATGTCACGCTGGTTCGTTCCGATAAAATTCTCGAACCCGAACATCGTTTCTGTGTTCGCCCCGGAGGTCGCGGAGCCTCCAGAGATATCATAGACGCCGTTTGCCTGCGAAGACCCGGACCAGTCGATGGTGTCGGTGCCGAAACCGCCGTTAAAGCTGTCAACGCCGATGGCGGTATTGACCTCGACCGTATCGTTGCCGCCGCCTGCATGGATCACGTTGGTTCCCGGACCCTCGATGATGATGTCGCGCTGGTTGGTCCCGATGAAGTTCTCGAAACCGAACATCGTTTCCTGATTGCGACCCGATGTGGCGGTACCGCCAGAGATGTCATAGACGCCGTTTGCCTGTGACGATCCGGACCAATCGATGGTGTCGATCCCGAACCCGCCGGTAAAGCTGTCGACGCCGATCACGGTGGTGACTTCGACCGTGTCATTGCCGCTTCCGGCGTGGATCACGTTAGGGCCGTTGCCTTCGATGATCGTGTCTGCCTGATTGGTCCCGATAAAGTTTTCGAACCCTTCCATGACTTCGGTATTGGCACCAGAACTGGCCTGGCCGAGTACAAAATTGTAGACGCCGTTGACCTGTGAAGACCCAGACCAGTCGATGGTGTCATTGCCGAATCCGCCGCGAAAGATGTCGCTGCCGATACCGGTGGTGACCATAACAATGTCGTCGCCGCCGCGCGCATGGATGTCATTGATCGCACCGCTTTCGATGATCACGTCATCATTTTCGGTGCCAAGAATGTTCTCGAAACCGTCCATGACTTCGGTATTGCCAACTGAATCCGTGGCAAGCCCGGTTGCCAAATTGAACGTTGCACCGTTTTCATTGACCGCTGACCAGTCGATGGTGTCCCGGCCCGACCCGCCGTGAAAGGCGTCGGCGGCGATGGCGGTGGTCACGATCACGGTATCGTCGCCATCGTAGCCATCGATATCGTTGGTTGCCCCGCTTTCGATGATGGTATCGCCATAGGCCGTTCCGATGATGTTGGCAAAGCTGCTCATGACCTCGCTGTTGCCATTGCTGTCACGGGCCTCGTTTCCGGCAAGATCAAAGGTGGCCGTGGTTTCGCCGCTTTGGGTCCAGCTGATGGTGTCGCGGCCCGCGCCACCATAAAAGGCATCGCCCCCGATGGCGGAGTATACCTGAACCGTGTCGTTGCCTTCGCCGCCATAGTAGCGGTCATTGCCGCCCGCAGTTGTGTCACGCAGGATATCGTTGCCACGCATGCCATAAATGTCGTTGGCACCGGTCCCATCAAAGATGATATCCTGATGATCGCCGCCATAAACGTCCTGAATGCTCGACATTGTAACACCCACACCATCGATGATGCCCTGGCCGATCTGCAGATTGATGATCGAGGCCGCATCCACCGCCGCCACGTTGATCGTGTCGGACCCGGCCCCACCGGCGAAGTTGGTGCTGTGACCGGCAACCCCGGCATAGTCTGAGAACTCATTGGTAAAGATGAACAGATCGTCGTTGGTGATCGACGATCCATGGGTGCGCAGATCAAGGTCGTTGATGACGATGGGGGACGTGATCGCGTTGTCGTCATCCCGCACTTCCACACGCCAGACACCTGCGCTCATCTCGCCCCGGAAGCCTGTCGCACCAAACCGCCATTCACCGCTGTAATTCTGCGTGTCGCCGGTGTCGGCGATCAGTTGAATCCGGGTGCCTTGAGGAGAGGTCAGATAGACTTCGAGATCTGCAAGGTCTGCGGCTGAAACGATTTCAACCTCAAGCGAGACATGCTCGATCCGGATGTTGGTCGCCTCGTTGATGTTGAAAAAATTTGACCCGCCGGATGCCGAACCGTTGGCAATGGTGACATTCCCGTTCAACCCATCCTCGAACGTCGAAACATCATTCGCGCTGGTCGACGTGCTGGTCCATGTTTCTGCCAGTCTGACGGCCGCCTTGGCGTCAACCAGACCGAAGCCGTAGTCATTGCTGACATGCAAGCCACCGCCGTTCCAGTTGTTCGCATCGTTCCAGCGCCAGCTAGCGGCACCGGCGGTACCCTGTTCAAAACCTTGCGCCGCCGCGCCGACATCGCTGCCCACATGGCGCGCGGTATAGGAAAGGATCTCCTGGACATCCCGCCAGCCGAGATTGGGGTTTGCTTCGAGCATCAGGGCAACGACACCAGCGACCTGCGGGGCGGCTGCAGACGTGCCGCCGAATGTGTTGGTATAGTCGGAGTTGGTATACCCTGCGGTCCCAGTGTTGTCGGTCGTGGAAATCGCGGCGTTGTTGTTGGTATCATCGGCAAAGGCCGACACCAGAACATTTGCGCCCGGTGTCGAAAAATCCGTAACCTGCCCGTCTTGACGCACGGCGGCTACCGAAATCGTCCCGTGATGCGAATCGATGGCTTCGGCGGTGCCTTCCTCGCGGAGCGCGCCATTGGCTGCTGAACGGCTGTTGCCGGACGATTTGACCAGCACAGTTCCTAGGTCCACACCACCAACTGTGCGACCATTGGCCAGAGCGTTTTCAACGGCAGTGATCAACCCGTCGCGATCTTGGAATACGCCGGAACCTTCACCATAGCTCATGCTGACCACGTCGTGGTTGGCCGTTACGGCCAGATTGATGGCATCTTCGATCTCGTCGCGCGACCAGTCGGTCTTGTAGCCGATCAGATCTGCGCCAAAGGCCACGCCAACGGTGCCCTCGCCATCGACTGCTGCGCCGATGATACCCATGACCGGCGTGCCGTGGTTGTCCGGTTCATTTGGATCGGGCAGGGCGATTGCGTCGCCATTCTCGAAATCCCAGTCGAGATCGGTGCGGTAGTTGTCAAAATCTGGGTGGTTATAATCAAATCCCCGGTCAATGACCGCGACCCGGACGCCCGAGCCGTCATAATCATCCCAGACATCGACGAGATTGAGATCGAATTGTCCGGGGGTGTTGTTCTGCAGATGCCACTGGTTTGCGAAGCGGGGGTCGTTGGGAATAAAGGCCATGACGTTTTCCAATCAAATTTATCTATTGCGAACGCCACAGAACTGGCCCGCTAATCGGCAGGCCCTGCGGCTCACACTCGCTTAGCGGGTGTCCGTAGGTGAAACCGTCAATGTTGCGTCAATCTGTGCAACCGGCGGCTGAGGGTTACCTATGAAATGCAGCCGTTTCCCGTATAGTCAGGTTATCCTCTATTGATGGACATTGGCTGTTTAGGAGATTTTGATATGGCACCGCGTTATTCAGTGTTTGGAAACAATCCGATCGAACTCAAGACGCGCAAGGCGTTGCGGGTGATGGGCAGGCTGATCGAAGGGTGGAGCATTGATCCCGACAGCCGTCCCGCAGGCGCACGGACCGAGCTGGACGGGCGGCTTATCGTCTTTCCCCGCGCCGCGTTGCAAAAAACGTTGGAGGGGCTGCCGGATGCGGACCGGCTGACTGAAGACGACTATGAATTGCGCGACAACATCGCCGAAATCGAACTGTTACTGCGCCGCCCCGACCGGTTCTCGATCGTATTGCCCGAACCCGAGGCTATCGAGTTCCAGCATCGCGCGCTGCAACAGGATCTCTGGCCGACGGTTACCCTGCCGATGGTCTATGGGGATATTCCTTGGGACACGGCCAGCCAGGATTGGGCGGTTCATGTCGAAATCGCTGAAATGCGGGACGACGATCCGGCCGGGTACATGGTTCAATTGTCAGGCGAGAACCCGCTGGATGAATTCCTGCGTCCTTATCTGGCGGGCTATTGTTGCACGCAATGCAGTTGAAGCCCCGCGGCACCCGCCGCTCCTTCGGCCATCCAGCGGCGTTGCGTTGCATTCCGGACCGGAAAACACGAAAGATACCAGGCACATATCGACTGGTCGCTCGGTTTGGCTTCACCTGACCAGTTGGCCAGTGACAGCGCCTCGAACTCTGCCCAGGATGCACGCGCTTCGTCTCGTCGGTCCAGATGCCAGAGCGCTGCTGCCTTCCATGCGGGAACGTTGAGGATCGCGGACCCCGCATTGTCGGCGGCCGCGACACAGCCCTCGAAATCACCGGCGAGAAACCGGATCGGCATGTGAAACCCCCATTGAAAGGGCGCGGTGGTCCAACCTTCATCGATCACCTTCTGGCTGAGTTCGGTGGCAAGCGGCAGTTCATCGGAAAAGGCCGCGCCCAGAGCCGACGATAGCATTGTCCAGGGATCGTTCGGGTTGCAGTGCCGCGCCATCGCATACCCGGCTGAGGCCTGATCATATTCTTCCAGCAGACAGCAGGCCCAGGCCCGGTGCAGATGCGCGCGCGCGTCCAGCGGGTCTAGCGCAACGGCCTTGCTCGCCAGTCGTTTGCTTTCCTGATGGGTCTCTTTTTGCCGGAACATGCAAGGCTGCATCAGATGCATAGAGTTCATCAGGCGTGCGAGACTACTGTAGCCCATCGAGGCTTCGGGTGCCTTGTCGATCACCCGTTGGAAGCAGCGCGCCGCAGCGGCACGGCCTTGCGCGCGGAATTCGTCGAGATGCTGATTGCCGATCAGCCAGTCATCAAATGCGCTCGCCCCGAACTCAGTTCTGCTCAGTTCCTGAATCCGCGTCAGGGACACATAGATCGACAATGAAGATGCCAGTCGGCTGACGATCGCGGCCTGGGTTTGCAACCAGTGATCGGTGAGTTCGGTCCAGCGGTCGCTCCACAACGCCGCCCCGTCGCTGGTGCGTTTCAGCACGGCCAGCAACAGAAGCTCTCGTTCGTCGCCGCCAAGGGACACGTCGAGCGCATAGTCCACCGGAGCGCTGACAATGCTCAGATCCACAATCTCAAACGCGCGGAACCGCAGCAATGTCGCCATCAGTTCGGCGCGAAACAGGATGGCGACACCGGTGGCATAGGATGACCCGCCCGCAGTCACAGGGGGCAGACCAATGCGAAGCTGTTGCATTGGGTTGTTTGATGTCTCTGGAGTTGGCGTGGGTTCCTGCGCCTTGATCCGGGCGATCAGGGCGAGGGTCTCGCTACCGGGCTCTGCGTCAAATTCTTCTTCGAGATGTGTCCAGAGCGCTTCGTATGTGCGTAGTGCCTGTGCCGTCTGACCGTTCGCGTGATAGTGCCGGATCAGGAACCGCACCGCCTTTTCGTCGGCAGGGTCCAGTGCCAGCAGCGCATCGGCCGCGCGGCGCGCAACCTGTTGATCCGGCTGATCTAACAGCGCCGCCAGCCTTTCGCGCATGCGGTTTTCCATGTCCTGCCGCAGCAGACGCCGCCAGCTCTCGTACATCTCGCCTCGCGCGGGCTCTGCCGCCAGTAGATCATCGGGGCGAAGCGCACCATGCAGCAGGTCTTCTCTGACATGGCCGCTGTTGATTTCCTGCAATAGAAGGCTGACATCTGTCTCGATGTCCTCGGTCAACAGAGCAACGGCGTTGCGGTCGGCGCGCAGGGCAGAAGCAATTGGACCATCCGGACGACTCAACGCGTGCAGAACCTGCCGCAGATTTTGGCGGGCCCGAGCGTCTGGTGACGCTTCCCAGATTGTTGCGGCGAGCCGTCCGCGATCTTCTGAATGATTCTTGCACACCGCGAGATAGGCAAGGATCGCGCGCGCCGAGGCTGATCGTATCGGGATCTCCTGACCTGTCAAAGTGACCCGAAAGCGTCCAAAGAGATGTAGGCGCAATTTGGCGTCAGTCATGAGGGGTCACGCTCCGTACAGATTCCAGCGCAGCGCAGTGTTGCACTGATTCTTGTCTTGTGAAAGCGGTGCGAGATCGGCGGACGTCGCGGTGACAATCTGGTGGCCGTCAATGGGTTGTGTAAGGCGGTTCACGGATAGGGCGATACCCGCGTCTGAAAGGGAGGCGCCGATATCACCCCGAAATCGGTTATCCGCATGATCCTTGATCTTAAAATGGTTATTCATCTGTTCGATTGTGAGCGACTCAGCGCGATCCAGAACGCGTTGTTCAAAGCCTGACAACGCTACCCCGGCGGCTTGCCGGTGCTGAGCAACGGAAAGACCAAATTCCATCTGATAGAGTTCCCGCAACGCAGCGGTCGCCGCGTCGGAATTGTCCAGTTCGCAGGCCGCTCCAAAACAAAGTGAGCGACCCGTTTGATCGCAGGACCAGGCAACAAAGGCGGGCGGTAAATTTGGTTGCCCAAGTTGTAGCAGCCCCGTCCGGCGCGGTTTGCGGCGTTTCCAGTTTGCCTCGGCTTTGGCAAAGGCGGCATTTGTCGCGGGTGAAGGTTTGCTCGCCAGCAGAGTGCCGGCCCACCACGACAAACAGGTCCAGCGTTCGACCAGTTCCAGGATAGCGCGCGTTTCAATCTGTGCCACGTCATCGCGGCCTGCGGCCATGCCCGAAATGGCGACGTTGTCTTGTGTATCTGGTGTCGCACCAAGCGCTTGCGCCACCCGCTCTGCACGTTCGCCATCATGACGCAACTCGGCCTCTTGTGGAGTGCATCCGATGCCTGTTGCGCTGATCGGTTGATTGCCCTGCCGCGTAACTGACGCGTGGACAAACAAGTTGGGAACATCAGGCAAAGAACCGCGAAACATGTGTGAATCGAGCATTGACGCGAGGGATAGTCAATTCCGCATTGGTTCACCAAAGGCGCTTATGCGCCGATCATCCGGTTTGGTGTTCACTGGGCGCAAGACAGGCAGGGCGGCGAGGTGTGATCTGCTCGACGATAATAAATGTGTCGTGGAAAAGTGAATTTCTGCACAAACGCGGCTTGACGGGGCAGGGACGTCGCCATATTACCCCCTGACGCAGCGGGCGGTTGTAGCTCAGCTGGTTAGAGTGCCGGCCTGTCACGCCGGAGGTCGCGGGTTCGAGCCCCGTCAACCGCGCCACTGCTGCGTTTCAACTGAGAAGCACGAAACAGGCTCGCATTTGCGGGCTTTTTTCATTTTGCGTTGCTTGGTTCGACGTAAACGACAGTGCCCATCGCAGAGATTAAACAGTTCACTTATGCGCTTGACGCGCGCAATTGCTTGGCCTATCCCGCCGCTACTGCGCGGTTGTAGCTCAGCTGGTTAGAGTGCCGGCCTGTCACGCCGGAGGTCGCGGGTTCGAGCCCCGTCAACCGCGCCACTTCTCTCATTACTCATATGCGTAAAAGTATCCGAGCCGGGCCTCTTCTTCCCGGTCCAGTTGCGCTTGC
Organism: Sedimentitalea sp.; assembly: GCF_039973035.1. NCBI lineage: Bacteria > Pseudomonadati > Pseudomonadota > Alphaproteobacteria > Rhodobacterales > Paracoccaceae > Sedimentitalea > Sedimentitalea sp. The sequence goes on from NZ_JBDWLR010000042.1 coordinate 359,543, forward strand.
AGGTAGGCGAGGTCGCTCGGTGACATCCTGTCAGGTGTCTGCGGGCGTTGTTCGACGGCGGGTTTGAATTTGGAGCCCAATCGCTTTGCCACCGGACGGAACGGGGCGTCGCGCGCGGGCAGGCCGAGGGCCGTAATCAGATGATCGATGCGTCGCTCGGGGTCAGCCTGAACCTCTTCCATCCGCAGGATCACACAGGTGCAGTCGCGGTTGAGGTAACCGATCAACGAGGCGAGCTTGGCGCTGCGAAGGGCAAACAGGTTTTTGTAAAACATACCAGTAAGCGGATCGCGATCCTGCAACAGCGGCTGACCAACAATACCGCTGGCGCCGTCGAAATAGCGGGGGCGGTCGATGATGGTCTGCCATGGTGTGCGTATGAAATCGGAAAACGCGAGCCGTTGAATCTCAGGCACCGTATGCCACGGCTTGGCATGCATCGACAGCGCCCAGTCCACTGCATTGCGCACTACGCAGATCACCGCAAGATCCGGTGGAACCGCCATGGCCTGCGCAAACCCATGTTTCCAGCCTAGCGCCTCTGTCGGTTGCAGCGGCGTATTGCGGCCCATCAGGCGTTTGACAAAGTTCGTGCCGGACGATCGCTCGCCAAGCACCTGAAAGCGGGTCGGGGGCGTATTGGTGCGCTGCACCATCAATCCGGTTTGGGCGAAATCGGGAGAGAGCAGGGCGCGGTCCTCTTGTATCTGGTGTGGATGTCCGGAGCGACGGAAACCCGAAATTAGAAATTCTCTTATACCGGCATTGCCGCTAAGACTAAGCCAAAACGCAAACAGCGAGCAGGATTGCTTACATGCAGACAGCGGCGGCCCTGACGATGGTGCGTGACGACGCCTTTTTTCTCAAGGCGTGGCTGCGCCATTATGGTGGTCTATTGGGCCGGGAAAACTGTTACATCGTGAACCACGGGCGCGGCGAGATCGTTGCCGATCTTGCACAGGGCTGCAACGTGATCGGGATACCGGGCGACGCCCACAAGAATTTTGACATGAAGCGGTGGCGGTTGCTGAACAACCTCGTAATGGGGCTGCGCTGCTACTACGATCATGTGATCGTTGGCGATGTGGATGAACTTGTGGTGCTGGATCCCGAGGCTGGCATCGATCTGCCACAGTTCTTGAGCAGTGTTCCACCCAACCGGGTGCTGACGCCTCTGGGGCTTGAGGTGATCCACCGGATTGAGTTGGAGCATGACAGGATTGAGGATCACATCCTCGGACCGCGCAGACATGTCCGGCCAGCTCCGCATTACTCAAAACCCTGCGTGGTCTCGGCAGGGACCAAGATCGCACGCGGTGGACACTTCACCCAATACGAGAGGCTGCACACGCCCGATCATCTGTATCTTTTGCACCTGAAATTCTGTGACCAGGGCGCCTATTCCGAGGCGATGGACCGGCGCAATGCGATGAGCGCCGCCACGGGCGCAGGCATCAAGGAGGCTTCGATTGGCCGCCATTGGTTTGCCGAGGTCCGGGGGGAGGACCGCGCAGTGTTCGAGGCGTTCTCAGCCTTGAAAATTCAGGACGGGTTTGAAATGGGCCCGTTGCGCAGACGCATGCACAGAACATGGAAAAAGCGCGGGGAAACAGGATATTGGGAGTTTGATCGACCTGATTTCGATACTCAATACCTGCTGCCGGAACGTTTCAGCGGGCTTGTTTGATCCGGTTACTTGCGTCGCGCCTTGATTGATTTCCCGTTCTCGCCGGTCAGGATCAACGCGCCGGTTTCATCAACGCTGGCGCGAAGTGGTGCGGCGATGCTTTCAAAGAATTTCTGCTCTTGATTGCTGATCGCAGGCGGACAGGCCTTTCGCGTGGCGGCCAGAGGGCCAAAGCTGAGCGTCTCGGCCGTTAACTCGTAGCTGCCGGAATAGCGGTTGCAACCTCCGCTGCCCGAAACCTGCCCGTCTGAACCAAAAGTAAGGGTGGTTTGCAGGATATCCATGACACCCTCGCCATTGATGTCTTCGACCAGCCATTCGCCGCCGGTCAGGTCCAGTGCCGGTGCTGCAACTTGTTTGAGCATGAGCAGGCCCAGATCGGCCTCCGTCTGCGTGGGATCGACCGAATGTATGGTGTCGGTGGTCCAACGCAATTTGCCGTCGCTGTCGCGGATGATGGCGCGCACCGCATATGTGTTGCCGGTATTCAGGCTGTCTTGCGCTAGCTTGAGTTCAAAAGGGGCGGGTACACGGGCGATTGTGAATTCTGTCTGCGCAATCACAGTCGCCGCAACATCCTGTTTCGAGATGTCGCTGAGGGTGATGGTTGCTGTGCTGTCCGGTAACAGCGCAATGCGCTCGCGATAGCCGATTTGCCCAGTCACTGTGATCATATCAGTCTCCTCCGCATGGGCCGGACCAGAAAGCGAAACAAGCATCGCAAGGCAAGAATACATGATCAATGAGAGGGGGCGCATGATGATGGTTCTCCTGGGTCGGTCGTGACGGTTTCGCCCTCTAGATGGGTGCCTTAGGCGACTGTGCAAGAACGGTTGGAAATGACGCAGGATCATTGATCTGTCAGGAAATCCCGCACGACCTCGGCAGTTTCCATCGGATGCAGATCGGGAAAGAAATGACCGCCGGGCAGGGCGCGGGCACGCATGTTGGTCAGCCGGTCGGACCAACTGGCCGGAACGTCGTATGCTTTGGCCATCGCGCCATCTACGCCGAACAACACAAGCGACGGGCAGGTGACCTGTCGCCCGAGGTCTGCGGCATCATGAGCAAAGTCGTATTGGATCGCCGCGCGATAGTCGTTGCACATTGCGGCGATGGTATCCGGCCAGCGCCAGCTTTGCTTATAGGCATACAGCGCTTCGGGATCAAAATCGTCCAGATCCGCCCCGCCCCATGTGGTGAGGCAATTTTCGTAATACCAGTCGGTGTCCTGCCCGATCATAGTTTCCGGAAATGGCGCGGGTTGGGCGAGGAAAAACCAGTGATAGTAACCGGTTGCCACCTCTTTGCCGAGGTTGTCCAGCAGGAAATGGGTCGGGACGATATCCATCAGAGTCAGGCTGCGCACGGCCTTTTCTGAGTCTAGCGCCATGCGGTGCGCCGTGCGCGCACCCCTGTCGTGCCCGACCAGATGAAAACTGTCAAAACCCAGCGACGCCATCAACGCCTTTTGGTCGGCAGCCATATTGCGAAAGGTATAATCCTGAACCGCATCAGGCTTGCTGCTCTCACCGTACCCCCGCAGATCGGCGGCGATTACCGTGAAACGTTCCGCCAGTGCGGGGGCAATGCCATGCCACATCGCCCGTGTCTGGGGGAAACCATGCAGCAACAGAACGGGCGGGCCATCGCCGGCGTGGGAATAGGCGATGGTCTGGCCGTTCACCTCAGCACTGGCATCGGTGAAACCGGAAAGGACGCTCATGCCCGCGTCAGCGCATCAAGAACGCGCGCCCAGCTGCGGATGCCCTTGTGAAAGCTTGTCAGGTCATACTTCTCGTTGGGCGAGTGGATCGCGTCGTCTTCGTTGGCATAGCCGATCAGCATCGAATCCAAACCCAGAATGTCTTTGAAGAAACCGGCAATCGGAATGGAGCCACCCATGCCCACAATCACCGCCTCGCGCTCCCATTCATCTGACAGCGCTTGCCGCGCGGCCTCGAATTCGGGGCGGTCGGTGTTCATGACCGACGCGGGGGAGCCATCCAGATTTCCGTCCCATGTTACGCGCGCATCGGGCGAAAGCTGCGCCTCGACATGGGCGCGAATGCGCTCGCGCAGACGGTCCGGGTCCATGTCGCCAACCAGTCGGCAGGTCAGTTTGCAATGGGCCTCGGCCGGGATCACTGTCTTGGTTCCCGCGCCTTGATAACCACCCCAGAGCCCGTTGATCTCAAGCGTCGGGCGCGACCATTGCTGTTCAAGTGTCGAATAGGCCTTTTCGCCATGGGCTTGCGTATATCCAACGCCGTTCAGATAGGCCGCTTCGTCAAAGCCTGAGTTCCGCCATTGGCGCAGCATCTCTTCGGATACCTCGGGCACACCTTCATAGAAACCCTCGACTGCCACGGCCCCTGTTTCGGTGTCGTGAAACGAGGCGATTATCCGCGACAGTTCGCGCAGCGGGTTCAGGCCTGGCCCGCCGTAATGGCCCGAATGCAGATCGCGGGTGGGTCCGTGGATGGTGAATTCATCCTTCAGCATGCCACGCAATTGTCCGGCGATAGACGGTACACCTGGAGAGACCATAGACGTGTCGCAGATTAACGCGATGTCCGCTTTCAGCTCTGCGGCATGTTCTTTCATGAATGGCACGAGGCTGGGGGATCCGCTTTCTTCTTCGCCTTCCAGAAAAAAGGTCAGCTTGCAGGGAAGTGTGCCATGCACCGCTTTCCAAGCCCGGCACGCTTCGACAAAGGTCATCAACTGTCCCTTGTCGTCAGAGCTGCCACGTCCGCGAATGATCTTGCCTGCCGGGGTTTCGTGGATGTCCGGATCAAACGGGTCGTGATCCCACAGGTCCAGCGGATCCACTGGCTGAACATCGTAGTGACCATAAAACAGAAGATGCGGGCCGGTGCCGTCCAGATGGCCAACGACCATTGGATGACCCGGGGTTGCGCGCTTTTCCGTTGCGATCCCGAGGCTGTTGAGGTCAGAAACCAGCCAATCGGCGGCCCGGTCGCAATCTGCTGCGTAGGCCGGATCGGTCGAGATTGACGGGATGCGCAAGAGATTCATCAGACGGTCGGTTGCGGCGGGAAGATCGGTATCGATGCGTGAAAGAACATCTGTCAGGGACATTTTCGGCTCCGGTTGATGCGAGTCGCGCCGACCGTATCAGCGCCGCATCGAGTGTCCAGCCGTCAGTGCGAAACCAATATCATGCCGACCAGCACCAAAGCGCCGCCCGAAAGTTGCAAAGGTGTCAGGCGATCACCGATCAGAGCGGCAACGGAAAGAACAAGGATCGTTTCAACTGCAATGATCCCGAGATAAATGACCGACAGGTTCGCCTGTCTGAGCAGCGTGATCTCGGCCAATGCGGCCCCTGCAAGCCCTGTTGCCATGAGCGCCAATGCCAAGGCGTTTATTTGATCAGAGGCAATTTTCATGCCCAACGTGGCAATCGCGTATCCGCTCGCGGTCAGTGCCATGAGTATCACGGTTGTGGTCATGCTGATCTGGGCAGTCATCTTGACCTCTCAATCGAAAAAGGCGTTGGGCGCAGGATAATTCTGCGGTGACTCCCTGTGGTGCACGCTATGCAACCGGAGCATCCGGGCAGGGCGCCACAACCAAGGGCCTTAACCGGTGTTCAGCGTTCGCGGACTTTGCTTGGTGGTGGCGAGTTCGGCAGCAATCGGCCCCGAAGCCATGAAGCGGGTGCCGACTGCTGCCGTATCCTCGTCTGGATCCCGCAAAATAACGGGGTTGCGCTACTCTTTAACTAAAAAAACACATCACAAAAAAACTGACGCCGACGGGGAAGAGAAAAACACTTTACTGACTACCAAACTCCAGAACTTCAAACCGTGAAACGAGTAACTGAACAAAAAAACCAAGGGGTTGAAATCATTACTTAACCTATGAACCCAACATCTCTTTTTACGGCGAAATGAACAAGTCAGGTATTCCCGACCCAATCGACCAAAAGCAGAGCGAGCTTGATCCAGATCAGGACTGCGACATGACGCCCATCGTTATGAGTTGATCATGGGCTGCACAAACTATAATCATTCCAGAACGTGAATGCGGTGCTACCGTATGCCAAAGCTGACGCCCAGTTTGGCAAGACAAAAGATGGAGGAGCGGGTGGACTATACCGCAAAACTCGACACCGCAATTGCGCGCCTGCACGAAGAAGGCCGCTATCGCACGTTTATTGATATCGAACGCCGCAAGGGGCATTTCCCGAACGCGGTCTGGACACGCCCCGATGGCACCGAAGCGGATATCAGCGTGTGGTGTGGCAACGATTACCTTGGCATGGGGCAGAACCCGGTTGTACTTGAGGCGATGAAAACGGCCGCTGATGCGGCTGGTGCCGGGTCCGGTGGGACACGCAACATCTCGGGCACCACAGTTTACCACAAACGGCTCGAAGCCGAACTGGCGGATCTGCATGGCAAGGAAAGTGCCTTGCTGTTCACCAGCGCCTACATCGCCAACGACGCGACACTAAGCACGCTGCCCAAGCTGTTTCCCGGTCTGATCATCTATTCGGATGAACTGAACCACGCCTCGATGATCGAAGGTGTTCGGCGCAATGGCGGGGCCAAACGCATATTCCGCCACAATGACGTTGCCCATCTGCGCGAACTGCTCGAAGCAGATGATCCGGATGTGCCCAAGGTGATTGCCTTTGAATCGATCTATTCGATGGATGGCGATTTCGGGCCGATCGAAGCGATCTGTGATCTGGCAGACGAATTCAACGCACTCACCTATATCGATGAAGTTCACGCCGTCGGCATGTACGGTCCGCGTGGGGCAGGGGTTGCTGAACGCGACAGGTTGATGCATCGGCTGGACATCATCAATGGCACGCTGGCCAAGGCTTATGGCGTGATGGGCGGCTATATCGCTGCCAGCTACAAGATGTGCGATGCCATCCGGTCTTATGCGCCGGGCTTCATCTTTACCACGTCGTTGCCACCTGGGGTGGCCGCCGGTGCCGCAGCTTCCGTGGCCTACCTCAAGAAGGCGCAGGATCTGCGCGAGAAGCATCAGACTCAGGCCCGCATTCTGAAAATGCGCCTTAAAGCCATGGGATTACCAATTATTGACCACGGCAGCCACATTGTGCCTGTCATTGTCGGTAACCCAGTTCATACGAAAAAGTTGAGCGACATGTTGCTGCAAGATTACGGCATCTACGTTCAGCCAATCAATTTCCCAACGGTGCCGCGCGGGACAGAGCGGCTTCGCTTTACACCGTCGCCAGTGCACGGCCCCAAGGAAATGGATCGCCTTGTCACCGCAATGGACGCCCTTTGGTCGCATTGTGCGCTGAATCGCGCCGAACTCTCTGCTTGAAATCAAGCCTGTGTGCAAAATGCTTGTGCTGTGTTAGCATAATCTAAAGAAGAGCGTGAACGAGTCGATAGGGACGACTCAAAACGCTGTGACGGGACGCAGCAGTCGAGATGGGGCAGGCATGATTGGGCGCAAGCAAACGCGCAAATCAGAGGTCGAAGAGGATATCGTGAAACCCAAGGGGTTTGACGACTTTGAACTGCGTCTAGGTGATACGATGCGCGGCGAACGCGCGACGATGGGCAAATCGCTGCTCGATGTGCAGCGTGAATTGCGCATCAAGGCATCCTACGTCGCCGCGATCGAGAACTCCGACCCTTCTGCGTTTGACACACCCGGATTTATTGCCGGTTACGTGCGGTCCTACGCGCGTTACCTCAATATGGACCCGGACGAGTCCTTTTCTGCGTTCTGCAAAGAAAGCGGGTTTGCCGTCGCGCATGGCATGTCCGCAGCGGCATCGACGGTCAAAAAACAGGATACCAGCTCTGGAAACGCTGGCCGGGACAGCCTGAGCGATCCGTTCACCACACCCAACACGCCATTCATCCCGTCACGGGAGAGTGCGTTCAGCCATATTGAGCTGCGTGCCGTTGGCTCGATGCTGGTGCTGTTGGCTTTGATTGGTGGCATCGGCTATGGCGGCTGGAGCGTGCTGAAGCAGGTGCAGCAGGTGCAACTCGCCCCAGTTGAGCAGGCCCCTGTGGTTCTCTCGGATCTTGATCCGCTAAAAAGTGCAATTCAGAGCGATGAAGACGAGGTGACAACGCCACGGGCCGAGGCGCTGGATCGTCTCTATCGGCCGCAGGCGCTGGACGTGCCGGTCCTGGTGGCGCGCGACGCGCCGATTTCGACACTTGATCCGCGCAACGTGGGAACGTTCAGCCAGCCTGACCTGCCCGATGTCCAGATGGCGGGAAATATGCAGAGCTACGATCCTCGCCTTGATGGGCCACGGCCCGAAGGTGTGCTTGTCCCACAGGTCGTCGAAGACGCAGCGCCGCTGTTGCAGATGGTTGCCGTGCGCCCATCCTGGGTTCGTGTGACGTCCGCTGACGGGACGGTGATCTTTGAAGGCATCATGGAAGGTGGTCAAAGCTATGATGTGCCGCTGACCGAAGAGCCGCCGACCTTGCGAGCAGGCGAGTCCGGCGCAATCTATTTTGCCTATCAGAACCAGCATTTTGGTCCAGTCGGAGAGCGTGGCCGGGTCACCTCCAAGTTGCCGCTGTCCATCGACACGGTACAGGATCGGTTCCAAGTTGCCGATCTTGAGCAGGACCGCGATCTTGCGCGTATGGTCGCAGAAGCGAACACCACGCCGATACAACCCTGAACCGGCCATTGCCGTTGACGTCTGGGCGAACTATCTAGAGGCTGCAATCCACACGGAATATGGACCTGTCGTCATGTCGCTCAATCCCGTTCGTCCTTGGCGCAACATTTACCGCCGCGAATCCCGCCGGATCATGGTTGGCAATGTGCCTGTGGGTGGGGATGCTCCGATAACCGTACAGACGATGACCAATACGCTGACCACCGACGTGGCGGCGACGGTGGCGCAGGTGCAGGCCGCGGCGGACGCAGGCGCGGATATCGTGCGGATTTCAGTCCCGGACGAGGCGTCATCCAAGGCATTGAAAGAGATTGTTGCCGAAAGCCCGGTGCCGATTGTTGCGGACATTCATTTTCATTACCGGCGTGGTATCGAGGCGGCAGAGGCGGGGGCGGCTTGCCTGCGGATCAATCCCGGCAATATCGGTTCTCCCGAGCGCGTGCGCGAAGTGATCGGCGCGGCGCGGGACCATGGTTGCTCGATCAGAATCGGCGTCAATGCGGGAAGCCTCGAGAAACATCTGCTCGAAAAATATGGCGAGCCTTGTCCCGATGCGATGGTCGAGAGCGGTTTGGAACATATCCGTATCCTGCAGGACAATGATTTCCACGAATTCAAGATCAGCGTGAAAGCGTCTGATGTGTTCATGGCGGCGGCGGCCTACCAACAACTGGCCGAAGCGACCGATGCGCCTATCCACTTGGGCATCACCGAAGCGGGCGGCTTCGTTAGCGGCACGATCAAATCAGCGATCGGGCTTGGCAATCTCCTCTGGATGGGAATCGGCGATACCATCCGTGTCAGCCTGAGCGCGGACCCGGTGGAAGAGGTCAAGGTCGGCTACGAGATCCTGAAATCTCTGGGATTACGGCATCGCGGCGTGAATATCATCAGCTGCCCAAGCTGTGCGCGGCAGGGCTTTGACGTGATTAAGACTGTCGAGGTGCTGGAGCAGCGTCTGGAACATATCAAGACGCCCATGAGCCTCTCGATCATTGGCTGTGTGGTGAATGGCCCCGGCGAAGCATTGATGACGGACGTCGGCTTTACCGGTGGCGGCGCCGGGAGCGGGATGGTGTATCTTGCGGGCAAACAAAGCCACAAGATGGGCAATGAGGCCATGATTGATCACATCGTCGAGCAGGTCGAAAAGAAGGCCGCCGAACTCGATGCAGCGGACGTGGCGGCGCAAGCAGCAGAGTAAGCTCTTTGCCGGTTCATGCTTCGCAGGTATCGGCAATGCTGTGAAAGATGGACCTGTGTGATCGGGAGCGTTGGCCTGAATTCTTCGGGCAATCGCGCTGTACTTTCCCGAAGCCAACAAATTCAAGAACCAGTCCGTGGACCCGTCTCTCGCAGCCGTGCGCGACACAATTCTGTTTGGGTTTGCGGTGTGCAATCAGGGATGACGGCTAGTGATTTATATGCCATGAATTGCATAATATCCGGCGGAACGCGAAATTTCGGAGAAAATGCAGAGTTTTTCGCAAGAATTCACATCGGCCATGGCACTGATTCTCACCGGGGACTCAGATCTTTGGGCGATTGTGCTGCTTTCCTTGAAAGTTTCCTTGATGGCTGTGCTGATCGCCGCTGTGATCGGCATGCCTTTAGGGGCGGCGTTGGCAGTTGGTCGGTTTCCGGGGCGGCGGCTCGTCGTCGTCTTGCTGAACGCGCTGATGGGTTTGCCGCCGGTGGTGGTTGGTCTGCTGGTCTATCTGATGTTGTCCCGCTCGGGGCCGTTGGGCGTTCTGCATCTGCTCTATACACCAACCGCGATGATCATTGCGCAGGTGGTATTGGTGACGCCGATCATTGCCGCACTTACGCGCCAGACGGTTGAAACGCTGGATGACGAATACGCCGAACAGCTACGCAGTATGGGCGTGTCGCGTCTGGCCTCGATTCCGACACTGGTCTGGGATGGCCGCGTTGCGCTTTTGACGGCACTGCTGGCCGGATTCGGACGCGCGATTGCCGAGGTGGGTGCGGTGATCATGGTCGGCGGCAACATCAACCATGTCACGCGCGTCATGACCACGACGATTGCGCTGGAAACATCCAAGGGAAATCTGGCGCTGGCCTTGGCGCTCGGGGCAATTTTGATCGGAATCGCCGTGAGCGTTACCGGATTGGTCAGCCTGCTCGCATTGCGCGAAGGGCAGGGAGAGATGCGCCATGCGTGATCTCCTGTCTGACGAAGCATTTGGCCAACCCCTGATCGAAGCGACTGACCTTCGGATCGGACGAAATGGCGGAACGTTGTTGGATGTCGCGCATCTGGCGCTGGACGCTCCGGGACCTACGGTGATTCTGGGACCAAACGGCGCGGGCAAGAGCCTGTTGTTGCGTTGTCTTCACGGGCTTATCGCGCCGGATCGCGGGCAGGTGCGCCAGAACGGGTCGCTGCTCAATGCCACAACGCGGTCGCAGCAGGCGATGGTGTTTCAAAAACCGGTTCTGTTGCGCCGATCCGTTGCCGCGAATCTGGATTTTGTCCTGAAACGACAAAAGTTATCCCGATCCGAACGCAAGGTGCGTATTGCGCTGCTTTTGGAAGAGGGCGGTCTCGCTGGCAAGGCCCGGCAACCTGCGCGCAGCCTGTCAGGCGGTGAAGCGCAGCGGCTTGCGGTATTGCGGGCACTGGCGAGCGTTCCGGATATCCTGTTTCTTGACGAACCGACCAGCGCGCTGGACCCGGCGGCGACACAGGATATCGAGGCGATGGTTTTGCGTGCGGCGCGGCGCGGGACACGGATCATCATGGTCACCCATGATATTGGTCAGGCCCGGCGTTTGGGCCATGACATCGTTCTGATGCAGGCCGGGCAGATCGCGGAACATGCGCTCGCACACGACTTTTTTGACTCTCCACAAAGCCAGGCGGCCCGGCGGTTCCTGGCGGGGGCGCTGGTTTTGTAATCCTAAACACTGATGGAGACTAAGAATATGATCGGGAAATTTGTCCGAGGCCTGACTTTGGGTTTGGCGCTGACCTCTGGGGCGGCGGCGCTCGCGGATGAGAACTTTATTGTTGTGCAATCCACAACGTCGACACAGAACTCGGGATTGCTGGACGCGATCCTGCCCACATTTAAGGACAAGACCGGCATCGAAGTGCGGGTCGTGGCGGTCGGCACCGGGCAGGCAATCAAGAACGCGATGAACGGGGACGGAGACGTCTTGCTTGTTCACGCAAAGCCGGCGGAAGAGAAATTTGTCGCTGAGGGCTGGGGCGTGGCGCGCAAGGACGTGATGTACAATGATTTCGTATTGATCGGACCGGAAGAGGACCCCGCAGGTATCGCCGGTGGTGACGATATTGTCGCGGCACTGAAAGAGATTGCCAGTGCCGAGGCCCCGTTTGCGTCGCGCGGGGATGACAGCGGTACCCACAAGGCAGAACTGCGCCATTGGGGTGCTGCGGACATTGATGTCACAACGCACTCAGGCGACTGGTATCGCGAAACCGGGTCGGGCATGGGCGCGACGCTGAATGCGGCCGCCGGGATGGATGCCTATGTCCTTAGCGACCGTGCCACATGGATCGCCTTTGGCAACAAGGACGGCATGGATATCCTCGTCGAAGGCGATCCGCGCCTCTTTAACCAATACGGTGTGATCCTCGTGAACCCGGAGCAGCATCCGGACGTCAAGGCTGCCGAAGGGCAGAGCTTTATCGACTGGTTGACCGGTGCTGAGGGGCAGGCGGCGATCGCAGGCTATCAGCTTGACGGGCAGCAGCTGTTCTTTCCTAACGCGGAATAACCATTCGCGGGCGAGGGATCAGCTCTCTCGCCCGCGTTTCTCGAAACGCGGCAACATCGCGCTAAAGTCGCGGCCTTTGCCATCCTCGCTCTCAACAAACTGCGCATAGAGCGCTTGTGCCAACTGGCCCATCGGTGTGTCCGCGTCGGCACTTTCGGCGGCTTGCTGACTCAGACGTAAATCCTTGAGCATAAGATCCGCTGCAAAACCGGGTTGATAGCCATTGTCCGCCGGGCTTTGCGGGCCGACACCGGGGGCAGGGCAATAGGCATTCATCGTCCAGCTATAGCCGGATGACGTGCTGACCACGTCGAACATTTTCTGCCGGTCCAGACCCAGTTTGTCGGCAAGCGCAAAGGCTTCGCATGTGGCAATCATGGTGACGCCAAGGATCATGTTGTTGCAAATCTTGGCGGCTTGTCCGGCACCGGCTTCGCCGCAATGCACTGCCTTTTGACCCATGATTTCGAACAATGGCGCGGCCTTGGCGAATGCTGCCTCGCTGCCACCGGCCATGAAGGTCAACGTGCCCGCCGACGCGCCGCCTACGCCGCCGGACACCGGCGCGTCGACGGCCAGCAACCCGGCCGCTTCGGCATCCGATGCAACGGCGCGGGCGCTGTCCACATCCACGGTCGAGCAATCGACCAACGCCGCCCCTTTGGCCATTGCCGGAATGATATCGGCGGCAACGGAACGCAGGATCGCGCCGTTGGGAAGCATGGTGATGACGACCTCGGCGTCAGTTGCGCATTTGGTGGCAGTGTCTGCCATGGTCACGCCGTCAACACTCACCTCGGCCATGTCGAACCCGATCACCTCGTGACCGGCTTTGGCCAGGTTGGCGGCCATTGGCGCTCCCATGTTACCCAGACCGATAAATCCGATTTTCATGACATTCTCCTCATGTTTCAAACTTCAACCCATCCACGCCAAGCGGGGCAAGCATCCTGTCAATGGCGTCGCGCGGAACCGGCTGGTTCGCGAATTTCCACTGCGGGTTGCGATCCTTATCGATGATCGCGGCGCGGATACCTTCGAGAAAATCGCCCTCTTGCATGGCCCGGTGGGTATAGCGGTATTCCATCCTCAGCGCGCGGTACATATCGGGGGTTTCAGCCTGAAGGTAGCGGATGATCTCGATCGCGCAAGCCATGGCCAAGGGCGAATTGCGCTGCATGACAGCGAGCGTGTCTTGGGCAAATGTGCTGCCGTATGCAGCAAGCTGTGACTGAATTTCAGCCAGATTCGGCGCATCAAACAGCCTGTTGATTTCTGGCAAGAGGTTCAGAAGGTCGGCCTGGGGCGGCGTGTGGGCATGGGATATAATATGGTCGACTTCGCCGCTGGCTTCGAGGATCTGGATCAGATCATCCCATTGCGCGCGGGGTATGAAGTGATCCGCAAAGCCAGCCAGAATCGCGTCGCTTGCGTTCATACGCGCCGCAGTAGTGCCGAGATAGACACCGAGTTGGCCCGGAGCGCGCGCCAAAAGATAACTGCCCCCGACGTCCGGCACGAGCCCGATACCACATTCGGGCATCGCAATGCGGCTGCTTTCTTCGACCACGCGATGGCGACCGTGACAGCCGATGCCGACACCACCACCCATGGTGTATCCTTGCATGAAACTGACCACCGGTTTCGCATAGGTCGCCAGCAGCGCATTCAGTCGGTATTCATCCCGCCAGAAGGACTGACCATAATCGAAATCACCACGCATGCCCGTTTCATAAAGCTCGGCGATGTCACCACCGGCACAGAACGCCTTGTCACCCTCGGCGTCAATGATGACGAGGGCTACTTGTTCCTCTTCGCGCCACAGATGCAGCGCCGTATCAATGGCCATGCACATGTCATGGCTAAGCGCGTTGAGCGCCTTCGGGCGGGTCAGGGTGATCCGCCCGGCGCGCCCTTCAACGCGGATGTTGATATCGCTCACGTTGACCTACCGCGCGGCGAGCATATTCCGCGCGACGATCACGCGCATGATTTCGTTGGTACCTTCGAGAATTTGGTGAACCCGCAAATCGCGGACCAGCTTTTCGATCCCGTAATCCGCGAGATAGCCGTAGCCGCCGTGTAATTGCAGACATTGATCGACGATCTTGCTGCCGGCTTCGGTCACGAACTTCTTGGCCATGGCACAATGCTTGGAGGCATCGGGCGCGCCTTGATCCAGTTTCCATGCCGCCTGGCGCAGGAACACCCGCGCGGCCTGCAGTTCGATTTCCATGTCGGCGAGTCGAAACTGCAATCCCTGGAACTGGTCGATGGAGGTTCCGAATGCCTTACGCTCTGACATGTAGGTCAGCGTCAAGTTCAACGCCGTCTGTGCCGCTCCCAACGAGCAGGACGAAATGTTCAGGCGTCCACCGTCAAGGCCCATCATGGCATATTTGAAACCTTGACCTTCGTCTCCGACCAAATTGTCGGCGGATATCTTGCAATCGTCAAACTGCACTTGTGCGGTGGGTTGCGAACGCCAGCCCATCTTGTCTTCCATCGCACCAAACGACAGGCCGGGTGTGCCATCCTCGACATAGACGGTCGAGATCCCCTTGGGACCCGCATCGCCGGTCCGCACCATGCAGACATAGGCGTCGGAATATCCGCCGCCGGATATGAACGCTTTGGTGCCGTTCAACACATAGCCTTCGTTGGTTTTTTCCGCGCGGGTCTTCAGCGCGGCGGCATCACTGCCGGAACCCGGTTCTGTCAGGCAATAGGACAGCACGGTTTCCAGCGACAGCACACCCGGCATGATCCGCGATTTCATCTCGTCGCTGCCGAAAGTGTCGAGCATCTTGGCGCACATATTGTGGATCGACAGGAATGCCGCAACGGACGGGCAGGCCATGCTCAGGGCCTCGAACACCAACGTGGCGTCGAGCCTGCTCAGACCCGAACCGCCGGAGTCTTCGCTAACGTACAGCCCGCCAAAGCCCAGCTCGCCAATCTGTGGCCAGAGCGATTTTGGTATTGTGCCCTCACTCTCCCATTGCCGTGCGAAGGGGGCGATGTTTTCCTGTCCGAACGCATGCGCCATATCAAAGATGGCGGTTTGTTCTTCACTCATTGCAAAATCCATGCAGATCTCCTCCAACGCATCGAATTGAACAGATGTTTAATTCCCAACCCTTACAGGAATGTTGCCACGGTCCGCAATCCGCTCTTGCTGTCTATCGACAGGCGCGGGTGCTTAGGGTCGCTACAGATCAGCATGAAACTCTTCGATCAGATTTTTCACGACTGCGGGGCCGGGCGCATTGCCAGCCTCTTCGGCCTCGGCATGTACCCGCCGCTGACGCGCCGCACTGGTACCATCGCGGACGATTCCCCGCAGTGTGGCCAGCTCGCTCTGAATCTCAAGTGCCTCGGCGTCTTCGGACAAGAGACCAGTCAACTCATCCATCAGCGTCGCAAATGGTTTGATCGACCGGTCGCCGAAATCGATCAGCCCCTCGGTGGTGCCATAGCGCTGTGCCCGCCAGCGGTTTTCTGCAATCAGGAACCGGTCATAGGCGCGCCAACGCTGGTTCCGCTCGCGCAGTCGGCACAGCATCCGGGTGAGCGCCTGTATCAAAGCGGCCAGCGCCAGCGTATGTTCAAGACGTGGCTGCACGTCCATGATGCGGGTTTCCAGCGTCGGAAACTTGTGTGACGGGCGCAGATCCCACCAGATTTTGCTGGTGTCCTCGATGATTTCAAGATCGATCAGCGTTCCGGCGGTCCGTTCGTATTCAGACCAGCTGTCAAAATGTGGCGGCAGTCCCGTCCGGGGCAGGTTGTCAAAGATCGTCAATCGGTAGGACGCCAGCCGCGTGTCATCCCCTTGCCAGAACGGAGAAGATGAGGACAGCGCCAAAAGATGGGGCAGGAAATAGCTGAGCTGTGGCATTAGATCGGTGCGCAGCGATTTTTCCTCGATCCCCACGTGAACATGCATGCCACAGATCAGCATGCGTCGCGCCACCCCGCCCAGGGCGCGTTCAAGCGCGTTATATCGATCTTTTTCCGTGTGCTGTTGGTCCTTCCAGTCCGCAAACGGATGGCAAGAGACCGCGATCGGGGCGAGGTTGTGCTTGGCTGCGTGACGCGACACGCAGGCGCGCAGATGTTTCAGATCTTCGCGTGCTTCGGCAATCGATGCGCAGACCCGGGTGCCGACCTCGATCTGGCATTGCAGGAATTCGGGGCTAACCTGATCCTCGAGATCTGATTGGCAGGCTGACATGAGCTCGGGCGGCGCTTCGGCCAGATCAAGGCTGTCACGATCGACCAGCAGGTATTCTTCTTCGATTCCGAGGGTGAATTCCCGCTGCATGATGTATCTCCATCGGTGACTTTGCCCCAGTGAACGGGTTGACCGCGTTCTTGCCAAGTGAAAAATCGACCGGCTGCGGGTTGCGGTGGTTGATGGAACCGGGCAAATCGGCTGGATGGAATTGGGTTTGGTGGCCCGTTGACGGAGAGTGTGCGATGGGAAACGGTAGCAAGATACGTAAGATCAACAGCTTGCTGGACGGTCTTGATGTTTGTCTGACCGACGGTCAGGCGCATCGCGCCGAACAGGAAAGGCTGCGCGCATTCGAGGCCCGAGGTGGTTTGGATGGTCCGGCTTATGCCCTGTCGCCGGGGATGGACGGGTTTGATATATCCTCGCTGGTTTCGGACTTTAGCGAACATGGCGCCGATTTGGCGCGGTTGATGACCCACGGATCGAACGATACCGGATATGCGCCGGGCAACGGGTATTTCGACACTCCGGACGCCGAGGCGCTCTATCTCATGGTACGTCGTGCGCGGCCGCGCCGGGTGATCGAAGTTGGTTGTGGCAACTCTACTCGAATTACGCGCCAAGCCATTCTTGACGGTGGGTTGGACACAGTACTGACCGCGATTGATCCATGGCCGCGCGCGGATATTGCGGATGTCGTGGACCGGTTCGAACAGGCGACACTGGAGAGCGTGGATCCATCGCTGTTTGCGGATCTGACTGATGGCGATATCCTGTTCATCGACAGTAGCCATCAGGTCCGGATGAGCAATGATGTGGCGCATCTGTTCTGCCGGATCATTCCGGCACTGGCATCCGGTGTGGTGATCCACGTCCATGACGTGTTTCTGCCTTATGAATATCCCAAGCGGTTTTTCTATGATTGCCCGTCCTGGGCCGAGCAATACATGCTGCATGCGCTGCTTCAGGGTGGGGGCTATGATATCCTGTGGCCCGGATACTATCTGCAACAGAGCCGACCGGATGCCGTAGCCGCGCTGCCGTTCCTGTCGGAAGGGCGTGCGCAGAGTTTCTGGATCAGAAAGAGATGAACCGGTCGGTGTTGGGGTAGGAGGCGCTGCCCCTCTGGTGAAAATCGGGGATTTTCACCATTCACCCCCGGAGTAGTTTGACAAAGCTGAAGCTCTGGTCAGGGTTATTGCCGGACTGGACGTCAGAGCAGGCGGACCTGGGTTCCGATCTGAACCAGCGGATAGAGCTGTTCCACGTGCTGGTTATACAGACCGATACAGCCCGATGAGCTTTGACGGCCGATCTTGCGCGTGTCGTGGGTGCCGTGCACGAGATAGGCAGGCCAATCCAGATACATCGCACGGGTGCCAAGCGGGTTACCGGGGCCACCTTCCATGTAATCAGGCAGCGTGGGGTCGCGTTCGCGCATGTTGGCCGTCGGTGTCCAGCGCGGATTTTCCGCCTTGCGCACGACTTTGGAGTAGCCCCGTCGCGTCAACTCTTCGGACATAGGAACCGAAGACGGGAACAGGAGGTAAGTGGAATCATCCGGGCCCCAGTAGTGCACCGCCCGGCTTGTTATGTCGGCCAAGAGGCACCCTTTGCCCAGCGTATCAAAGTGATCTTGCCAGCGTTGCATCTGGAACGAAGAGGTATTGCGGCGCACAGGCAGTTCGTCGCGAATGGCGGTTTCGGATTGCGGAAACGCGTCCGAAGATTGCGCGCGAAGCAACGCGGGAGTCGCGAGCGTAGTGGCCATCCCCAGCACTAGAGAACGCCTGGTCAAATTACCATGGGTCATGTCGAAGCCTCGTATTCTTGTTTGGTCCAGTCTTTACGACGCACTGCGCCTTGATGCAAAGGCCGAAAGCGAAGCAAGCGCGGCTCTCACGCGAATGTTAGCGTTGTGTGTGTTCGGTTGCAGAAACAGCTTGAAATTCGCCCTTTTCGGTCGCAAATCGCTTTAGAATTGCAGAGCAAGTATCTACTCGCCAGACACATTCCTAAACTTGATTGCAAACGCGCCAGATGATAGTGTGAAAAGCGTGATGCTGTGCATTTAAGGCGCGGTTGGTAACGAGATTTTGGAGCAGGGACTTAAATCATATGAGTAAGAAGAGATTTTTCGCAACGTGCGCTGCAGGTGCCATGATGCTGGCAACAGCCGGGATCGCACATGCATCGACCTTTACCATTGGATCGGGTTCGTCGGTCAGCCTGACGCCGACTGGTGGTTTTTTCTCTGGGTGTACCGGGGCAGGCGACTGTATCGAAGAAAGTCTGGCATCCGGCTTGGTTGGAACAACATTCGATCTCAATGAGGTTGGTGATTACGAAACCTTTGATTTTCTGACGTTCACCGGCAACGGTACCGGGTTCTACGAAAACTACACTGCTTCGGCGACGTTGGCGTTCAGTGCGCCGACGATTGATGCTAGCAGCGGTGGAGCGGGCGGTGTCGTTGGTGTCATTGGTGGCTTCATCGGCGCCGGTGCGCTTGAATGGGATGATGTGCCAGTTGATGTCGCATTTGGTAACACCGGAATCGTGTCCATCGATTTCCAAGGCGGTAGCACGATCTTGCCAGGTACTTCGATCACCACCACGGCAACCGTCACATTGGTACAGGCCGACATCTCGCCGGTGCCGCTGCCTGCGACAGGTCTGCTGCTCTTGGGTGGTATGGGTGGCCTCGTCGCCATGCGCCGCAAGAGGAAAGCAGCCTGAAGCCAACATTTTCATCGGATTGAAGAGGGCGGTCAATTGACCGCCCTTTTGCTTTGGCGCGGTTGCTTGCAGGTGTTTGCCGACAGACGAAAAAAGGGCGCCGATTGGCGCCCTTTCCGTTGAAATCTTCAGACCTTACTCCATCACGGGGATGGAGAATTCGCCACCATCCTTGATGCCACTTGGCCAGCGCGAAGTCACGGTTTTGGTGCGTGTGTAGAATTTGAACGCATCTGGACCATGCTGGTTCAGGTCGCCGAACACAGATTTTTTCCAGCCACCAAAGGTATGATATGCCAGCGGCACAGGGATCGGCACGTTGATGCCAACCATCCCGACGTTCACTCGGTTTGCGAAATCACGGGCTGTATCTCCGTCGCGGGTAAAGATCGCGGTACCGTTGCCGTATTCATGATCCATCGCCAGTTTCAGCGCCTCTTCGTAGGTCTGGGTGCGCACGGTGGTCAGAACCGGGCCAAAGATCTCGGTCTTGTAGATATCCATGTCGGACGTGGCGTGGTCAAATAGGTGTGGGCCGATAAAGTACCCGCCCTCATATCCCTGCAGCTTGAAGCCGCGACCATCGACCACCAGCTTGGCCCCTTGATCGATACCGGTCTGTACCAGCCGCTCGATGTTGGCCTTGGCGGCGGCTGTTACCACCGGGCCATAGTCAACCTCATCACCCGCTGTGTAGGGGCCGACCTTGAGGCTTTCGATACGCGGCACCAGTTTTTCGATCAGGCGGTCTGCGGTTTCATCGCCTACGGGGACTGCGACCGAGATCGCCATACAGCGCTCGCCTGCCGCGCCATAGCCGGCGCCGATCAGCGCATCAGCGGCCTGATCCATGTCGGCGTCGGGCATGACGATCATATGGTTCTTGGCTCCGCCGAAACACTGTACGCGTTTGCCCTGCGAACAGCCGGTGCCATAAATGTATTCCGCGATCGGGGTCGAACCGACAAAGCCGATCGACTGAATTTCGGGGTGGTAAAGGATGGCGTCAACGGCCTCCTTGTCGCCATTGACCACCTGCAGGATGCCCTTGGGCAGGCCTGCCTCTTCCAGAAGCTCCGCCAGCATCAGCGGGACCGAGGGGTCACGTTCGGAAGGCTTGAGAATAAAGGCGTTGCCGCATGCGATGGCGGGGGCGAACATCCACATCGGTATCATCGCGGGGAAATTGAACGGGGTGATACCAGCCGTCACGCCCAAGGCCTGACGCATGGAATACATGTCGATACCGGGGCCGGCGGCGTCGGTGAATTCACCCTTCAGCATCTGCGGCGCGCCAATGCAATATTCCACGACTTCCAGCCCGCGCTGTACGTCACCGGCTGCGTCGGGCAAGGTCTTGCCATGTTCACGTGACAGGGCCTCGGCGAGTTTCTGCATGTCGCGGTTCAGCAGATCGACGAATTTCATCAAAACCCGTGCGCGGCGCTGTGGATTGGTCGCGGCCCAACCGATCTGGGCATCCTTGGCGATATCAACGGCAAATGCCATTTCCTCGGCGTTGGCGAGCGGAACCTTGGCCTGCACTTCGCCGGTGGCGGGGTTCATGACGTCGGCAAAGCGGCCCGACTGTCCCTTTACGTGTGCGCCGTTGATGTAATGCGTCAGTTCTTGCATGTGAGATTCCTCCTGGGTGACGATTTGCCCGAACCATAGGCTTGCAAAAAATCATTGAACAGAGGCAAGATTTCAAAAAGGCTTTGCAAAATTGCAGGGGAGGCGGATGGAACCGCATTGGGACGATGTTAGAATATTTTTGGCCGTGGCCCGGCACGAGAGTCTCTCTGCCGCCGGGCGCGCGCTCAAGATTGATCCGGCGACGGTCGGTCGGCGTGTATCGCGGCTTGAGGCGGCGTTTGGCGCCCCGCTTTTTGTGAAATCGCCACAGGGTTATGCGCTGAGCGAGGCTGGTGAACGGTTTCTGGCGCATGGCGAAGCGGCGGAGCAGGCGATGCGCGCCGCGACCGAGGTGCTGGATGGTCAGAGCGAAGGTTTGTCAGGACAAATGCGGATCGGGGCACCGGATGGCTGCGCCAATTACCTGCTGCCTCAGGTGTGCGCGCGCATCGGGCAAGATAACCCGGAGCTTGATATCCAGATCGTTGCCTTGCCAAGAATCGTTAACTTGTCGCGCCGCGAGGCGGATATGGCGGTCGCAGTCAGCGCGCCCTCGGCCGGGCAGTTGTTGGTCAAGAAGATCACAGACTACAAGCTGCACCTTGTTGCGACCCGCCGCTATTTGCGCAGTCACCCGCCACTTGAAAAGGTCGAGGACCTCAGGGGGCGGCGGATGGTGGGCTATATTCCGGACATGATCTTTGACGATGAACTAGATTACCTGAACAAGCTTGGCGTGGAAAGGGTGCCGCTGGCGTCAAATTCGGTGCCAGTTCAGTTGAAACTGCTGTGCCAGCATGTCGGGCTTGGTATCGCCCACGACTTTACGCTGCCTGCACACCGGATGCTGTGCAAGGTGTTGACAGAAGAGATCAATCTCACGCGGAGTTTCTATCTTGTGCGCCATCAGGGGGATCAGCGCAGTCAGCGGTTGAACCGGTTTGCCGAAGCGCTGGCGAGCGGATTGCGGGACGAAGTGGCACGTCTGGAGGCGCAAACCTGAGCGTGCAATGAGGTTTTGCGCTGACGGCTAAAATCAACCGCAAATACAGGCCCTGACGCCGCAACCCGGCAGCGGAGTCTTGACACGATCGCATATTGCAGCAACGCTCTTAATATTGAAAGAATATTGCGGAGGTCTCCTCAATGCTGGTGCAGCAGATTCTAAAATCCAAGGCCACAACGGGTGTGCTGACCGTGGCATCCACAGCGAAGGTTTCAGAGGCCGCCAAGGTTCTGGCCGAGAACCGGATCGGGTCTGTGGTGGTATCAGATGATGATGGCACGACCGCGGCAGGCATCCTTTCAGAGCGAGATATCGTGCGCGAACTGGCAAATGTCGGCAGCGTCTGTATGGAGCAGCCGGTGAGCGCCTATATGACCAGCAAGCTGGTCACCTGCAGTATCGAGGCGACCGCGCAGCAAATCCTTGGCATGATGACCGAGGGCAGATTTCGCCACATGCCGGTTGTTGAGGAGAACGGCACAATGATCGGTCTTGTAACGCTTGGCGATGTGGTCAAGGCGCAGCTATCCGAACTGTCGATGGAGAAACAGGCCCTTGAAGGCATGATCATGGGGCACTGACCCCGTCACCTGACGCCCGAACTGAGCACCTCCTGCTGATGAGAATTTTCTGTTCTACAGCATAAGCTTGCTTGCAAATACAGCCCCTCTGATATTGGTTGATTAGCAGACCGCATCAGGCAGGAGACCCCCCAAAATGCGCGTAGCACTTTATCCCGGAACGTTCGATCCGATTACGCTTGGCCATGCAGACATTATCCGCCGCGCCTGTCTCATGGTTGATCGTCTGGTCATTGGCGTTGCGATCAACCGGGACAAGGGCCCATTGTTCTCGCTCGAAGAGCGGGTCACGATGATCAAGACAGATTGCGCCAAGCTGACGGAACAGCTCGATACAGAAATCGTGGTTCATCCGTTTGAAAATCTGCTGATCGATTGTGCCCAGGATGTGGGTGCGCAGACGATTGTGCGCGGTCTGCGCGCGGTTGCGGATTTTGAGTATGAATATCAGATGGTCGGCATGAACCGGATGCTGAACGAAGACGTCGAGACCGTGTTTCTGATGGCGGATGCCAAGTACCAGCCGATTGCCAGCAAGTTGGTCAAGGAAATCGCACGGCTGGGGGGCGACGTTTCAAAGTTTGTAACACCCGAGGTTCGCCGCGCCTTGCTTGAAAGGCTGCAACATCCGTCGTGATGGCGGCGGACGCATCCTATTTCAGCGCCAGAACGCAAGCCATTCAATAAATGCAGAGAGTTTCTTGCCCAGAAAAAGCAGATGTTCGCTGTCAAAGAGCACGGCATCGCCGACGATAGCCCCAAGGACCATCAGGCCCAGAACGAGAGCGAGGGTATTGGACATTCACACCTCGGTGGAATCAAAAAACGCCCGGTCAGCTATGCCTGACCGGGCGTCTGTCTTCAATGGCGATCCAATGAAATGGTTATCAGCCGTTAAGGCGACCCATCGCCGTGGCAACATCCGCCATGCGAACCGAGAAGCCCCATTCATTGTCGTACCATGCGAGAACACGCACCATACGGCCATCCACGACGCGGGTCTGGTCGGGGGCAAAGATGCTGCTTTCCTCGGTGTGGTTGAAATCGATGGATACTTTTTGTTCAGGATCATAGGCCATGACTTTGCCGATCGGTCCTTTGACAGCGTCGGCAACAGCGGCATTCACCTCTTCGGCAGTGACGTTGCGCGCGGCGCGGAATGTCAAATCGACCGCTGAGACGTTGGGCGTCGGCACTCGGATGGCTGATCCGTCCAGCCGGCCTTTGAGGTTGGGCAGAACTTCCCCCAAGGCCTTAGCTGCTCCGGTTGAGGTCGGGATCATTGCCATCGCGGCAGCGCGCGCGCGATAAAGATCGCTGTGACGTCGATCCAGCGTTGGCTGATCACCGGTGTAGGAATGGATCGTGGTCATGATGCCGTGTTCGATACCGACCGCTTCGTCCAGAACCTTGGCCAAAGGGGCGAGGCAGTTGGTGGTGCAAGACCCGTTGCTGACCATGGTGTCGCCCTTGGCGAGCATCTCGTCATTGACGCCAAAGACCACGGTTTTCTGCACGTTTTTGGCGGGCGCTGAGATCAATACTGATTTCGCGCCGCGCTCGATGTGGACCGATGCCTTGTGGCCATCGTTGAACTTGCCCGTGCATTCCAGAACCACGTCGCATCCGGACCAGTCGAGTTCCTGCGGATCGTAGGTCGAGAACATCTCGATCTCGCCCTGACCCAAATCCAATGTGCGCTCTCCGACGCGGATATCTTGCGAAAAGCGGCCATGGATGCTGTCATAGCGCAGCAGATGGGCTGCGGTTTCGATTGGGCCTGTCGCATTGGCCTTGATAACCCGAATATCATTGCGGCCGCTGGCTGCAATATGGTTCAGGGTACAGCGGCCGATCCGGCCAAATCCGTTAATACCGACGTTAATGGTCATGCTCTATGGCTCCACAATTTTGTGCCTTGTGGGGCATATAGCCTCGTAATCGATTCATAAAAAGGGAGAAAGTGCCGCATTCTTAATGTGTTAGCGCAAACTAAGCACGGTTGCGCTAACGCTTGTCCTATGGGATCAATGCGTTAGGCTCATTTCGCGGGCCAAATGAAAAAGGGGCAGGGTATGAGTGGTCTTCTGGCATTGTTGGATGATGTTGCCGCAATCGCCAAGGTGGCGGCGGCATCGGTTGACGATGTGGTGGCGGCCGCTGGCAAGGCTGGCGCGAAAACCGCAGGCGTTATCATCGATGATGCGGCGGTAACCCCGAAATATGTGCAGGGTTTTGCCCCGGCGCGTGAATTGCCGATTATCTGGAGGATTGCGCGTGGATCGTTCTTCAACAAGCTCGTTCTGTTGTTACCGGTGGCGATGCTACTGGCTAATTTTGCGCCTTGGCTGATTACACCGCTCTTGATGATGGGTGGGGCCTATCTCTGTTTTGAGGGGGCGGAGAAGATATTTCATGTGCTGTTCCCGCATGGCGACGCGAAGGTCGCCGAGGACATGTCGATCAAGGATCCCGGCCATCTGGAAGAGCAAAAGATCAAGGGCGCAATCAAGACTGATTTCATCCTGTCCGCCGAGATCATGACGATTGCGCTGGCCGCAATCGAGGCCCCCAATGTCTGGATGCAGGCGGCGACGCTGGCCGTGGTTGGGGCAGGCGTCACCATCGCTGTTTACGGCGTCGTGGGCGTGATCGTCAAAATGGATGATGTCGGCCTCTACGTTGCAAAGAATGGCCACACCAACGTCGGACGCGCCTTTGGTCGCTGGCTCGTCAAAGCGATGCCTGTGTTGATGAAGGTTCTGTCGATCGTCGGAACTGCCGCGATGCTTTGGGTTGGTGGCTCTATTATCTTGCATGGGCTGGATGTGCTGGGTTTGCCATGGCTTTATCACCACATCCACGACCTTGCGGTCGCGGTTGGTCACATGGTTACCGAACAGTGGCGGGCGACCGTCGAGTGGATTGCAACGGCCACGATGGATGGTGTGTTCGGGCTGGCGCTTGGGTTGGTTCTGATCCCGATTGCAACGCGGATCGTTTCACCAGTGATCCAACGCTTGTCAGGCAAGGGCGGCGCTCCGACGCACTGATGAGGTCGGCTGACGAAAAAGGCCGCGCTCGTTTCCGAGAGCGGCCCGTTCAGTCTCTAAATCGCGCGGGACGCTAGCCCAGCAGGTCTTTTACTTTGGCAACGGTCGCCTTTGCGGTGATGCCGAACTTTTCAAACAGTTCTTCGGCAGGTGCTGAGGCGCCAAAGCTGTCCATGCCGATGAAGCCAGCCTTGGCGTCGCGTCCGCGCTCGCCCAGAAGCCAGCGATCCCAGCCTTGGCGAACGGCCGCCTCGATGCCGACCCGCACGGGGCCTGCTGGCAGAACGCGCTTGCGATAGGCCTCGTCCTGCTCGGCAAACAGTTCCATGCAGGGCATGGAAACGACGCGGGTGCCGATGCCTTCGGCTTGCAGCATGTCACGCGCTTCCATTGCCACGGCGACTTCGGAACCGGTTGCGATCAGGATCACTTGGCGTTTGCCTTCGGCATCGGCGAGCACATAGGCCCCCTGTGCCGTCAGGTTCTTCTGCTTGTGCTCGGTTCGCACAGTCGGCAGGCCTTGACGAGTGAGGGACAGAACCGACGGCGTGGTCTTGCTGGTCAGGGCCAGTTCCCAAGCTTCGGCGGTTTCTACTGTGTCGGCAGGGCGGAAGACGTGCGTGTTTGGGGTTGCCCGGCTGATGGCCAGATGCTCGACCGGTTGGTGGGTCGGACCATCTTCGCCCAGACCGATGCTGTCATGGGTCATGACAAACACGCTGGGGATTTTCATCAGCGCGGCCAACCGCATAGCAGGGCGGGCATAGTCGGTGAAACACATGAACGTGCCGCCGTAAGGGCGGATGCCGCCGTGCAGGGCCATGCCGTTCATCGCGGCCGCCATGCCATGTTCGCGGATGCCGTAGTAGATATAACGGCCCTTGCGATCCTCGGGCGTAAACACACCGAGATCACCGGTCTTGGTGTTGTTGGACCCCGTCAGGTCGGCGGAGCCGCCGATGGTTTCCTTCATCACCGGGTTCACGACCTCAAGCACCATCTCGCTGGACTTGCGTGTCGCGACCTTGTTTGCGGCTTCGCTAGCTTGCTTCTTGAGCGCCCGGATGGTTGCGGATAGGCGTTTGGGCGCATCGAGCGCGTAGGCGCGATTAAATTCGTCGCGACGACGTTCCGACAAATCGGCAAGCCTTGTTTCCCATTCCGTGCGCGCGGCGGCGCCACGCGCCCCGATCGCTTCCCAGGACGACTTGACGTCGTCCGGGATCACAAATGGGCCAGTCGTCCAGCCATAGGCGTCTTTGGCGGCCTTAAGCTGATCCGGGTCTGTCAGTGCTCCGTGGCCTTTGGATGTATCTTGCGCCGCGTGGCCCAGTGCGATGTGGGTTTTGCAGGCGATCATCGAAGGTTTGCGGGTTTTCTTGGCGGCTGTAAGCGCCTCGTCGATGGCTGCCGGGTCGTGACCGTCGATCTCGATCACCTGCCAGCCGGCTGCTTTGAAACGCGCAACCTGATTGGTGCAGTCAGAGAGTTCGACCTTACCGTCGATGGTGATGTTGTTGTTGTCCCACAGCACGATCAACTTGCCCAGTTGCAGTCGGCCAGCGAGGCCGATGGCTTCGTGGCTGATGCCTTCCATCAGGCAACCGTCGCCAGCGATGACATAGGTGTGGTGATCCACGACCTTTCTGCCAAAGCGGGCGCGCTGCGCCTCTTCGGCAATCGCAAAGCCGACGGAATTGGCGATGCCCTGACCAAGCGGGCCGGTGGTGGTCTCGATCCCGCTGGCGAGGAAATTCTCGGGATGCCCTGCGGTTTTTGCGCCCCACTGGCGAAAGTTCTTGATCTCATCAAGGGTGATTTCCGTCGATCCGGTAAGATAGAGCAGCGAATACAGCAGCATGGAACCGTGACCAGCGGACAGGATAAACCGGTCGCGATCCGGCCATTCCGGTGCGGCGGCATCAAATTTAAGGTGCTTTTCAAAAAGAACGGTTGCGACATCCGCCATGCCAATCGGCATGCCCGAGTGACCGGAATTGGCCGCATGGACGGCATCCAGCGTCAGGGCGCGAATGGCGGTCGCTTTTGACCAGTGGTCCGGGTTGGCGTTGCGCAATGCGGTAAGATCCACGTGGCGGCTCCTTTGGCTGACAGATCGTGTTTGCGGTAAACTGGTTTGCTCAATACCAGCCGCGTCCCAAAGATCAAGCGCCAGACCAGCGCAGTTTGGCCATTGGATGAGCGGGTTCGGCCAAGTCTTTGAAAGCAAAGGTCAGGAAAATTGCCTTGCCCTTGGATAGACTGCTAAGAATTGGTGAACAGGGTCGATTCGCGACCGAGCTGCGGCGTGTGGCACGGCGCGGGATCAACCGGTAAAACGTACGAAATCGAAAAAACCGTACGAAAGGTGAGGGGCATGAGTCAGATCGAAGAATTGCAAAGCCGGATCACACTGGCAATGGCGCGGATAGACGCCGGGGTCAGTCAGATTGCAGGACGGGCGGACGATTCCGCACCTGAGCCGGATTTGAGTGCCGCGCTTGAAGAAGAGCGCCGCACCAGCGCCCATCTCGAAGACAGGTTGCGGGCTTTGCGGGCCGAGCATGATGACGAGATCGCAGCCCTCAAGGCCGATCTGGATCGATCCGCAGAAATTGACGCCCTCAAGGCCGAACTCGCGACGTTCGATCAGGCGATGGGGCAGCTGGATATGGATCTGCAACGTCTGCGCGAGGCCAACGAACAATTGCGCAACAGCAATGCGGCGCTGCGTACGGCCAATGAGAACGGCGTTGGAAAGCCGCGCCTGATCAACAAGGCGATGCTGGCGGAACTGGAAGCGCTGCGGGCTGCACGTGCCACCGAGGTTGCCGAGGTGGGTGTGGTTCTGGCCAAACTCAAACCGCTTTTGGCCGAAGCAAACGGATTGCCCGACGGGGAGGATTTGTAATGCCCGAAGTTACCATTCGTATCGGAGGCCGCCCTTTTAACGTGGCGTGTCAGGAGGGCGAAGAGAATTTTCTGCATTCCGCGGCCAAGATGCTGGACGACGAGGCACAGGTGCTGTCGGATCAGGTTGGCCGCATGCCCGAAGCACGGATGCTGTTGATGGCAGGGCTCTTGCTCGCCGACAAGACGGCGGCATCCGAAGATCGGGTCAAGGCGCTTGAAGCGACGCTTGCCGAGCGTCAGGCCGAGGTGGAGCAGCTGCGCGATGCGCCCAAGCCCACGCCGGAGCGGGTAGAGGTTCCTGTGGTGCCGCAAGCCGTGACCGATACCTTGGCAGAGCTGGCCGCCCGCGCAGAAGCGCTGGCAAGCGAGATCGAGGAAAAAGCTCAGACATGAAGGTTCTCGGAACCTGCGCGGCCTTGATGGCGTTGCCGATGGCATTGTCCGCGCAGGACACTTTGGATGTTACGAGCCTGACCTATCGGTGCGAGCGGAACGTGATGGTGCCTGTGACATTCATCAATCTGCCCGAGGGGCCGGCACTCGCGGTCATGCAGATCGAAGGCAAGCAGATCGCGTTGCGCGCGCTGCCCTCGGGGTCAGGTGTCCGGTATGTGGGATTTGATGAACAGGACAGCTATCGGCTTTACACCAAAGGCGACGGCGCCTTCGTGATGCATATGGCGGCGGATCACACTGCAGAGGAAGTGCCGGTATTGGGCGACTGTTCGGTGGCAAACCAGTAGTCCAGTTTGGCATCTGGCAGCGCGATGCCAGAACGCAAAACCGCCCCAAAAGGGGGCGGCGCTGTTGGGACTTAGTCGGTTGATCAGCCGTTGGCTTCGCGAATTTTGTTTGCGGCATCCTTGTCATAGGTAACGCCGTTGTCTTCAAACAAGGTGTCGAGCTCGCCGGACAATGTCATTTCGGTGATGATGTCACATCCGCCGACAAACTCGCCTTTGACGTAAAGCTGCGGGACGGTCGGCCAGTCGGAATAGTCCTTGATGCCCTGACGCAGCGCTTCGTCTGCCAGAACATTCACATCGGCAAAGTCGACGCCCATGTAGTTCAGCACACCGGCGACGCGAGAGGAAAACCCGCATTGGGGCATTTCCTTGGTGCCTTTCATGAACAGCACCACGTTGTTGGTGGTGACGGTGTCTTTGATCTGGGTGGCGGTATCGCTCATCTCGCTATCCTCGTGTCGTGCGCTGCCGTTGGCTCGCGCTGTGTCGGTTGTCTAAACTCGTGCCGCCGGTTCAGTCGTTGGCACCAAAGTTGTTTATGCAGGGACCTTGGTGGTCAGAGCCAGCGCGTGGAGTTCGCCGCTGGCACCATCCATCTTGCCCTTGAGTGCGGCGTAGACTGCACGTTGCTGTTGCACCCGGTTCTGACCGCGAAAGCTCTCGTCGATGACTTCGGCTGCGTAATGGTTCCCATCGCCAGCCAGATCTGTGATCGAGATTGATGCATCCGGAAAGCTGGCGCGGATCAGTTCTTCGATTTCATGGGCTTGCATTGCCATGTGGTGCGTTGCTCCTGCTGAGTTAGAACAGATGTAGGGCGATGCTGCGCAGGGCGCAAGGGATCGGTTCGTTGCATTTTGGCGCAGTGTTGGCCGGGATGGGCGTTATTTGCAACAGGGGGCATCATGCGCTGAAACAACGAGGCAGGGGCTCATGGACGCAGCCGTTTACCAAACATGGCAGGGTCATCATCCATTTGTCGCAGGAGGAGATCGGCCCAACACGTCATCACACGCAAGGTTTCGGCGTCAAAATGGGTCTCTACGTTCAGATCCTGCGCTGTGGCCACCGTGTCGTTGGCGGCGTCCTCAAGTGCGGGCGCAAAGCAAGGCCCCTGAAACCAGATTTCATCCATTTGTCTCGCGTCGTCGCTGTATCGCGCCGCGAACCAGTCATAGAGCGTTTGCGACAGGCGCAGCTTTTCGGTTGATCTTGGCGACGGTGCTGCCAGCAATAGGCGTCCGAATTGTTTGCCGAATGGTATGCAGGACGGGTGCTCTGCCCCCAATTCGGCCGCAAAGCGTCGTTGCAGCATACGCATCAACGCGAGGTCGGATAGGCAAAGCGATGCATTGGTAACGGAATCGTCGCCGATCTCGAAGGGGCGATCACCGAGAATTCTGGCCATGAAATCGTGACGCACATCACCATTGAGCAGCCGGTCGCGCACAAACGGACGCACGTTCAGCCGGTCTCCGAAGGCGTCGTGCCATCTTTTCAGTCGGGGCGCATAATCGAGCCGGCCGAGGCGGTCCATCCGCGCAGCAAAATCCTGCATGTCGCCAGTTGCATGGCCGTTCTTCAGGTTCTCGGAAAATTGCGACAGGAAGCGTCCGACGTGGGGGCGAATATAGGCGATGACCTGAACGGTTTCGGCGTGATCGGGGATGTGTTGCTTGATCGCTGCGGCGACGCGTTCGGGAGCAGAAAACTCGAACAACTCTGTCGAGATCACAGCCACGTCCCAATCCGGGTTCGCGAGATTCTTGGCAATGGCGCACCAGCGTTTGTCTTTCAGATGCTTATGCGTCGTCAAGCTGCGCGCCAGCCTGCCGTGCTGTATCGGTTTGGGCAGCAACAGCCTTGTGCCGGGCGTGTCATATCCATTGCCCATCAGCATTGATTGGATCGCGGTTGACCCGGTCTTGCAGTCACCGATATGCAGATAGAGCTGTTGCGTCATCCTCTAGCCGAGCGCGTCTCGAAACGCGCTTCGATAGGTTTCGGAGAGTTCAGACAGTGGTGCCGAAACCGAGCCGAATTGAACGGTGTCACCAGTGAAACGGCCAACCGATGAAATCGGTACACCTGCCTGTCCGGCGGCGATCATCAAGGCCTCGGCCTGATCAAAGTTACAGGCCACAAGATACCGGGCTTGATCCTCGCCAAAGAGGAATTCGGTTGCCAATGCGTCAAGCTGAATGCCCACGCCGGTACGTTCGGCGAGTTCAAAGGCGGCAAGCGCCAGACCACCATCAGACAGGTCGGTACAGGCGGTAACCATCGCGCGGTTGTCGCGGATAAAGCCGCCGTTGCGCTTTTCTGCGTCCAGATCAACCGCCGGTGCGTCGCCTTCCTCGCGGTTGAAGACCTCGGCGAGCAGAGCGGATTGACCGAGATGACCCAGAGTTTCGCCAACCAGCAACGCGACGTGGCCATCACGCACATCACATCCGATGATGTCATCTGTATGCGCCAGCAGCCCGACGGCGCCGATGGTCGGAGTGGGCAAGATGCCCGTACCGTCGGTTTCATTGTAAAGCGATACGTTACCCGAGACGATCGGCATATCGAGCGCTTCGCAAGCGGCGCCGATGCCCTTGATGGCACCCACGAACTGGCCCATGATTTCGGGCTTCTCCGGATTGCCAAAATTCAGGTTGTCGGTGGTCGCCAGCGGTTTTGCCCCAACGGCACAAAGATTGCGCCAGGCTTCGGCGACGGCTTGCTTGCCGCCTTCCTCGGGATTGGCGCGCACATAGCGAGGGGTGACATCGCTGGTAAAGGCCAGCGCCTTGTCCGTGCCGTGCACCCGCACGATGCCTGCGCCTAGGCCCGGTGTGCGGGCGGTGTCGGCCATGACCATCGTGTCGTATTGTTCATAGACCCATTGCTTGGCTGCATAGTTGGGCGAACTGATCAACGCGCGCAGTCCGTCAATCGGATCGATGCCCGGCACATCGGCCAAGGGCTCGGCCGGTGGGGTAGGGACCCAAGGACGGTCGTATTCAGGGGCAGAGCCAGACAGTGTGGCCAGCGGCAGATCGGCCATGACCTTACCGTTGTGTTCGACGATAAAGCGATCTTCGGCGATGGTTTCACCGACGATGGCAAAATCCAGATCCCATTTTTCAAACACCGCACGGGCCTCGGCCTCGAGCTCGGGGTTGAGAACCATCAACATCCGTTCCTGGGATTCCGACAACATCATCTCGTAGGCCGACATGTTTTCTTCGCGCTGAGGGACGGCGTTCAGGTTCAGCCGCACGCCGAGGCCGCCTTTGTCACCCATTTCAACGGCCGAGCAGGTAAGGCCGGCGGCACCCATATCCTGAATGGAAATCACGGCACCGGTCTGCATCAGTTCCAGTGTCGCCTCCATCAGGCGCTTTTCGGTGAAGGGATCGCCGACCTGAACCGTGGGGCGTTTTTCTTCGATGGTATCATCGAATTCGGCGCTGGCCATTGTGGCCCCGCCGACGCCGTCGCGACCTGTTTTGGCACCGAGATAGACAACAGGGCGACCGACGCCGCTGGCCGCCGAATAGAAAATCTTGTCGCTGTCAGCGAGCCCTGCAGCAAAGGCATTCACGAGGCAGTTGCCATTATAGGCCGGGTGAAACCGGACTTCGCCTCCGACAGTCGGCACGCCGAAACAGTTGCCATATCCCCCGACGCCTTCGACAACACCATTGACCAGTTGCTTGGTCTTGCGATGGCTGGTTTCGCCAAAGCTGAGCGAGTTCATTGCCGCGATCGGGCGGGCGCCCATGGTGAACACGTCGCGAAGAATTCCGCCAACACCGGTGGCCGCGCCCTGATA
Organism: Sedimentitalea sp.; assembly: GCF_039973035.1. Classification (NCBI taxonomy): domain Bacteria; kingdom Pseudomonadati; phylum Pseudomonadota; class Alphaproteobacteria; order Rhodobacterales; family Paracoccaceae; genus Sedimentitalea; species Sedimentitalea sp. The sequence goes on from NZ_JBDWLR010000042.1 coordinate 392,410, forward strand.
GGGTTCGATATAGGAGGGGTGATTGTGGCTCTCCATCTTGAAGACCACCGCTTGCCCATCGCCAATATCAACGATGCCCGCGTTCTCTCCGGGGCCGCAGATCACCTGAGGGCCGGAAGAGGGCAGGGTTCGAAGCCATTTTTTCGAGGACTTGTAGGAACAATGCTCGTTCCACATGGCCGAAAAGATACCGAGTTCCGTGAATGTGGGTTCGCGGTCAATGATACGCAGGATCTCGGCGTATTCTTCAGGTTTCAACCCGTGGTTTTCAATGATCTCAGGCGTGATGGCAGGCTCTTGCATCCAGTCGTTCCCCAGGGTGGCGTGATTGCCGTGTTGTTAGTGCAAGCGGCGTCCGGGGAAAAGCCCTGTTCCCATCTTGTCGCTTTTGACGCTTATTTCCTGCGGCCGGTGCGACATGTCCCCTTCAAAATGAAGCGCCGCCCAGCGTAAGTGCGGGGCGACGATCCTTGGTTCCAGTGGCGGCCATCGCGTACGTCGCAATGGTCGCCATGCTTGCTACTTCTTGGCGTTCTGATCTTCGATCTGCGCCTGCACCGCGCCGCTGGCACCAGCGGCAATCGCCTGCTTTTCCGCATCGCTCAGATCGTCATCGTGATCCAGTCCGGGGATCGCAACGCGAACTTCGCGGCGAGCGAATTCGATGCCGTTCTCGGCGAACTCCTTGCGAACGCGGTTGTAGATTTCCTTGCGGATGGTGAACTGGGTGCCCGGCTTGGCCATGAATTTGCCCCGCATGACAATGCCCACGTCATCGAACTGCAGAACACCCTGGCTCTTGAACGGTTCAAGAAAGTCATTCTCGAACAACGGATCGGCAAGCATCTCGGCACCAATCTTCTTGAAGATCTTCTTGACCTTGTTGGGGTCGGTATCGAACGGAACAGTGAACATCAGTTTCATGATCACCCAATCACGGCTGAAGTTGGTGACCTTTTCAACGCTGCCGTAGGGAATGGTATGCACGTTGCCCCGGTGATGGCGCAATTGCATCGAGCGGATGGAGATTTTTTCGACAGTACCCATGGTGCCCCCGACATCGACATACTCGCCAACCCGGAAGGCATCGTCGATCAGGAAAAAGACACCTGACACAATGTCTGTCACCAGTTTTTGGGCACCAAAACCGATAGCAAGGCCAAGGATACCGGCACCGGCCAGAAGCGGCGTGATATCGATGCCAAGCGATCCGACGGCCAGAAGCGTGAAAATGATAATGATGCCTGTCAGCGCACTTAGCCGCAACAGCGGCAGCACTGTCGCCAATCGCGAGCCACCGGCACCGCCTCCTTCGCCTCCTGCCGCGTCTTCGCTGACAGGTCCGCCGCTGGTCTGTTCCTTGGCCAGCTTGCGGTTGATCCAAAGCGAAACCAGTTCGAAGACGATGTAGCCAACTGCGAGCGTCATCAGAAATTCAACCAGACGCGAGCCAAAACCCTGCCGTTGAGCCGTAAAGTCGGCGATATTCATGTCCCAGGAATTAGCGATCAGCACGAGAACAATGCCCGCAATCAGGACCCGGCCGATGCGGATATAGCTGCGTTTGGTTGAACGATAGGCGCGTTCGGCGATTGGCCCCTGACCAATCATCGGAGGAACCAGATGACGGACAAGCCCGCGGACCAGCATATCCAGTGTCGGGGCCAGAATGAGCCAGAACAGGGTGGTGAAATGCGCACCCTTCAACAAGAGTTCGACCTTGCCGAGCCCGGTGAGCGTGGTGACCAGGACCCACATGAGGATCGCGACGGTAATCACATAGGACGGATAATAGCGCGCAACCACTTCATCATATTCGGAGCGATCAGGGTCTGAGCCCCGCATAAGTTCGACCAATCCGTCACGGGCAGTCCATGCGATGAAGATGATATAGATGTACACTGCTGTATCGAGCCAGAAACCGAGGCGTGTTTCGGCCAGTGAATGGCCGGAGTTCAGGTTAAAGCCGACCGCAAAAATCGTGAACCCGGAGAGCAGGATTAAGCCGACCAAGTTCTTGTGAAGGAATTTGGCCCAATTGTCATCAAGGCTGACAAGGCGCATCGCGGGTTGCTGCGGGGCCAGGACCAGTCGCGAGACCGCAGCACCAAGCCGTGGCCACCAAACCAGATAGGTGACCAGCGGAGCGACAAAAGTCATTTGTTGTGCATCCAGCAAAGCGCGACCAACCATCCGAATCGTGAAATAGAATATGATCAGCCCAAAGATTTCGCGCATGAAGCGTCGGAAAAGAAACTTGAGGGACTCTTGCAGGGTGGCGGTATCGGATGGCGGCCGGCTTCGCTGCCAGCGTTTCGTCAGCCTCTCAGCGAGATATTCTACGCCGAAGCCGACTGCGAGTGCGATTGCCGTGAGGCCCAGCATCTTGAGGACGCCAGACAGGCCTCCAAACTCTGCCACGAAGCTGCTGATCGCTTGGCCTTGTTTCTGAAGCAGGGTGGGCAGTTTTACGATTGCATCCAGTGGGTTCGAATAGAACGCAGTCCACAGAGTGTGGAGCCGTCCAAAGAAGCTGGTGCCGGCGGGTGTTGCGGATTGCGCTTCTGCGGCGGCTACAGCATCCAACCGATCCAGAAGCATGTTGCGGACCTGGTCATCGGACATGCGCGCGACCATTTCGCGAACGGCATCCTGTGTCAGTGGCTCGGGGAGTTCAGTGGTTGTGGTCTTTTCAGCGCTGCCTGAGCCGCCGCTGATCGCTGCCAGGGCCTGGCTTTGCGCATCTGTCGCTATCGTTTGGAAAGCAATGATGGTCACCAAAACAGCGCAAATGCGCGAAACTAGACCCATGATCAAACCTCCGAGTGTATTATTTCTTCCGTGATACATCTCATTGGCCGGGAATCACTCATAATTCAACAGAATTGACCAGTTCTCTCCCGTTAGTTGCGCGCTCGCGCCCAAGTTCTGGACGGCGCGGGACAAAAAAAGAGGCCGAGCACTAAGCTCGGCCAAAGTCCAACAGGGAGGTATGAAGTGATGAGCTATTAAGCATCAATCGCTTCGTGAGTTCAATTAGGCATCGGTTTCTGTTCGATCAAGACCCATATTGCCGCATCCATAGCAATGCCGCTATGCAGTGTTTGCATGGCTTAGTTATTTTCAAGTGATCTCAGGTGTTTACGGTAGGTAATGATTTCTTCCTGAACGAAGTCCCGAAAGGCGGCAATCCGCTGTGATTGGCGTAATTCCTCGGGATAGGCGAGAAACACCGGTACATCTGCCGACTCAACCTCGGGTAGAACCCGGACCAGTTGCGGAAAGTCATGCGTTACATAGTCCGGCAAGACACCGATACCCAGGTTATGTAGAACACCCTGAAGAACGCCAAAGTAGTTGTTGACCGTCAAGGTTGATCTCGGATTGTAGGTCATCAGGCTTTGAACCATGCTCGCACCGGCCATGACCTGGGCCGCATCCGTACTTTGACAGATCAATCTGTGGTCGGCGATGTCCTCGGCACTGTCAGGCATGCCATTCTGATCGAGATACTCACGCGAAGCATACATGAGCATCTGCACTGACATTAGGCGTTTGCGGATCAGGTCGGCCTGACTTGGTTCCTTCATGCGGATGGCAACGTCAGCCTCGCGCATGGGCAGATCAAGAACACGTTCATCAAGGATCAGGTCAACCTTTAGTTCCGGATACTTTTCATAGAGTTTGGGCAGGCGCGGGGCCAGCCAGAGCAGTCCGAAGCCAAAGGTTGTCGTGACGCGCAGCTCTCCAAAGACTTCCTCTTCGCTGTCCTTGATGCGCGCCGCTGCGGTTTCGAGCCGCTTGGACATGGAATTGGTTGCGTCAAACAACAACTCGCCCTGTTCGGTCAGTATCAGCCCACGCGCGTGGCGGTGAAAGAGAGTCGCACCCAGGCTGTCTTCGAGCGCACGGATCTGACGGCTGACAGCCGATTGAGAAAGATTCAGGCGGTCGCCAGCATGGGTCAGGCTGCCCGCATCCGCGACGGCGTGAAAAATTCTGAGCTTGTCCCAATCCATGCGAGATGCCTTCGATGCTGTGTCTTGCCCTATAAGAAGGGCCGCTATGCCCTCCATGCAACAGTCGCATCGTCACGGCAATCGTTTTTGGGCTATACAGGTCAGAAATTGTGACCTATTATCGGCGGAAATCTGGCACAATCATGTAAAGCGGGGAGGCAACATGAGCACGCAAAAGATCTCGTTGAATGATCGGTTCGATTTGACCAAGAGCCCAGTCATGCTCAATGGCACACAGGCGTTGGTGCGATTGATGCTGATGCAAAAGGCGCGAGACAAGGCAGCGGGGCTCAATACGGCCGGACTTGTTACGGGGTATCGGGGTTCGCCCCTGGGAGCCGTAGATCTTCAGATGCAACGTGCAGCCAAGCCTTTGGCCGAACATGACATCACATTTCAGTTAGGATTGAACGAAGACCTCGCGGCGACAGCGTTGTGGGGCAGCCAGCAAGCAGAGTTGCGCGGCGAAGGAAAGTTCGATGGCGTATTTGGGCTTTGGTACGGCAAGGGGCCGGGCGTGGACCGATCCGGCGATGTGATGAAGCACGCCAACATGGCCGGGACCAGCCCCAAGGGCGGTGTCCTGATGGCGATGGGGGATGACCATACCGGTGAATCCAGTACAGTTCTGCACCAAAGCGAATGGGCGTTGGTGGATGCCTATATGCCTGTGGTCAGCCCGGCTGGGGTGCAGGAGATCCTTGATTACGGCATCTATGGTTATGCACTGTCGCGCTATGCCGGGGTTTGGGTCGGCCTAAAGACCATGAAAGATACCATCGAAGTCACTTCGGTGGTCGATGGCGATCCGATGCGAAAGCAATTTGTCACGCCAGAGATCGACCTGCCCGAGGGTGGGCTGAGCATTCGTCTAATCGATACGCCCGCTGCACAGGAATCGCGTGTCATTGATCACAAACGCTTTGCAGCTGAGGCCTTTGCTCGTGCGAACCGCATCGACAAGCGTGTCTGGGGCAAGCCCGGGGCCAAGATCGGTTTTGTCGCAGCAGGCAAGAACTGGCTTGATCTCGTGCATGCGATGTCGCTGCTCAATATCGATGCAAACGAAGCAGAGCGTCTGGGTATCACCACCTACAAGGTCGGGCAAACGTTCCCGCTGGACATGGACAGTTTTCACGAATGGGCCGACGGTTTGGACCTGATCGTCGTCATCGAAGAAAAACGCAAACTGATCGAAGTGCAGGTCAAGGAAGCGATCTTCGATGATCGTGGTGGTCGTCGTGTCTATGGCTGGCACAAAGGCGATTCCTGGGAGCATGGGCGCCGGATGGAGCTGTTTCCGACGCGCGGGGCTCTCGATCCGATCATGATCGCCGAAAAGCTGGGCGGCATTCTGATCGAAGAGGGCCGTGAAACTGACGGAATCCGGGCCGGGATGTCGGCGTTGGATGATGCGCGCCGCAACGACAACGCCGAAGAGATTGCCGCGCGTTTGCCCTATTTCTGTTCGGGCTGCCCGCATAACAGCTCAACCAAACTGCCGGATGGCAGCAGGGCCTATGCCGGGATCGGGTGTCATTATATGGCGCAGTGGATGGACCGATCGACCATCGGTTACACGCATATGGGCGGCGAAGGTGCCAACTGGATCGGGGAAGCACCGTTTTCCCAGACCAATCACGTCTTCCAGAACTTGGGGGATGGCACCTATAACCATTCAGGCATTCAGGCGATCCGCGCCGCGCAGGCCGCGAAAACGAATATCACCTACAAGATCCTGTACAATGATGCCGTCGCGATGACTGGCGGGCAACACAATGAGGGCGATCTGGACGCGCCCCGTATCGCGCGGGAACTAAAGGCCATCGGGATCAAACGGGTTGCCGTGGTCTATGATGAAAAGGAAGAGCCTGCGCGCGATGTCTTTCCAAAAGGATTGGAGTGGCACGAACGGGCCGAGATGGACGCGGTGCAACGCGAGTTTCGCGAGATCGAAGGCGTCAGTGCCATCATCTATATCCAGACCTGTGCTGCCGAAAAACGTCGCCGCCGCAAGCGCGGGTTGTTTCCTGATCCCGACAAGCGCGTCTTTATCAATACGGATATCTGCGAAGGCTGTGGCGATTGCGGTGTTCAGTCCAACTGTGTGTCGATCGTGCCGGCCGAAACCGAACTGGGGCGCAAGCGGGCGATCGATCAATCCAGCTGCAACAAGGATTTTTCCTGTCTCAAGGGCTTCTGCCCGTCTTTCGTGACGCTGGAAGGGGCCAAGGTAAAGAAAGAGGCAACCACCGAGTTGACGCTTCCTGACTTGCCGCATCCGGATCTGCCCGAGATCAACGGCACTCATAACGTGGTGATTACCGGCGTCGGGGGCACTGGCGTGGTCACGATTGGCGCCCTGTTGGCGCAGGCTGCCCAGATCGACGGCAAAGGCGCCGGAATGATGGAAATGGCAGGGCTGGCCCAAAAGGGCGGCGCCGTGCACATCCACTGCCGGCTCGCCAACAAGCCCGAGGATATCAGCGCCATCCGGGTTGCGACAGGTGAGGCACACGCGCTGATCGGTGGTGATCTGGTGGTCAGTGCCGGGTCCAAGACGATTGGGCTGATGAAAACCGGACAAACCGGAGCAGTGGTGAACAGCCACGAGATCATCACTGGCGATTTTACCCGCAACACCGAGTTCGCGCTCCCCTCTGATCGGCTGGCACTGGCTCTGCAGGCGCGGATAAAGGAGCGGCTTGACCTGTTTGATGCCTCGGATCTGGCGCGTGCCACGCTGGGGGACTCAATCTTTTCCAACATGATGGTGTTTGGCGGAGCCTGGCAGCGCGGGTTGATCCCGGTGAGCTATGAAGCGTTGACTGGCGCGATCCAATTGAATGGCGCCGCGGTTGAGCGGAACCTTCGGGCGTTTGAAATCGGCAGATGGGCGGTGCTCTATCCCGACGAGGCAGCGGCCCTGTCCAAGCCCAAGGTGATCGAACTGCCGAGAACGCTGAACGACAAGATCGCATATCGCGTCGACCATTTGACTCAGTATCAGAACAAGCGGTTGGCCAAACGCTATCGTAAACTTGTGGATAGTGTAGAGGGCTCTGAATTGAGGGAAGCCGTGGCCAAGGGGTACCACAAGCTGCTGGCCTACAAGGACGAATACGAGGTGGCCCGCCTGTTGCTGAGCAGTCAGGAAAAGGCCGCCGCCGAGTTTGACGGTGATTTCAAGATGACATTCCATCTGGCGCCGCCGATGTTGGGTGGCACCGGTTCCGACGGACGCCCGAAAAAACGTGCCTTTGGTCCATGGATGCAAACACCTCTCAAAATGTTGAGGTCGCTCAAGATGCTGCGTGGTACGCCGCTGGACCTGTTCGGATACGGTGCAGAACGCAAGATGGAACGGGCGCTGATCCGGCAATACGAGACAGACATGCAGGAGGTATTGTCGAAAGTGACTCCGCAGACCCAGGAGATAGCAGTGGCGCTGGCACGTCTGCCTCTGGATATCCGAGGGTTCGGTCCGGTCAAGGTGGCGAACGAGGCTAAGGCGGCAAAACGGCGCGAGGAATTGCTCGCGGCGTTCCGCAAGGGAGGGCCGGAAATGGCTGCGGCAGCCGAATAGAAAAACTGTTACGAGTCTGATATACGATCATTCAGAGTGACAGCTATCGGCCAAGGCCGAAGCCCTGCAATAGTGGTCCGTCCGCATGATATCACGCCGACATGTTGTCCGCGACATTTCCTATTCCCATTCCGCCGCAACGCGCGGTGGACGCGTAATGATCCGGTTGATGGAAAACAGCACGGGACGGATACGGCTGATCAAACGCGCCATCGGATATGAGCAGGAGATTGCGCAAGGACGCGACTTTTGGTCGGTGATGGTCGAACGGTATGGCCTGACACTGGATGTGGTCGAAGGATCGTTGGCGAATATCCCGTCCGAAGGCCCACTGATCCTGATTGCCAACCATCCCTACGGGATTCTTGATGGGTTGATGATGGGGCATATTCTGTCGCAGACGCGCGCGGAGTTTCGAATTCTCGCCCACCGGATTTTTCGCAAGGCCGAGGAACTTGAGCGGATCGTCCTGCCGATTTCCTTTGATGAAACCAAGGAGGCCGTGCGCCTGAATCTTGAAACGCGGAAAGAGGCGTTGGGATATTTGCATCAGGGCGGCGCGATCGGGCTTTTCCCCGGGGGGACTGTCAGTACCGGGGTGAAGCCATTTTCCTATCCGATGGACCCGGGTTGGCGCAGCTTTACCGCAAGGATGATTGCCAAATCGAATGCCACGGTCGTGCCGGTGTTCTTTGATGGACACACCAGCCGATTGTTCCAGATCGCCAGCCATTTGCACACGAACTTGCGTATGGGGCTGCTAATCAAGGAGTTCCGCAAGCGCATCGACAGCCCAGTCAAGGTGGTCATTGGAGCACCGTTGGGGCGCGACATTCTCGACCCGCTTGCCAAAGACTCAAAAGCGATGATGGATTTTCTACGAAAAGCCACTTATGAGCTGTCTCCAACGCCGTTAAAGTCCTATGACTACGGCTGTGAGTTTGAGGACAAGCATCGCGCTTGAGCAAGATGGCAGTAGGTATTTTCGATTCCGGGCTGGGCGGGTTGACCGTTCTTGCGGCGGCGCAAAAGCGTCTGCCGGATGTGGATTTTCTGTATCTTGGCGACAGTGCCAACGCGCCCTATGGGGTTCGGGATGCGGATGATGTTTATGATCTGACGACCAAGGCGGTCGAACGCTTGTGGGATGCGGGCTGTGATCTGGTTATTCTCGCCTGCAACACCGCCAGCGCCGCTGCATTGCGGCGGATGCAGGAAGGTGGGTTGCCCAAGGGCAAACGGGTTCTGGGTGTCTTTGTGCCGTTGATTGAGGCCATGACCGAGCGGCAATGGGGCGACAATTCTCCGCCGCGTGAAGTCGCAGTCAAGCATGTCGCGCTGTTTGCTACCCCCGCGACCGTGGCCAGTCGGGCCTTTCAGCGGGAACTGGCGTTTCGCGCAATCGGTGTCGATGTCGAGGCGCAGGCCTGTGGCGGGGTCGTCGATGCCATTGAGGATGGCGACATGATCCTGGCCGAAGCCTTGGTGCGCAGTCATGTCGATGCACTGAAGCGCAAGATGCCGCACCCGCAGGCGGCAATCCTCGGCTGTACGCATTATCCTTTGATGCAGCAGGCGTTTCAGGATGCTCTGGGTCCCGACGTGCAGGTATTCAGTCAGGGCACGCTGGTCGCCGAAAGTCTCGCAGACTATCTGGAGCGGCATCCTGATATGCTGGGTACAGGCGCGGCCGGATATCTGACCACGGGCGATGCGCGCCGTGTGAGTGACCGCGCAACACAGTTCTTGCGACGACAGATCACATTTGACGCGGCCTGATCTTGGTCAAGGCGCGCACTGGATACAGCCGCTAGATTTCCCTTCGTTCCGAGGGCACTGGCACATCTCAATTCACTATCAATGAACGAAGTCTGACATGACCCACAAAATCGCAATTCTTGGTGCCAGCGGATATACAGGCGCCGAACTGATCCGGTTGATCGCCGGGCACCCGAACATGGAAATCGTTGCCCTGTCCGGTGAACGTAAGGCCGGAATGAAGATGGCCGAGGTGTTTCCACACCTGCGCCATATGGACCTGCCGACACTGTGCAAGATCGACGAGATTGATTTTACCGGCGTAGACCTGTGTTTCTGTGCCTTACCGCACAAGACGAGCCAAGAGGTCATTCGTGATCTTCCGAAGAACCTGAAAATCGTTGATTTGTCCGCTGATTTCCGGCTGCGTGACGCGGCGGACTATCAGAAATGGTATGGCAACGCTCATGCGGCCTTGGCGCAGCAGGACGAGGCGGTTTACGGACTGAGCGAGTTCTACCGTGACGAGATCCGCGCCGCGAGATTGGTGGCCGGAACCGGTTGCAACGCAGCGACCGGGCAGTTCGCACTGCGGCCATTGATTTCGGCAGGGGTCATTGATCTGGATGATATCATCCTCGATCTGAAATGCGCGGTTTCCGGCGCAGGGCGGAGCCTGAAGGAAAACCTGCTGCATGCGGAGTTGAGCGAGGGCTACAATGCCTATGCTGTCGGGGGCACGCACCGGCACCTTGGAGAATTTGATCAGGAATTCAGTGCCTTGGCAGGTCGTCCTGTGCGTGTACAATTCACGCCGCACTTGATCCCGGCGAACCGGGGTATTCTTGCGACGGTCTATGTCAAAGGCGATGCACAGGTGATCTACGAGACCTTTGTTGCGGCTTATGGCGACGAAACTTTTGTTGAAGTTCTGCCGTTTGGGAAAGCGCCAAGCACGCATGATGTGCGCGGATCGAACTTTGTCCATATCGGCGTTGCGGCGGATCGGATCGAAGGGCGGGCAATCGTGATCGCGGCACTGGATAATCTGACCAAAGGCAGCAGCGGGCAGGCATTGCAAAACGCCAACCTGATGCTGGGCGAGGAAGAGACTTTGGGGTTGATGATGGCTCCGCTGTTTCCCTGAATTCAGCGCATGACGCGCATATTGGAGGGCGATAGATGCGAAACCTGAAAAAACAACGCCGAATGCAGGTGATCGCATTGGCTGCGGTGTCTTTGCTGTTGGCAACCGCTTTGATCGGGTACGGGATGCGAGACGGGATCAACTTTTTCCGCGCGCCGAGCCAGATTATGGCGGAACCGCCGGCTCCGAATGAGGTCTTTCGCATTGGCGGATTGGTCGAGGAAGGCACGCTTGAACGTGGGCAGGGCGAAGTGATCAGGTTCTCCGTGACCGATGGGGGCGCGTCGGTCCCCGTCACGTTCTCTGGCGTGCTACCCGATCTTTTTGCCGAGAACCAAGGGATGGTGGGGACCGGAAATTACGTCAACGGGGTTTTCGAAGCCACTGAAATTCTTGCGAAACATGACGAAACTTATATGCCCAAAGAGGTTGTCGACGCGTTGAAGGAACAAGGCGTGTATCAGGATCCTAACGACAGCTGAACGCGTTGTCCTGACCGTGGTCGCGAAGTGTTCAGAACCGATGCGTACGGTGTAATTGGCAGGAATTAACATTTCTTGTGGAGATTTTCCGGCGTTGGTTCGGGAGACATCCATGCAGAGTGTACGTCAGATAGCCGAAGAAATCGTTGCCCGCGAAGGTGGGTATGTGAATGATCCGGATGATCGGGGAGGCGCGACAAAGTACGGCGTGACCATCCATACGATGCGCCGGTTGAGGCTGGACCTGACCGGGGATGGTGTGGTGGGCGTCGGCGATGTGCAAGCGTTGAGCCGAGCGCAAGCTGTCGACATTTTCATCACCCACTATTTTGAACAACCCCGGATCGCGGAAATGCCTGCCGCGCTGCAGGCCAGCCTGTTTGACATGTATGTGAATGCAGGCGGCAACGCGGTTAAGATCTTGCAACAGATGTTGCGTGATATGGGGTATGCCGTTGCCGTTGATGGGGCGATCGGGCCACAGACATTAAAGGCGGTGCGGGACGCTGCGGCGCCAGATGCTGCCTCATTGCGCGATGCCTATGGCGTGGCTCGACGTAACTACTATTTCCGGATTGCCGACAGCCGCGTGGCGAGCCGCAAGTATGCACGCACACGTGCTGGAGGAAAGGGCGGCTGGATCAAACGCGCCGAAGAGTTCCTGTCGCCTAAATTTCATCTCTCGCAGGCGCAGTTTCAACAGAGGGTGGCGGCATGGGGCTGATTCAGGGATTTCTGACACTGGTGTTTGGGAGCGGGCGAAATGTGATCCGCGAGACGGCCGAAGTCTTTACCGAAAATTCCGAGGCCGGAGCCCAGCGGGCAGCATCCGTTCAGGGGCAGGCGATGCAGCAATTCGGTGCCGAGTTCGCGGTGCCACGGGCCGGGCTGTTTGATCGGTTTATGGACGGGCTTAATCGGTTGCCGCGACCGGCATTGGCTCTTGGGACGCTTGGCCTGTTCATAACTGCAATGATTGATCCTTTGTGGTTTGCGGCGCGGATGCAGGGGATTGCGCTGGTGCCGGAACCGCTGTGGTGGTTGCTGGGCGTCATCGTGTCGTTCTACTTTGGTGCGCGTCACCAGATGAAAGCGCAACATTTTCAGCGCGAGGTCGCGACTACGATGTCGCGCGTGCCGCAGGTGATCGAGAACATCGGCAAGCTGGAGCGGATGCGGGCGGACAGCCCCGGTGCCGCCGACCCGGGACCGGACGCGAATCTGTGTGTCGCGGTACTGCATCCCGGAGACAATCCTGCGTTAGAGGAATGGAAGGCGCGTCGACTGGCATGAGGCTTGCGACAATGTGATCCTTGTTGGCCGTCGAAAAGCATTGGCCCTCCGCCGACGGGGGCCTATACCTTTCGGCATGATTACAGAACTTGGCCATTTCGCCCTGATCCTCGCCTTTATGGTTGCAATTGTTCAGATGGTGGTGCCCCTAGTCGGGGCCCATAATCGTTGGCCCGGTTGGATGGCATTGGCCGAGCCTGCAGCCACTGTGCAGTTCATGCTGACTGCGTTTTCCTTTTGTGCGCTGACCTGGGCCTTTGTGACGTCTGATTTCAGCCTGAAACTGGTCGTGGAGAATAGCCATTCGGCAAAGCCAATGCTCTACAAGATCAGCGGAACGTGGGGAAATCACGAAGGGTCAATGTTGCTCTGGGTGCTGATCGTCACCTTGTTTGGTGCGATGGCGGCATGGTTTGGCGGAGGGCTTCCGCCGTCGCTCAAGGCGCGGGTGCTCAGCGTTCAGGCGGCGATCGCGGTGGCGTTCTTTGCGTTCATTCTGTTCACGTCCAATCCTTTCCTGCGCCTTGCGGTACCGCCGTTTGACGGGCAGGATCTGAATCCGCTGTTGCAGGATCCGGGTTTGGCCTTTCACCCGCCATTCCTCTATCTGGGGTATGTTGGGCTGAGCATGGCATTTTCCTTTGCGGTGGCGGCGCTGATTGAGGGCCGTGTCGATGCCGCGTGGGGACGTTGGGTTCGCCCTTGGACGCTTGCGGCGTGGATATTTCTGACCATTGGCATCGCGCTCGGTTCTTGGTGGGCCTATTACGAGCTGGGTTGGGGCGGGTTCTGGTTTTGGGATCCGGTCGAAAACGCCTCGTTCATGCCGTGGTTGCTGGCGGCGGCCTTGTTGCATTCCGCGATTGTTGTGGAAAAGCGAGAAAGCCTGAAGAGCTGGACGATCCTGCTGGCGATCCTTGCCTTTGGCTTTTCCCTGATCGGGACGTTTATTGTGCGCTCGGGGCTGCTGACCAGTGTCCATGCCTTTGCCAATGACCCTGAACGTGGGGTCTTTATCCTGATGATCCTCGTCGTGTTTACCGGAGGCGCGCTGACGCTGTTTGCGATGCGTGCAGGTGCGCTTGAGGCCAAAGGCGTGTTTGGAATCGTCAGCCGGGAAAGTGCGCTTGTCGCGAACAATGTGATTCTAGCCGTGGCGTGTTTCGTGGTGTTCACCGGCACGATGTGGCCGATGATCGCCGAGATGTTCTTTGGCCGTAAGCTGAGCGTCGGGCCGCCTTTCTTTAATCTTGCCTTTACCCCGTTCATGGTGCTGCTGGGGCTGATCATGCCGATTGGTGCGATGCTGCCGTGGAAACGTGGGCGCATTGGTCGGGCGATCCGCCCACTGCGCGGTGCGTTCATACTGGCGGTGGCGCTTGGCATGTTGGTCTGGGCAATGCAGTCCGGGCGCAGTGCCTTGGGTCCGGTTGGCTTGTTCCTCGGTGCATGGATGGTGTTTGGTGCGCTGATCGACCTGTGGTCACGTACCGGGCGCGGGAATGACAGGTTTGGTCGGTTGCGCAGGTTGCCACGGGCGGATTGGGGCAAGGCCTGCGCCCATGCCGGGCTGGGCATCACGATGTTCGCGATTGCCGGGCTGACCGCTTGGGAAGAGGAAGACATTCGTGTTGTTGCTATGGGTGAACCCTACGATGTCGGTGCCTACACTCTGACTCTGCACGATGTGGCTGAGACGACCGGGCCAAACTATTTCAGTACGACCGGAAACGTGTCCCTCACGAGGGATGGTCGAGAGTTGGCGCAGTTGCACCCGGAAAAGCGTCAATATCCGGTGGCACGCATGCCCACGACCGAGGCGGCAATCGACTATCGGTTCATGCGTGATGTTTACGTGGTTCTCGGTGATAAGCAGGCCGATGGTGGTTGGATCATGCGGGTCTATATCAAGCCCTTTACCAACTGGATTTGGGGTGGTTGTTTGCTGATGGCACTTGGCGGGGCGCTTAGCCTGTCAGATCGTCGTTTCAGGGTGGCAGCCGGTGCGCGACGCCTCAAGGCGCAGGGGATTCCAGCAGAATGATCTTGCGTGTTGCCATTGCATTCCTGTTCTGCGCCTCGGCGGTTTTTGCCGTACAGCCTGACGAAGTCCTTGATGATCCGGTTCTGGAAGAACGGGCACGAGAGCTGAGCAAGGAGTTGCGCTGTCTCGTCTGCCGCAACGAGAGCATCGACGAAAGCAATGCCGATCTGGCGCGCGATCTGCGTTTGTTGGTGCGCGAGCGGTTGGTGGCCGGTGACAGCGATGATGAGGCCATTACATTCATCGTCGACCGTTACGGCGAATATGTCCTGCTGCGTCCGACCATGGGTGGCTCCAACTGGGTGCTGTGGGCGGCGGGACCGCTGATGCTCTTGCTTGCTGGGGGGATCGGTGCCGGATACCTGCGCAAACGAGCGCACGCCACCGGGACGCAAGAGGCCGCGTTGAGTGACGAGGAGCAGGAACGGCTGCGCCGAATTCTCGACGAATAACGCAGGGTTCCTCTTTTCATGAGGAACGGGTTGCGTCAGTCTGCCGCCGAACAGTCAGACGAGGGCGCGATGGACTATCAGACAATCACGGTCGAAATCACGGATGGGCTGGGCGTTCTGACGCTGAACCGGCCGGACAAGATGAATTCGCTGACCGGACAGATGCGAGCCGAGATCAACCACGCGATGCGCGATATGGCGGGTTCGGCACGGGTGATCGTGCTGACCGGGGCAGGGCGCGCGTTTTGCACCGGGCAGGACCTCGGTGATTCCGGCGATGCGACGCAGGTTGATCTGGAACGGACCCTGCGGGATGAATATGCGCCGATGCTGGAAGCGATATATGATTGTCCGGTGCCGACGATTGCCGCGGTGAACGGGCCGGCAGCAGGCGCAGGGGCCAACCTTGCGCTGGCCGCAGATATCGTGATCGCCACTGAGAGCGCTTACTTTCTGCAGGCCTTTGCCCGGATCGGGCTATTGCCGGATGCAGGCGGAACCTGGTTCATGCCGCGGCAGATGGGGTTCGCCAAGGCGATGGGGGCGGCATTGTTTGCTGACAAGATCAGCGCGCGCCAGGCCGATGACTGGGGCTTGATCTGGGAAGCCGTAGCGGATGACGCGTTCGAGGCACATTGGAAGGCGCGGGCCACACAGTTGGCGTCAGGACCGACCATGGCCTATGGCGCGATCAAACAGGCGATACGCGGCAGTTTTGGCAAGTCATTGCCAGAGCAGCTCGAAACCGAAGCGCATTTGCAAGGGCAATGCGGAAAGTCCCGCGATTTCCGCGAGGGCGTGCTGGCCTTCATGGAAAAGCGCCCGGCAAAATTCGAAGGTCGGTAGCGTCCTCTCTATGCGTCTGCGGCGACTCGAATGCGCAAGGCGTTGAACCGGGAGCGGAGTTAGTACCCGGCTCTGAAGGGCGCTTTGCCTCATGGGACTCGCGCGAATGTCGTGAACCGCGGATTTGAGCGAGTACCGTGAAAAACGGTGGCAGGTAGTTCGATAGCCACTCAAAGGGGCAAACAGAAACTCTGTATTTCAGAGGGTTCGCGACTGGAATGAAAGTGCAGGCTTCTGTTGCCAGGTGCCTGCGAACCCCGCCTTACACTGCTAGGCGCAAGGACTTAAGTTTCGGTACTGTTACTGCTTACGCAGCAACGGCAACCGGAGCACGATTGTCATTTGCAATTGTACTTGTTTCGCCGGTAACGGTGGCAGACAGCCGAGACAAAGCTAACCCCTTTAGACGTTCGTCGATCCTATTTCGGCCCCAAGATCCTCAAATGAAGGATGTTTGGTGGAGCCGCCGGGTACCGCCCCCGGGTCCGATCCGCTTATTACGAGCGCGTTTATGTCCATAGTCCCGAAGGACAGCCACAATATAGACAGGGAAGTCCGGGGTTGCAATTGGCGCTGTGTGGTTGTGAGCACAAACTTGCATTCTGTAGTTGATCAGAACGCCGCTTGCGTCATTCCTCTTGCGGCTTGGCGCGCGCGGCAAAGACGTTTTGCGCAAGTGTGAGCGTTTCGATCTCAAGTGCGGCGAGCGCGGCGCTTGCCGCAGGTCCGTCCTGCGATTCGATGGCATTGGCAATGTCGGTGTGAAGCTTGACGATGGCCTCGCGCGAACGGGCGGTAAAGGTGATCATGTTCATCAAGGGCTGCATTGCCTCGACCGCGCCGGCGAGCTGATAGGACAGCACCGGATTGCCGGCCCCATCGACCAACGCCCGGTGGAATGCCACGTCAGAGGCGCAGAATGCCTCGTCTGTCAGGCCGGGTTGGCCTTGCCTGAAAATCTCGGCACGCATCGTTGCCAGATGGTCCGCGCTGCGGCGGGCGGCAGACAGCGCGGCACAAGCGCGTTCCATCGCGTAACGCGCTTCGCAAGCGGTTTCAAAGCTGACTGCGTTCATCGACAGGAGCAGGGTCGAGGTGGTGATCTGCTGGGAATAGGCATCCAGATAGCTGAGACGATTGACGAATGCGCCGCCCGATGCGCCCCGTTGCGTGCGGATCAGCGATTGTGCCGCCAGCCGTTTCAGCGCTTCGCGCACCGTCGGGCGAGATACGGCGAAATGATCGGCAAGTTCGGCTTCCGATGGCAGGCGTTCATCCACGATCAATTCACCCGCCATGATCGCGTCGCGAATGGAAGTTGCGATTTGCGCTGAGAGGTCCGCATTGCTGTTGGGGTCAATTTGCATCGGTGAACTTTTCATTTGTCTGACATTTAAAAGTCTGACATTTAAAAGGCAAGAGATGAGTCGGGCAGACTGGGAGGATGCCGTGCCTGTGGCCATGCTTCGCAATGTTCTTTGGCTGGGTTTTTTCGCCGCGATCCTCTGGGCGTGGTGGGTGCTCTATTCGATGGCCGTTGGGATGGACCTCGATCTGATCGGGCAACCGGGACCCATGGGCGAATCCATGCGCGGGATGGACCCGCGCATGGACATGTATATGCCGATGGCGAATTTCTGGCCGCTGTTCTGGATGTGGGCGGTGATGATGGCGGCGATGATGCTGCCGACGCTGGTACCGACGCTGCAGAGCTATGACGACCTGATCACAAGCGCTGATGGCGGCCGGGCTGGATGGCTGGGCGTGACATCGGGCTATCTGATCGTCTGGATTGGCTTTGCGGCGATCATCGCGGTGGTACAACTGGCGCTGCTGTTCGGGGGCGCCATCGACATGCTCGGGATCGCGACCTCTCCGTTTCTGGCGGGGGGCCTACTGATCATGGTCGGACTGTTCCAGTTCACGCGAACAAAGGAGGTCTGCCACGGTGTTTGCCACAGCCCGATGACCTATTTTCTGGGCCATTGGCGGACCGGGTTCTCCGGAGGCCTGCGGATGGGACTCGGATTGGGGGCCTATTGCGTTGGCTGCTGTTGGGGCTTCATGGCGCTCGGGTTTGTGGGCGGCGTGATGAGCCTGCTCTGGATGGGGCTGGCGACACTCTTCATGGTGGTGGAAAAGCTACCGCAAATTGGACACTATGTAACAAAGCCAATGGGGTTCCTATTGGTTGCCGCGGGCATCGCGGTGATCGGTTGGCCCTGGTTTGTTGGAGGATAAAGACATGGCGACAAACAAGCGACCGGATGCGGACCGGCTGCCAATCAGTCAGAGAATCGACAGCCGAATGCCAAACCCGAAACGGCGCCAGATGACGCCGACGGAATGGGCGATCAAAGGCGAGCTCATCCTGAACTGTTCCTGTGACGTATTCTGCCCTTGTGTGGTCTCGCTGGGCGCACATCCTCCGACCGAGGGGCACTGTCATGCCTGGATGGGTATCATCATTGACGAGGGCCACTACGAGGGCGAAGACCTGTCGGGTCTGAATGTCGGCCTGCTGGTCGACATTCCGGGCCGCATGGGCGAGGGGCAATGGAAGGTGGCCGCCTATGTCGACGAACGTGCCAGTGGCAAAGCCTACAACGGCCTCTTGCAAATCTTCAGCGGTGCCGCAGGCGGTACAACGGGGTTGTTCACCATGTTGGTGAGCGAAATCATCGGGGCAGAACGTGCACCGGTGCAGATCGACCGTGATGGAAACCGGCGCCGTATTGCCATCGGACGCAAGATTCGGGGCGAGGTCGAAATGCTCGAAGGGAAGGATTCGGATCATCCCGTCATGGTGACCAACAGCAAATACTGGATGGGGCCGGATATCATCGTGGCGCGCGGTCTGAAATCCAAGGTGCGTGATTATGGTCGGGTCTGGGATTTTGGCGGGAAATCGGCCGAAGTGTGCCCGATTGACTGGCACGGCCCCAAATGAAGATCGGCCGTCAGTATTGCGTGATGATGGCGCGGTACAACACCTGGCAGAACCGACAGGTGTATGATCTGCTGCGCGATGTTGACCCGGACGAATTGACACGTGACCGGGGGGCATTCTTTGGCTCAATCCTTGCCACACTGAGCCATCTGTTGTGGGGCGACCATATCTGGATGTCTCGATTTGATGGTGGAAGCGCGCCAGAAGTGGCCGGTGACAAAAGCACAACCCTCGTTCCGACGCTGGGTGCCTGGGAGGCCGAACGGTTCCGGATGGACGGGCGCATTCGGTTGTGGGCAGAGGCGCTGGACAATGTCGATCTGCAGGGCGATCTGGTCTGGTTTTCCGGGATGTCCGGGCGCGAGATGAGAAAGCCATTGGCGCATTGTGTCGTCCACATGTTCAACCACCAAACCCATCATCGTGGTCAGGTACATGCGATGATGACAGGGGCGGGATTGACTGCGCCGGTCAGCGATCTGATCTTCATGCCAGAGGAGGATGCATGATGGCGGCTCCGGTGCTGTCCCTGTCGCGCAGGCTGCGCAGGACGCCGTTTTCTGACGGAGTCGAGGCTGCCGGGGTCAAGGCCTACTCGGTCTATAATCATATGCTGATCCCGACGATGTTTCGCAGCCTGCACGAGGACTATCGCCATCTCAAGGAGGCGGTACAGATCTGGGATGTGGCCTGCGAACGGCAGGTCGAACTGCGCGGTCCGGATGCCGGACGATTGATGCAGATGCTGACGCCGCGAGATCTGCGTGGGATGACGCCGGGGCAGTGTTACTATGTGCCGATCGTTGATGAGACCGGCGGCATGTTGAATGATCCGGTTGCAGTCAAGCTGGCCGAGGATCGGTGGTGGATATCCATCGCCGACAGCGATCTTCTGTATTGGGTCCGGGCGACGGCCATCGGTTGGCGACTGGATGTTCTGGTGGACGAACCCGACATCTCTCCATTGGCGATACAGGGGCCGAGGGCCGATGATCTTATGGCGCAGGTTTTTGGTGATTCCGTGCGCGACATCCGGTTCTTTCGTTTCGGAATTTTTGATTTTCAGGGGCGTGACATGGTGATCGCGCGCTCGGGCTATTCCAAGCAGGGCGGGTTTGAGATTTATGTCGAAGGCGGCGATATCGGCATGCCGCTGTGGCATGCGCTGATGGAGGCAGGCAAGTCGCTGGATGTGCATGCGGGCTGTCCGAACCTGATCGAGCGTATCGAAGGCGGGTTGCTGAGTTATGGCAATGACATGAACGACGACAACACGCCGCATGAATGTGGATTGGGCAAGTTTTGCAACACGCATACGGCGATTGGTTGCATTGGGCGGGACGCGTTATTGCGGGTCGCCAAGGAAGGCCCGGTTCAGCAGGTTCGCGCTATTGCGATCGACGGGCCGCCGGTGCCGGCATGTGATCGCTGGTGGCTGCTGACGGCAAAGGGCAAACCCGTCGGGCGGATAAGTTCCGCCGCGTGGAGCCCCGATTTTGACACCAACGTTGCCATCGGGATGGTTCGCATGACTCATTGGGAGCCGGATACCGAGGTCGAGGTTGTCACACCGGATGGAACACGCGGAGCAATCGTGCGCGAGACATTCTGGCTCTAGCGTGTACGGGAAGGTCGGATGCCTCCGGCGGGAGTATTTTCACAAAGCTGAAATCAGCAGAGACAAGCCTGGTCGCGCAGGACGCGTGGCCGCAACATGAAGGAGTTTGAGATGTTTAACGCATTGGTTGTGAACAAGGACGAAGAGAGCGGTAAGACGAGTGCTGCGGTCACGCAGATTGGTCTGGATGATCTTCCGCATGGTGATGTGACGGTGGCAGTGGAATACTCCACTGTGAACTACAAAGATGGTCTTTGTATCGGGCCGGGCGGCGGTTTGGTGCGCAAATACCCGCATGTGCCTGGCATTGATTTTGCCGGGACCGTCGAAGAGTCATCGGATGACCGTTACAAGGCAGGTGACAAGGTGGTTTTGACCGGTTGGCGTGTGGGCGAGGCGCATTGGGGCGGTTATTCCCAGAAGGCGCGCGTGAATGCGGATTGGCTGGTGCCGCTGCCGGACGGGCTGAACACACGGACGGCGATGGCAGTCGGAACGGCCGGGTTTACGGCGATGCTGGCGGTGATGGCGCTGGTGGATCATGGATTGGAAACCGGTCACGGGCCGGTCTTGGTGACCGGCGCTGCGGGCGGGGTTGGGTCTGTCGCGACGGCGATCCTCGCCGGACTTGGCTATGAAGTGGCCGGTGTGACCGGGCGACCCGAAACAGCAGACTATCTGAAATCGCTTGGCGCAAGCCAGATTGTTGCGCGAGAAGAGATCAACGAAACCATCAAGCGTCCGCTGGAAGGCGAGACCTGGGCTGGCTGTGTTGATGCCGTTGGTGGTGCGATGTTGGCACGGGTGCTTGGCCAGATGAAATACGGAGCCTCTGTTGCTGCCGTCGGTCTTGCCGGGGGCGCGGGGTTGCCGGCGACGGTGATTCCGTTCCTGCTGCGGGGCGTGAATCTGCTGGGCATCGACAGCGTGATGCAGCCCTACGATAACCGTCTGCGCGCGTGGCAGCGGATTGCGAGCGATCTGCCGATGGACAAGCTGGAAGCGATGGTGCAGCCAGCAACGCTGGGTGATCTGCCACAGTTGGGATCGGATATCCTGCAGGGCCAGGTAAAGGGCCGCGTTGTGGTAGACGTAAACGCCTGAGCAGGCACGCAGTACATTCTGTTTGAACGGATTTCTGGCGGGTGCACACTCGCCGGAGATATCAGTCCATCGTCGCAACCGGTGGACGATTGGTCGCGAGTGGTTGCAAGTCCTGATGTGTTCGCATTACCGTGAGTCCTGACAAGCTGGCCCAGCGAGGCCGGACATCTCCGATATCTGCTCGGGCAAACACGCATGGTCCGCTTGGTTCTTGCGGAACGTGCAACTACAGGAAAAGGGGTCTCTCGTGTTCTCCAAGATCATGGTGCCAGTCGATCTGGCCCACGTGGCACATCTGGGTCGCGCACTGAAGGTGGCGGCCGAGTTGGCCGGACTTTACAATGCCGAACTGTGCTTTGTCGCTATTACCGCACCGACACCGGGTCCGGCGGCGCATAATCCGCAGGAATTCGCTGCAAAGCTCGAGGCGTTCGCGCAGAGCGAGGCCGAAACATATGGTGTAAAGGCAACTTCGCACAGCGTCGTCAGCCACGATCCGGCAGTCGATCTGGATCGCTCGCTACTAAAGGCACGCGAAGAACTTGGCGCCGATCTGGTTGTCATGGCCAGTCACGTTCCGGGCATTGCCGACTACTTGTTTCCGTCTCACGGTGGCCGCATGGCGAAGCATGCCGAAGTCTCGGTAATGGTCGTGCGCCCAGAATGACGGCGACACGTCGTTTTATCGAACACAAAAGCAATTACACGGGAGTTCGCCATGAGCGATGAGACAGCCAATCAAGGCATACCGGAACCAGAAGGTGCCGCAGAGGTCATTGATACAGAATACGAAATTGGACAGGATAACGTAGAGGGCGCTGTCGGGCCGATCGGGTTTGACATTCACAACCCGGTGTTTCTGGTCTCGGGCATGTCGATCGTCGCCTTTGTCCTTTATGCACTCGTCATGCCAGAACATTCGGCGGCGCTGTTTGGGTGGCTGCGTCCGGCGGTGACCTCGACCTTTGACTGGTTCTTTCTGGCCTCGGCTGATGTCTTTGTCCTGTTTTGCCTGTTCCTGATCGTGTCGCCCTGGGGCAGCGTTCGGCTGGGGGGAGCGGACGCACAACCTGATTATTCCTACATCGGTTGGTTCGCGATGCTGTTTGCCGCCGGTATGGGCATTGGGTTGATGTTCTATGGTGTCAGCGAACCGATGAGCCATTTCTCGACGTCCTTCGGAGGCGTCGCGTCCGAGGGCGGAGTTCGGACCGATTGGGCGCCCTTGGGCGCTGCGGCAGGTGACGAGGCGGCGTCAGTGCGGTTGGGTATGGCCGCGACGATCTTTCACTGGGGTCTGCACCCTTGGGCAATCTATGCGATCGTTGCGTTGTCGTTGGCCTTGTTCACTTACAACAAGGGCTTGCCGCTGACGATCCGGTCGGCGTTCTATCCGATCTTTGGCGAACGGGTCTGGGGCTGGACCGGCCATATCATCGATACACTGGCGGTGTTTGCCACCTTGTTCGGACTCGCGACCTCATTGGGATTTGGCGCGACACAGGCCAATGCGGGTCTGAATGAATTGTTCGGTATTCCAATCGGATCAACGACCGAGGTTGTGCTGATCACGGCGATTACGGCGGTGGCGCTGATTTCGGTGGTGCGCGGTCTGGATGGCGGCGTCAAGATCCTCTCAGAAATCAACATGGGGCTGGCATTTGTCCTGCTGATCTTTGTGCTTCTCGTGGGACCGACCGTGGCGATCCTGACGGGATTTGCCGACAGTCTCCTCGCCTATGCAGAGTATCTGCCTGCGTTGGCCAATCCTTTTGGGCGCGAGGATGTCAACTTTAGCCAAGGCTGGACGGCGTTTTACTGGGCCTGGTGGATCAGTTGGTCACCTTTTGTCGGCATGTTCATCGCCCGCGTCAGCCGGGGCCGCAGCGTGCGCGAGTTCGTGATCTGCGTGCTGCTGATCCCTAGTCTGGTCTGTGTGCTGTGGATGAGCGTTTTTGGCGGCACTGCAATTCATCAGGTCGTCGCCGACGGGTTTACGGGCGCGCAGGACGCAACGCTTGAACTCAAGCTGTTCAAGATGCTTGGCGAATTGCCTCTGGCCTCGATCACGTCATTTGTCGGGATCGTCCTTGTTGTGGTGTTTTTTGTCACGTCGTCGGATTCAGGCTCGCTGGTGATCGACACGATCACGGCAGGCGGCAAGGTCGATGCGCCGGTGCCACAGCGGGTGTTCTGGTGCATCTTTGAAGGGGCCGTAGCGATCGTGCTGCTGCTTGGCGGTGGACTGGGTGCGCTACAGGCGATGGTGATCTCAACCGGGCTGCCCTTTACTGTCGTTCTGTTGCTCATGTGCTGGGCGATCATCAAGGGTCTTGCAAGCGAACCACGCTAGAGAGACTCCTATGGTTTTGAAACGCCCCGGCCAATCAGCCGGGGCGTTTGCCCTTTTTCAGGACCGGGGTCTGAAAAAACCCAACGAGTTGCCGTCCGGATCCGTCGCATAAAAGAACCGGCCCGGCGGGATGTCGATGATGGGTGATACGACATTGCCGCCTGCGTCATTTACCCGATCCATCGTTTCTTCCAGCGTTCCGGAACTGGCCAGATGCAGTGTTGAGCCTCGGCCATCTTCGGCGGGCTTGCCGGGATAGAGATGCAGCGCGACGCCATTGTCCCGCGTCTGAAAATCCGCAATTGGATTCGGCCCGGATTCATTTCGGTTCAGGCTGCCGCCGGTCACCGCCGAATAAAAGGCAATTGCCTTATCCAGATCCGAGACCGGGATCTCGGCCCATACGAGGGCATTTTGTGGCAGGTCGCTCATGGTGTGTCCTTTCGGGTTGGAATGGATCATCGATAGCAGGGACTGTTGACAGTTTTTGTCATCAGCGCTGACGCTTGACCTCTGCGGTCAGGAACGGCATCCATTTCAGGACAGGTCAGTTGGAGAGATGGTATGGCGTTGGATACAGAATTTGTGCGTGGTCAGTTTCCGGCGTTCTCCGAACCATCACTGCAGGGTCAGGCGTTTTTCGAGAATGCGGGCGGGTCCTATACCTGTGCGCCGGTGATTGACCGACTGACGCGCTATTACACGCAGCGCAAGGTGCAGCCCTATGCGCCTTATGAGGCCAGCCGGTTGGCTGGCGAAGAGATGGACGAGGCTCGCACGCGAATAGCGGCGATTCTGGGTGTCGAGGCTGATGAACTCAGCTTTGGACCAAGTACCACACAGAACACCTATGTGTTGGCGCAGGCTTTCGGTGCGTGGATGCAACCGGGCGAAGCGATTGTCGTCACCAATCAGGACCACGAAGCCAATTCCGGCCCTTGGCGGCGGCTCGCTGATCGCGGCATTGAAGTCCGCGAGTGGCAGATCGACCCTGCGACAGGTCATCTGAACCCTGAGGATCTGGAAGATCTGCTTGATGAAACCGTACGGCTTGTTTGTTTTCCCCATTGCTCGAATGTCGTGGGCGAGATCAATCCGGTGACTGAAATCACCGCGATTGCGCATGCCGCTGGTGCGTTTGTCTGCGTCGATGGCGTTTCATACGCGCCGCACGGCTTTGCCAATGTCGGGCGTTTGGGACCGGACATCTACCTGTTTTCGGCCTACAAGACATATGGGCCGCACCAAGGGCTTATGGTTATCCGCCGGACGCTGGGCGAAATGCTGCCCAACCAGGGACATGTCTTTAACGGCGACGCATTGTACAAGCGGTTTACGCCTGCAGGTCCGGACCATGCGCAGATCGCTGCCAGTGCGGGCATGGCGGATTACGTCGATATGCTGTGTTCACATCACGGCGGCCCGACGGGCAAGCCATCCGAGCGGGGCGCATTTGTGCATGATCTTATGCGCGCTCACGAGATTGAATTGCTGCAACCACTTCTGGATGCGGTCAAGGATCGCAATGCGGTGCGTCTGATTGGTCCGTCCGATGCCGCTCTGCGCGCTCCGACCGTTACGCTTGCGCTCACACGCAATGCCGAAGAGGTCGCTGCCGAACTCGCGACACATGGGATCATGGCAGGCGGCGGAGACTTCTATGCCGGGCGTGCGCTGCAAGCGGTTGGGGTCAACATGGACGCTGGCGTGCTGCGTCTCAGCTTTACGCATTATACCTCCAAAGCGGAAATTGATCAGCTTTTGACCGCGTTGGACCGCGTTCTCTGATCCGATGTCCGGGGTGGTGCGTATCCATCCGAAAGAGGTTGTATTTTAATGAGCAGCACTTCACCCATATTGATGTGGTTCAGGCGCGATCTGCGCCTGTTCGATCACCCGGCATTCAGCGCGGCAAGCAAGACCGGGCGTCCGATCATCCCGCTTTTCATTCTGGACCCGCAGGCCAGATCGCTGGGCGCGGCGCCGCAATTTCGATTGGGCCTCAGTGTCGCGCGCCTCGCCGAGAACCTCAAACCACACGCAAGTCAATTGATCCTGCGCAGCGGTGATGCGCAGACCGTGCTGGAACAGGTGATCAAGGAGACCGGGGCAGGGGCTGTCTTTTGGTCGCGCCTCTATGATCCCGAAACCGTGGCGCGGGATACCAAGATCAAGGCAGCGCTCAGGGAGCAGGGGATCGAGGCGCAGTCGTTCGGCGGGCATCTGATGTTTGAGCCGTGGACCGTTCAGACCAAGACGGCAGGATACTACAAGGTGTTCACGCCGTACTGGAATACGGTCAAGCAACGGGACGTAGACGTGCCATTGCCCGAGCCATCGCAATTGGCGGTGCCTGATAAATGGCCAACCTCGGAAAACCTGTCTGATTGGCAGCTGGGCGCAGCGATGTACCGGGGTGCGGAGATCGTGGGCAGCCATGCGCGCGTGGGCGAGGAAGCCGCCCGCGCACGGCTCGATCAGTTCATCGAGGATGGCGTTGACCGATACACAGAACGACGCGACATTCCGGGAGTCGATGGCACCTCGGGCCTTTCTGAAAATCTGAGCCTCGGTGAGATCAGCCCGCACCAGTGCTGGCATGCCGGGCTGCGCGCGCGTCACGAAGGCAAGCCGGGGGCAGAAACCTTTCTTAAGGAGCTGGCATGGCGCGAATTTGCCTATCATCTCATGCACCATACGCCGCGTATCCTGACGACGAACTGGCGCGAAGAATGGGAGGCGTTCCCGTGGGAAACAGACCCTGATCACCCGCACGCGGTTGCCTGGAAACAAGGGCGGACAGGGATCGAGTTTGTCGATGCGGCCATGCGCGAGATGTATGTGACCGGGCGAATGCACAATCGAGGTCGGATGATCGTAGCGAGCTATCTGACCAAGCATCTCATGTGCCACTGGAAGATCGGGATGGACTGGTTTGCCGATTGCCTGATCGACTGGGACCCGGCCAGCAACGCGATGGGGTGGCAATGGGCGGCGGGCTGCGGACCGGACGCGTCGCCGTATTTCAGGGTGTTCAACCCGGTCACACAGCTGGATAAATTCGATCGGGACCGCAGCTATGCGCGACGTTGGATTGCCGAGGGGCAGGGAGAGCCGCCCAAGGACGCGCTTGCCTATTTCGACGTCGTTCCGCGCCGCTGGGGGTTGTCGCCCGATAACCCGTATCCGTCGCCGGTCGTGACGGCGGGCGAGGGCAGAAAACGGGCGCTCTCTGCCTATCAATCTCGTGACTTCTAGGCGGGCTGCGCAGAGCTCTTGCCTGAAATTTGGAGAGGAATTAACCTCTACTTCGGAAAGTGGCATGGGAAGATCGGATGATTTTGACGACAGTTGACGGGCAGCAGAACCTGCCCAGATATTTTGCACAAGCGATGGATGTCGTGCAGCAGATGGGATGTGGTCGTCTGGATATCCGCCTGGATGACGGTCGGGTGTTTCGCTCCGAGGGGCCAAAACCGGGTCCAGTCGCCGAATTGCATGTGCATCATCCTGACCTGTTTGCGCGATTGATACGCGAAGGCGATCTGGGGTTCTGCGACGCCTATCTTGAAAACTGGTGGAGCACCCCGGACCTGCAGGCCTTCATGGACCTCGTACATCTGGGCAACGATACGATCTATGACGGGTTCCCCGGCATGTCGCTGGTGCGCGCCTATGAACGGCTTCGCTTTTGGTTGCGGCGAAACCATCGGGAACAGGCTCGCAAGAACATTTCGTATCACTATGACCTCGGAAATGATTTCTATGGTTTATGGCTGGACGATACGATGACCTATTCCAGTGCCTTGTTCACAACCGGACAAGAGAGCCTCGAGACCGCGCAGATCGCAAAATATGCCAGTATGTTGGACCAGATGGGCGCGCAGCCGGGCGATCATATTCTCGAAATCGGCTGCGGCTGGGGGGGCTTTGCGGAATACGCTGCTAAAGAGCGTGGGATGCGAGTGACCGGGTTGACCATCAGTCAGGAACAATTGAAATACGCAAGGGAGCGCATTGAAAAGGCGGGGTTAAGTGATCGCGTCGAATTCAAGATGCAGGACTATCGCGACGAAACCGGCAGCTATGACGGCATCGCCAGCATCGAGATGTTCGAAGCCGTGGGCGAAAAATACTGGCCGGTGTTCTTTCAGACGGTGCGGGAGCGGCTAAAGCCGGGTCGCAATGCGACCTTACAGATCATAACCGTCGCCGATCGCCGATGGGAGGTCTATCAGCGCGGTGTCGATTTCATTCAGAAATACATCTTTCCGGGCGGGATGCTGCCAGCTCCGTCGGTCCTGCGGCAACGGATAGAAGAGGCGGGTTTGATGGTCGCGAAATCGGTTGAATTCGGACCCAGCTATGATCAAACGCTTCGCCGTTGGCACGATACTTTCAACGAGCGATGGGACGAAATTGCAAAGCTCGGCTTTGATGATCGGTTTCGGCGGATGTGGAATTTCTATCTGACATCCTGTGCTGCGGCTTTTGACAGTTCCAATGTGGACGTGACACAGATAACGGTGACACGACCTGCCTAGGACCTGAATCGCCGAATGCCAACTTCGTCACGACTCGTCGCCGCAGTCTGTCTGGCGATTCTCGCCTATATCCTGTCTCGCCAGATCATGCCGCAGATGCCCGAGGGCATGAATTTTGGAAATTTCATCTACGTGAACATGGTGCTTGGCATACTTGTGGGCTGGAAAGTCGTGGGGAGCCGCGCGGGGCGGGGCGCGACCTCTGCGATCAACAACGGGCTGACCGGGGTTGCCGCGCTCGTGTTCTGGGGGCTTTTTGTGCAGGCTTGCTATGAAATGGTGGATCAGGCGATGCACGACCGTTTTGATGGTCCGTTCGAGGCTCTTTTAGGGATACTCGAGATTGGGGCAGAGTTCGGATTGATCCTGTTGGTTCCGACCATCATTCTGACCGCCCTTGTTGGCGGGGCGCTGTCTGGGCTGGCAACTGAATTTGCATGGCGTCGTTGGCGCTGACCTCTGGAATGGATGATAAATTGGCTGATTTCTTTTTCTATGGCACGCTGCGCCACTTGCCGCTTTTGCGGATCGTGCTGGGGCGCGATGTCGCCGACCCTGCACCGGAGGCGGCGCGTCTTGCAGATCATGGCGTGTTTCAGGTTGATGAAACCCCGTTTCCGCATTTTGCTGCCGCTCCCGGTTGCGAGGCCGTCGGTATCCTCGTGCGAGGCGTAACCGAAGAAGAGACCCAGCGGCTCCGCTTCTACGAAGGCGGATTTGATTTCGACGTTCGACCGGTTTTGGTGGAACTGGAAAGCGGCGACACTGTTCGCGCCGAGGTGTTCTATCCAGACGCCGATCACGCCCCGTCAGAGCGGCGATGGTCCCTTAGCGACTGGGAGCGCGATTGGTCCGAGATCAGCGTTTGCGCGGCAGACGAGGTGATGGCGTGGTATGGGCGCAAGTCTGCGGACGAGATTGCGGTTGCCTTTCCCAGCATCCGACGCCGCGCCTCGGCGCTTGTGGCTGGCAGGAGGCGCACCCCCGATCCTGAGCGGAACCTGTCACGTGACGTGATCGTGGCGGCGCATCATCATCCTTATGCCAAGTTCTTTTCCCTCCAAGAGATCGATGTGCAGGTGCGCCAGTATGATGGCGCGATGAGCGAGGTATTGAACCGCGCGGCGATATTGGTTGGGGAGGCCGCTGTGGTTCTGCCCTATGATCCGGTGCGTGACTGCGTGATGCTGGTCGAACAGTTTCGCGCCCCCGTGTTCATGGCGGGCGACCCGGCGCCTTGGATATGGGAACCCATTGCCGGGCTGCTCGAACCCGGCGAGGCGGCGGAAACCGCCGCCCGGCGCGAGGCGCTGGAAGAGGCGGGCTTGTCGCTTGGACAACTGGAATCCGCGGGCGAGATGTATTCCAGCACCGGCTCATCGACCGAATACCTGCATCTGTTTGTCGGCTTGGCGGATCTTGGTGGCGATGTCACCGGAACCGGGGGGACCGACGAGGGCGAAGACATCCGCAGCAAGGTGATCGGATATTCCGAACTGATGCAGGGGATCGATGCGGGTCACTATAAGGATATGCCGCTTGTCACCACCGCGCTATGGCTCGCGCGACATCGCGACCGGCTGCGCACATCCCCGTAACTGAGACGCGTCAACGCTTGAGATCGGCAGACGCCGACGATAGATGGGGCGGGAACAACTTTTGAGGGCATCATGCATATCGCACGTGATCTGGCCGAGGCCGTAGGAAACACCCCGTTGATCCGGCTGCGCCGCGTCAGCGAGGAAACCGGCTGTGAAATTCTGGGCAAGGCCGAGTTCATGAACCCCGGCCAATCGGTCAAGGACCGCGCGGCGCTGTTCATCATTCGCGATGCGATCGCCAAGGGCGAATTGCAACCCGGCGGAACCATTGTCGAGGGAACGGCAGGCAACACGGGTATCGGGCTTGCGCTGGTCGGCGCGTCGATGGGCTTTAAGACGGTTATTGTGATCCCTGAAACGCAGAGCGAAGAGAAAAAGGACATGCTGCGCCTCGCGGGGGCGGAGCTGGTTCAGGTTCCTGCGGCGCCATACCGAAACCCCAACAACTTTGTTCGCTATTCCGAACGACTGGCCAAGGAACTGGCCAAGACAGAGCCTCACGGCGCGATCTGGGCGAACCAATTCGACAACGTTGCCAACCGGCAAGCGCATGTGGAAACCACGGGGCCGGAAATCTGGGCGCAGACAGAAGGCCGGGTCGACGGGTTTGTAAGTGCGGTCGGGTCGGGCGGTACGCTCGCCGGTGTCGCCGAAGCCTTGCAGCCGAAGGGCGTCAAGATCGCATTGGCCGATCCGATGGGCGCGGCTCTGTTCAGCTATTACACCACCGGAGAGCTTGCGAGCGAAGGGGGCAGCATCGCCGAGGGGATCGGGCAGGTGCGCATCACCGAGAACCTGAAAGGGTTCCAGCCCGATTTCTCGTATCAGGTATCGGATGACGAGGCGCTGCCTTACGTGTTCGATCTGCTGCGGGACGAGGGTCTGGTGATGGGCGGATCAACTGCCATCAACATCGCCGGCGCTGTGCGGCTGGCGAGTGATCTGGGACCAGGGCACACGATCGTGACGGTGCTGTGCGACTATGGCACGCGGTATCAGTCCAAACTGTTCAACCCTGCCTTCCTGAAGGACAAGAACCTACCTGTGCCTGCTTGGATGACCAGAGGGCCTGTTTCCATTCCGGGCGTGTTTGAGGACGTCTGAGATGCGGTCGCTGCGCGCAGTCCTGTTTACAGCTCTGTCACTGGCCCTGCTTTGGGTCGGAACAATCGCGAGCGCTCAGCAAATCACTGACGAACAACGTGCGTTTCACGACAGGTGGCTTACCACAGCGCAACGCGCCGAAACCGTTCTGAACACTAAACGCGCGTCCGACGCGTCGCTGGAACAGCTACGCGCGGAAATCGCCACATACCGCGACAGGTTTAACGTAAGCCGTACGCGAAACAGCGACAGGATCGAGACCCTTCAAAGCCAGCTTGAGGCGCTCGGGCCGGCACCCGAGGATGGGGCCACCGAGGTGGCGGACATTGCGCAACTGCGCCAACGTCTCACTGAACAACTCGACAATCTGCGCGTTCCACAGGTTATTTCGGAAGAAGCACACAGCCGCGCCAATGGGCTGATCAGCGAAATCGACTCGACCATCTGGGATCGTACCAAGCGAGAACTGTTGGCGCGTGGGCCCTCACCACTAAATCTGGCCCTGTGGCCCGAGGCCTACAGGGAGACTCGTTTGGCGCTGCAGCGCCTGTACCATGAGACAATAGAGAATTTCGCTATTGGATCGGTCAGGGCCCAGATGCAGGATCGGTTGCCTGCGATCATCGGCATGATGGTCATTGGTCTTATCCTACTGTTCAAGGGAAAGCGTTGGTCGGACAGGTTCGGAAATTACCTGCGGGCACTTGGCGGTGCCGGAAGCGGTGTCTGGACATTCGTGGTCTCACTGACGCGAATCCTGATCCCTTGGATGGGCGTTGTCTTCATCTCCGGCGCCCTGCAGTTCACCGGCATCCTTGGTGTTCGCGGTACGTTGCTATTGCAGCAAATACCTTATCTTGCTGCCGTGTTCCTCTATCTCGACTGGATCCGCAGGCAGATTGTCACCTATGCGGAGATCAATGATCCCGAAGGTCCTGTCGCGACAAAGGCGACACAATACAGGATCTACGTCGGCTTGCTGGCATTGTCCCTGATCCTGCAGGAACTCATTCGTCTGTTCGAACGCATCGACAATCCATCAGATGGCACACTTGCGGTTATTTCCTTTCCGCTCATTCTGGCGACGGGTCTGGTCTTGCTGCGCATGATGCGCTTGCGAAAATCAAAGGCCGATGAGACCGGCGAGCCTGATGAAGAGGGGCGCAAGGTAGGGTTCTCCAGCGTTATCAGCCTCGTGCAGCGCATCGTGTACCTGCTCGGAGTGCTGTCCCCCATTCTTGCCGCGTTCGGCTATGTTGCCGCCGCAGATGCGATTGTCTTTCCCGCTGTCGAGACGATCGCCTTATTGGCAACGCTTGTTATCCTGCATCGGTTTGCCTCCAATCTTTACGGCTGGGTATCGGGCAAGGGCGAGGCTGCCGGAGATTCTTTGCTGATCGTCGTGGTCGGTTTCCTTCTGGCTGTCCTTGCTTTGCCTGTGCTTGCGTTAATCTGGGGCGCTCGGTTCGCGGAACTGAAAGAAGTCTGGTCGACATTGATGAGCGGATACGAGGTCGGTGGCATCACGATCTCACCGACAATATTCCTCGTGTTCGCCGCGGTCTTTACCATCGGCTACACGATGACGCGATTGTTGCAGGGCGGGTTGCGCAACTCGCTCTTGCCAAAGACGCGGATGGACGCGGGCGGGCAAAACGCGGTCGTCTCGGGTGTTGGATATATCGGCATCTTCCTAACCGCGCTTCTTGCGATTGTAAGCGCCGGTATTGACCTGACCGCCCTTGGTTATGTGGCCGGTGCGCTTTCCGTCGGTATCGGGTTTGGTTTGCAGAATATCGTCTCGAACTTTGTGTCGGGGATCATCCTGCTGATTGAACGGCCGATTTCCAAAGATGACTGGATCGACGTTAACGGACAGATGGGCTATGTGCGCGACATTTCTGTTCGGTCCACGCGGATCGAAACATTTGATCGAACTGACGTTATCGTCCCGAACTCCGATCTCATCAGCGGCACGGTCACCAATTTTACCCGAGGCAATACCGTCGGACGCGTGATCGTTCCTGTGGGCGTCGCGTATGGTACCGACCCCAGAAAGGTCGAAATGATCCTGTCCGAGATTGCCAACGACCATCCCATGGTTCTGGCGCGTCCTGCGCCAAGCGTCGTGTTCCAGGGGTTTGGCGCGGATTCTCTGGATTTCGAGATCCGGGCAATTTTGCGGGATGTGAACTGGGTTCTGTCGGTCAAGTCTGACATGAACCACGAGATCGCCCGTCGGTTCGCCGAAGAAGGGATCGAGATACCGTTTGCGCAACGTGACATCTGGCTACGCAACCCCGAAGCGCTCGCCGGGGCGCCCGCGCCTGAAGGTGACCCCGCACCGCAGCCTGCGAAGCCTCCTGCGACGAAACCCGTCGAATTCACTGACGGGGATATGGGCGAGGGCGACGATTATTGACGCTTTGGGAAACGCCCGAAATCGCGAATGAGGCGGGCAGTGGGTTGCTGTTGCCCTCAACGTGATTCCATCGAAGCCCTTGACAGACTGGTGATTGGGCGGCGCGGTCGAGCAGGAACTCGATGAAAACCCTGACATTTGACGAGAGTACGTTGCACTTGGCACAACGACGAAGGGCATTGTGCTTGCCGTTGGCAGCGTGGCCCTGCCTCTACGCCGTCCGGTGGCCAACCGCATTTGGGCGTGGCAACGGGTTATCGGTCTGTAGAATAGCTGACCAAAACATAAAAATTGCAGAACGTAGCGAACGTTTTCGCGACAATACGAGCCATATTGGTGCCATCACAGAGGATCACCCGAACGTGCAGAGCTGCAATTGACGCTTGATGCACCGACGGACTGCATGATCGTTTCAGGCACGCGCGGCAGCCTGCTGGTTGTCACGCGGACCTAATGTCTAAGCGCCCCGAAGTAAGCAAGGCGCTGTGCCTGATGCTAAGTTAGCGCGGGTTGCGTGCCATAAAAGCCAGCCGCTCAAACAGATGCACGTCCTGCTCGTTCTTCAGCAGTGCGCCGTGCAGTTTGGGCAGCGCATTTGCACCGTCGCGTTTGAGGTCCTCGGCGGTCAGATCCTCGGCCAGAAGCAGTTTCAGCCAATCGAGCACTTCGGATGTTGATGGCTTTTTCTTAAGCCCTGGCTGATCGCGCAATTCATAGAATTGGGTCAGTGCCGTGGTCAGCAATTGTTCCTTGATGCCAGGGTGATGGACCTCGACAATCTTGCGCATGGTCGTCTCATCCGGAAAGCGGATATAGTGGAAAAAGCAGCGACGCAAAAAGGCGTCAGGCAGTTCTTTTTCGTTGTTCGAGGTGATGATCACAACCGGGCGTTGACGCGCGCGAATTGTCTCGCCGGTCTCGTAGACAAAGAACTCCATCTTGTCGAGTTCTTGCAGCAGGTCGTTGGGAAACTCGATGTCCGCCTTGTCGATCTCGTCGATTAGCAAAACCACCTTTTCATCGGCTTCAAAGGCCTGCCAGAGTTTGCCCTTCTTTATGTAATTGGCAACGTCATGCACGCGTTCTTCGCCTAGCTGGCTGTCGCGCAAACGGCTCACGGCATCGTATTCATACAGGCCTTGCTGTGCGCGTGTCGTTGATTTGACGTTCCACTCAATCATGTTCAACCCGAGGGCATCGGCAACTTGCCTCGCCAGTTCGGTCTTGCCTGTGCCGGGCTCGCCCTTGACCAGCAGCGGCCGCTCCAATGTGACTGCTGCGTTTACAGCGATGGTCAGGTCACTTGTCGCAACGTAACTTTCGGTGCCTTGAAATTTCATGCTTTTACAACCCTTTGGTGATAGGTCCGCGAGGGAAACCGGTTGGCCGTGCTTTTAACCCGACCCGTGCAGGATTGTGTAGTGACATTCTGAATAGTGTCAGCTAAATGCAGCCACAGTGAGGAGCCAGATGTCTAAGGAAGTATCGTTGTCAGACAGTATTGGCCAATCCGAGGGAGCTAAGATGAAGCAGGACGTTTTTCTGCCGGATGACTATCGTCCGGCCGAGGATGAGCCGTTTATGAACGACATGCAGTTGGAGTATTTCCGCCGCAAGCTGATCGAGTGGAAGCACGAGTTGTTGGCAGGGAGCCGGGATACAATCGAGGGTCTGCAGGACGGAACGCGCAATATTCCTGATGTGGCTGATCGTGCCAGCGAAGAAACCGATCGCGCACTTGAACTTCGTACACGTGACCGCCAGCGCAAGCTGGTTGCCAAGATCGACAGCGCGTTGCGCCGGGTCGAAGAGGGCGAATATGGCTATTGCGAAGTGACCGGAGAGCCTATTTCGCTAAAGCGGCTCGACGCACGGCCGATTGCAACCATGAGCCTTGAGGCGCAGGAACGGCATGAACGGCGCGAGAAAGTACATCGCGACGACTGATCGTCTGATCGGGATGCGAACGGATATGCGCCGGGGCTGTTGCTCCGGCGTTTTTTGTGGGATCTGCTCCTTATGCATCTGAAGGAACTGAACGTTACGGTTGTCGGTGCCGGGATCGGCGGGCTGGCCACAGCGCTCGCCTTGCGTCAGGCAGGGGCGCGTGTCCGGGTTCTTGAACAGGCCGCAGAACTGACCGAGATCGGCGCGGGTCTGCAGATCAGTGCCAATGGTATGGTGGTGTTGCGCGCGCTTGGGGTTGTGCCACAGCAAGGCGGCGGCCCGGGGCTGCGCGCTGAGGGCACGCTTATCAGGGACTTTCGCACTGGTCGTCGTGTCACGACAATGCCGCCGCCAGTGGCTGGCCCGACCTACTACTTTCATCGGGCCGACCTGATCGACTTGCTGCGCAGTGCAGCAGAGCGGGCGGGCGTCAGCCTGATGCTGGGTCAACAGGTTACGGCTTATGACGTGCGTGACGGGCAAGCCCTTGTCGAAACATCAGATGGGAGCGTGCATCACGCGGATCTGGTGATTGCTGCGGATGGCGGGCGCAGTCTGCTGCGCGAAACGCTTGTTGGGGCAGAGGTCCCGACTTTTACAGGGCAGGTCGCGTGGCGGGCGACGATCAGCGGACAGCAAAGCGATATGGCTCCTCGGGCTGTGCTGACCATGGGGCCGGGGCGTCACATCGTGACATACCCTGTTCGTGGCGGCACACGCACAAATATCGTTGCGGTCGAAGAGCGGACCGATTGGCGCGAGGAAGGGTGGCGGCATCAAGGCAATCCCAATGATCTGCGGGCCCGGTTCTCGGGATTTGGCGGAGAGGTGGCCGAGCAACTGGCCGCGGTGGAAACCGTCCATCTCTGGGCGTTGTTTCTGCACCCGGTTGCGCGGCGGTGGCAAGATGGGCAACTGGCGCTTGTTGGCGACGCGGCGCATCCGACGTTACCTTTCATGGCGCAGGGTGCCTGTCTGGCGTTAGAGGATGCCTGGGTGCTGTCGCAATGCCTTGCCCGTGCCAGCGACACGGCTACGGGCCTGTCAGAGTACGAAGCCACGCGAAAAAATCGGACTCAAAGTGTCGTGGCCGCTGCGTCAGAGAATGCTCGGAATTTTCACTTCAAGAGTCCGATGCGCCAGATCGCGCAACTCGGTCTGTTTGTCCTGGGCCCGAGAATCGCGCGGCGCTATGACTGGATATATGGTCACGATGTAACCCGCTGAGGCGGGATGCTAGATATCCAGATCGACCCAGACCGGAACATGATCCGAGGGCTTCTCATAGCCGCGAATTTCCTTGTCGATTTGGCAATCCGTCAAAAGATCGGCGGCCTGTGGCGTCAGCAGGATGTGGTCGATCCGAATGCCATTGTTCTTGTTCCACGCGCCAGCCTGATAATCCCAGAACGAGTATTGCTCGGGTGCCTGTGATCGTGACCGGAAGGCATCGGTAAAGCCCAGATTGACGATGCGTTGATAGGCGTTGCGGCTCTCCGGCAGGAACAGGGCGTCGTCGCGCCACGACTCTGGATGCTTGGCATCTTCGGCTTGCGGGATGATGTTATAATCGCCCGCCATCAACGCGGGTTGCTCCTGTGCCAAGAGTTCAGCGGCTCGTGTGTGGAGGCGCTCCATCCAGGCCAGCTTGTAATCGTATTTTGGACCCGGGGCAGGGTTTCCGTTGGGCAGGTACAGCCCGCAAAGTCGAATGGGTTTCTTTCCCACGACTGTGGCTTCGATCCACCTGGCCTGATCGTCGGTTTCATCGCTCGGCAACCCCCGACTCACATCTTCAAGAGGATATTTTGACAAAATCGCGACGCCGTTAAAGGATTTTTGACCATGTGTGGCGACATTGTATCCGCGGTCTTCAAAAAGTTCGCGGGGAAAGTTCTCGTCTACTGACTTGATCTCCTGCAGCAGCACGACGTCTGGCCGCGCATCATCAAGCCATGCGGGCAACGCCTGCGCGCGCGCCTTGATGCCGTTGATGTTGAATGTAGCGATTTTCATGCTGTTCCCCGGACCCGATGCGCCTCGTCGTTCTATCGCTGATGCGGGCGTGCAGGGCAAGGTCGCCAGATAGCGGCAGTGCCGACACAATTTGTGTCGGTTCGATTCGTTGGGCGATCAGATGTTCAATAAAACGATCTGATTCGGCGCGATGACGTAGGGTAAGCGCGCCGGTGCGGACACATTTTGGGCATGTGGATAACATTTTTTTAACGAATTCTGCGTCAAGCTGTTTTCCTACAGCGTCAATATGCTGGCCAAAATTTCTCATGTGGATAAGTCGCCTAGTTGCAACCTATCCAAGAAAAAGTTCTTTGATAATCTACCAATGAGTGCAAGCGTCGAGGGGCAATCAACTCCAACATCGAGGATCACTGCCATGAACACTCAACGTAAAAGCGAAGAATTTCAGAATGTTACATCCAATGGAGAGGCCGGAAGCCTGTTTGATGGCGACGGGACTGCCATGTTCTCGTCCGGTTCGGCTCCAACTTGCCAGAGCGACGCTTTTGCCGGTGATGCGACTGCCCTGTTTTCCTCTGGTTCGGCCCCTGTTGCGTCGGGCGCAACAATCACCGGCGAAGGCGTGGAAATGTTCTCGTCAGGCTCCGCTCCGGCCACATTGTCGACCGCATTGACCGGCGATCTGGTCCAGATGTTCTCCTCCGGCTCTGCTCCGGTCGCCAGCGGTGACGTGATTACCGGTGAAGGCACACAGATGTTCTCCTCTGGCTCTGCCCCTATGGCCAGTGGCGATGCGATTACCGGTGAAGGCACGCAGATGTTCTCTTCCGGTTCCGCCCCTGTTGCCAGCAGCGCCGCAGCGACTGGCGAAGGTACTCAGATGTTTTCCTCTGGCTCCGCCCCGGTTGCCAGCAGCGATGTGTCGCTTGGCGAACGTACCGAGATGTTCTCCTCGGGCAGCTAAGCCCGATCTGATCGTCTGAAGTTGGAAGCGGGGCGTTCAGAAAGACGCCATTTGAAAAGGGGAATCCCAATGTCGAATGTCATTCATCTGAACGTTCCGTCCCAGCGTCAAAGCGGTGCCGCACGGCGCGCCGCCCTGATCGCGAGTTTCGCGCAATATCGCCGCTTTGGGGATGATGTGTTCTGGCTCAAGGAAAACGCCGAGCTGTTGAACATACTGGAATGCAGCGGGTTGCGCCTGGGGGAACAGGCGCTGGCCCCGCATCAGGGTTTTTACGATCAGGTGGAAAAGCGCCTGGGGTTCTTTCCACAATACTATCGCTTTCTTCTGTCGATCTGTCTGGATCTCGAAGATCTGGGGCTGCCGGGAAACAAGGCCGAAGCGCTCGCCAACTGGGTCGCGCAGGAAGGGCTTGCCGAAGCTGAACTCTCTGATTTGCAACGGCTTGAGGCACGTCGGTTGATGATGAGGCGGGGCATCGATCCGCTCCCTTGCGACGCCGGGCTGGAAGATCGCGTGCGCAGCTTCATTGATCGTTCTGAAACCTTTGCGATGCCCAACAAGAAAGCTGCTTACGAACTGACCCACATCGTGTTCTATCTGAGCGAATATGGACGACGCGATCCACAGCTTTCATCTGCAGCGATCACGTCACTCGAATTTGCGGGCATCCTCGCCTATCTGGATCAGAACGCCGATCTGCTCGCCGAAGTCTGTGTGGCCCTGCGGTATGCAGGAAAGATACCGTCTCAAATCTGGGAAAACTGGCTTGAGCGCGAAACCCATCGTTTTGGCGTGGAAACCGGCTCACACGTGAGCACGGCAGACCACTATCACGACTATTTCGTCTGCAATTGGCTGATGGCGGTCGCTGGGCGGAATGCGTTCCATAAGGAAGCCGCCGATGACCGGATGGCCTTTCACCGCGCCGAACCGTTTGTGGGACCACTGCGCGAAATGTCGGAGTGCATGTACCGGCTCGAGGACGCCCGCAGCGCGGACTGGAACAGTATGCGAACCCATGTCGAAGAGTCGCTGACCGAAATCGGGCATGGCATCCTGTCCGAAGCACAACAGAGCAGCGCCAAGTTTGACGATTTTTTTGCAGGTTTTGCGCGCACTGGCCTGCGCGGGGTGGCGCTGTGAGGGCAGCCGCCTTCGGGGCAATCCTTGTCATCATTTACACGGCTTTGATTTCGTCTGCGGATGCGATCACCAAACTGATCGCTGGCGGTTATTCGGCACCACAGCTGTTCTGTCTTTCGGGATTGATCGTCGTCACGCTTTGCGCATTTGCCGACCGGCATCGATCACAACAACGCGGGTTCCGCACCACCTGTCCTCGCGCGATGGCGCTCCGGGCAGGGGCGACTGTTCTGGCTGCCGTGTCGTTCTTTTATGCGTTTCGCCATCTTCCTTTTGCCGAGGTCTTTCTGTTCATCGGTTTGATGCCGATACTGGCCGGTTTGATGTCTGGCCTGATCCTTGGAGAGCACGTTCGTCCGGCAGCATGGGCGGCCTTGGTCGCTGGCTTCATCGGCGTGATGTGTCTGTTTCCAACTGGGTTGGGAGCGGCGACGATGGGCCACGGATTTGCACTGGCGGCGGCGATTTTCGGCACCCTGTCAATGATTATGGCCCGCTATATCGGGCGATTCGAAGCCAACAGTCTGGCGCAGGTGTTCTATCCGAATCTGGCCATCTTTGGCGTGATGGCGCTGGCCTTGCCGTTTGTATGGCAGCCCATGCCGTTGGCCGATCTGGGCCTTGTCGTCGCTTATGCGGCGCTGCTGTTCGGCGCGCGGTGGCTACTCGTCGTGGCGCTGCGCCTGCTGGCGGCCTATGCAGTGACGCCGTTGATGAACCTGCAATTCGTCTGGATGGTCGTTCTCGGGGCGGTGTTCTTTGGCGAATTCCCGGCGCCGGGCACATATCTTGGGGTCGCCATTGTGATCGGCAGCGGCTTGTTTCTGGTCTGGGATCAATTCACACCGGCGGGAAGCCGAAGCACGATGCCAAGCCTTTCATGGCGTATTCCGAGGTTCAAGACCGACCCGTAGAGAGCTGACTTACATTGAGAAAGACGTGCCGCATCCGCACGATGCGGTTGCGTTCGGGTTCTCGATCACAAAGCGTGCGCCGATCAGTTCTTCGGTGAAATCGATCACTGCATTTTCCAGAAATGGCAGCGACACGGTATCAACGACAACCTTCTGGCCCTGACCTTCGAGAACAAGATCGTCCTCGGCCGGCGCATCCAGCGCAATTTCGTATTGAAACCCCGAGCATCCACCGCCTTCGACGGCCACGCGCAGGGCCTGACCCTGATCCGATGCACCGATTTCGGCAAGCCGGGCAAAGGCACGGTCTGTGACTTTTGGGGGCAGGTTCATCGTCGCTTACTCCGCAGCGGTTTCAATAGGCGTCTTCCTATCATATAGAAATCCCAAGGACAGGCGACAAGGATAACCGATCATGCATGCGCCCTTTGCCTCGGATCCGATGACCAGCAGGGGACGGCTGGTTGCGGAAGAGGAGAGCAGCTTTCGTTCTTGTTTTCAACGCGACCGGGACAGGATCATCCATGCCAGCGCTTTCCGGCGGCTGAAGCACAAGACACAGGTGTTTGTCGAACATGAGGGCGATTACTATCGCACCCGACTGACGCACTCGATCGAGGTTGCGCAGGTTGCGCGCACGATTTCCGGCACGCTGGGGCTGAATGCGGAGCTGACCGAGGCGGTGGCGCTGGCGCATGACCTTGGCCACACACCGTTTGGACATACGGGCGAGGACGCGCTGCATGCGTTGATGCAACCCTATGGCGGGTTTGATCATAATGCGCAGGCAATCCGCATCGTGACCAACCTTGAACGGCACTATGCGGACTTTGATGGTCTGAACCTGACCTGGGAAACCCTTGAAGGAATTGCCAAGCACAATGGCCCGGTGCCGACGCCGATCCCCTGGGCGCTGGAAGACTACAACCAGCGGCACGATCTGGAGCTTGAGACCTATGCCAGTGCTGAGGCGCAGGTGGCCGCGATCGCAGATGATGTGGCTTACAACCACCACGACCTGCACGACGGATTGCGTGCCGAGCTGTTTTCCACGGATGAGCTGGCCGAGCTGCCGATTCTCGCACAGAATTTCGCTGAGGTTGATCGCCTCTATCCGGGGTTGAACTATTATCGCCGCCGGCACGAGGCGCTGCGCCGTTTCTTTGGGGTTTTGGTCGAGGATGTCATAACCGTGGCACAGAATCGATTGGCCGCGCTGAATCCGCAGAGTGCCATGGACGTGCGGCATGCAGGACATGCGATTGTTCAGTTCTCGGATGCGATTTTTGCGGATCTCAAGATCATCCGGCAGTTCCTGTTCGAACGGATGTACCGCGCGCCCAGTGTCGTCGTCATGCGGGCCGAGGTGACGGATGTTGTGACCGATCTGTTCCCCTATTTCATGGAGCACCCGGATCAATTGCCAAAACAATGGCGCAAGGACGTTGACGAAGTTGACGGCAAGACCGCGTTGGCCCGGATCGTGTCGGATTACATCGCCGGGATGACCGATCGGTTCGCACTGCAAGAACATGCGCGGCTGTGCCGGTCTGATGATGGGACCGATCGGCGGGCCCCTCTCTAGAGACCTCCGAACCGGATCAAAACCCGGCCATGCGCCAATGTTGTACCAGAGCGGTGTGGACTTCCGGTACCTCGCGAAGATGCAGAGCATTGACCGTCCCGGCGCGCATGATACACCGCGCCAAAGCCCTGAGGATGCCAAGATGAACCTGTTTGCCGATATTCGCACACTTGTACTGCACAGCCTTGATGCCATGGTCGCGGATGGTGCGCTGCCGGATGGTCTCGATTTCAAGAATGTCGCAGTCGAGCCTCCTCGCGACGCGGCGCATGGCGATATGGCGACCAACGCCGCGATGGTGCTGGCCAAAGCCGCCCGAATGAAACCCCGTGACATCGCAGAAGTGCTTGCAGGCAAGCTGGTCGCGGATAGCCGTATCCAAGCTGCTGACGTGGCGGGGCCGGGTTTCCTGAACCTGCGTCTCGCACCGGCGGTCTGGCAGGGAGTGATCGAGGAAGTCCTGAAAACCGGAACTGATTTTGGCCGATCGGACATGGGGCAGGGCCGTAAGGTCAATGTCGAATTTGTCAGCGCAAACCCGACGGGCCCTCTGCATGTGGGCCATACACGCGGCGCGGTATTTGGCGATGCGCTTGCCAGCCTGCTGCAGTTCTCGGGCCATGACGTGACCCGCGAATATTACATCAACGATGGCGGGGCGCAGGTCGATGTGCTCGCGCGGTCTGTCTATCTGCGCTATCTCGAAGCCCTCGGGCAGGAGGTTGCGTTTGAGGACGGCACCTATCCTGGCGACTATCTCATTCCCGTGGGCGAAGAGCTGGCGCGGGAAAAGGGCGACATCTGGGTCGATCAGGCCGAGAGCTTCTGGCTGGAGACCCTGCGCGATTATGCAACCGACGCGATGATGACACTCATTCGTGAGGATCTCGCGTCTCTGGGCATCGAAATGGATGTGTTCTTTT
This sequence comes from Sedimentitalea sp., assembly GCF_039973035.1. Classification (NCBI taxonomy): domain Bacteria; kingdom Pseudomonadati; phylum Pseudomonadota; class Alphaproteobacteria; order Rhodobacterales; family Paracoccaceae; genus Sedimentitalea; species Sedimentitalea sp. Next base: position 435,192 of record NZ_JBDWLR010000042.1, read on the forward strand.
CCGAGAAGTCGCTTTATGGCACTGGCCGGATTGAAGCCGCGATCGAGGATTTGCGCGGCAAGGGGCTGATCTATCGCGGGGTACTCGAGCCGCCAAAGGGCAAAACGCCCGAAGACTGGGAACCGCGTGAGCAAACGTTGTTCAAGTCGACCGATCACGGTGACGATGTAGACCGCCCCATCATGAAGTCTGATGGTGGCTGGACCTATTTCGCGCCTGATATCGCCTATCATTATGACAAGGTTTCCAGAGGGTTCGACGCGCTTATTGATGTGTTTGGCGCGGACCATGGTGGGTATGTCAAGCGGATGAAGGCAGCGGTATCTGCGCTGTCAAACGGCACGGTGCCACTGGATATCAAACTTGCCCAACTGGTGCGGTTGTTCAAGGATGGTGCGCCGTTCAAGATGTCCAAACGGGCCGGCAACTTCGTGACTCTGCGCGATGTGGTGGATCAGGTCGGGCCGGATGTGACCCGGTTTGTCATGCTGACGCGCAAGAACGATGCGCCGCTGGACTTTGATTTCGACAAGGTGCTGGAACAGTCGCGCGAGAACCCGGTTTTCTATGTGCAATACGCCCATGCCCGCGTGATGAGCGTGATGCGCCGTGCCGCGGAGGCCGGGATCGCGACGGATGACGCGACGCTGACGGGGGCAGACCTCGCGGTGATTGACCATGAGGCAGAGCTGAACGTCGCCAAAAAGCTCGCGGAATGGCCGCGTCTAGTTGAAATCGCCGCCCGCACGAACGAGCCGCATCGCATCGCATTCTACCTCTATGAACTCGCCGGAGACTTTCACGCGCTGTGGAACCGGGGCAACGAATTTCCCGAATTGCGGTTCATCCAAGAGGGCGATATCGCCACCAGCCAATCAAAAATGGCGCTTGCCCGTGCCGTTTCCGTTGTTATTTCCTCAGGTCTTGGTATTCTCGGCGTTACACCGGCGCAGGAGATGCGATAACAATTTCGCCCGAAACGCCGGTCCGAGGCAGCAACGAGAACCCATTGCACCGCATTTCAGGTGCACAAGGGCAGTGAGGCGGACATGGCAGAACTCTATTCCACGCAGGACGTGGGCGAACAGGATTCATCCAGAGATCAGGGTGGGGCGCCGTTCGGTGCGGCGCTGAACCTGCTGGGGGCGGCGGCGTCAATTGCGCTGATCGCAGGGATCGGCATGTGGGGATATCAACTGGTCATGCGCGACGTCAGCGGTGTTCCGGTCGTCCGCGCAGTCGAAGGGCCGATGCGGATACAACCCGATGATCCGGGGGGGCTGCCCGCCGACCATCAGGGGCTGGCGGTGAATGCGGTTGCAGCCCAAGGGACAGCCGAGGCTCCGGCAGATCGACTCATTCTCGCGCCACGACCCGTTGACCTTGCCGACGAAGACCAACCCGCTAAGCCGGGTGAAGAGGTCATGGCCGCGAATGCGCCACCGACCGAAAGAGAGGCCGACTCCGGGAGCGTCAGTTCGATGGTTGATCGGTTGCTCGCCGGTGTCCTGTCCGGTTCGGACGAACAAGCGGATACCACAATCGTCAAAGCTGCGGCACGGATTGACCAGCCGGCAGATGTCACGGCGGCCCAAGAGGCCATCGCGACCGACACAGCGAATGTAACCGGCCCCGGCCCGGCGCGGTCGCTGCGCCCGAAATCCCGCCCGACAACTGCGACGGGCGCGGGTGCCGTTGTGACACCGGTTGCGCTCAAGCCGGGTTTGGATGTTGACCCTGACAGCCTGCCTGTCGGGACGCGGCTTGCGCAGCTTGGTGCGTTTGAAAGCCCGGATCTTGCACGGCAGGAATGGGATCGGCTCGCTGGCAAGTTTAGCGACTACATGGACGGCAAATCGCGCGTCGTGCAAAAGGCAAGCAGCGGCGGGCGCACGTTCTATCGCCTTCGGGCTATGGGGTTTGACGATCTCGCCGACGCGCGGCGCTTTTGTTCCGTGTTGGTTGCGGAAAAAGCAGACTGCATCCCGGTCGTCACCAGATGAGTTTTGGCGCGACAATCCTCGACGCCGAAGGCTTGCGCCTGAGCGCAGACGAAAAGGCATTCTTTCGCGATGCGGACCCATTCGGGTTCATTCTGTTCGCCCGCAATCTGGAAACATCCGATCAGATCCGCGCGCTGTGCGCAGAGTTTCGCGAGGCGGTTGGCCGCGAGGCACCGATCACCATCGATCAGGAAGGGGGCCGCGTTCAGCGTCTGCGCCCACCTTTGGCCCGCGAATGGCTGCCGCCGCTTGAACATGTTGCCAATGCCGGTGACGGTGCGGAACGGGCCATGTATCTGCGCTATCGGCTGATCGCGCATGAATTGCGCGAACTCGGAATTGACAGCAATTGCGCCCCGATGGTCGATGTGGCGGGGCCGCAAACCCATCCGTTCCTGTTGAACCGTTGTTATGGCGAAGAACCGGACCGGGTTGCGCAATTGGGGCGTGCCGCTGCCGACGGGATGTTGGCAGGTGGTGTATTGCCGGTGGTCAAACATATTCCGGGTCACGGGCGCGCGACACAAGATAGTCATTTTGACCTGCCTCATGTCTCAGTGAATGCCGAAGCGCTGGATGACACCGATTTTGCGCCGTTTCGCGATCTCAACGACCTGCCGATGGGGATGACGGCGCATCTGGTCTATGATGCGATTGATCCGCAACCGGCGACGATTTCCCCCCGGATGATCACGTTGATCCGCGAACAGATCGGGTTTGACGGGCTGATCATGACGGATGACATCTCGATGAAGGCAATGTCGGGATCGTTAACAGGTCTCTCACGTGCCGCCATCGAGGCGGGGTGCGACGTCATTCTGCACTGCAACGGAACGCTCGCGGAACGGGCAGAGGTGGCGGAGGCGGCAGGCCAAATGACCGATGCCGCCCAGGCGCGCGCTATGGCAGCGCTGGACGCCCGTCGTGACCCTGCAGAACTTGACATTCCGGCCTGCGAAGCCGACCTTCATCGCTTGATGAGCGGAAAGGTCTATGGCTGAGACACCCTTTCAGGAAGACAGCATGTCGGTGGCCGAACGCGTGGCCGCCGAGGCGCTGATTGTTGATGTCGATGGCTTTGAGGGTCCGCTGGATGTGCTGCTGACCCTGTCGCGGACACAAAAGGTAGATCTGCGCAAAATCTCGGTTTTGCAGCTGGCGCGGCAGTATCTCGGGTTTGTTGAAAAGGCCAAGGCGTTGCGCCTTGAACTGGCCGCTGACTATTTGGTGATGGCGGCGTGGTTGGCGTTCCTGAAATCCCGGCTGCTGTTGCCGCCCGATCCGACCGAAGAGGGGCCATCGGGCGAAGAGCTTGCCGCGCATCTGGCCTTTCAGCTTGAACGACTGCAAGCAATGCGCGATGCGGCGGCACGCCTGATGGGGCGGGATCGGCTGGGCCGGGATTTCTTTGCCCGCGGGCAGGCCGAGGATGTTACCCGGATCAAGACGGTGACCTATACCGCAACCTTGCTGGATCTCATGCAGGGCTATGCCCGGATCCGCACCCGCGACGAATTCCGGCCCTTTGTCATGGACCGGGAATCGATCTTTACCATGGAGCAGGCGCTGGACCGGATGCGACCGCTGATCGGGTTTGCCGGAACATGGACGGATCTCACGAGCTATATGCCCGAAGGATGGCATAGTGACCCGGTGCGGCGCCGCTCGGCCACGGCGTCGACTTTTGCCGCATCGCTTGAACTGGTAAAGGAGGGGCATCTGGAAATTCGGCAAACCGATAGCTTTGCCCCGATACAGTTGCGCAGGAAAGACAAAGGCTCGTGACCGAAGAGAGTGCAGCAGAGACTCAATCCGAGAGCTTGTTTCAGGCGCCGCCCATGGGCGAACAGGAACGCATGGTCGAAGCGGTTCTGTTTGCCAGCGCCGAACCGGTCAGCGTGCGTGACCTTGAGGCGCGAATGCCGCACGGGTGCGATGCGGCCGAGGCGCTGGTGCGTCTGCGCAAGCGCTATGACGGGCGCGGGGTGCAGGTTCTCAAGGTCGGCAATGCCTGGGCAATCCGAACCGCGCCTGATCTTGGTTTCCTCATGCAGAAGGAAACCGTGGAAACCCGAAAACTGAGCCGGGCCGCCATCGAAACGCTGGCGATCATCGCCTATCATCAACCCGTGACGCGGGCCGAGATCGAGGAGATCCGAGGTGTGTCGGTGTCACGCGGCACGGTGGATCAGTTGCTGGAAATGGAATGGATCCGGTTCGGACGGCGCAAGATGACACCGGGGCGGCCGGTGACATTTGTCGTTACACCAGAGTTCCTTGATCACTTTGGCTTGGAAAGCGCGCGCGATCTGCCGGGCCTCAAGGAACTGCGCTCTGCTGGCCTGCTGGAAAACCGATTGCCGCCAAGCGCGCTGCCAACAGTGGGCGACGGGGATGATGACGACGAAGAGATCGGCGCGGGTCAACCAGAATTGTTTGAAGATTAGCACCATTTAGGCCATGCAAATGACCCGATCCGGCATATATAGGGGCTAACAAGGTAAGGAACGGTATGAACCTGAACCAAGTCATCAACATGGTGGTGCGCATTCTGATGCGCAAGGCCATTCACAAGGGGGTCAACGCCGGTATTGGCGCGGCCTCGGATTTTTCCCGTCGGCGTAATGCGGCCAAGGGCGGCGCAGAGCAGCCCCGGCAGAACGCAGGCAACCAACCTCAGTTGACTGAACAGCAGCGTCAAGCCAAGCGCGCCGTCAAGATGGCAAGCCGCGCGTCACGTATCACCAAGCTGTAAAAGCCGTTGCTGTCAGGATTTGAAATGCTTGGACAGCTTGAGCCCCTGACCCTGATAATTTGAAGAGATACCCGCGCCGTAAAGCTGTGTCGGGACCTCTGCCATCCGTTCGTAAACCAATTTACCAACGATCTGACCGTGTTCCAGCACAAATGGCGCTTCGTGGCAGCGGACTTCGAGCACCCCGCGTGATCCGGCACCGCCTGCTGCGGCATAGCCAAAGCCGGGGTCAAAAAAGCCCGCGTAATGCACCCGGAATTCACCGACCATGGCGAGGTAGGGTGCCATTTCAGCGGCGCAATGTGGCGGGATCGCGATCGCCTCGCGGCTGACCAGAATATAAAACGCGCCGGGATCAAGAATGATCCAGCCGGTATCAGTGCGCACTGGCTCCCAGAAATCGTCGGCGGCGTAATGGTTCAACCGGGCCAGATCGATCACGCCCGTGTGTGGTTTCGCGCGATAGCCTACCAGTGTTCCTGTCTCTGGTCGCAAATCAACGGAAAAGCCCAACCCGTCGGATATCACCGCATCACCGGACACGATGGGCGAGGCCGCATGGATGTCGCGCAGTTCGTCATCTTCGATAATGGTCTTGCCAGTGCGAAAGATGATTTGGTTCAGCATCTGGCCTGCACGGGCGATGACCGAAAAACTCTGAGGGCAGATTTCGACATAGAGTTGGCCGCAATACCCCGGCGCAACCCGGTCAAATTCCACTCCGCGATCAGTGATGATGCGGGTCAGAAGATCGAGTCGTCCGATGGATGATTTTGCACTGGCAGCGCCCGACATGTTGGCGGGCAGGGCGAGGCTCTCCATCAAGGGCACGACATAGACGCAGCCCTTTTCCAGAACCGCGCCACCGCTCAGGTCGATCTCATGCATGGCGAAATCCGCCATCCGTTCGCGGACCGTGCGTTCAGGCCCCGCCAGAAACGACGCGCGCACACGATAGGCAACATTGCCAAGACGCAGGTCGAGGCTGGCAGGTTGAACCTGACCGGGCGCGATGGGCGTTGTAGCGGTGATTGCGCCGCTTTCCAGCATCGCGGTGATCTGCTGATTCGGACTGACGCCTGTCATCTTGTTCCCCTTGGCGATCGGGGGTGTAATCGTCGGTGTGTTTTGGTCGGGCTAGCAGGACTCGAACCTGCGACCTTCCGTCCCCCAGACGGACGCGCTACCAGGCTGCGCCATAGCCCGACGATGGGCCGTTCATACCGGTTTTCAGACCGGGGGCAAGAGGGAATCACCGGAATTAACCTATGCCGCGCCAGACACTTTATCGAGCCACTCATCCAAGGCCCGGATCAGGGGTTTCGCGGCGGCCGCTTTCTCTGCGCCGAGCTTGTTAAATGTCACCAACTCGGCCATAACACCCGGATTGTAAGGGATTTCATCTTCCTGCGGTGGGTCGGGCGCATCGACGACAAGGGCCACAGGCTTTGCCGGTTCTGCTGGCGCATCATCAAGCTCTGAGGATGCCGCCACATCTGCGGGTTGCGCAGGCGATTCTAGGGGGGCGGGGGCCTCAACCTCGGGCGCTTGGGCTGCGTGATGCGTGAACGAGGGGAGGGGGAGTTGTTCTTCCTCGCCGCCGTCATCTGATACGACTTCAAGCTCGGGTGCCTCTGGTGGGGAAACCTCTTCGGCAACCTCGGTCTTGGCAGTCGGCGGTTCGGCGATTTCAGACGGCGGTTCGGGCGCCTTGTCCTCAAGAATGGGCGGCTCAGGACTGTCGTCCACAGGCGTTTCTTCGGGGCCTTCTGCCAGCGGCGCAGACATAGCGGAAACGTGATTAACGCCTTGCTCCCTCAGGATTTTCTGAACGCCCTTGATCGTCAGACCATCCTCGTAAAGCAACTGTTTGATGCCTCCCAGCAATTGCATATCCGTCGGCCGGTAATACCGCCGTCCCCCGGCACGCTTTACCGGTTTCACCTGGCTGAATTTGCTTTCCCAAAAGCGCAGGACATGGGCTTGAATGCCCAGCCAATCCGCCACTTCGCTGATTGTGCGAAATGCGTCAGGCGACTTGGTCATACGGTGGACTCCGGATCAGGTATTCTTGTTGCCCGCTGCTACGCGATCTTTCATCAGATGCGACGGGCGAAACGTCAGAACACGGCGGGGTTGAATTGGAACTTCTTCCCCGGTCTTGGGATTCCGTCCGATACGGGCAGATTTGTCACGTACGCTGAAGGTGCCAAAAGAAGAGATCTTGACCTGCTCTCCGCGTACCAGAGCATCCGACATATGCTCGAGCATACTCTCGACAAGCTGCGCACTTTCGTTTCTCGAAAGACCGACTTCTCGGAAAACGGCTTCGCTCAGGTCCATCCGAGTCAATGTCTTTTCGCCCATAGTCACCCCCTACTGTTGAAACGCAGCATAGGGCGGTGGCAAATTCGCTGTCAATATCAATGATTTGCAAGCAGAGAGATAAGCGTGATTGCGCGGGTCCTTACCAGCGCAAAACCACGGCGCCCCAGGCCAATCCGCCGCCGATGGCCTCGGTCACGATCAAATCGCCGGGTTTGATCTGGCCGCGCTGTTTGCCGACTGACAGTGCAAGCGGAATTGAAGCGGCGGAGGTGTTGCCATGGTCCTGAACCGTCACGACCACCCGGTCCATATCGAGGCCCATCCTGCGCGCGGTGCCCTGAATGATTCTGATATTGGCTTGATGGGGGACGATCCAATCGACGTCATCAGACGTCAGCCCGGCCTTTTCCAATGCAGTTTCCGCTGTGGAGGCCAGTTTTTCGACCGCGTGGCGGAAAACCTGATTGCCCTGCATCCGCAAGTGCCCGGTGCTCTGGGTGGAAACGCCCCCGTCGACATAGAGCAGATCCTTGAATTGACCGTCCGAATGCAGATCAGTCGCCAGAATTCCGCTGTCGGCGGCGGTGCCTTCACCTTCTTGTGCTTCAAGAACAAGCGCTCCCGCGCCGTCTCCGAACAGGACACAGGTTGTCCTGTCGGTCCAGTCCATGATCCGGCTGAAGGTTTCGGCACCTATGACCAAAACGCGTCGGGCCTGACCGGATACGATCATCGCATTGGCTGTGCTCAGCGCATAGACAAAGCCAGCACAGACTGCCTGAACGTCAAAGGCAAACCCATGCGTCATGCCCAGTTCTGACTGAACCATGGTTGCGGCGGATGGAAAGGTCAGGTCAGCAGTCGACGTTGCGACGATGATTGCGTCCACATCGGCGACAGTGATGCCGGCATCCTGAATCGCGGCAGTGGCAGCCTTGGTCGCCATGTTTGATGTGGTTTCGCCTTCGGCCGCAAAATGGCGGCGCTGGATTCCGGATCGCGAACGAATCCATTCGTCGGTGGTGTCCAGTGTCGCTTCGAATTCTGAGTTTGGGACCACACGGTCCGGCAGGTAGTGTCCGATCCCGATGGCGGCTGCGCGCAGTGTCATGCCTGACCTTTTTCTTCTTGTTCTTCCGCCGTGTCATCGGTCGGTTCCAGAGCATCTTGGGCAAGCTCTACCGTGGATGCAACCCGAGCGGCCAGTTTTTCCGAGAAACCGGTCTTGGCGAGTTGGAAGGCCAGTTTGACCGCGGCTGATATGCCGGTCGCATCTGCGCTGCCGTGTGATTTGATCACGGTGCCGTTCAGCCCGAGAAAAACGCCGCCATTGACGCGGCGGGGATCGATTCGCTTTTTCAGGCGGCCCAACGAGGTGATCGCAAGAACAGATGCCAATCTTGACAGCATCGAATACTTGAACGCGTCGCGCAGCAGCGAGGCAATCAGACGGGCGGTGCCTTCGCCGGTCTTGATCGCGATATTGCCGGTAAATCCGTCCGTGACGATGACATCGGCGGCATCGCCGGGGATGTCGCTGCCCTCGACAAAACCGACAAATTCGAAATTGGCCTGATCGGCGAATCCTGAGATCAGACCATGCGCTTCTTTCAGTTCAGTGCGGCCTTTGTGTTCTTCGGTGCCGACATTGAGCAGGCCCACGCGCGGGTGGTCCAATTCCAGACCATTGCGCGCGTACGACGCCCCCATCAGCGCAAACTGCAGCAGATCACGTTCGTCCGCGCGGATATCCGCACCGGCGTCAAGCATCAGGGTGAACCCATGCGGGTTGCGGGACGGGAAGAGAATCGCAATGGCCGGGCGGTTTACGCCCGGGAGCTTGCGGAGCCGAATGACACTCAGCGCCATCAGGGCGCCGGTGTTGCCGCAGGATACGACGCCTGCCGCTTCGCCGTTGCACATGGACTCAAGCGCCGACCACATGGACGTGCCCTTGCCATTGCGCATCACGTCACGGGGCTTGTCCTCCATCGTCACGACATCGGTCGTGTTGCGATATTCAACCCGGTCGTTCAGGATCGTGCGCTTGGCCACCAGGGGCCGCAGCTCTGCTTCCGGGCCATGCAGAATGAACCCGATTTCCGGGTTCTTGTCTGCAGATTTCGCAATGCCCGCCACAACGGCCGAAGGGCCGTTGTCTCCGCCCATGGCGTCAACCGAAATTACGATGCGGTCGGCTTGTGCCGGGTTCTGATCGGGCAGGGCCGTCATTCAGGGGCTTGCCTGGCCGACTTACGCGGCGTCTTCGTCCAGATCGATCTCTTCGGTCAGTACGACAATTTCCTTGTCGTCATAGTGACCGCAGGACGCACAGACGTGGTGCGGGCGCTTCAGCTCGCCACAGTTCGGGCATTCGTTCGGGTTTGCAGCAACCAGCGCATCGTGCGCACGACGATTGTTGCGGCGCGATTTGGATACTTTGTTCTGTTGGACAGCCATGTCTCAACCTTTGTCTGATAGGGGCCGGCGGACGATCCGGGGCCGAGTTGCATTTCTTGTTTCGCGTATCGTTCTGACCGGCGTGACGTGCGTTTAGGCCGAGGCCCGTACGATGTCCAACCAAAAATCCGGTGAGCGCGAGAAAATACTGCGATTTTCTGCATGTGCAAGCAATTTTTCCACGCGCCGGGTCGGATCGAATTGTCGTTGGCGGCTAGCTATCCTTTTTCAACGCATCACGCAACTCTGCCAGACCGGCAAATGGGCGCGCATCGTCATCGGTCATGGGTTTGATTCCCTTTTCCGCAAAAGTCGCGTTTTCCGCCTCGATCCCGTCTTTGCGCGGATAAAGGGGGAGCGCCAGAGTCAGCGCTTCGGCCATCACGGCGCCCGGGTCGATCACTTTGCCCAGTCTTTCGACGTTGTCATCCTCGGGCATTTCGACTTCTTCTTCGCTGACATCCGGCAGGTCTGCGACATAGAGCCGCCGAACATCCACGTCGATACGCGTTGTCACCGGTTCCAGCGTGACAACACAGGGCTGAACCACGGTTGCACCAAGTTTTCCGGTCAATTCCCAATCACGGCGCCCCTGCGCATTGACCTCTCCGACAAAACGCAGCTTGCGCAGACCGCTCAACCCAAGCTCGTTTGCCAGTGCTTTCTGGGTATCGGGGCCGGGGTGCAGCTCAAATGCGGTGGGTGCGTTCTGCGGCAGATCGGCGACCCGCAGGGTGGTTGTGTCTGGCATCTTGGGACTTTCGTTTCTTGAACCATCCGTCCGGTTTCTGTAATCGGGATAAAAGGCGTATCACGCCAAGGCAAGAGGGCAGCCATGTTCGGCACAGCATCGCGTATCAGACCGGCATTGCGCGCGGCGGTCATTCTGACTGCCGGTTTGGCGATTGCCGGTTGCTCGGCGATCTACCGCAATCACGGCTATGTGCCGACCGAAGAGGATCTCGCCAAGGTCACGGTCGGGGTCGATACCCGCGATACCGTTGCCGAGGCCGTTGGCGTGCCATCGGTCTCAGGGGTGTTGAATGAGAGCGGCTACTATTATGTCAGTTCACGCTTGCGCCACTATGGCGCGTTGGAACCAAAGGTTGTCGAACGTCAACTGGTCGCAATCAGCTTCAGTCAAACCGGAGTGGTGCAGAACATCGAACGGTATGGGCTCGAAGATGGCCGGGTGATCACGCTGAACCGTCGCGTTACCGAATCCAGCGTCAACGACCAAACCTTCCTGCGTCAGCTTCTCGGCAATATCGGCAATTTCAATCCGGGCACTGCGATCGGCGAATAATTTGGCAGGCCTTTGCCTTCTGCCTTGAAGCTGTGACCTTGCAGACCTACGATTCGTTTGGTTGCCATACGAGTTCGCCATGCTTCAACAGAACCCAATTCTGGCTCAAGGCCGGTATCATGTGCGTCAGGCAAGCTGCGCAGGCGACATTGCCGCTGCGAGAGCCCTGCGACAACGAGGGTTTGCGCTCGCAGAACCGGATGCCGATATCTTTGATGACACCTGTCACCACATGTTGGTGCAGGACAGGCAAACCGACGCGATCGTCTGTTGTTTTCGTCTGAGCGTGCTCCGTCACCGCGCCGACTGCCAACACAGTTATTGCGCGCAATATTATGACTTTGGGCATCTGTTCGACGATAGTAGCCCTTTGCTCGAAATGGGCCGGTTCTGCGTTGAACCCGGTGTGCGTGATGCAGATATTCTGCGGGCGGCCTGGGCGGCGTTGACCGTCCTTGTCGATGACATCAGGGCACGTATGCTCATTGGTTGCACCTCTTTTGCAGGCACCGATCCGGCACCATACTTCGATGCGCTTACAGAACTTTCGGCGCGCCACCTCGCGCCGGAGTCGTGGAAACTGGAGACGACGGCACCCCGAACCATCTGTTTAGCCGAAAACGCCGATCGAAAACCTGACGAAACCCGCGCCTTGGCGCAAATGCCGCCGCTTTTGCGCAGCTACCTGGCAATGGGGGGGCGGGTCAGTGATCACGCTGTGATCGACGAACAGATGAACACGTTGCATGTGTTCACAGGACTTGAAATCGACGCGATTCCAGCGGGTCGCAAACGCTTGCTGCGGGCGCTCGCGCGGTAGGCTTGCGGCGCTGATCATTGAAAGATGCGTTCGGCACGTTGACGCCTCGGGCAAGGCGGTTTAGCTGGCAGCCATGGCGCGTATTCCCCTGCTTCAACTTTCCGGCATATCCCTCGGCTTTGGCGGGGATCCGGTGTTTGCGGATCTCGATCTGGTGATCCAACCCGGCGACCGACTGGCGCTGGTCGGACGCAATGGATCAGGTAAATCCACATTGATGAAGGTGATGGCGGGCCTTGTCGAAGCTGACGGCGGCTCGGTTGTGGTCACGCCCGGATCCTCGGTGGGGTACATGGAACAGGACCCCGATATGGCGGGTTTTGCCACGCTGGGTGATTATGCCACCAGCGGGCTTGAGCCGGGCGAGATGTACCGGGTCGAACGCGCGGGCGAGGGGTTGAAATTCGATCCCGACCGCCCCGTTGAAACTGCATCCGGTGGCGAACGACGACGTGCGGCGCTGGCCAAGCTGATGGGCGAAGCGCCTGATCTGATGCTGCTGGACGAGCCGACCAACCATCTGGACATCGAGGCCATTCATTGGCTCGAACGGGAACTCTCCGCAACGCGCGCAGCCTATGTTCTGATCAGCCATGACCGTGCCTTTTTGCGGGCCTTGTCGCGTGCAACCCTCTGGATCGACAGGGGACGTGTGCGCAGACAGGATAAGGGGTTCGAGGCGTTCGAGGCTTGGCGCGACGGTGTCTGGGAAGAAGAGGACATGCAGCGGCACAAGCTGAACCGGTTGATCAAATCCGAGGCTCGTTGGGCCGTCGAAGGTATCAGCGCCCGGCGCAAGCGCAACCAGGGGCGTGTGCGGGCGCTGCAGGATCTGCGGGCCGAACGTGCCAGCCAGATTCGTCGTCAGGGCACCGCCGATCTCGCGCTGTCGTCGGGCGGCAAATCGGGCAAGAAGGTGATTGATGCCGAGGGTATTTCCAAAGCCTTTGGCGCTACCGAAATTGTCCGGAATTTTACGATCAATGTGCACCGCGGCGACCGAATCGCGTTTGTCGGTCCGAATGGCGCAGGCAAGACCACGCTTCTCAAGATGTTGCTGGGAGAAATCGAACCTGATTCGGGCCAGATCAAACTCGGCACCAATCTTGAGGTCGCGGTGTTCGACCAGGCGCGCGCCCAACTTGATCCGGATATGACCCTGTGGGACAGCCTGACAGGGGATGCCGACATGCGCGTATCGGGCCGGGCCGATCAGGTGATGGTGCGCGGGGCGCCACGGCATGTGGTCGGCTACCTCAAGGATTTCCTGTTTGACGAAGCGCAGGCCCGCGCGCCGGTCCGGTCATTGTCGGGCGGGGAAAAAGCGCGGCTTTTGTTGGCGCGGCTGATGGCGCGGCAAAGCAATCTGTTGGTGATGGATGAACCAACCAACGATCTGGACGTTGAAACGCTCGATCTGTTGCAGGAGTTGCTGGACGATTACGACGGCACCGTACTGCTGGTCAGCCATGACCGGGATTTTCTGGATCGGGTTGCAACGGCCACGGTTGCGATGGAAGGCAATGGGCAGGCGACGCTTTATGCGGGAGGGTGGAGCGATTACGTCGCACAGCGCGGTGACACGCCCGAAACCGCCGAAAGTAAACCCAAATCCGCCAAACCCAAGGCGCAAAAGCCTGCGGCAACCAAGACCGGCCTGTCCTTTACCGAAAAGCATCGGCTGGAAGCCTTGCCGGAAGAAATCGAACGGCTCGAGGCCGAGATTGCCAAGTTGGAACAACTGATGGCCGACCCGGAGCTTTATGCTCGCGAGCCGGTCAAGTTTCAAAAGGCCACCGAGGCGCTTGTTGCGCGGCAGAACAAGCTTGCCGCGTCAGAAGAGGAATGGCTGGTTCTGGAAGAGAAGGCGGGCGGTTAACGCATCCGCAGCGCACCGTCGATTCGGATCACCTCGCCATTGAGATATCCGGCTTCTACGATGAACCCGGCAAGCTGCCCGTACTCTGATGGATCACCCAGACGCGGTGGGTTGGGCACATCGGTTGCCAGTTGTTTCTGAACATCCTCGGGTAGACCCGCCAGCATCGGCGTCATGAATATCCCCGGTGCGATGGTCATCACCCGAATACCCGTACTTGCCAGATCACGGGCCATGGGCAGCGTCAAACCAACAACTCCGCCCTTTGAGGCGGAGTAGGCGGCCTGACCCTTTTGGCCATCAAACGCGGCGATCGAAGCCGTGTTGATGATGACGCCGCGCGCGCCATCGCTCTCGGGTTCGTTCTTGGCGATTTCGACTGCGGCGAGCCGCGAGACGTTGAATGTGCCCGCGAGGTTGATGTCCAAGGTGCGTTTGAACGCATCCAACGGGTGCGGCCCATCCTTGCCGACCGTCTTGATGCCAAAGGCGATGCCAGCGCAGCTGACGCAGGCAGTGATCTTGCCCATCTTATCCATCGCCAGCGCAATCGCCGCGGCAACCGAATCCTCGTCCGTCACGTCGGTTTCAGCGAAATATCCGCCAATGTCGGCAGCAACGGCCTTGCCGCGCTCTGCATCGCGATCCAGAATTGTCACCTGTGCGCCGCTTTCGGCGAAATGGCGGGCCGTAGCTTCGCCAAGGCCGGATGCGCCGCCGGTGATGATCGCGGCTGTGCTGGACAGTTTCATGGGTGGTTCCCCCTCATTTGAACATGCGTTCAGTTAACCGTTCGGCAGAGTGCATGTCCAGCGGTCAGATTGGCTGCACGCGCATTGATCTACGATCAAGGGCCGCAAGGCACCGCAGCGTTTTCCCCAGAGGTGGCCACCATAGCCATGTTCCGCCAAGTGGGCGGGTAACGGCACCTGCGCCCAGTTTGAACCGGGCGAGGCCAGCGGCATGTTGCGTGTCGATCAGCCCCAAATCCAGACGCCGGTGCCCATGGGCCGCACACCAGCACGCGGCGTGCCACAACAACAGGGTGTACGCCGAAAGCGACCTGCCTGCGGGGGTGCTGTGGCCGATGTGATAGGTAACCGCGTCCCCATGGCGCAGAAACAGCATCGCCGCCACCGGATCGCGCCCATCGTATGCGGTAAAGAGCACTGTTTGGTTCGGGTTCTCGCGCCCATAGGCCAGCGTGAGTGCTTCGGGCCAGCTGCGATAGCCGCGCCGCCGCTGCAACGCGCGATCCGCTGCGAACAGCCAGTGGCCGGGGGCAGGGGCGCGGGTGCATTCTGTGACGCGCAAACGATTCTGGGTTTCGGCGCGGGTAAGCCGATTGCGCCATTTCTGATGCAGACGGGCGCGGCGCTGATCCTCAGAGATCGTCAGATCGATTTCGGCCACGCTGGTAGGGGTCACTAGCGGCACCGCGCCCAGAGTTTCGAGCAGGTCGGCGCAGGGAGAATCGGGCGAAAGCAGAATTGGGGCGCGTCCCAGGTCGGCGCCAAGCAACCAGTCGCGCAGCGCGTCTGGCTCTGGCGGCAGTAACCTCGGGTCCGGACGCGACAGCATGGTCACGGGCAATCGCCCGCCCAACCTGCGTCGCAAGATCACCGTCGTGTAGGGCATTGGCAGGACCAAAGGAGCCTGTCCACAAGCGCGTAGGGCTGCAACAAAGTTCAGATGTTGTTGCAGAGCACCGGGGCGGTGATTGGCATGGGGCATGCTATCGAACATGGGCGGCATTAACCCGGCCTAAACCTAAGACCGGGTTAATGTAGCCATGGCCAAACCTGACACCGTACAAGGCATCACCTGCACATCTGCGCGCCCGACCCTTGCCGCCGCCATATTGCTGGCCTGCGTCCTTTCGGTGCCGGTGTTTCTGATCCTCAGCCTGATTGATTGGCTGTTTCTCTAGGGCCTAGTCTGCCAGTTGCACCAAGGCATGACGTTTCTTGCCGGCGCTCAGCTTTACCGGTGACGACAACGCCGCCGCGTCCAGCATCAGCCCCGCGTCGGTCAGCGGCGCATCGTTGAACCGCGCCCCTTGTTCCGCAATCAGGCGCTTGGCTTCTTTGCCGGACTTCGCAAGCCCCGCACGCACGATCACCTGCACGATGGATATGCCATCGCCGATCTCTTCACGCGTCAGGTCGAGCGTTGGAAGATCATCGCCCACGCCGCCTTTGGCAAAGACCTCATGTGCCGTTTCCTGCGCGGTGGCGGCCGCATCGGCGCCATGGCACAGGGTCGTGACCGCATTGGCGAGCACGATCTTGGCCTCGTTGATCTCTTGCCCCTGCAGCGCGCCCAGACGGTTGCATTCATCAACCGGCATCTCGGTGTAAAGCTTGAGGAACCGGCCCACATCCGCATCCGTCGTGTTGCGCCAGAATTGCCAGAATTCATAAGGCGATAGCATGTCGGCGTTCAGCCAGATTGCTCCGCCCTGACTCTTGCCCATCTTGCGACCGTCGCTGGTGGTAAGCAGTGGTGACGTCAGGCCGTAAATCTCGTGATCGAGAACCCGACGGGTCAGGTCGATGCCGTTGACGATGTTGCCCCATTGATCAGAGCCGCCCATCTGCAAGAGGCAACCATAGCGGCGATTCAATTCGAGGAAATCATAGGCCTGAAGGATCATGTAGTTGAATTCGAGGAAGGACAGCGACTGTTCCCGGTCAAGCCGCGATTTCACCGATTCAAACGACAGCATCCGATTGACGGAGAAATGCCGCCCGATGTCACGCAGGAAATCGAGATAGTTCAGATCATCCAGCCATTCCGCATTGTTCAGCATCAGCGCATCAGACGGCCCATCGCCATAGGTCAGGTACTTGGCAAAGACCTGTTTCATTCCGGCGATGTTCTCGTCGATCTGTTCAGGGCCGAGCAGGGGGCGTTCATCAGACCGAAAGCTGGGATCGCCAACCTTGGTGGTGCCGCCACCCATCAGAGTAATCGGTTTGTGACCTGTCTTTTGCAGCCAGCGCAGCATCATGATGTTCAACAAATGGCCCACATGCAGCGACTTGGCGGTCGCGTCATAGCCGATATAGGTCGGGACCACCCCTGCGATCATGGCGTCGTCAAGGCCCTGATAATCGGTGCAGTCGGCGAGAAAGCCGCGCTCGATCATCGTGGCGATGAAATCCGATTTGGGATGGTAGGTCATGGCTTGCCTCGGTCTGGTGTTGCGGGGCAGTGTATAGGCGGCAGATGAGCAAAGGAAAAGGCCATGGATAAGGCCAGGGACCAAACAGGCACGGTGCGGGCGCTTGGGTTGATGTCAGGCACCTCGCTTGATGGCGTCGATGCGGCGGTGATCGAGACGGATGGGCACACATTATCGGCCTTTGGGCCGGGCAAATACCGGGCCTATTCCGCCGATGAGCAGACCGTGTTGAGCGCGGCTCTTGGCCAGTGGAACGGAGCACCTGTCGAGGCCGTCGCCGCTGTGGTTGAAGCTGCGCATCGAGACGTGATTGCAGAGTTTGAGGGGATCGACCTTGTCGGTTTTCACGGTCAGACGGTGGCGCATGAGCCGCACGGACGTGGCACGCTGCAAGTCGGTGACGGGGCCAGCCTTACCGAAACTCTGGGTGTGCCGGTAGTCTGGGATTTCCGCAGTGAAGACGTGGCACAGGGCGGCGAAGGCGCGCCACTGGCTCCGTTCTTTCATTTCGCATGCGCTCTCAAGATCGGAGCGCTGGCACCGATCTGTTTCCTCAATCTGGGCGGCGTTGGCAACCTGACATATGTGGACCCGTCGTTTAAGCGGCCAGAGGAACCGGGGGCGTTGCTGGCCTTTGACACCGGTCCTGCAAATGCGCCGATCAATGATCTGATGCAGGCGCGATTGGGAGCGGCAATGGACAAGGACGGGGTAATGGCCGCACGCGGGACAGTTGATGGTGCGGCCCTGAAACAGTTTCTGACCTCATCCTATTTTGAAAGAACGCCACCCAAGTCTCTGGACCGAAACGATTTTGACAGTTCCGCTGCACTGGTCGAAAGCCTGCCCGATGCAGATGCCGTCGCCACCTTGACGGCCATGGCCACCGCCGCCGTGGTACGGGGGATTGGCCTTTGCCCACAACCGCCGAGCCGGTTGCTGGTCACCGGTGGCGGGCGGCTCAACCCGGTGATGATGGCGATGTTGCGCGATGCGCTGGACTGCCCTGTCGATCCGGTCGAGGCCGTAGGGCTTGATGGTGACATGCTCGAGGCGCAGGCCTTTGCCTATCTCGCAGTTCGCGTGGCGCGGGGGCTGCCGACCTCATGCCCGGGCACAACCGGCGTGGACCGCCCCGTGGGTGGCGGTAGGATCAGTGATCCAGCACCTGCACATAGTCTCGCGTGAATTCCGCATAGCCATCCGACGTTGATCTCAGATGCTCTCGTGTAAACTGATGCAGCGCGGGAAGCTGGTGAAACGGCACTGAAGGAAAGGTGTGGTGTTCGGCGTGATAGGGCATGTTCCACGCCAGAAACCGCACCACGCGATTGGTAAACGTGGTGCGCGAATTTTCCAGCATATCGGCGACCGGTGGGCACAGGCCGTGTTCCGCGAGCAGATACAGCCGCAGGACTGGCTGACCGAGCAACACCGGTAGCAGCCAGAGCCAGAGTATCAGCGATGATTGGATTAGGCTGAGCGTGGCAAGCAGGTAAAGCGTAAGGATGATCCGGGCTTCGCGCAGCATGGCACGATGCCGGCGCGGCGGCAGATAGTCGGCGGTGATCTGGCCAAAGGCGTTGGTCCAGAGGGTGCGGACCATGGCGTACCAATAGCCCCAGCCACTGAGATAGATCAGCCACATTCGGCGGGTCCTAGGGCGCGGACCCTGGGCCAGTTCAGGGTCACGTAGCGGGTCATTGGTGAATTTGTGATGCGCGAGGTGGAAATAGCGGAACCAGACAAAGGGCAGGGCGATCAGGGGGGCGATGGCATGGCCGACAATCTCGTTCAGCCACTTTGACCGAAACGGTGTTTGGTGCGTGCATTCGTGGCTGAGCGTGAAGAGAAACACCAAAAGAATCCCCTGCGGCACCATCAGCACCGGCCAGAACGGAACGCGAAAAACGATCCCCGCCGAACACAGCGCCAACAGTGCGACATAGATCGCGAGGTGCCGAATTCCCGCGGCGTTTGTCCGCCGGGTCAGGTCTGCCTTGTCATCAGAGGACAGGCTGCGGAGCAATGCGATATGATCCATGCTCTGACTCTGTCGCGCGATGGGCTCGCTGGCAAGGGCGGTTCAGGATCGGGGAATGTCAAATCCGGGGGGTGCGAGGGTGAAGCCGTCGAACTGAAAGCCGGGGCTGACCGTACAGCTGACCAATGTGTACTCGCCCGTCGTCCGCGCCGATTGCCAATGGTACTCTGGCACGATGATCTGCGGCGGCCCGCGTGTCAGATCGGGTGTCAAAAGGTGGTCCGTTGCAGGACCATCCATGTCCGCACTGATCGACAAAGTCAGCGGCGCGCCCGCGTGATAGAGCCAGATTTCGGTGGCATCGACCTTGTGCCAGTGGCTGATCTCGTCACTTTGCAGCAAGAAATAGATGCAGGTGCCGCTGGGTCGGCCAGCATTCTCTGCAACCCATGTCTGTCGATACCAGCCGCCTTCCGGATGCGGCGCAAGGCCCAGATGGGTAATGGTCTCGTCAGCTGTCATGCGCGCAGTCTCTGGCAATCGTGTCACGGGTCGTTATGTATAAGACATGACTCTGAGCATCCCCTTTGACAACAGTTATGCGCGCCTTCCCGGCGCATTCTTTTCCGCGCAACCGCCAAGCCCGGTTCGCGCCCCAAGGCTGATCGCGTTCAACACCGATCTGGCAAAACTGATGGGAATCGCGCCCGGCGAGGTCGAAAGCATGGCGGAGGTGTTCTCCGGGAACAGGTTGCCTGATGGTGCGATGCCGATCTCGCAGCTTTATTCCGGCCACCAGTTTGGCCAGTACAATCCGCAGCTTGGTGACGGGCGCGCGGTGTTGCTCGGCGAAACGGTGGGCACCGACGGGGTGCGCCGGGATATCCAGCTCAAGGGCTCGGGGCGCACGCCCTATTCGCGGGGCGGTGACGGGCGCGCTTGGCTGGGTCCGGTGCTGCGTGAATACGTGGTGAGCGAGGCGATGCATGCCCTTGGCATCCCGACGACCCGCGCGTTGGCAGCGGTGGAAACCGGCGAGCTGGTCTATCGCGAAGGGCCGATGCCCGGTGCCGTTCTGACCCGCGTTGCGGCGAGCCATCTGCGTGTCGGCAGCTTTCAGATCTTTGCAGCGCGTGGCGATGCCAACAGTTTGAAACGGCTGACGGACTATGCGATCGCCCGTCACTACCCCGAGGCGGAGGGGCCAATGGGGCTCTTGACCGCAGTGCGCGATGCGCAGGCGCGGCTGATCGCGGCTTGGATGGGGGTGGGGTTCATTCACGGCGTGATGAATACCGACAACTGCGCGATTTCCGGGGAAACAATCGACTATGGGCCCTGTGCCTTCATGGACGTCTATGATGCGTCCAAGGTTTTCAGCTCGATCGACCGGATGGGGCGCTATGCCTACAGCAATCAGCCGGATATCGCGGTCTGGAACCTTGCCCAGCTTGCAACCGCGCTGATCCAGCAGTTTGAGGACCGCGAGGCAGTGGTCGAAGAAGCGACCGAGATTGTGCATGCGATGCCCGAATTGATACGGCAGCACTGGCTGGCCGAATTCGGAGCCAAGATCGGGCTGGCCGATGCGCGACCCCAAGATGCCGGGTTGATCGCCGACCTGCTGTCGCGGATGGCAGAGAATCAGGCGGACTTTACCAACACCTTCCGCGCCTTGACGACGGACACGGCGCGCGATCAGTTTACGGAGCCCGCTGCGTTTGATGGCTGGCAGGCAGACTGGCAGGCCCGCCTGAAAGACGAACAGGACCCGGTCGCCGTGATGCGGCAGGCCAATCCCGCCTTTATCCCCCGTAACCACCGAATCGAGCAGATGATCGAGGCGGCGGTCGACGGTGACTATTCTCTGTTTGAGCGTTTCGACACGGTCTTGGCCCGGCCTTACGAGGAACAGCCAGAGCATGCAGACTTGGCGCGTCCACCCATGCCGGACGAGGTCGTACCTGCAACCTTTTGTGGCACCTAGCGGCGGTTAATCAGGGTAATGCCGACCGCCACCAGGCACAGTGCGCCCCAGATTTGTGGCCCAACGGTTTCGCCCAATATTAACCAGCCAAACAGAACGGCAAGCACGGGCGACAGGAACGAAAAAGAGGTAACGCTGTTGGCTTGATAGATGGTCAGCAACCAGAACCACATGAGATATCCCAGCCCGACAACGACAAAGGCCTGAAACGCCAGACCAGCAAAGTGAATCGCCTGCGGATCGCGGATCAGCGGGCCAAAGAGCGGCGCAAGCGCCAAAAGAACAACCGCCGACACCGCCACCTGACAGAGCAGTTGTGTTTCGGGGCGCATCCGCTGCATCGGTGTCACCCGAACCATGAGCGCAATCGCGGCCCATCCCAACGCCGCCCCGAGCGCCAGCAAATCGCCCCAGATGTTGGCGGCACCGCTGCTGCGATCCGCCACGGCGAGAGCGACCCCGCAGAGGGAGAGAAAGAGGCCGGCCATGCGGATCGGGGTAAGCCGTTCGCCGGGCAACAGCAGATGCCCGCCAATCGCCACCCAGACCGGCATCGAATAGAACAGGATCGATGCGCGCGACACGGTTGTCAGATCAAGAGCGGTATATATGCATATGAATTCGAACGAAAAAACGAACCCTAAAATGATACCCCAGAAGGCTGTACCCGACGGAGGCGTGAGAACATGGCCACGCGCCCGCATCCAGATCAGCAGGAAAACTGTGGCACCGACAGAGCGTAACACGGCCTGAAAGACCGGGCCAAAGCCTCCGCCAGTGACCTTGATTACGACCTGATTGAACGCGAGTATTGCGGCGAATCCGATGAGGGCCGTCGCCCCGAATACGTCGATGCTGCGCTTTTCATTCATTTGCCCAAAGAACGGGCGCTTGGTTCACAAGTCAAGCATCCTTGACGGGCTGCGCTTGCGGTTCCTGCGCCAAGATCGCATTAGTGGCCCAACAGCAGCCTTGGCCAACAATGAAACCACAACCACCTGACACTGACAGCCTGCGATTGGCGAGTTACAATATCCAGAAATGTGTCGGCCTTGATTTGCGTCGGCAGCCTCGTCGAATCCTGCAGGTGTTGGAGGGGCTGGGTGCAGAGATTGTGGTGCTGCAAGAGGCGGACAAACGCTTGCCGCCCCGACCAGCTGCTTTGCCCCATTTCGTGCTGCACGAGGCCGGTTGGCAGATCGCCGATCTAGGCGGGGCAGGGTCGCTAGGTTGGCACGGCAACGCGATCATCTGGCGCGGATCGCGTATTTCGCTGACAGAAATCGGGCAGATGACCTTGCCGGGGCTGGAGCCGCGTGGAGCAGTGCGGGCCGAGTTTAAAACACCTTTGGGACCGCTCAGGGTGATGGGCCTGCATCTGGGGCTGATCGGGCAGTATCGTCGCAGGCAGGTTCAGCATCTGGCCGAATTGTCGGCAGGGCTGGCCGAGATGCCGACCATATGGGCTGGTGATTTCAACGAATGGTCGCGCCTACCGGTGCTAGATCAATGTGCGCCCAAGATGCGGTTTCTTCCTCCGCGTCCAAGCTTTCCCTCGCCACGTCCGATGGGTCCGCTGGACAGAATCGCATTAAGCGCCGGATTGATCGCGACGCAACACGGTGTCTATGATGAACGTCCCGCGCATATTGCGTCCGATCACCTGCCGATATGGGCGGATTTGGCCTCTGAATAGGGCTGCCAGACGCGTCTGCGCGAGAATTTGTGAATATTTCCCCTTCACAGGCTGCAAACTTCTGTCACGGTATAACCCGTAGATTTTGCAATTTGAATCAAATGGGGAGACCGACATGAGTCTGATGGGAACACTGGCAAAGCTGGCAATCGGATACGCAGCGGCGCGAGGCGTGGACAAGATGTCTGGTGGCGGTGGCGTTGGCGCCCTGTTTGGCGGTGCGCAGATCGCGCCGGACGACGCACAGGCTGATCAGGCACCCGGCGTGGGCAACATGCAGGACATGATGGCGCAGATGGGCGGCGGTGCCGGAATGGGCGGCGTTCAGGACATGATCTCCCAAATGACCAAGGGCGGTGGCATGGGCAACATGCAGGAGATGATCCAGAACATGGCATCCCAAGCGGGGTTCGATCTGTCGGCCCTGACCGGTGGCGGTTCCGCATCTGCGTCTGACAAGGGTGGATTGTTGTCGAGCCAGCCTGAGAGTGGACCGGGGCTGGCAGGTGTGCTGGCTGCCCTCGGCGGTGCTGCCGCGATGAGCGGTCAGGGAGCCGGGGCCATGATTGATCAGTTCAATACCTCAGAGACCGCACCCCAGGCCGAAGAGGTTGCGGGCCTCATGCTGCGCGCGATGATTCAGGCCGCCAAGTCGGATGGAGAGATTGATTCTGACGAGCAGGCCAAGATTATGGATACCGTTGGCGCCGATGCGAACGCGGATGATATCAGCTTTGTTCGTGCCCAGCTTGCCGCACCTGTGGATGTCGAATCGCTTGCCGCAGATACGCCCGAGCCGCTCAAGGGGCAGGTCTATTCCATGTCATTGATGTCGATTCGCCTGGATCGTCAATCAGAGGCCGAATATCTGGATAGCCTTGCGCGTGCTTTGGGTTTGAACCAGCAGGCCGTGAATGCGCTGCATCTGCAGATGGGCGTTCAGCCGCTCTATTCCTGACCCATGGCGCTGGTTGTCACGTTGGCCAAGGTCGCGGTCGGGTTCGCCCGATCGCGGGGAATGTTAGACGGATCGGATGGGGACGGACCCGAGATCGACAAGGAAAAGGCCAAGGCGCTGCTGGATCGGGCGACCGAGGGCGGCGACAAGGCGCGCCAGTTGGTCAGCGACCTGCAGGATGGCAAAGGCCGCGATCGATTGCGTGGCATGGTCGTCAAGGCCGCGCAAACACGCGGTTTGACCATAGGACAAGGCGATGCCGAAGGATCCGAGCCCCCAGAGTCCGCCTCTGATGAAGGGGCCGTAACCGCCGCCTCCGCAACCGAGG
Source organism: Sedimentitalea sp. (assembly GCF_039973035.1). Lineage (NCBI taxonomy): Bacteria > Pseudomonadati > Pseudomonadota > Alphaproteobacteria > Rhodobacterales > Paracoccaceae > Sedimentitalea > Sedimentitalea sp. Next base: position 458,883 of record NZ_JBDWLR010000042.1, read on the forward strand.
CCGAAGCAGAGTTGGGGGTCGACGTGATGATGACCGCGTTGAGCGGCGCGGCCACTGAGACGGATCAAAGCGTTGATGATCTGCTTGACGCTTTTAACGCGGAAAAGCCGGTCGCCGAGGTGGATCAGGCGGCTGTGCTGATGCTGCGGGCAATGCTCATGGCGGCAAAGGCCGATGGCGAGATTGACTGTGAAGAACGCGCCGCAATTCTTACAGCTTTGGGCCCGGATACCGACGACGATGATCGGGCGCTGGTGCAGGCTGAATTGGCGGCGCCAATCGACATTGCTGCGATGGCTCAGGCCACACGGCCCGGTCAGGCGGTGCAGATCTATTCATCGGCCCTGATGGCAATTCGGGTTGATACACCACCCGAGGCGATCTTTCTGGACCGGTTGGCTCGGGGACTTGGCCTGTCAGAGCATGTCGTCAACGCACTGCATGTTCAGATGGGTCGCGCGCGGCTTTATCGCCAAAGCTGAACGACCGGGGCATAACCCCGGTCGTTTCTAGTCTTATCACGCTGCGGATTTCTGACCGCCACCTTTGCCACGGCTCGGCCTGCGGCGGCGGCGTTGACCGCCGCCGGGTTTTGCTGCGGCGCCACCGCCACCTTGACGACGAGGGCCGCCGCGACCGCCGCCACCGCCGCGTTTGGGTTTGCCTTCTTCTTCGCTTGGCTCCCACGGACGGCCGGATGCAACAGGGATGCTGATGCCCATAGTCTTTTGGATCGCCTTGAATTCGCCCATCTCGTCCGGTGCGCAGAATGCGATCGCGGCACCGTCCTTGCCTGCACGTGCAGTGCGGCCGATGCGGTGCACATAGTTGTCAGGCACGTTGGGCAGGTCAAAGTTATAGACGTGTTTCACATCCGGAATATCCAGCCCGCGCGCTGCGACATCCGTCGCCACCAAAACCTTGATCTCGCCCGCCTTGAATGCGGTGATCGCCCGGTCGCGTTGTCCCTGGCTCTTGTTGCCGTGGATCGAAGCGGTCGCGAAACCGCGCTTTTCGAGCAGCTTCATCAGCTTTTCGGACCCATGTTTGGTGCGGCCAAAGACCAGCGCGCGTTCGTCCTTGTGCTTGTTCAAGAGCTCGATCAGCAGGTTGGTCTTTTCGGCCTTGGCGATAAAATGCACCTCTTGCGTCACTTTGTCGGCCGCCTTGCCCGGAGGCGTGACTTCAACGCGGATCGGGCGATCGAGATAGCTTTGCGCGATCTCGTTCATCTGCTTGGACATGGTGGCCGAAAACAGCATGGTCTGCCGCTCTTTGGGCAGCATGGCGGCAATCTTGCGCAGGGCATGGATAAAGCCGAGATCCAGCATCTGGTCGGCCTCGTCGAGCACGAGGAAACTGCAGGTTTCAAGGCTCAAGGCGCGGCGATCCATCAGGTCGATCAACCGTCCGGGTGTCGCCACCAACAGGTCTGTGCCGCGCTCAAGGCGCTTGATCTGGGCATTGATCGACTGGCCGCCGACAACCATGCCAACCTTGAGCGGTGTGTTCTCACACATGGCGCGCAGGTTCTGCGAGATTTGTCCTGCCAATTCGCGGGTTGGCGCAAGCACGAGGCCACGCACGGCATAGCGTTCCGGTTTCTTGCCAAATTCCAGCATCCGGGTGACCAGAGGCAGGCCAAAAGCCGCCGTCTTGCCGGTGCCAGTTTGTGCAAGGCCCATCACGTCGCGCCCGTTCAGCGCATGGGGGATTGCCTGTTTCTGGATCGGGGTCGGATCGGTAATGCCCATATCCGCAAGGCGTGCCACCAGCTTGGCGGGCAGGCCCATCATATCAAAATCGCTCAATTCATATCCTTTCGGGCCTGCAGGGTGCAGGCCTGTCGTCTGGCCACATCCGCGGCCACAATGGGGAGCGCCGACCCTCTTGGTCCGACGGCAGCATGCCGCAAACGGACTGGTCCGACGCGTTTGGCCCCACGCGTGATTTTGGGAACACGGTATCGCTATCTTGCATTCGGGCCACATTGCGGCCGGGCGGATAAACCCGCTCTCGATCTTTCCTGCTCACGCGGCAGAAGATAACGCTTGAGGGGCACATGGGCGCTTATGCGGCACAAGTCAACCCGCAAGGTGATTATCGACGGTGGCGAGACCGCGCATTTTGCGGCAATATTGGGTACGCCTTTCGCTTTTCCTGCCCGCCGGGATGTTTTAAACCCGCGACGACGCCCGCGCCGAGAAGGACCGACATGACAGACACGATCATCGCCCGTTGTGAGGCCAAGGGCCTGCGGATGACCGGACAGCGGCGTATCATCGCTCAGGTGCTGCAGGACAGCACGGACCATCCGGATGTGGAAGAGCTTTATGCCCGCGCCAGCGCGCTGGATTCGGGCATTTCGATCGCCACGGTTTACCGGACGGTCAAACTGTTCGAAGAGGCCGGAATTCTTGACAGGCTCGAATTCGGCGATGGCCGCGCCCGGTACGAAGATGCGGAGCGGGATCACCACGATCACTTGATCGATATGAATTCCGGCGAGGTGATCGAATTCGTCGATCCCGAGATCGAGGCGCTGCAGGAGAAGATTGCGGCAAAGCTGGGCTATGAACTGCGCGGCCACAAGCTGGAACTGTATGGGGTCCCGATCCGCAAGCGTTAGGCGCGCACGCGACGCCCCAGCATCAGCGGGATCAGCACGATCAGGATCATCAGCCGCGCAACGTGGCAGGCGGCGACGAAACCGGGGCTGGCTGCCATCGTTGCGCCAAGCGCGATCATCGTTTCCAGCCCACCGGGCGCAAACGCCGCGAGGACATGCGCCGCCGGCATCCCGAGCGCCGCAGCGACCGGGATTGCAGCGATCGTCGTTATGATGACAGCGACAAGTGTTGTACTCAGGCCTGCCAGCAGAGAACTGGCAAATTGATGCCGGGTCATTCCGACAAACCGGGTGCCGATCATCGTGCCCAAAATCAAGAAGGCCGGGGTCAACAGCATCTCCGGTACCGCACCAGATGTGACCTCTGTGACGTGCCCTAGGGCCGAGACCATCATCGCTCCCAATAACAGTGGCGCGGGAAAGCGCAGTCGGCTGAAAAGTAAGCCGACACAGATTGAGGCGACCACAAGACCCGCAAGCGAAATCATCGGAAGGGGAGCGTCGCCCGACAGGACCAAATCACTGAAGTCGTACCCCATCGCAACGGCGATGAACGGCACCGAAATGGTCAGAAACAACAACCGGATCGACTGCACTACCGTGATCCGCGCAACGTCGATGTTCAGGTCGGTGGCAAGGCCAAGGACAAAGCTGAGATGTCCGGGGGCTGCAGCGAGGGTGGCACTGCGGGAATCAAAACCGAACCCGCGCACCAACACCGTGCGGCACAGGATCATTGTCACGACCAGTGCGCCGACCAGCACCACGAACGCCAATGGCCAGCGCAACAGCACCCCTCCGGCCTGCGGATCGAACCCGGCGCCGATCCCCAGCCCCAAGACAATGAAACCGATGTCGCGCACCGGGGGCGCTATTGCGAGGGGCAAGCCTGACAGGCTGGCGATGCTGGTTGCAAGGGCAGGGCCCAACAGCACCCAGGCCGGGAACGATAACAAATAGGCAACGACCGCGCCGCACAGCCCGACAAGGATCGTCAGCAGCGTCGCCATGGTCACGTTCAGGGATGCAGAGGCAGGCATGGCCGCGTGCCTAGCATTCCGCCGGGTGCATCACAATTGCGGGCGACGGCCGCAGAGGTGCCATGCAGTAAGCGCAACTCTGACTTGCGGAGGTGTCGGTTTTAGGACAGAGCAACTCGGTAGTCCTGACTCCCGAAAGTGAATGATATGGAAAATCTGCGCGGTGCAGCGTTGATGACGCTGGCGATGCTTGGCTTTGCCATTGAGGATATGTTCATCAAGTTTCTGGCCGGTGCGTTTCCCACGTGGCAGATCATCGGCGTGCTGGGCGTGGGTGGGGCCAGTGTCTTTGCCGTCCTGACCCTGTTGCGACGCGAGGCGTTGTTTCCGCGTGCCGCTCTCAGCGCAACGGTTTTGGTGCGCAACCTCGGGGAACTGATCGGCACGGTCGGCTTTGTGTCTGCTATCGTGTTGACGCCGATCTCGTCAGCCTCGGCGATCCTGCAGGCAACACCGTTGGCGGTGACGCTCGGCGCGGCGCTTTTCTTTCACGAACCCGTCGGTTGGCGGCGGTGGAGTGCGATCCTGGCGGGGTTTGCCGGAGTCCTGCTGATTATCCGCCCGGGGATGGATGCGTTTGATCCGTTGTCGCTCTTTGCGGTCATGGGGGTGATCGGCCTGGCATTGCGCGATCTGGCCACGCGCAACGTGCCGCGTGTAACCTCGTCATTCCAGCTCAGCTTTCTGGCGTTTCTCACCCTGATCCCGGCGGCGGCTCTGCTGTCGCTGTACAGCCCGCGTGACGTTGTCGTACCTACCGCACCGCACTGGTTCCTCATTCTGGGTGCGGTCGTCATGGGGGTTGCTTCCTACTACGCCATCGTCGCCGCGATGCGGGTGGGCGAAGTGTCTTTTGTCACGCCGTTTCGCTACAGCCGCCTGATCTTTGCGCTGATTGTCGGGGTGTTCATATTTCACGAAACGCCGGATACGCCGATGCTGATTGGGGCGGCGATCATCGTGGGTTCGGGCATCTATACGCTCTGGCGGGAACGCAAACTGCGCCTTGCGCGGCAAGAGTCTCTTTCCCTTGAGGCGGCCCACGGGTATGAAACGTCCAAATCCATTTGAGGGACAGACCCACATGAGCACGATTATCGATATCCATGCCCGCGAAATTCTGGACAGTCGGGGCAATCCGACAGTTGAAGTGGACGTCATTCTGGAAGACGGCACCATGGGCCGCGCGGCGGTTCCCTCTGGTGCCTCCACTGGCGCATATGAAGCGGTCGAGCGGCGTGACGGGGACAAATTCCGCTACATGGGCAAGGGCGTGCTGGAAGCGGTCGCTGCGGTGAATGGCGAGATTGCCGAGGAACTGGTCGGGTTTGACGCCACTGAGCAGGTCGCAATTGACGGGGCCATGATCGAACTCGACGGCACCGAGAATAAGGGCCGTTTGGGTGCAAACGCCATACTTGGCGTCAGCCTTGCCGTGGCCAAGGCCGCCGCAGATTTCACCACGCAGCCGTTGTTCCGCTATGTCGGTGGTACGTCTGCGCGGCTGCTGCCGGTGCCGATGATGAATATCATCAATGGCGGTGAACACGCCGACAACCCGATCGACATTCAGGAATTCATGATCATGCCGGTCAGCGCGACCAATATCCGCGACGCGGTGCGCATGGGCTCCGAAGTGTTCCACACGCTGAAGAAAGAACTGTCAGCGGCAGGCATGTCCACGGGGCTTGGTGACGAAGGGGGCTTTGCACCGGAACTCGGCAGCACCCGTGACGCGCTGGATTTCGTGCTGAAATCCATCGAAAAGGCGGGCTATACGCCGGGTGATGACATCTATCTCGCGATGGATTGCGCCGCGACCGAATACTACAAGGACGGCAAATATGTCATGGCGGGCGAGGGCAAGTCGCTGAGCTCGGATGAAAACGTCGACTATCTTGCCGCTCTGGTTGCCGACTATCCGATCATCTCGATAGAAGACGGGATGTCCGAGGACGACTGGGATGGCTGGAAGGCCCTGACCGAGGCGCTTGGCGACAAGGTGCAACTGGTTGGCGACGATCTGTTTGTGACCAACCCCGCGCGCTTGGCCGAAGGCATCAGCCGGGGCAGCGCGAATTCCATGCTGGTCAAGGTCAACCAGATCGGCAGCCTGACAGAAACGCTGCAAGCGGTCGACATGGCGCACCGCGCCGGATTCACCAATGTGATGAGCCACCGTTCGGGCGAAACCGAAGATGCCACCATTGCCGACCTCGCTGTCGCCACCAACTGCGGGCAGATCAAGACAGGCTCGCTGGCGCGTTCGGATCGGTTGGCGAAGTACAATCAGCTGATCCGTATCGAAGAAGCCTTGGGCGAAGTCGCGGAATTCGCGGGCCGGTCGGTGCTGCGCGGCTGAGGTTCGGTATCGCGCCGATGATCAAGGTAGTAGATGCGACCACAGCAGCGCAGTTGAACGCGGTCCGGCAGCTTTGCTGGGCGTATCGCGACTTTCTACTGACCTTTGATGCTGAGAACGCCCGGATCATCCGGACGTTCTATCCGCACGATGTCTATGCCGATCTGATGGAAAACCTGACCCGCGACAGTGCACCGCCGCACGGGTCGGTCAAACTGGCCTTGAAAGACGGCGAACCGGTTGGCTGCGGGATGAGCCGTACGCTGGAACCGGGTGTCGCCGAAATCAAACGCGTCTATGTCACCGATGCGGCACGTGGCACAGGGGCAGGGCGCGCCATCATGACCGCGCTGATCGACAAGTGCCGTGCGGATGGTTTCAAGATAATTCGGATGGATACGGGCAAGCCGCTCAAGGCTGCAACACAGTTGTATCTATCGCTCGGTTTCGAGCTTCGCGGCCCCTATTACGACGTGCCAGCGATCGCTGACGGGTTGCTGCTGTTCTTTGAGCTTCGTCTTTGAACCGGTAACGCCAGCCTCAGCTGCTTTGCCTGATGGCTATAGCTTTCGGCTCATCAGCATATAGCGTTCACGTGCGCGAAAGCCGGCGCGGGCGTAGAGCCTTTGGGCGGCTTCGTCTTCGCGATCAACTTCCAGATGCAAGCCCTTTACCCCGGCATCCCCGAGCGCCTTGGGCAGGCTGATCAGCACTTCGGTGGCAATGCCGCGTCGACGCACCGCGCGGCGCAGGTAAAGCTCGTCGATGAACGCATCCATGCCGCCAAACTCGACCGACCAGCCAAAGGTCACGATGACATAACCGATAGGCGCGCGGGCCGGGCCGATCAGATAGGCCGCACCATGAGGGATGCCGTCCAGCAATGGCGCGAGGCCCGCTTGGCGTGCCGCATCGGACTGTTCGATCCCCTGTTCTGCATGAAAGGCCGCGACCAAAGAGGTCAGCCGATTCAGGTCATCGGGTTTGGCAAGATGGAGTGCTGCGCTCATGAGCCTGCTTTCGTTGCTGTACTGCTGGTTTCAAATGACCGGATGCGGCTTGGTCGATTGCGGGTCTTGTTGCTGCCCGCCGGATGTACACTTCTACACAGGAAACCGTCGCGGATGCACCCCCGACTGCAGGCAAAAACCAGGTTCAGCCAGCATATGCGCGGATCACAGCCGCCCGAGGCGTTCGGTCAGCAGGTCAAAGAACCCGTCAGCATCGAGGTCGCCCATGAACATGGCATTCGGTGCGCGGTCGGTGACCCGCCACCAATCGGCGACCGTCATTCCCAACGTCAGTTCCGACTGCGTCTCGATCTCGACATTCACGTGCCGCCCACTGAACAGGTCGGGTCGGATGAGATAGGCGGTGACACATGGGTCATGCAGCGGCGCACCTTCGCTGCCGTACTTCTCCCTGTCGAACCGCTCAAAAAAGTCGGTCATGTCGGCCACCGCGTTGCCGACCCGGGTGCCAAGCGCGCGAAAGGCATCGTTGCGTGGGCGCGTCACCAATGCCTTGTGTGTGACATCAAGCGGCATCACCGTGATAGGTGCGCCGGATTTAAACACGATATCAGCCGCTTGTGGGTCGACGTAGATGTTGAACTCGGCGGCTGGCGTGATGTTACCCACCTCAAAATATGCGCCGCCCATCAGCACGATTTCGGCCGCTCGGCCTACGATGTCAGGGGCTTTCTCAAATGCCATTGCGATGTTGGTGAGCGGTCCCAGAGGGCAAAGCGTTACCGCACCATTGTCATGGTTGCGCAGGGTGTCGATGATGAAATCGACCGCATGTTTCGGCTGCATCGGCATGGTCGGATCGGGCAGAACCGGGCCATTCAACCCGGTCTTGCCATGCACGTGTTCGGCGGTCACCAGTTCGCGCCCCAGTGGCCGGTCGCAGCCTGCGTAAACAGGCACATCCGACCGACCGGCCAGTTCACAGACGATGCGGGCATTCTTGGCGGTCAGCGCCAGTGGTACGTTTCCGGCAACGGCAGTAATGCCCAGAACCTCGATTTCATCCGGGCTGGCCAGTGCCAGCAATATTGCCACCGCATCATCCTGTCCGGGGTCGGTGTCGATGATGATCTTGCGTGCGCCCATGTCTGCCTCTTGCATCTGCCAGACACCGAGAGTGTCAAGGTGGCTCGATTTTGTCCAGAAGCCGATTGCACGCTGGCGCGGCTTCGCCCATCTTCGCGCCTATGACAAAACCCGTTCTGATCCACGCAGGGGCGCACCGCACTGGCACCAGCTCGTTTCAACTGTGCCTGCATGAAAATCGCGCGGTGCTTGACCGGCATGGGTATGACGTTGCTTATCCAGGTCGCGATGGAGTCCCCAAGGGCAATTTGCGCCTGCCGCTGCCGCGTCGTCGTCACGGAGAAAAGCGCATTCCTCAATACGCGAAACAGGTGCGGGATGTCATCGCGGGGCTTAGCCCGGACGCGGGCCGGGGCCTGATTCTGTCGGAAGAGAACATTCCCGGCCCGATGCTTCATTTCTATCATGGTCAATTCTTCCCCGCGTCGCACAAGCGGTTTTTGTCACTGGCCGGGGCGCTGGAGGCCCCCCCGGTTCATTTGCTTTATGTCGTTCGGTCCTATGCAGAGTTGTTTGTCTCGGCCTATCGTAAGCGGGCCGAGGATAACCCGGTCGCGCCGTTTTCAGAGATCGTGCCGAATTTCATGGCGATGGACCGGGGCTGGCCTGAATTGCTGAGCGAGATGCGAGATACGCTTGGTGCCAAAACGTTGACTGTTCTGCCCTATGAGGCGCGTGGCAGCAGCCGTGCGTTGCTTCTGCGATTAGTGCCGGAACTCGCTGGTGAGGACCTCGTGGAACCGTCCCGCACCGTGAACCTGAGTGCGACGGATGCCGCGCTTGAAACCTTGCAAGAACGCTATCGGGCAGGTGAAACGCTGCCCCGCAGAGTCTGGCAGAGGATCCTGCAGGATAATGCGGACAAGACCGACCGGACAGGGTTCGCCGCGTTTCCCGAGACTGACCGGCAGGTCTTGCAAGCGCGCTATGATGCGGATCTGGTGCGGTTGGCCGAGATGCCGGGGATCAGCTTTCAGCCGATCGCTCAACCTGTTTGACCGCATCCCACAGCGCATCCATTTCGGCCAGATCACTGTCCTGCGGAGATTTGCCCCTCGCGGCCAGCTTTGCCTCGACCCCCTGAAAACGGCGGATGAACTTGGCATTTGCACGGCGCAACGCTGCCTCGGGTTCGATGCCAAGATGACGGGCGAGATTGGCCATGACAAACAGCAGATCGCCAAATTCTTCTTCGACTTGATCCGCGTCCATCTGATCGCGCGCCTCGGTCAGTTCGGCGGCTTCTTCGGTGATTTTGTCCAACACATGCGACGCATCCGGCCAGTCAAACCCAACGCGAGCGGCACGTTTCTGCAGCTTGTGGGCCCGTAGCAACGCAGGTAACCCGACGGCGACCCCGTCCAGCGTGCCCTGTTGGGCCTGACCCGCCCGTTCCTCGGCCTTGATCGCTTCCCAATCGGCGGTCTGCTGTTCGGCCGACTTGTCACGGGATTCGTCGCCAAACACATGTGGATGACGGGCCACCATCTTGTCTGAAATCGCCCGCACCACCGATTGAAAGTCGAAATGCCCGGCCTCTTCGCCCATCTGGGTGTGGTAGACCGTCTGCAATAAGAGGTCCCCCAGTTCGCCTTCCATCTCGCCCCATGCACTGCGGTCGATGGCGTCGGCGACCTCATACGCTTCTTCGATCGTGTAGGGAGCAATCGAGGCGAAATCCTGTTCGATGTCCCACGGACAGCCGGTTTCAGGATCCCGAAGGCGGCGCATGATTTCCAGCAGCCGTTCAATTCCGGCGTTTTGGTCATTAATCAACGAGTCATCGGGCATTGCGGCGGCCTTTGTTCCTGTGTCAGATGCATCATCCACCCCGCGAGACAGGAGTCCAGCCCATGCCCGTTGTGAACCGCATTGCCGATTTTTCGGCAGACATGAGCGAATGGCGACAGCATCTCCATACCATTCCAGAACTGGGATTCGATTGCCCGAAAACCGCAGCGTTCATTGCTGAGCGACTGCAGGAATTTGGCGTTGATGCGGTGCATGAGGGGATTGCGCAGACTGGGATCGTGGCATTGATCAAAGGCCGCGAGCCGGGACCAACCATTGGGCTGCGCGCGGATTTTGATGCGCTGCCGATCGCGGAAGAAACTGGCGTTGAGTATGCCAGCACCCACCCCGGCAAGATGCACGCCTGTGGGCATGACGGGCACACCACGATGCTTTTGGGGGCGGCACGGTATCTGACGGAAACGCGGAATTTCGCGGGGACCGTTGCGTTGATTTTTCAACCGGCCGAAGAGGGGGGCGGTGGCGCCCAGGTCATGGTGCAGGAAGGTATCATGGACCGGTTCAACATTTCCCAGGTCTATGCTCTGCACAATGCACCGGGGTTTGAGCCGGGAGGGTTTTACACCACGCCCGGGCCGCTGATGGCGGCGGTGGATACCTTCCACGTCGACATACAGGGGGTCGGTGGTCACGGTGCCATGCCACATGAAACCTGTGATCCGGTGATGGCCGCTTGCGGCATTGCGCAGGCGATCCAGACCATCGTCAGTCGCAATCACTATGCGCTGGACGATCTGGTGGTGTCGGTGACGCAGATCCATACGGGGACTGTCGACAATGTGATTCCAGATACGGCCTATATCAACGGGACGGTCCGAACTTTCGATCCGCGCGTTCAGCAAATGGTGCAAGAGCGCATGACCACCATCGTGGCCGGGCAGGCGGCGAGCTATGGCGTCGCGGCGGAGCTGCGTTATGACATCGGGTATCCGGCGACGATCAATAATGTTGAAAAGGCAGGGTTTGCCGCGGACATCGCGCGGGAGATTTCCGGTGAAAACCGGGTTGTGGGCGAGGCAGGGCGCGAGATGGGGGCAGAGGATTTTGCCTATATGCTTCAGAAGCGCCCCGGCGCTTATCTGTTTCTGGGGCAGGGAGATACCGCAGGCCTGCATCACCCCAAGTACAACTTTAACGACGAGATCGCGCCGGTCGGAGCATCGTTCTTTGCCCGACTGGTCGAACGGGCTCAGCCGCTGACCGTCGCAGAGGAGGCATAAATGGCACTGGAAGACGCAAAGACCCAGGTCGATCAGGCCTTCACCCGCGAAGATTTGCGGGGGCTGTCTTTTGAGAATGCCTTTGGGGGCGCGACCTCGTTTCTGCGCCGGCGCTATACCAAAGACCTGACGGGTGTGGATATCGCGGTGACAGGTATTCCCTTTGATCAGGCCGTGACCAACCGCCCCGGGACCCGCCTCGGCCCGCGTGCTATTCGCGAGGCCAGCGCGCTGCAGGCGTTTGATCCACCCTATGGCTGGCCCATCGACGTGTTGAGCGATCTTTCGATTGTCGACTATGGTGACATGGCGTTTGATTACGCGGATGTTCCGGCGTTTCCCGACCGTCTGACGACACATATTCGCGGAATTCTGGAGGCCGGTGCCGCATCGGTCACGTTGGGCGGGGATCACTACATCAGCTTTCCGATTCTCAAGGCTTATGCAGAGAAATACGGGCCTATGTCGCTGCTGCAGTTTGATGCCCATACCGACACCTGGCCCGACGATGATATGTCGCGCGTCGATCATGGCACGATGTTCTACAAGGCGGTGAAAACTGGCCTCGTCGATCCCGCGCGCTCGGTTCAGGTGGGCATTCGTACGGTGAACGAGGACACGTTGGGTGTGAATATCATCGACGCCCGCGAAGTGCACGATATTGGCCCAAAGGCGGTGGCGGCCAAGATCAAATCCATACTCGGCGATAACCCCACCTATCTCAGCTTTGATATCGATGGCCTTGATCCGGCCTTTGCGCCCGGTACCGGTACCCCGGTTTGGGGTGGGCTGAGCAGCGCGCAGGCCGCAGTGATCCTGCGTGACATCGCGGGGATCAACATTAAAGGTGGTGATGTGGTCGAGGTTTCACCGCCGTTTGACACGACCGGCGCAACGGCCATTGCCGGAGCCCATGTGGCGAGCGAAATCCTGTGTCTGCTGGGGTGGGGTAAACTCGCATGAGCGACAAGAACCAACCGATCAGCGGCAATGACCTCGCCCGGTTCTCGGGCCCGAATACCTTTATGCGTTTGCCTGCCGCGACTGCGCTAGAGGGGCTGGACGTGGCGGTGCTTGGCATTCCGATGGACATCGGCACCTCGTGGCGGTCTGGCACAAGGTTCGGACCCAAGCAAATCCGCGCCGAGAGCGCGATGATCCGGCCCTACAACATGGCAACAGGGGCCGCGCCATTTGAAAGTCTTCAGATCGCGGATATCGGTGATCTTGCGATCAACACGTTTTCCCTGCGTGAAAGTATTCGCATCATCTCAGAGAGTTATGATGCAATTCTTACCCATAACTTGATCCCGGTGGCCATGGGAGGAGATCACTCGATCACCTTGCCGATCCTGCGGGCAATCGCCCGCAAACACGGCCCTGTTGCGCTGGTCCATGTTGATGCCCATGCGGATGTAAATGACGAGATGTTCGGCGAGCGTGAAACCCACGGAACCGTTTTTCGCCGCGCTTATGAAGAAGGGCTGATCCAGCCGGACAAGACCTATCAGATCGGCCTGCGTGGCAGCGGCTATGCCGCCTCTGATTTCACCGAGGCGCAGGGCTGGGGCTTTCAGCAGTTTCCGGCACGCGATCTCTGGCATCGCCCACTTGCCGATCTGGGCGCTGAAATCTGCAGGGATATCGGTGACAGGCCGACCTATGTGACCTACGATATCGACAGCCTTGATCCTTCGTTTGCGCCTGGCACCGGAACGCCCGAAATCGGTGGGCTGACGACGCCGCAGGCAATGGAACTGATCTGGTCGCTGGCGGGTGCAAATATCGTTGGCTGTGATCTGGTTGAGGTGTCGCCGCCTTATGATACGTCTGGAAACACAGCGCTGACGGGCGCGAATCTGCTTTATGAACTGCTCTGCGTGCTGCCCGGCGTCGCGCGGCGCTAAATGGCTTTGCTTGAGAGAACGGAATGAGACGACTGATGGTAATTGTATGGCTGGTTCTGACGCTCGTGGTTGTCGCGATGGGGTATGTCAGGCTTGCGCCCAGCGACCCGGTTGAATGGCACCAGATGCCGGATCAGCCGCAGGTCAAGGATTTTGCGAATGGCGTGATCCGCGTGGTCGAGACTGGTCCCAATGGGCTGGCAGAACTGGACGCGATTGCCACTGCGACCCCGCATACCGAACGGCGGTTCGGATCGGTCGAGGATGGCATGGTGACCTATGTGACCCGATCTCTCGTCTTCGGTTTCCCGGACTATACCACTGCGCGTCAGGCCGGCGATACATTGGAAATCTATGGTCGCGCCCGGTTTGGAAAGTCAGATCTTGGTGTGAACCGTGCGCGCGTCGAGGGCTGGATCGATGCTCTGCAGCCGGGATGACACGCACCCTTTGCTGACCTCACGCCACATGGGCACGTTCAGCGACATCTGGCATTGCGCCATAAACATCCGCCCATCGACGTGCAAACAGATGGTTTCACCCAGATCAACGCGTGCGCCGCTCTTGTCGGTGCAAAAACAATCCTGCACCTTGCCGCCAGGGCCGGTCACGTCGGCAAGGGCGGGGCAGGCACTTGCCAGCATTATCAGCAATAAAATCCGTTGCATGGTTAAATCCTACCATAGCCTGCCTCTTGACCAAAGACCTCCGATATAAGAAACCCCGCAGATGGTCCCAGAAGAACGCCTAGAACAGATCAACCAACGGTTTCAGTTCCTTGAGGCCGCGATGGCCGATGGGGCAAGCGGTAGCGACATCGCCGCTCTGGCCAAGGAGTATTCCGATCTGCGTCCGGTGGTGGAACAGATCGAAGCCTATCGCCGCCTGCGTGACGAACTCGCCGAGGCTGAAACGATGTTGGTCGATCCAGACATGAAGGAATTGGCCGAGGAAGAGCTGCCAGTCCTCCGTGCGCGTTTGCCCGAGGCAGAGCATGCCCTGCAACTCAGTCTGTTGCCTCGTGATGCGGCTGATGCGCGGCCAGCAATGCTCGAAATCCGCCCCGGCACTGGCGGTGACGAGGCGGCATTGTTCGCCGCTGACCTGCTGCGCATGTACCAACGCTATGCCGAAGCGCGGGGTTGGCGCCTTGAGATCATCGAGGAACAGGCAACTGAACTGGGTGGGATCAAGGAAGTTGTGGCCCATATCAAGGGCGCGAACGTCTTTGCGCGCATGAAATACGAGAGCGGTGTGCACAGGGTTCAGCGGGTACCAACGACCGAAAGCGGAGGGCGCATTCACACCTCTGCCGCGACGGTGGCTGTTCTGCCCGAAGCCGAGGACGTAGACATCCAGATCGATGCGAATGACCTGCGGATCGATACGATGCGCAGTTCCGGCGCGGGCGGGCAGCACGTGAACACCACCGATTCCGCGGTGCGTATCACCCATTTGCCGTCTGGGATCGTCGTCACCAGCTCTGAGAAAAGCCAGCACCGCAACCGCGAGATCGCCATGCAGGTGCTCAAGACCCGGCTTTATGATCTGGAACGTCAGCGGGTCGACAGTGAACGGTCAGCCGATCGGGCTGCACAGGTCGGCAGCGGCGATCGTTCCGAACGCATCCGCACATACAATTTTCCGCAAGGTCGTATGACCGACCACCGGATCAACCTGACGCTCTACAAGCTCGATCAGGTGATGCAGGGTGATCTGGACGAAGTGATCGACGCGCTGACTGCAGACGATCAGGCCCGGATGCTTGCCGAGATGGGCGCGTGACGACCGCCGCGCAGGCCATGGTGGCCGCAACGGCGCGCCTGCGCGCTGCCGGTGTAGATGAGCCCGCACGGGATGCGCGGGTGCTTTTGGCACATGCCGCCCGGATCGAAGCGACGCGCGTGACCTTGATTGCCCCCGAGGATCTGGCACCGGATATTGGCGAACGCTATGAACAACTGATTGCCCTGCGCGCCATACGGGTGCCGGTGTCACATCTGGTGGGCGAGCGGCAGTTCTATGGCCGCCGGTTCAAGATCAGCGCCGATGTGCTCGATCCACGCCCGGAAACCGAGACGCTGATCGAGGCCGCGCTGTCACATCCGTTTTCCCGTGTGCTTGATCTGGGCGTCGGGTCGGGCTGTATTCTGGTCACTTTGCTTGCCGAGAACCCTCAGGCGACTGGATTGGGTGTTGATCTGAGCGAGGCGGCTTGCTTGCAGGCGAGCGCAAATGCCGTCCTGCACAATGTCCAAAGCCGCGCCGAAATCCAGCAGTCCGACTGGTTCGATGCGGTTTCGGGGGAGTTTGACCTGATCGTGTCCAACCCGCCTTATATTGCGCAGGACGAAATGCCCGAGCTTCAGACCGAAGTGCGACAGCATGAACCGGAAATGGCGCTGACGGACGGTGGTGACGGATTGGGGGCTTATCGATCCATTGCCGCGCAGGCGGCGGATCATTTGCTCCCCGGTGGCCGACTGCTGCTGGAAATCGGACCGACACAGGCAGATGCGGTCATTGCGCTTTTGGTCAAAGCCGGGTTCACCGAACCGACCGTAATCCATGATCTTGATGGCAGGCAGCGTGTCATTCTTGCCGTTGCAGCGTGACTTATCGATCCAGTGAGGCCGAAAAGCGCCGATTTTAGCCAAAAAGAAGTGAAATATGTTCGGAAAGGCTTGTCTGTGGCAGCCGGACATGGTTACTCAAGGGTGTTGCCCCGACAGATGCTCTCCGAGCACGCGTGCAACGCCAAGCCCAAAAAGTCGGTGATCCGGTATTTACTTGAACGCACGAGGCGTGAAGCGGATCAAAAGACAGCGAGTACAAGGCTGACACTAAGCATATGAGATCGTCCAAATCACGTTCGCGTTCAAAGTCGAACCGCAACCGGTCGCAAGGTGGTGGTAATGTCATCAACCGGGTTTTTGACAGTTCCGGGCCCGAAGGCAAGGTGCGCGGTACGCCGCAGCAGATCATTGAAAAGTACAACCAATTGGCGCGTGATGCGCAGTTGTCCAATGATCGTGTCGCGACCGAGAATTTCCAGCAACATGCCGAGCATTACCTGCGTTTGCTGAGCGAAGCACAGCGGGAAATGGATAACCGCCGGGAAGAACAGGAACGTCAGAACCGCGAAAGACAGGCTGAACGTGACCGCGAGCGCGCAGAGCGACAGGAACGCGAAGCAGCGCAGCAACCGTCCGCGCCACCGCAACCCGCGGAGCCTCTGGCGGCACCGCAGCCCGCCGATCCCGCGAGCGCGCCCCAACCAGATGTCCTGGATCTGAACAGTGGCGATTCCGGGGATAGCGGATTGGTGGAAACGCCCGAAAGCAAACCCAAAAAGCCAGCGCGCAAGCCGCGCACGCGCAAACCTGCGCCAAAGCCGACAGAGGCTGCAGACGGTGCGGGCAGCACCGAGGCGCCGGTCAAGAAAACGCCTGCGCCCCGGAAGTCAAAAGCAAAGGCAAAGGCAACGGCGGAAGTTAGCGCGACAGACAAGCCTGACGGCAACCCCGAAGCCGCCGAATAAGATCACGGCGCGTCAGCTGTCAAAGCTGCGCGCCAGTGCGCAAAACCCTTCCAACGGCACTTGTTCCGCCCGATCCGTCGGGCGCAACCCCACAGACAGCAGCCGATCCTCGATATCAGGGGCCAGCCCCTTGAGTGCAGCGCGCAGCATTTTGCGGCGCTGATTGAAGGCTGCGGCAACAACCCTTTCCAATGTCTTGGGGTTCGCCGGAAAGCGCGGCTCGGGAAGGGCGGTCAGATGCACGACCGCGCTCGACACCTTGGGCGGTGGCGTAAAGGCTCCGGGGGGCAGGCTCATCGCGATGCGGGCCTCGCTGCGCCACTGTGCCAGAATAGCTAAACGTCCATAGGTCTTGCTGCCCGGTTGCGCCACGATCCGCTCTGCCACTTCGCGCTGAAACATCAGCGTCAGGCTTTGCCAGAACGGTGGCCAGGTCGGGGGGGTCAGCCAGCGCACCAGCAATTCGGTGCCGACGTTGTAGGGCAGGTTTGCAGCCACCCGAACCGGCGATTCCAGATGCGCCATGGCGTCGACCTCAAGCGCGTCGCCTTCGATGATCTCAAGCCGTCCGGGATAGGCCGCTGCGATGTCCTGCAGGGCAGGGATGCAGCGGCTGTCCTTTTCGACGGCCAGCACCTTGCGCGCGCCTTGGGCAAGCAGGCCACGGGTCAGCCCACCGGGACCAGGGCCGATTTCCAGTACGTCGCAGTCGCCGAGATCACCGGCCTGCCGCGCGATTTTTGCCGTCAGGTTCAGATCGAGGAGAAAGTTCTGTCCCAAGGATTTGCGGGCCGACAGCTGATGTGACGCGATGACCTCGCGCAGAGGGGGCAGATTGTCGATGGCGCTCATGATTTTGCTCCGTCATCGCAATGAACCAAGGAGCCTGAAACGCTATCTGTTGAGCGACGTGCCATGGTCTGCGCGCATTTGAGCGCCTCAATCAGGCTGGTCGGGTTTGCAGTTCCCTGACCCGCAATATCGAACGCAGTGCCATGATCCGGCGACGTGCGGATAAAGGGCAGGCCAAGCGTGATATTGACGCCCAGATCGAAATCCAGCGTCTTGATCGGGATCAGCGCCTGATCGTGGTACATGGCGACCACGGCATCGTAGTTCTTGCGCGCTGCGGTGTGAAACAACGTGTCGGCAGGGTGTGGCCCGGTCACGGTCATCGCATCATTTTTGAGTTCAGCAATCAACGGTTCGATCCATGCAAGTTCTTCGTCACCCATGGCCCCGCCTTCACCTGCGTGGGGGTTCAGCCCGGCCACGGCAAGGCGCGGATGACTGATGCCGAATTGCTGTCTTAGTCCATCCGCCGTGATGGCAATCGTCTCGCGCAAGAGATCGGGGGTCAGGGCGCGGGGGACTTCGGCGAGCGCAATGTGAATCGTCGTCGGGACCACCCGCAGTCGCTCGCTGGCCAGCATCATCACGACCCGCTCACGCCCGGCCAGAGCGGCCAAAAACTCGGTATGGCCGGGATAGGCGAACTGTGCGCCGTTAATCAGAACCTTCTTGCTGATAGGAGAGGTACAGGCCGCACTGGCCGCGCCTGATTGCACTAGCGCCACGGCACGCTCGATCACCTCGACCACACCACGTGCATTGCGAAGATCTGGGCTTCCGGGGGTAGAGGCAGCCGCGAATGCATGTGCCAACACGGGCAATCCCCGCCCGCACGCACCGATCACCTGACCCGGCGCGGTGATCTCGACAACGGGCGTGTCGCGGGGCAGGTGGCGCGGATCGCCGATCCAGAAGAATGGGCAGTCTGCGCCGAGTGTCTGCCACGCCTTGACGGCCAGTTCAGGGCCAATACCCGCAGGGTCCCCACAGGTCAACGCGATGGGCGCGGTCATCGTTCGACAATGGTGGCGTCGGCGTGCAACTGATCCAGATAGCTGTCAGCATAGGCCGTCAGCCGCTGTTGCAGAAGCGACTGTGCGACCTGCTCGCGCGTGGCTTCTTCGTTTGATTCGGCTGTGCGTCCGCACATCATCAGCAGGACAAGTGTCTGACCGTTTGATCGGGTAAGGGCCGTGGAAATTTCGCCCTCATCAAGCTTAGCCAGTTCGACGGCAACATCACGTGGTATCTCTGACGGTTTCTGACTAAGCATCTCCAATTGCGTGGCCGGCTGCCCCTTGGCAATGCCGTAAAGATCATCACAAGTGTCAATGTCTCTGCTAATGCGTGCGGCAGTGCCGAGAGCCTCTGACGTCCGACCGCCGGGCAGATAGTAGAGCGCATAGTCGATTGTGGAATACCGAGGCGTGGTCACGGCGCTTTCCTTGATGTCGCGAAGCTGAAACAGGGCAACTGCCTCGGGTAGCGGAATTGGGTCGGTGACTTCGCCGGGTGTCAGGGCAAGAATCACCGGTCGCAGGCCCGGTGGCAGATCGTTGAGGTTGATCCAATCCATCCGCCCGCCATTGGTGCGGGTCTGTGTGGCCGAATATTTGCTGGCCGCATCGGAAAAGGCGGCAAAACTGCTGACTTGTGACACCTGCGCCGCCAATTCATCGACTTGCTCTTGGGTTTGCGGCGTGACCGGGATGATGAGTTCCGACAGAAGCACGCGCACACCACCGCTGCCGCCGCTGCCAATTGCGCGGTCGATTTCTGTGTCACTTGGCCGGGAACGCGACAGGTAAAGGCCACGGACCAGCTCGCGCCATGCGACGTTGACCTTGGCAAAGTCACGCAGGGTCTCGACCGAAACGCCGCCCTCTTCGACGGCCTTGATAAATTCTTCGGGTGACAGTTGAGCGCGCGAGGACAGTTCCTCGATGCCGGTTTCAATGTCTTCGGGCGTGACCTCAAGATCGTAGAGCTTGACGGCCTGCATCTTCAATCGGTCTTCGATCAGAGCCTCGCGTGCCATCACGTCCGGATTGCCTGGCGCGCCCAGCAACTTCAGGAATTCGGCTCGCTGTTCAAGTTCGTAGCGGGTGATGACCTGATCGTTGACAGTGATCACCGGGGCGAACAGCCCCTGGGCCGTTGCGATGCCTGCAAACGTCGACAGGGCCAGTCCCACAACAAGACCGGATCGCAACCGGCGGGTCAGGGGCGAGAATCGGAAAGTAAGGTTCAACTGCATGATCGCCTATATTTTTCTGTTCCGCTTTCTACGGCAAAGCCGCGTAGCGAGATACTAAAGCCAAAATCGGTCGTGGGCTCAATACTTGTCGTTGACGTATAATCACGACTGAGCGAAAGATCGACCGTTACACATTCATTGCGATAGACAACGCCCAGTCCGGCCCGTGTGGCGCGCTGATCGGACAGGTCATAACGCAGGCTGGCGCCCGCAGACCAACGCCGGTTGATGTCGTAAGTTCCATCGAACCACACTTCGGAAAGCGGCGAGTCGCGGTCTTCCTCAAGATCAGCGCCCAGCCACAGATAGGTGCTCGCAAGATCCAGCCGTTCGTTGCTCCAACTGCCGCGAAACTCGGCCTTGTCCATGCTGAGTGAGTTGTCAATCAGCCCGCGTCCGGTTAGCAGGAGCCCGTTGTCGTGCTGGAACTGTCCCGCAACCAGGATCGAGGATGACGTACCCGACAATCCCGAGGTGTCGGTAAAGGAATCGTTTGCCGTCTTGCGGAAAACCTGACCGATCGTAGCCCATGCCTGCCAACCCGACGGTGCATAGCGCGACCAGTTCAACCCATAGACCAAGGCCGCGCCATCCTCACGTCGATCAGGGGCGGGAAAGCGCGACAGCGACAAAAGGTTGCCCTGATCAAACTCCACGAACCGGCTCTCGTCATTGGGTGGGTCTTCGCCATGAACGTCGCTCCAACCAAGCTGGACAACCGGTGCCAGATAGTGAGTGACGCCATTGCCCACGCTCTTGCTCATCGGATAGCTGAGCGTCAGCGCTGCGGTCGGGGTCGTGCGAATGATATCGTCAGGATAGTCGCTGTCCTGATAAACCTTGAAGATGTCGCCCGTGACGCCCATCTGCCAATCGGTCCGCAACCCGTTGCCAGCAATCCACGTTCGGCGCCAATCGATACCGGCAGTCGCGCGCAGCACATCGCGCCCGTCGATATCGACGTCGGAAACGCGTTCATGCCCATGACCTTCGAAGGTCAATCTTAGCTCACCGCCGATTGCATTGGGGAAATATCGCCTTTGATAGAATACGTCCGCGAACCGGCTGGGGGTTGTTTCGTCATCGTCCTCACGTAGGGACTGATAGTGGATCAGGTCGATCTGGAACGCACTGTCACGCCTGACCCGGGTCAGCGCGATCTCGCTGCGTAGACGGTCGAGATCCGGCAGATCATATTCGGACAGGTAGGCGTCGTCTGAAACCAGCGCCAGCTCAAATTTAAGATCGAAGTCGCGCGGCAAGTCGAAAACGCCGTAGCCAAACAGATAGCCGCGCGAGTCGCCCGGCTGAATGTCATCGCGGGTGTAGGCGCCTTCGAAATTGATCCGTCCGTTGCGAAAGGCTTGCCGATAGCGATAATCAAGCGTTCGGGTCCGCGAGGAAACATAAGGCGCCAGAGTTATATCGCGGGAGTCGCCGAGCGGTATGAAATAGGGGAGGCGTATCCCGGTTCCCAACTGCGACGTGGTCCGCAATGAGGGAATCAGGAACCCTCGTCCACGCTCCAGCGTCGGGTCAGGCAGCCGGAACCGCGGCAGGTACATGACCGGCACGTCCAGAATGCGAAACTGTGCATCTTCGAAGTAAAGCTGCCTTTCAGCCTGGTCGTGAATCACCTTGCGTGCACGGATCTGCCAGAGTGGGGGGCGGCCATCTTCGCAGACATGGCACGATGTGACTGAGGTCTTGAAGAGCTGGGTGTAGCGTCCACTGACGCGGTTCATCTGCAGCGCCGCCATTTGCAGCTGTTGGTCGAGCACCATCCGCGCGCCGGTCAACAGGCCGTTCTGCAGGTCGGAGTCGATTTCGGCGGCACTGGCGAGAATCACTATTTCCCCACCGTCATCAATGCGAATCGGCCCTTCGATAGAGAGCGTGCCGGTCTCGCGATCAAACGTGATCCGTTTGGCGCGCAGCCGGGTTTCACCCTGAAACGCTTCGACATTGCCTTCGGCGACAAGTTGGCGATCGGGCGTGACAAAGACACTGTCCGCGACCAACGTTGCTGGCAGCGTCTCTTGTGCAACAGCGTCTTCGCCCTGTTGCGCCAATGCGGGCAGGGCTGGCCAGAGGGCCAGCAGCACGAAGAGACGTTTCAAAGCTGTGCCGATCGTCTGCGTCATCCGTCTTCCGCGTACAAAAGTAATCCGAGGGTGAGCAGAATCGATGCGATCGGCGGAGCCCAGGCGGCCAGCGTTACGGGGATCTGACCATTCTCGCCGAGTATTTGCGCAAAGTTTCGAATGAAGTACAGCCCGAAACCCAACAGAACCGAGGCCAGCACTGCGACGCCTGTGCCACCAAAGCGGGTGTGGCGCATGGTAAAGGTGGCTCCGACCAGCACCATTGCGATCAGAAACAGCGGCCGTGCCAGCTCGGACTGCAGCCAGACCTCTTGTCGCTTGGTGGCAAATCCCGCGCGTTTCAGTTCGCGAATGGTTTCTGGCAAGTCATAGATCGAGATACCGGTCGGCTTGCCGATGCTGTCGCGAATCCGGTCTTCGGTCAGCGTTGTCGGAATGCGAAGAATGTCATGTGTGGCGGCGCTGGTTTCCGGGTTCAGGCCAGTGACCAGCGGCCAAACTTTGACGTCGCCCAGTATCCATTCGTCCTGTGTCAGTGTCGCGCTTTCCGCGCGCATCTGGCGGACAGGGCCACCATCCTTTGCGTAAGTCAGGATGGTCACGTCGTAGAGCACCAGCGAGTCGGCGCCCTCACCATAGCCGGTGGCGTGGATCACTGACTGCCCCTGCAGAGCGCCTTGCCGCAGCCACAGACCTTCGCCGCTGAGCGACAGGGCGGATGGGCCACCGGTTCGATAGGTATCGACCAGTTGCTGATAGCGGTTGGAGGTCGCCGCGACGATTGGGTTCAGTGTGCTGACGGCAAGCCCACCGATAACCATTGCGACCAGAACCGGAGCGGCCAGCGCACGAATACCCGAACGCCCAGCTGCGCGCGTCACAACAAGTTCGCTGCTGCGTGCGAGACCGACGAACAGAACGACGGTGGAAAGGATCATGAGCAGAGGCAGGATCTCGTTGATCGCCGCCGGAGCGCTCAGCAGCATCAGGCGAAAAAGCTGGCCAAAGCTGACCTCCACGCCCTCGAATTTTCTGAGTTGTTCAATCAGGTCGATCAACATGATCAAGGTTAGGAACACGGCCCCGATCATCAGGAAGCTGAAGAGAAAACGTTTGGCAAAATACCGATCAAGGATCATGTCGCGACCTCGGCAGTGGGGGCGGTGTTGGCCTTGGCTCTGCGTTTCTTCGGTCGTGAAGCGAGCCACAGGAACAGGGTCGCAATTATCACCCCGACCACGGTCGGGAGGTAGGTGAGGGGCCAGAAATCGGCATTCTCCAGGACCGGGTCAGACACGATGCCCCGCAGAACTTCCAAAAACACCAACAGGACAAAGGCCAGTAACGCCTGTCGCCAGACTCCAAAACGAGAGAACCCGCCCAGAAGCAATGTCGAGAACCCGATCAGCGTTACGGCGACACAGACCAGCGCGCGGGCAAAGCGCAGATGCAGCTCTTCGGCAAGCTGCCCCGACGTGTAACCATCAGTCTCGGTGATCGCATCCGGCGAACGCATCAGTTCAAGCGTCGGGATCGAGCGAATGTTACGGGTGCGGGTGTCGTTTTTGTTGATCAGAGAGCTGATATCGAACGAGAAATCGGCGAAAACGGTGGTCGATAGCGTCTGTGTCACCGTATCCAGCCGTTGCGCCATGCCGTCCACCATGATCAGGTTGGAACGCTCGCCGTCGCGGACCAGAAACGCCTCGGCACCGGTATAGATCACGCTTTGTTTTGGATCACGCTGGTCCGACAGAAACACATCGTTTAGCCGGCCATCCGGGTCGATCTGGCGAATATAGAAAGTGACCCCGCCAGCCGGATGCAGAAAACTGCCTTCGGTCAACAGCCGAGCCGTGACGTTGCGTGCTATCTCGGCTTCGCGCAGTTCAAGTTGTTTGGTCGAGGCTGGCAATAGCACATGGGTCAATATGCTCATCATGGCGGCGGTGATCAGGCCAAAGGCCAGGGCAGGGCGCGCCAGTTGCCAAGGGCTCGATCCGGTGGCCTGCATCACCGTCAGTTCGCTTTCAGAGTTCAGCCGGTTGGTGACATAGACCGATGCGGCAAAGGCCGCCATCGGCAATACCATGCGGATGAGATTGGGCAGGGTCAGAGCGGTGAATTCAAAGAACACCATGGCCGATTGGCCGTCCCCGATCAGCTTGTCAAACAGCACCACCGCGCGATTGATCCAGAACACAGCAACAAGAATCAGCGAGAAAAAGCCGAACAACACAAGGTACTGCGACAGGACGTATCTGTCGTATCGTGACACCGCGCTCTCCCAGTTCGACTTCAAAATTGGTGAGCGCGACCCTAATGCAATTCTGTGGTGGCGAAAACTGCTATCTGGTCAACCCGCATCGCCCGCGTTACCTGTAGCCGCAACAACAGTTTGGAGAGCCTTGAGATGAGCCGTTTGACGCCAATTGCATTCGAAACCACGGATCTGGACGTGATGGAGGCTGCCAAGGGGCGGGTCGTCATCATTGTGACACCGGACGGCAAGATGGACCCGTCTGCGCGCCGGGCCAATCGCCTGACCAAGGGCGCAATCGCCCGGCTGGTGGCGAGCGATAAGTTCTCCAAAGCCAAGTCGGGGCAGGTGATATCGCTGGCATGGCCGACTGGCCTCGCCGCCGAAGCCTTGGATGTGCTGGTTCTGGACCGCAACAACACCGCCGTTGATGCGCGTAAGGCCGGTGCGGCGCTGGCCAGATTGAAGGCGGGCAAGCCGCTGAGCGTGATGACGGGCGGTATGCGCAAGGCGGCAGAACTCGCCCTGGGGATTGCACTCCGGGATTATCGTTTTGATGCCTATAAATCCAAGGATGATGACAGCGCGGACGACGCTGCACCTGTGACGCTCTATCATACCAAGGCCGAGGATATCTCTGCTGCCGCTGCGCCGCTGTTGGCCGTGGCTGAAGGCGCGCATATGACGCGCGATCTGGTAAATGAACCTGCGAACGTGCTGACCACCACCGAGTTTGCCGACCGCCTGGCGGAAATGAAGGAGCTGGGACTCAAGGTTGAAGTTCTCGAAGAAGACAAGCTCGCAGAGCTGGGCATGCGCACATTGCTTGCGGTCGGGCAGGGCTCGGCCAGCCCGTCCAAGGTTGTGGTGATGCAGTGGGACGGCGGCAAGAAAGACGACGCACCGCTTGCGCTGGTCGGCAAGGGCGTGGTGTTTGACACTGGGGGTATCTCGCTCAAACCGTCCGGTGGCATGGAAGACATGACCATGGATATGGGGGGTGCGGGTGTTGTTGCCGGAACCATGCGGGCGTTGGCGTTGCGCAAGGCACCGGCCAACGTGGTGGGTCTGGTGGGGCTTGTGGAAAATATGCCGTCAGGTACAGCGACTCGCCCCGGTGACGTGATCAAATCCATGCAGGGCACGACCGTCGAAGTGGTCAACACCGATGCCGAGGGTCGCATGGTTCTGTGTGATGTCATGTGGTACACGCAAGAGCGGTTCAAGCCTGCTGGAATGGTCGATCTTGCGACCCTGACTGGCGCGATCATTGTTGGCTTGGGGCATGAAAACGCAGGTGTTTTCTCGAACGATAACGCCTTTTGCAACGCCTTTCTCAAATCCGCAGCGGCAGAAGGTGAGGGGGCGTGGCGCATGCCATTGGGCAAGGCCTATGACGATCTCATCAAATCGCCGATTGCCGATATCAAGAACACGGGCGGGCGGCCTGCCGGGTCGATCACGGCAGCACAGTTCCTCGCACGCTTTGTCAAGGATGACACGCCGTGGATCCATCTGGACATTGCCGGTGTAGCCTCGGTCAAAGGCGAGACCGACTTTGCCCCCAAAGGCGCGACGGGCTGGGGCGTTGCGGCGCTGAACCGGCTGGTGCAGGATAAGTTCGAAGCCTCGGAGTAATCAGGACACAGGTCTGCCCATGCTCATCCCCGCCACCCGCTACCGCGATTGCGAGGCCGCGCTGGCCTTTGTCACCGGCGTGCTCGGATTGGTCGAACACGCGGTCTATCGGGATGACGCAGGCAAGATTGTGCATGTGCAGATCCGGCTGGGCAGCGGGTTGATGATGTTTGGCCCGCCCAATGAGGGTCCCTTTGATGGGTTCATGACGGATCCCGCGTCAGCAGGGGGAGTCACAACGTCGATCTATGCCGTTGTTGATGATGTCGTCGCCCGGCACGCAAGGGCGGTCGCGGCGGGGGCCGAGATCGTGATGCCACTTGAGGATCAATCCTATGGCGGCGCGAGCTTTTCCGTACGTGACCCCGAGGGGCATATCTGGACGCTGGGCGATTACGACCCGATGGCTGCGCCGTAATGGGCGCGGCCTATTTCTATCACCTCACGCGCCAGCCGCTTGAGCACACCTTGCCTGTGCTATTGGGTAAGGCGCGGCAGGCCGGGTGGCGTATCGCTGTGCGCGGTACAGACAGCGGTCGTTTGGCATGGCTTGATGAACGGCTGTGGCTTGGCCCGGATGACGGCTTTCTTCCGCATGGGGTGGCCGGTGGTCCGCATGATGCCGACCAGCCGATCCTGCTGACAACCGGCAACGCTGCAAACGCTGCGGAATGCATGATGACGATTGATGGAGCAGATATTGCGCCCGAAGAGGTTAACTCTCTCGAACGGGTGTGCATCCTCTTTGACGGCAATGATCCCCCTGCGGTACAGCGTGCGCGTGAACAGTGGAAAGCGCTGACCGATGCTGGGTGTTCCGCGCAATACTGGTCTGAGGATTCCGGTCGTTGGGAGAAAAAGGCAGAGCGCTGATCGACAACCTTTGCCTATTTCCTTTCGATCTCGTCAAAGCGAAACAGTTGCGCGGCGTATTTGGCGCTAAAGCCATGAGCGAAGGCCGATATCAGAACAGCCGTAATCGCGATGGCGACGATCTTGTGGATCATCACGATCCCTTCAAAATCCATCGCAACGAATACCGCAAACAGCGCGGTCGCGAGGCCGCGTGGTCCAAACCAGCCATAGAACAGCCGCTCGTTTGGCGTGGTTTTTGTTCCCATCAGCGATAGCCAGATTGCAACCGGGCGGACGAACACAAGCGACAGGATCACGACAACGAGGTCCACACCCGACAAGTACGTCAGCGCTTCGGGAACAAACAGAACGCCGATGAAAAGGAAGCTGAGCATGGCAAGGAACTGGCCGTCGCCTTCAAGAAAATGGCGGGCGGGCAGCGTCGTGGAATTCACGGTATTGGCATAGGCAAGCCCGGCAACAAAGACGGCAACAAAGGCGTTGCCCTCAAAATGTTCCGCCGCGAAAAAGATGAACCCGACAAGCACCAGAACAGCGACCTGACCAAGCTCCAGATCCATCAGATTCTGGGCTATGACGTGGTTGCGCAGTTTTCCGATCACGAAACCGCCCAGCAGGCCGACACCAGCACCGATACAGATTTCCTTGACGAGCAGCTTCACAAGCGAGCCATCCCCCAGAACCGGAACCGCATCGCTGACGGCAAGCCCGGCAAAGAAGATCACGAAGGGCAAGGCGAGACCGTCGTTCAACCCGCTTTCGGCATTCATTGCATCGCGGAAGTCTTGCGGAATGCTGGTATTGGACCGTATCGATTGCCCAAGTGCCGCATCCGTCGGAGCGAGAAGCGCGGCCAGCAGACACACTTCCCAGAACGGCCAGTCCGTCAGCAGGAGCCAGTTGAGCAGTGCGCCGATGATGATCGCAAAGGGCAGACCAAGAAGAAGCATGCGCTTGGTGCGTTGACCGATCTTTTTCAACGTATCGCGCCGCAGGCTCGTGGCGTCGGCAAACAACAGCAGGGCCAGCGTGACCTCGGCCAGATGGTGAAAGGTCGAGGCTGCCTCCAGATCAAGAGCCGAGTCGCCGAGGCCGACAAACACGCCGATGGCAAGACTGACCATGGGCATCGTTATCCCAAACGCGCCAATTCTGGCCGAGTACATGCAATAGAGAAGCATCGCGAAGGCGATGTAGACGAGATAATGTTCCATGACCTGCCCTGAGGTGTTCCCGCAGCAGGGTCAACTATGCACCAAAGCAGGGTGCGACCAACCGGAAATAGCCACTGCCCCAAATTTCGGTGGCGCGGCGTGGCCGTATCAGCGCGTCAGAACAAGCGCGTTATCGCTGATCTCGATCCGGTTCCACCGCCGCAAATAGCCCATTCCCAACAGCGATTGCTCCATTTCGCCTTCGTTGACCCAGGCGGTTACACCTTGGTCGAGAACATCGCCAAGCTCGACACTGTCAAGTTTGACGCGCGCGGTGCGGACCTCGCCATTGGCGGTCAAGGCCCGTCCGGAATAGATTAGGTCGTCCAGCTGCAACCCGGCACGTTCTGCGTCCGCCGCGGTCAGCACCATTTCGGATGCCCCGGTATCCACCAAGAACTCAATGGGTTTGTCATTGACCTGCAGGGTCAGATAATAGTGCCCGTCCTGTGCACGCGGGACTTCGATTTGTCCGGTTGCTGTGATGACGCTTTGCGTCGGACGCAGGGTCTGCCGGATGTCATCCCAGACGCCGATAGCGGCGACCACGCCGATAAAGATCAGCCCCCAGGCCAACACCTGTTGCACGATCTTGCTCAGCGACTGCCGGTTCTGCGCCACGAACCATGTCAGCACCATGGCCAATAACAGGATCAGGTAGATCACGTTGCCTAGTTCAAATGACGCCATCGGGTCCTTCCAAAGTTTACACTCTGCATATAGGCATCCCGCCGACGCTTGCTAACTGGCAAATCCGAAATTGCGCAATCCGTCCAACACAAACTGGGTCGCAAGTGCCGCCAGCAACATCCCGAGCAGGCGTGTAACCACGTTGATCCCTGTCTTGCCGAGGGCCGTGGCCAGAAAACCGCTGACCAGAAACAGCAGAAAAACAAGCGCGACCACGGCGATCATGATGCCGATCACCACGGCAAGCCCTTCGAGGCCCGGCTTTTGCCCAGCCAGCAGGATCACCGTAGCGATCGAACCGGGGCCGGCAATCAGCGGAATGGCCAGCGGAAACACCGACGGATCCGGACCTTCATCTTCCTCGGCCTGACCCTCGCGGCGTTTGGTGCGCCGCTCAAACAGCATGTCGAGCGCCGTCAGGAACAGCAGGATTCCGCCCGCCACTCGGAACGCAGGCATCGAGATGCCAACAAAGCCCAGAACCGCCTCGCCAAAGGCCGCAAAGATGGCCAGAATTCCGATCGAGGTCAGACAGGCGCGTATCCCGATCGCACGCCGTCGTTTCGCCGACGTGTCCTGAGTCATGGCGATAAACAGCGGCGCCAGGCCGATAGGGTCGATCACGACAAATAGCGTCACAAAGGCGGTAATCAGAAACGCGGTATCCAATGTCAGGCCTCCGCCCGTTCAAGTTTTTCAAGTGCACTCATCCAGAGCGCCTCGGCCCGGTCAAGCCCATTCATGACTTCCGCGTATTTGCGTTGCCAGACTTCGGCTTCGCCTTTCTTGTCGTCTTCATAAAGCGCCGGATCCGCCAGTTTGGTTGCCAGCTTGTCACGCATGGTGTTCAGCTTTTGCACCCGTTCCTCGCTTTTGCGGGCCTCTGCGCGCAATGCGAGAATGGCATCGCGCGAGGGGCGCTTGGGCTTTGCTTTGGCCTCATCCGGTTTGCGCGAAGGCTTGTCGCGCGCCAGCAGCAGATCACGATAGGAATTCAGATCGCCTTCATAAGGCAGAACCGTACCTGCCGAAACCAGCCAAAGCCGGTCGGCCACTAGTGACAGCAGATGCATGTCGTGGCTGACCAGAATGACCGCGCCGGAGTAGGCGGTGAGCGCCTCGACCAACGCCTCGCGGCTTTCAATATCGAGGTGGTTGGTCGGTTCGTCGAGAATCAGCAGATGCGGCGCGGGCAGGGTGGCTAGCAGCAGTGATAACCGCGCCTTTTGCCCACCTGACAACCGTCCGACCACCGTGTCGGCCTGATCCGCACCCAGACCGAACCCGGCCAGTCGCGCACGCAAGCGGGCCTGTCCCTCGGCGGGGCGTTCACGCAGCAGGTGTTGCAGCGGGGTTTCGTCGACGTGCAGTTCCTCGACCTGATGCTGTGCAAAGAACCCGATGCGCAGCTTGTTGGAGCTGCTCATCTTGCCGGCCATCGGGGCCAGCCGGTCGCTGAGCATCTTGGCGAGTGTAGATTTGCCCTGACCGTTTTTGCCGAGCAACGCGATCCGGTCGTCCTGATCGATGCGCAGGTTCAGATCGCGCAACACAACAGTGTCGCCATAGCCGACCTTGACGCCCTCGGTGGCGATGATCGGGGGCGACAGTTCTTCGGGTTCGGGAAACGAGAATACCGTGCGCGCCGCATCCTCGGGCGCGCGGATGGTTTCCATCTTTTCCAGCATCTTGACCCGGCTCTGCGCCTGCTTGGCCTTGCTGGCCTTGGCCTTGAACCGGTCGACAAAGGCCTGCAGATGCGCGCGCCTTGCATCTTGTTTCTTGGCCGCTGCCGCCTGCACCGCACGGTTGGCAGCGCGCTGGCGGGCGAACTGGTCATAGTTGCCCGTGTAATACGTGAGCCCACGATCCTCCAGATGAAGGATGCCGCCCACGGCCCGGTTCAGCAAATCGCGATCATGGCTGATGATGATCACGGTGTGTGGATAGCGACCAAGATAGTTCTCCAGCCACAACGCGCCTTCGAGATCCAGATAGTTGGTCGGTTCGTCCAGCAACAGATAATCCGGTTGAGAAAACAACACCGCCGCCAGCGCCACGCGCATCCGCCAGCCACCGGAAAAGGCGCTGCACGGCATGGCCTGTTCGTCGCTGTCAAACCCCAGACCGCGCAGAATCGATGATGCGCGTGCCTCGGCGGACCAAGCGTCAATATCGGTCAAGCGGGTCTGAACATCGGCGATTCGCGCCGGGTCAGTGGCGGTTTCGGCCTCGGCCAGCAGGTCGGCGCGTTCGGTATCCGCGGCCAGAACGGTATCCAGCAACGACACTTCGTTGCCGGGAACCTCTTGCGCGACTCCACCGATGCGGGCCTGCGAGGGCAGGCTGATAGCGCCGCTTTCAAGCGCCAATTCACCCCGGATGAGACGGAACAGCGTGGTCTTGCCAGCGCCATTGCGCCCGACCATGCCAACCTTGTGCCCCGTAGGGATGGTGGCGCTGGCCGATTCGAACAACGGGCGGCCTTCGACGGCGTAGGTGATATCATTTATGCGTAACATGAGGCGGCTCTTAGCAGAGCCGGGGAGGCTATGGAAAGCCTGTCTCCGACGTGTTAGCGCAGCTTTGTTCGCAACCCCGAAGTCACCGAGTTCCTCATGCGACCCGCGCAAAGCCCACCGCATCTGTATACACTGGTCATCCTGACCGGAGTATCGGTGGTATCGCTGAACATGATTCTGCCTTCGCTGGCGCAGATGGCGGAAGAATTCGACGTCTCCTACGGCTATTTGAACCTCGCGATATCGGGCTATCTGGCGATTACGGCGGTTCTGCAGATCATCATTGGCCCGATGTCAGACAGGTTCGGACGCCGCCCGGTGCTCCTCGTGTCCGTGGCGATCTTTGCGCTCGCATCTGTCGGGTGCGTGCTTGCGCAAGAGTTCTGGGTCTTTCTGGCGTTTCGCCTGCTGCAAGGCGCGATCGCGGCGGGGCAGGTGCTGTCTCGCGCGATCATACGGGATATGCATCCTCCCAACGAGGCGGCGAGCCTGATGGGATACGTCGCCATGTCGATGGCGCTGGCGCCGATGTTGGCACCGGTTCTGGGTGGCGCGCTGCACATGCTGTTTGGCTGGCGGGCCGGTTTCGGTCTGTTCACGTTTATGGGCTTCGCGGTTCTGGCCTTGCTCTGGTTCGACCTTGGCGAAACGCACCGAACGCCATCCGCAAAGTTCGGGCAGCAATTGCGCGAATATCCCTACCTGCTGAAGTCGCGCCGGTTCTGGGGGTACAGCCTTTGTATCGCATTCTCGGTGGGTGGCTTTTATACCTTCATCACCGGCGCACCGCTTGTTGCCTCCGCTTGGTTCGATCTCAGCCCGGCCATGCTGGGTGTTGGAATCGGCATCATCACCACCGGTTTCATGGCGGGCAATTTTGTCACAGGACGGATGGCGGCGCGCACCGGTTTGATGCCGCTGATCCTCTGGGGGCGCAGCGCCGCAACCATTGGGCCGCTGATCGGCCTTGTCCTCTTCTTTCTGGGCCTCGGGAGCGTCTGGGTGTTTTTTGCCTCTGCAATCGCAGTAGGATTTGGCAACGGGCTGACCATTGCAAACGCCAGCGCAGGCCTGTTGTCAGTGCGCCCCAGCCTCGCGGGCACGGCTTCGGGTCTGTCGGGGGCGCTGGCAGTTGGGTTGGGGGCCGTTCTGACCAGCAGCACCGGTGCGATCGTGACGGCCGGAAATGCACCTTTTGCGGTTCTGGCGATGATGTCGGTGATCAGCGGCTTCGGCTTGCTGTCTGCACTCTACGTTCGATGGCGCGATCAGATCGATCCGCTTGTGGACGTGGCCTGACACGACCACGGCGATTCAGGTCAAAATGCCGCCCAGACCGGCCCAACGCGCCTTTTCAAACCAGCCAGCCCGTGCTAGGCGGCGCGCAAGATAGTCCGGCGGACAATTCCGCCGCCCAAAGATGGAGATGCCCGATGGCACTGGAACGCACCTTTTCGATCATCAAGCCCGACGCCACCCGCCGCAACCTGACCGGCAAGATCAACGCCAAGTTTGAAGAAGCGGGCCTGCGCATTATCGCGCAAAAGCGCATTCACATGACCATGGAGCAGGCTGGCGTGTTTTATGAAGTCCACAAGGAACGTCCGTTTTATGGCGAACTTTGCGAATTCATGTCCTCGGCTCCGGTCGTCGTGCAGGTTCTGGAAGGCGAAAGCGCCATCACCAAGAACCGGGAAATCATGGGCGCCACCAACCCAGCAGACGCCGCACCCGGCACCATCCGCGCCGAATTCGCCGAGTCGGTTGGCGAAAACTCGGTTCACGGTTCGGATGCGCCCGAGACCGCAGCAGTAGAAATCGCCTATTTCTTCGCTGGTCTCGAACTGGTCGGCTAAATCGCGCGATCCCCACCGGATCGAACATTGAACACGTTAAGAAAGGGCTGCACCGATGACGTGCGGCCCTTTCTCATTCCGGCTGCGGGCAAGCAGCGACGATCAAGAACCGTCAGACGCACGCAAACCGTGCATACCTGCCAGAGCCGACATCTTCAGCTTTGCAAAAATACTCCGGGGGAGTCGCCCGGAGGGCGGCGGGGGCAGCGCCCTCTCTAGAAACGTCCCAATGGGACCGTTCAGCTGTTACCGTTCCCGGTAAAGCGAGCAGCATCTGCCGCCGCGCGCCGGATGGCGTTGGATTTGTGAACGGTTTCCTGATACTCGGCCTCCGGATCGCTGTCATAGACAACTCCGCCCCCAGCCTGGATATAAAGCTTGCGATCCTGCACCACCGCCGTACGCAGCGCGATGCACATGTCCATATCACCACCGGCCGAAAAATAGCCGACGCCGCCACCATAGACACCGCGCTTTTCTGGCTCCAACTCGTCGATGATTTCCATCGCGCGCACCTTGGGCGCGCCGCTGACGGTACCTGCGGGCATCCCTGCGAAAAACGCGTCAAGCGCGTCCTTGTTTTCGTCCAGTTCGCCAACCACGTTGCTGACAATGTGCATCACGTGAGAATAACGCTCGATGATGAATTTCTCAGTCGGACGTACCGTGCCGATCTTGGCGACCCGACCGGTGTCATTCCGGCCCAGATCAAGCAGCATCAGATGCTCTGCCAGTTCTTTCTTGTCCGCAAGCAGGTCTGCTTCGAGCGCCCGGTCCTCTTCAGGCGTTGCGCCGCGCGGGCGGGTGCCTGCGATTGGGCGGATCGTGACCTCGCTACCAAACACGCGCACCAGAATTTCGGGCGACGCCCCGATCACCTGAAAACCGCCAAAGTTAAAATAGAACATAAAGGGCGACGGGTTGGTTCGGCGCAAGCTGCGATACAGTGCAAAGGGGGGCAGGGGAAACTCTTGCGTCCATCGCTGTGACGGTACGACCTGAAAGATGTCGCCGGCGCGGATATAGTCTTTGGCGGTCTCCACCGCGGCCTTGTAGGCATCGGGTGTAAAATTGCTGACCGGGGGGGCAACTTCGGCGGCATCCCCAAGGTCGCGGGTTTCGGCTGGCATGGCACGTTCAAGATCGCGTACCGCATCCATCACCCGTTCTGCCGCCTGAGCATAGGCCGCGCGCGCAGTCTGGCCATCGCTGACCCAGGCAGGCGAAACCACCGTGACCTCGCCCTTGACCCCATCCAGAACTGCCACGACCGAAGGGCGTAACATCACCGCATCCGGCAGGCCCAGCGGATCGGACGGGACATCCGGCAGATGTTCCACCAGCCGCACCATGTCATAGCCGAGATAGCCAAACAGCCCGGCAGCTGCCTGTGGCAGGTCTTCGGGGAGCGCGATGTGGCTCTCGCCAATCAGGCCGCGCAGGTTGGCCATGGGATCGCCCTGTTGGCCTTCGAACGCATCCGGATCAAAGCGGGCGGATCGGTTCAACTCGCTTTGAACGCCCCGGCAACGCCAGATCAGGTCCGGTTTCATTCCGATGATCGAATAGCGCCCACGCACTTCGCCACCGGTCACGGATTCAAGCATGAAGGCGTCCTTTTGCGCGCCCGTCAGCTTGAGCATCAATGACACCGGCGTGTCGAGATCGGCGGCAAGCCGCGTGTAGACAACCTGATTTTCGCCCGCCTCGTAAGCGCGGGCAAAACTGTCGTAGTCCGGTGTCAGCGCCATGATCTGCCCTTACTGGAAACTCGCCTGCACGGCGTTCAGCGCCTGCTGGTCAATTTGCGGTTTAGCGCGCAGACGGGCATCGCGCATGAAGGCCTCGAACAGAGCTTCGGCCAATGCCTGATCAAGGCCATCGCCAAACGCTGTTTGCATCGCGGTCAGCTCAGCGGTCTCTTCCGGCGGCAGGGTATCCTCAAGCCGCACGATCAAAACGGTGCCTTCGCCAGAAATCACGCGCAGTTCGCCTTTTTCCATTTCGAACACCTGCGACATGAAATCCGGAGGTGTGCCTTCGACAAATGCCGTTCGCGTCATGCTGTTCTCGACGCGAAAGGACAGGCCGGTTTCGGTGAAATCTTCGCCTTCACCGAGTTCTGCAACAATCGCATCTGCCTGCGCCCTCAGCGCAGCTTCGGTCTGCTCCAGCGCCCATGCCTCGGCGACCTTTTCGCGCGCGGCGGCAAAGGGTTCCGGGCGAACCGGCAGCACTTCTTCCAGACGCAGGGCAAAGATCGCGCCATCCTCGGTAAAGTCGATCTCAGGGAAATCATCTTCGGTGACGGCGGCGGCGGCGGCACGGAATTCCGCATAGGCGGCCACACCTTCGTGTTCCTCGTCTGTCCAGTTGATGGTGCCGAGCGCCATGTCGGTTTCCTCGACAAGTTCCTCCAGCGTTGCACCTCCAGCCATCAGATCGTTGATCCCTTCGGCCTGAGTCTCGATCAGCCGCCGGGCGCGATCCCCTGCGAGTTCGGCGCGCAATTCTTCTTCGACCTCTTCAAACGCGGTCACACGTGCCGCGAGGTTTCCGTTGACGCGGTAGAGGGAGGGGCCGAGCTCGGACGGAAGCGGGCCGAGTACATCGCCGATCTCGGCGGCAAATACATCGTCCGCAGCTTCGCGCAGATCGTCACGGGTAACGTCGCCCAAGTCGATATCGGCGAGGGCCAGGCCACGTTGCTCGACCAATGCCTCAAAGGTCGTGCCGCCGACATCAAGCTGTGCCTTTGCACTCGACGCCGCCGCGATATCGGCAAATGCCAGACGTTCCACCAGTCGCCGTTCGGGAATGTCGTATTCCTCACTACGACTGTCATAAAGGTCGCGCAGGGCGGTTTCATCGATTTCGACCTGATCGAGAATCATTTCCGGTGTCATCAGGACATAGGTGAGACGCTTGGTTTCGGGCAGCGTGAAATCATCCGGATGATCGTCGTAGTAGCCCTGCAATTCTTCGGGAGTTGCGGCGGGAATCGGTGTTTCAAGATCCTCGGCCGTCATCTGCGCCCAGGTAAAATTGCGCCTTGCAGCGATGTAGTCGGTCATGGTCTGGGTCAGGACGTCGGGCATCGTGGTGCCTGCCACAACCGCACCCTGAACAATCGTGCGGGCGGATTCGGCGCGCAGATCGTTTTCAAAGTCGGTTTCGTTCAGGCCAGCCTGGCTGAGGGCAAAGCGATAGGATTCGCGATCAAATGCACCGTCGATCCCCTGAAACGCCGGGATTTGCAGAATTTCCTGCTGCAGGTTTTCATCGCCGATGGAAATGCCGAGGTTCGCAACTTCGTTATCCAGTGAGGCGAGCCCAACGAGCCGGGATAGGACCACCTGATCCAGCCCCATGGCGCGGACCTGTGACATCGGCAGGGTTTGACCCGACTGTGCCTCGATTGCGCGAATCTCGCGTTGAAGTTCGCGGCCATAGTCGTCGACGCTGATCGGTTGATCACCCGCATATCCGATGGTGCGGATCGTGCCGCTGAGGTTGGTTGCGCCAAAACCGGCCAAACCCACGATCAGAAGTGCGAGGATAATCCAGACGAATGTCTTGGATAAACTTTTAACGCCTGCGGCCATGATGCCTCCCTGCCTGGCAATGATCTGCCTTGTTTTTCGCCGCCTTGTCTACGACGCGTGTTCTGGGGGGGCAAGACGGGTTCAGGCGGGCAGGGTGGCCATTCGGTCAAAAAACGCGGCAATTCCGGCGCGGTCGAGGTTGGCAAAGGCGATGCGCAGATGGCGAGCGCCATGGGAATCACCCGGCGGCGTGAACATCGTGGCGGGCAGGGCAAGGATGCTGGCCTGCTTGACCATCGATTTTGCCAGCTGGTCAGACGGCATGTCGAACGGATGTTCGACATAAGCGAAATAGGCACCCAACCCTCGCAAGGCCCACCCTTGCGCGGCAAGAACGGGAAACCCGTCACGGATCGCGGCGCGACGCGCGAGAATTTCCATACGCTCGCCCGCCAACCAGTCTGACAGGTTCCGCATGCCCCACAGCGCCGCTTGCTGGCCAGTCTGGGTCGGGCAGATCGTGACCGTGTCGAGAAACTTCTCGATCTCCAGCAGCAGGTCGGCAGAGGTCACAATCGCGCCGACGCGGTGCCCGGTGAGGCGATAGGCCTTGGAAAAGGAATAGAGATGCAGCAGCGTCTGGTCCCAATCGGGATCGGTAAACAGATCATGCGGCGCGCCATCGCGGCTGTCAAAATCACGATAGGTTTCATCCACGATGAGCTTGATCCCGCGCGATTTGGCGAGATCATAGAAAGCGCGCAACAGCGACGCAGGGTATTCGGCCCCGGTGGGGTTGTTGGGCGTGACAAGAACGATGGCCCGTGTGCGGTCATTGATCAGCTGTGCCGCCTCGTCGGGATCGGGCAGCATGTCCGCCTGAGCAGGCAGCGGAACAGCGTTGACCCCGGACATATCAAGCCACATCTTGTGATTGAAATACCAAGGGGTTGGCAGGATAACCTCATCCCCCTGATCGGTAAGCGTGGCGATCGCGGCGGCAAAGGCCTGATTGCAGCCCGAGGTGATGGCGACCTGCGCTTGCGCGATCTCGCCATTATATCTGGCGCTGCACTGGCTGGCAAGTTCGTCGCGCAGCTCGTTCAGGCCCAGAACGGGCCCGTAGAGATGAATGGCGTCATTGGTCAGGACCATGTCGGCCAGCGCCTGTCGCAATTCCTGCGGTGGTGGTGCCACGGGCGCGGCTTGCGACACTAGCATCAACGGGCGATCCGCAGGGTGTTCGATCCCGTTGAGCCAGCCAAAGGTCTCGACGATCGGAGAGGGAAAGGTGGATCGTGTACGCGTCATGTCAGGCCCCAGAAACGGTAGTAATTCGCGGTCAGTCCTTGCCCCGGTAAGGCTCGACATATTGCAGTGCCATGTCCCAGGGGAAGAAAATCCAGGTGTCTTGGCTGACTTCGGTGATAAAGGTATCGACCTGCGGGCGCCCCTTGGGCTTGGCGTAGACGGTCGCGAAATGCGCTTTGGGGAACATCTTGCGCACGACTTCAAGGGTTTTGCCGCTGTCCACCAGATCATCGACGATCAGGATGCCGGTTCCGTCGCCCATCATCTCTGCATCCGGGGATTTCAGCACCTTGGCTTCGGACTGGGCCTGATGGTCGTAAGATTTGATACTGATCGTATCCACCGTGCGGATATCAAGCTCGCGCGCGACGATCATCGCAGGGGCCATGCCGCCGCGGGTAATAGCCACAACCGCGCGCCATCCACCGTCGTCGGGGCCGT
This sequence comes from Sedimentitalea sp., assembly GCF_039973035.1. Lineage (NCBI taxonomy): Bacteria > Pseudomonadati > Pseudomonadota > Alphaproteobacteria > Rhodobacterales > Paracoccaceae > Sedimentitalea > Sedimentitalea sp. The sequence goes on from NZ_JBDWLR010000042.1 coordinate 497,078, forward strand.
GACCATCCAGACGCCAAGCCAGCGCGCGGCTGTCGCGGTGGATCTGGTCCCAGCTGATGTGAAAACCCTTTTCGTGGGGCAGGCGGTTGTCAGTCATGTGATCACTCCTCGTCTGTTTCGCATTAGCGCAAGCCCGAGGCTAAGGAAAGTCCGCTCTCGGTTGATCAACGCCCGAACAGAAGCCTCAGGCCAAGTGCGCCAAGGACGGCGGCGGCAATCCGGTCAAACGCCGGTTTCAGGTTCAGATAGCGTTGCCGGACCGGGCCGGTCGAGAGCAGTACCGCCAGCAAGGGTTGCACGGTAAGTTCGACAGCCAGGTGATTGAAGAAAATAAAGGTTTTCTGATATGCGGTCAGATCGGGCGGAAAGATCACCAGCAAGACGGCCGCCGCGAACATCACCGATTTCGGGTTGCCCAGGTTGATCAAGAGGCCCTGCAGGAACATGCGCTTGCCCGACGGGGCGTTAACCTCGCTTAAAGGCTGTCGCGCACCGCGCCACGTGGTCCAAGCGATGTAGAGCAAGTATGCCGCTCCGAGCCCCTTGAGTAAGCCGTAGGCCCATGGAAACAGGGTGAACAGACCTTCAAGGCCCAACAACGCCGTCAGCGTCCAGAGCGCGGCCATGACCGCCAGCCCAGCCGCCGCCGCTAGCCCGGCGCGGCGACCATGCGCCATCGAGCTTCGTGTCAGAAAGAGAAGGGAAGGACCCGGACTCGCGATCGCCGCCAGCAGCGTCAGGTTGAAGGCAATGACATGCGCGAAGTCCATCGCGGCCTAGCCCTTGGTCATGTCCGGTGCGTCCACGGCTTTCATTCCGACAACGTGATAACCTGCATCCACATGCAGCACCTCACCCGTCGTCCCCGCACCGAGATTGGACAGCAGGTACAGCGCCGATCCGCCAACATCGTCAATGGTCACGTTGCGCCGCAGGGGAGAATTGTTTTCGTTCCACTTCATGATGTAGCGGAAATCGCCAATGCCGCTGGCGGCGAGCGTCTTGATCGGCCCGGCAGAGATCGCGTTGACGCGGATGCCGTCCTTGCCCAGATCTTCGGCCAGATAGCGAACGGAGGCCTCGAGCGCAGCCTTGGCGACGCCCATGACATTATAATGTGGCATGACGCGTTCGGCACCATAGTAGGTCAGCGTGAGGCAAGACCCGCCCTCGTTCATCATCTTTTCGGCGCGTTGAACAACTGCGGTGAAGGAATACACCGAGATATCCATGGAGAGTTGAAAATTGGCGCGGCTTGTGTCGACATAGCGCCCACGCAATTCGTTTTTGTCGGAGAAGCCGATGGCGTGAACGATAAAATCAATCGTGCCCCATTGTTCCTTCAGTTCGTCAAACAGCGCGTCAATCGACGCTTCATCCCCTACGTCGCAGGGCAGGACAATCTCGCTGCCCAATTGCGCGGCAAGCGGATCAACCCGTTTTTTAAGCGCATCACCCTGATAGGAAAACGCCAGGTCGGCTCCGGCATCTGCAAGCGATCTGGCGATGCCCCATGCGATCGACTTGTCATTCGCGAGGCCCATGATCAGCCCGCGTTTGCCGGCCATTAGTTGATTTGACATTTTTTTCTCCGACAAAAGCGCAATGTGGCCTTGACCTTTAGGCGATTGACCTGACTGCTTCAAGTACTGGCAGACAGTAGGACACGGTGCGTGGGCGACCGATGCGAAGGGGATACATTGACTGAACGGGATGGGAAATTCGCAGGAGATGATCCGTTTGCGATTGCACAGCGCTGGCTGACCGAGGCGCAGGCGAGCGAACCGAACGATCCGAACGCCATCGCGCTGAGCACGGTGGATGCGGACGGGCTGCCAAATGTGCGTATGGTTCTACTGAAAGAGATCGAACCCGCCGCATTCGTTTTTTATACCAACTACGAAAGCCAGAAGGCGCAGGAACTGGACGGGGCAGGTAAGGCAGCGTTTGTCGTGCACTGGAAATCGCTGCGTCGCCAAATCCGGGTCCGAGGCACAATCAGCCGGGAAGACGGCCCGCAGGCCGATGCGTATTTCGCCTCGCGCTCTCTCAAGAGCCGCCTTGGCGCCTGGGCGTCGCGTCAATCGCAACCTCTGAACAGCCGCGCGACGTTGATGGCAGAGGTCGCAAAGGTGACGGCGCAGCATGGGACGAACCCCTCACGCCCACCGTTCTGGGGTGGCTATCGGCTCGTGCCGAGCCATATCGAGTTCTGGGCCGACGGTGCCTTTCGATTGCATGATCGGTTTCTCTGGCAACGCCCAGATGAGGGCGCAGAATGGCAGATTCAGCGACTCAGTCCGTGACATTCACGTCACGCGAAATGCAACCACTTGTAATTTCGTCGCAATTTCTTCTTGAAATTGGTACTTAAACTTGTCCACTACTTCGTGTAACAATGGGGCAACAATCATCGTGGTGGTTAACTTGTGGCGGACGATCTGAATAGCATGTACCACGTGCGCGGTCAGGTAAAGTGGTTCGATCCCGTCAAGGGGTTCGGCTTTGTCGTGTCTGACGAAGGCGGACCGGATATTTTGCTGCATGTAAATGTCCTGCGTAATTTCGGGCAGAGCTCTGTTGCTGACGGCGCCGGGATTGAAGTTGTCACCCATCGGACAGACCGGGGCGTTCAGGCGGTCGAGATTGTCAGCATTACGCCACCGGCGCGCGAAGAAATTCCGGTTCTGACGGACTTCGCCACGTTGGATTCGGATGTCATTCACAATGCGCCGCTTGAACCCGCGCGGGTCAAGTGGTTCGACAAATCCAAGGGATTTGGTTTCGCCAATGTCTTTGGCCGTTCCGAAGATGTCTTTCTGCATATCGAGGTCCTGCGGCAATCGGGCCTTGCGGACCTGCAACCGGGTGAAGCGCTCGCGATGCGGGTGATCGATGGCAAGCGCGGCCGGATGGCTGCTGAGGTCATGGCCTGGGAAATGGCCGTGTCTGCGACCGACTCCTGATATGATACGCATCGCTGTGTTGTTGATTGCACTGTTGTGCGGTGGCGCGGTGGTCGCCGCCGAATGTCGCGATAATCATGTTGAGATACGTGGCCCGTGGGGCGAGGCGGGCTTTGCGGTCGAGACCGTGGATACGCCCAAGGCACGGTCACGGGGTTTGATGTTTCGCGAGTCTATGCCACGCGGGTCCGGTATGCTGTTTGTCTACGAGGCACCGCGACGGGCGAGTTTCTGGATGAAGAACACGCTGATTCCCCTTGATATGATCTTTGTGGACAAGACCGGTACGGTAAAGCACGTGCATCACCGCGCGGTGCCAGGAGACCTGACCGCGATTGAAGGCGGAACTGGCATTTACGCAGTGCTGGAAATCAACGGCGGATTGGCCAAGAGCTACGGTATTTCGCCCGGTTCACAGATGCGACACATAGTTTTTTCAGATGGTCCGGCAATATGGCCCTGTTAGGGCTTTTCAAATCCGATTGGCCCGGCTAGAGAGGCGCACGGTCCGGGGCGTGGCGCAGTCTGGTAGCGCACCTGTTTTGGGTACAGGGGGTCGTGAGTTCGAATCTCGCCGCCCCGACCGCTTACGACAAGATGAGCCTGATGCTCGCAAGCATGTGGGCAGATGGCTCGGGTGAAAGCTGAGGGGCGCTGCCCCTCAGACGCCCCGGAGTACTTTCACAAAGCTGAAACTATGTCCCCGGCAACGCTGAGGCGTCTTCACGGTTCGGGCACGCCGCCTGACCGCTGGTAGAGGGCATTGACGACCCGGTTCAACCGTGGGTCTTGTTGCCGTACATGCAGCGGCGCACCCGATTTCTGCGGCACATTCAGGTAGACATCGTTTTCAACGAGGAATCCCGGCGCATCTTTTCGTGTCTGAAAGCGTATGACGAGTTGCGGCAGATCGGTTGTAGTGCCGTCATAGCTCAGGATGATCGCAGCGGTCGGCTCGGGTGGCAAGTATTCGCGACATTCGATCGAATCCTGTGTCGGCCGAAGGAATGTCTGAGCGGGACCTTCACAGGCTGATTCCAGCGCGGCGACCAGCGAGTCGGGATAGGAGGCGAAACGCGCCTTGGCGTTCGATGCCACCATATCTTGTGTCTCGCAGCCCATTAGCACTACTGCCAGTAGTGGTAAAATCGGAGCAGGGGCCGGGCGCATCGAACGGATCTCCAAAAAAATTCTGTGACCGTCATGCGACACGAAGCTGAGGTCAGACTCGGTGCATAACTCGTGATGTCCCTAGTGCCGCAGCGCGGCAAAAGGCAAACCCATTTCTTAACATGACACGCCAAAGCCCGTTGAAACAGGCAAATTCTTGCTGTGGCCTCCCGAGCGTCCCGAGGTTGCACCTGCGTTAACCTTTTGTGGATGAATCGCCTCGCTCTTGCGAACGCAAAACCGGGTTTGCGAGGTCAACAAAAAAGAGTCCCAATTTGTCGAATAATTGCGTTGACCATATGCGGTCAGATACGTCAAATTGTATGAACTGGCCGCTGAGCCACTAAATCTGGTAGGAATAGCCAGAGGCTCTGACAAGGTTGGGACGGTAAAGCACCACTGGTACGTCACGGCGCGCACGCCGATGTCTCTCTTGCTCTGCAAGGGGCCGGTACTGTTTTGCCTCGTGCTGCGGGCACACCAAAAATGGCGTCGGAAAATCCGGCGCGGGCCTGAAACAGGGCTTTGAAAAATAGCTGGAAGACAGAGGCAGCGCACATGAAGATTGAACGCAAATTCACCACAGCCGGCCAGGACGCTTATGCCGCGCTCGATTTTATTTCGGCGACTTCGGAAATCCGCAATCCGGACGGAACAATTGTGTTTCGTCTGGATGATGTCGAGGTCCCCTCAAGCTGGAGCCAGGTCGCAAGTGATGTGATCGCCCAGAAATATTTCCGCAAGGCCGGTGTGCCAAGCCGGTTGAAAAAGGTACGTGAAAAGAACGTGCCCGAATTCTTGTGGCGGTCGGTTCCCGATGGCGATGATGTCGAGATGGGCGGTGAAACATCTTCCAAACAGGTATTTGATCGCCTGGCAGGCGCGTGGGCCTATTGGGGCTGGAAGGGTGGATACTTCAGCTCCGAAGATGATGCGCGCGCCTATTACGACGAAATGCGATTCATGCTGGCAACACAAAAGGCAGCGCCCAACAGCCCGCAATGGTTCAACACCGGTCTGCACTGGGCCTATGGCATCGACGGACCGGCGCAGGGCCATCACTATGTCGATCACAAGACCGGCAAGCTGACCAAATCCAAATCCAGCTATGAGCACCCGCAGCCACATGCCTGCTTTATTCAGGGGGTACAGGATGACCTCGTCAACGAAGGCGGCATCATGGACCTATGGGTGCGCGAGGCGCGGCTTTTCAAATATGGCAGTGGCACGGGCACCAATTTCAGCCATCTGCGTGGCGAGGGCGAAAGCCTGTCGGGCGGCGGAAAATCAAGCGGCCTCATGGGTTTCCTGAAAATCGGCGACCGGGCGGCAGGTGCCATCAAGTCCGGCGGCACCACACGTCGCGCGGCCAAGATGGTGATCGTCGACGCCGATCATCCGGATATCGAAGATTTCATCAACTGGAAGGTGCTGGAAGAGCAAAAGGTCGCCAGCATCGTGGCCGGTTCGAAAATGCACGAGAAAAAGCTGAACGGCATCTTTGAAGCCATCCGTGTTTGGGACGGGGCCGAGGCGGATGCCTTTGACCCGACAGTAAACGCGGCGCTCAAGGAAGCGGTTCGCGACGCCAAGCGCAACATGATCCCTGAGACCTACATCAAGCGGGTGCTGGATTATGCGCGGCAGGGTCACACAAGCATCGAATTCCCGACCTATGATACAGATTGGGATTCCGAAGCCTATAACAGCGTTTCAGGCCAGAACAGCAACAACTCGATCCGGGTCACCAACGCGTTTCTGACCGCTGTTGAAAAGGATGCGGATTGGCAGCTGATCAACCGTGTTGATGGCAGCGTTGGCAAAACCATCCGGGCGCGTGATCTGTGGGAGCAGGTTGGCCACGCGGCATGGGCCTGTGCCGATCCAGGCATCCAATACCACGACACTGTCAACGAATGGCACACCTGCCCGGAAGATGGCGAAATCCGCGGATCGAACCCTTGCTCCGAATACATGTTCCTGGATGACACGGCCTGCAACTTGGCGTCTATGAACCTGCTGACTTTCCTCAAGGATGGCGAGTTTCAGGCTGAAGATTACATGCATGCCTCGCGTCTCTGGACCGTGACGCTGGAAATCAGCGTGATGATGGCACAGTTCCCGTCCAAGGAAATCGCGCAACTGTCCTATGATTTCCGCACGCTGGGTCTTGGCTATGCCAATATCGGCGGTCTGTTGATGAACATGGGCTACAGCTATGACAGCGACGAAGGCCGTGCACTTTGTGGCGCCCTGACCGCGATCATGACCGGTGTTGCCTATGCCACCAGTGCCGAGATGGCGGGCGAATTGGGTCCATTCGCGGGTTACGAGCGCAACAGCGATCATATGCTGCGGGTGATCCGTAACCACCGCAATGCGGCCTACGGCGCGACCGAAGGCTACGAGAAGCTGGCGGTCAAACCGGTACCGCTGGATCACGGCAACTGTCCCGATACGCGGTTGGTCGATCTGGCAAAATCTGCCTGGGATGAGGCGCTGAGCCTTGGTCAAAAGCACGGCTATCGCAATGCGCAATCCACGGTAATCGCGCCGACCGGAACAATCGGGCTAGTCATGGATTGCGACACCACCGGGATCGAGCCGGACTTTGCACTGGTCAAGTTCAAGAAACTGGCAGGCGGTGGTTATTTCAAGATCATCAACCAATCGGTTCCAGCGGCACTTGAAAAGCTGGGCTATGGCTCTGCGCAGATCGAGGAAATCGTATCCTACGCTGTGGGTCACGGCACCATCGGCAATGCACCCGCTATCAACCACACCACGCTCGCGGGGCATGGCTTTGGCGCCAACGAACTGGCCAAGGTCGACGCGGCGCTGGCCAGTGCGTTTGATATCCGGTTCGTGTTCAACCAGTGGACCCTGGGCGAAGAGTTCTGCCAGAACGTGCTGGGAATCCCTGCGGCCAAGCTCAACGATCCATCGTTTGACCTGCTGCGCCACCTCGGCTTTAGCAAGAAAGACGTTGAACTGGCGAATGACCACGTTTGTGGGACCATGACGCTGGAAGGCGCTCCGTTCTTGCGCGAGGAGCACTATGGCATCTTCGATTGTGCCAATCCCTGCGGCAAGAAGGGCAAGCGTTATCTGTCGGTCAACAGCCACATCACCATGATGGCCGCTGCGCAAAGCTTTATCTCGGGGGCGATCAGCAAAACGATCAACATGCCGAACGATGCCAGCATCGAGGATTGTCAAAAGGCATACGAGCTGAGCTGGTCCTTGGGCGTCAAAGCCAACGCGCTTTACCGTGATGGCTCCAAGCTGTCGCAACCGTTGGCGTCTGCGCTGGTCGAAGATGATGACGACGCTGCAGACACGCTGGAAAGCGGAACGCCGCATGAAAAGGCGACTGTGATTGCCGAAAAGATCATCGAAAAGGTCGTGGTCAAGGAAATCATCAAATCGCACCGCGAAAAGATGCCACAAAGACGCAAGGGCTATACGCAAAAAGCCATTGTCGGTGGACACAAGGTCTATCTGCGGACCGGCGAATACGAAGACGGAAATCTCGGCGAAATCTTTATCGATATGCATAAAGAAGGTGCCGGGTTCCGGGCGATGATGAACAACTTTGCCATCGCGGTTTCAGTTGGCCTGCAATACGGGGTGCCGCTGGAAGAATTCGTCGACGCCTTTACCTTCACCAAATTCGAACCTGCCGGCATGGTGCAGGGCAATGACAGCATCAAGAACGCAACCTCGATTCTCGACTACGTGTTCCGCGAACTCGCCGTGTCTTACCTCGACCGGACCGATCTGGCGCATGTAAAACCAGAAGGGGCGACGTTCGATGATCTGGGGCGTGGCGAAGAAGAAGGTGTCTCCAACGTCAGCGAACTCAGCGAAACCGCGGCGAGCAAATCGCTGGAAGTGCTGAAGCAGATCAGCTCGACCGGCTATCTTCGCAAACGTCTGCCTCAGGAGCTCGTGGTTCTGCAGGGAGGCGCGAATATGGGCGCGACGGCGCTGGCGGTTTCGGCGGATGCGGCACAAACGCTGCAAACACTGGTGCCTGAAGTGTCGGCCGGAGTTGTGGCAACCACAACTTCCGTTTCGACCGGCACCGTATCGCTGGATGCACGGACAAAGGCCAAGATGCAGGGCTACGAAGGCGAGGCCTGTGGCGAATGCGGCAACTATACGCTGGTGCGCAACGGGACTTGCATGAAGTGCAACACCTGCGGTGGGACTTCGGGATGCAGCTAAAGACAGTCGATATGAACGGCGTATCGGTAACTACCTTTCCTTGTGTAGTTGTGACCAACTCCGGACAGAAGATAGTAGCCGAGCCCGATGATTTCTATGGAAGAGGACGTTTCCTTGTAAATCTGGAGGAATTGGGTGCGACAGGTTTGACTGGCGACAATATCGAGGAAATCCAAACGATGGATGGCGAACCGATCGAGGTCCAGTGGAGCAAGTCTGGAAACGGAAGTTTGGTCAACCTGAGCTGGAACAGCTTCATGTTTCAAGTCGCAAAGTTGAGGCTTACGAGATCGCGTCAGAAATGACGCGTAGGGGTCGCAGGGCTGCGAAACAGTGACGGGACCTCGACGAAACACATGGGATGGGCCGATGGGCGGCCCGTCTGAAACGGCAAAGGGGTGAGACTCCGCAGAAACCTTCGGTTTCCGCTTTGTCTCTCTCTTAGGAAATCCGGCGGATTTCCAAGGGACAAGGGGCGGGTGCGCTCGCTCTTGGCGACGTTCAGGCCGCAGGCAAAAAAACACCGGGCGGTAAACTAGATGAGCCTGAACGGCGAAACTCAACGGGGGTCAATTGGCCCCCGTTTTTTCCATTTCAAGAACAGTTTGTTTTTCGATTTGCCGAGGATTGCGGCATTACCAGCGTGACTCAATCATGGGGAGACTTTAACGTATGATAGTTCGCGGAATTGGCTAAATCCGCGCAAACCAGTTACGCACGAGTGCTACCTTTTCCTCATCGAGCCAAAACAACTTATCGCAAGGAAAGCACTCATGCCCTTTACCATCGTCCTGCCCGAAGATACCCATTTCACGGTTGATGATACGCTTCAGATCGTTAATTTTATTGCCGAAGAGGCGGTGCTTGGCACCCGGTTCACATCCACGCAATTCACGGGCAGTGGGACATATCAAAGCGAAGTATCCACCTACACCGCCTATGGTAGCGGCTTTAGCTCCGCAGTCACTCCCGGCGGCTTGACCTATATTGCAACCGGAACGATCGACACTGTCGAATTCCAGACGGTCGTCGAGACGATGACAATCACGAATGTCGATCTTGATATGGTAACATTCGCAGCGTTGCGCCTTGCTGACCTCTCAGGCGCCGACCCGTTTGCCATTGAAAACTACATCATGGGCCGCGCATGGGACCTGACCCTAGGTGATCTGGATGATGTTTTCCCCGAAGGATCAACGATCGGTGATGGAGCTTTGCTCAATACCTTGGGCGATGACAATTTTCTGGGGGGGCGGGGAAACGACGATCTGTTCACCGGTGATGGCAATGACAAGCTGTCTGGCAACCAGGGCAATGACACGCTCAGCGGCGGCGCGGGCAAGGACAACATCAAGGGCGGAGACGGCGATGACATCCTGATCGGGGGAATCGGCCGCGACCGGCTCTTTGGGCAGAACGACAATGATCGGTTGGACAGCGGCAAAGGGGATGACGTCTTGCATGGCGGTGCGGGGGATGATGTTTTTGTGTTTGCCAACAAATACGGCAATGACGCCGTACGGGATTTCGATGCGACCAACGACAATGAACAAATCGATCTGACGGCCGTGACCCGGATCAAGACCTTCAATGACCTGATGAACAACCACATCAGCCAGGACGGCGCCAATGTCGTGATCGATGATACGGACAAGACCATCATCACGCTTGAAAACGTCAACCTGGCGGATCTTGACGCGGCCGATTTCCTATTCTGAGGACGACGCCTCGCCAATAGGCGCGAGCATCAGCGCTGCACTGACTCGTCGTATTGGACGTGGCCGGTTCCCGCTGATTGCGAAAATGGCTCTTTGCAAGCAATGGCTTGCCGGTTTTCGACCACTACATAGGTCGGGAACCGCCGAGCAAGGCTTGCCATGCGCGCGACTGCAACTTCTTGCCCATCCATAGCGGGCATTCCGGCAATCTCTGGCGTGCTTGGGGCGGACTTGGCGTTGTCGGGTGACAGCCGGTCGCTGCGGGTGTCTGTAGGGGCTGTCCACCACTCACGGACAGAACAAGAAACCCATACGACACATGAGGAGTAACAGACTATGAAACTCAAAGCACTTGCAGCCCTTGCCGTCAGCCTTCCCGCAATGGCCTTCGCGGCCACCGAAATCGACGCGAACGGCGATGGCATGCTGACACTGGACGAGGTTCAGGCGGTATATCCGGAGATCACGGTCGAAAGCTTCTCCGCGATGGATCTGAATTCCGATGGCGCATTAGATGATGCCGAGTCGGTGGCCGCACAGGACGCGGGCTTGATGCCCAAAACCCAAGGCTAAGGTACCTCGAAAATTGCAAACGCCCGGCCTGAAGTGCCGGGCGTTTTTTCTTTATGATGCAATTTATTACGCGGATAAGTGAATGTTAAATCGCTCCCGAATTTTCGCGTCTTTCAACGGATCAAAACGCGCCGTAGCGCTTTGGGACAGAATCTCGTCCTTGCGCGCCGTTGCCCGTTTCAGCAGATCCGGTTTGCCACGTTCATCCCATTCCTTTGGGGACGTACGGTCGCCAAGCGCAGGATAAACATGGTCTGTCTGCATCCGTCCGAGTGTCTCGTCGGTGCCGAGATAGTGGCCGGGGCCACCGATACAAACCGACCGGATCTGTTCCAGCGCCAGCGTGTCATCGTTTACTTCTATGCCGCGCACGCAACGCAGGGCCTGCCCGATGATATCATCCCCCAGGATCATTGATTCATGGCAGAAGCCGAGCAACGAGGCATGCATCCCCGCCGCCTCGTAGACCATGTTCAAACCTGACAACCCCGCCATCACATTGGAGCACATCTGCTCCCATCCCGCCTGCATATCAGGGAGCTTTGAGTCACTGATCCCGGCCGCAGCACCGCCGGGAACGCCATAGAACTGGTGCATCTGGGCGCAGCCAGCGGTCAGCAGTGCCTGCTCGCCAGACCCGCCCGTCATCGCGCCGCTGCGCAGATCAAGGCCAAAAGGCCAGGTTCCGAAAATGGCCGGATGTCCGGGTTTGACAGCATTGACGTAGACCAGCCCGGCCAGACATTCGGCGACCGCCTGCACGATGGCACCTGCGATGGTCGAGGGTGCGGTTGCGCCTGCCATGCCCGCCGACAGCAACAGAACCGGCATGCCGCCTTCAATACATCTTTCCATCGTCTCGCAGCTTTCGGTTGCGAATTTCATCGGTGGCACGACAAAGCAGTTGGAATTGCTGACAAATGGCCGTTCTCGCCACGTTTCCTCACCACCCGCAATCATGTGCAGCAATTCTAGCCCCGGAGCGACATGTGTCGGGTCACTGAAGGACATGCCGACATGTTTGGTGGTGCCGGAGCAACAAGCGTAGATCGAGTTCAGATCCATCTCGAGGTTGTCGACGATGTCACGGCAGACCATAGGGCGCTGGAGAAAATGGATGTTGCCGAGTTGATCCGCGATGCGCGCAGCATCATGCAAATCCTGCACGGTGCTTTCGCGATAGTTCCGCCCATCAACATCGACCATGTGAACCGCCGCGCCCGCCGTGCCGAAATGCACGCGCGAACCGGACAGGGTCAGGTCATGCGCAGGGCTGCGCCCCATCAGGGTCACCGACCGGTTTGCCTTATCAATGGTGTCTTCGACCAGCGCGCGGGGAAACCGGATTCGGCCGTCGTCACCGAGGATCGCACCGGCACCGGTCAGATACCGGACCCCGCTTTCGGGGGCATCGGCCAGACCGATCTGCTCCAGAGCATCAAGCGCTGTTTCGTGTATGCGCTGCATATCTGCGTCGCTAAGCGGTTTGTAGGTACCACCGGGCATTCCTGCACGGATCGGTCTGAGATGATCGGCAAGCGGAGCGTTGCGCGAGGCACGACGCGCGGCACGTCCGCCGCTGCGACAGGGAGCAGAAGAGGTAGAATTATCTTTCATGGGGACACTCATGTTGCGAGAGGAAGAGGGCGCTTCAGACGCCGTACGGTCTCCCGCGTGCCGCACGACCGCGATCCGCACCGATGGTGCGGGAGATCAGCCTGATTTTGCTCTCTTCAGCCTGCATCGCGTCTCCTCTTGGCTATCGAGTGTGACGCTGTCTGGCGACGAATCTGTCCTGTTTGCGACGCAGGTGACGCATTTTCCCGGGGCAGGGCGCAGATCCCGGTGAATTCGCAGAGGGTTTGCGGCGCAGATTACGCGGTCTGACTGGCCCGTGTTTCAGCGAATTCACAAAGGGTCGCGAGCGAAGTGGCAAAGGCGCGATCCTCGATGGTCATCGCCACGCGGACATGGCCCGCCGCCGCCGCGCCAAAGCTTTCACCCGGCATGACCGCAATGTGATGCGCATCCAGCAGGGCTTCGGCAAAGGCTTCTCCAGTCATTCCGGTAGCGCGAACATCAAGCATCAGATACATCGCCCCCTGCGCAGGAATCAGGCCAACAGAGTTTTGCCTGGCAAGAATATCCTGCGCGATAGCCCGTCGCCTGCGGAATGGCGTGGCCACTTCTCTTTCCAGTGCGTCGCCTTGTGTAAGCGCAAAAACGGATGCGTCCTGAATGTATCCCGGCACGCCATAAGTGGTGTGGATCGCAAGGGTGATGAGATGGTCAATGGCGCTTTCCGGGCCAACGATCCAGCCACAGCGCGATCCGGTCATGGCAAAGGATTTTGACATGGATCCGACAACCAGCGTCCGGTCAGCCATATCTGGCAGGGCGCGCGGGGACAGGTGGCTGCCTTCCCAAACCTGCGTGTCATAAACCTCGTCCGAAATCAGCCACATGTCGTGGCGTTGGCAGACCTCTGCAATCCGGCTGAGCGTGTCCTCGCCATAGATTACGCCGGTCGGGTTGTTGGGCGAGTTAATGAGCAGCGACGCCGCCCCGACAGCAGCGGCATCAATATCCTCGGCGCGGGGTTGAAACGCGTTTTCGGCACGTGCAGCAACGGGACGCGGCACGGCCCCGACGCCGCGAATGGTGCCGGGGTAGGTGGCGTAATACGGGTCAATATACAGCGCCACATCACCATCGTCACAAACCGCCGTATGGCTGGCGAACAGCGCCGCTTGCCCACCCGGCGTGATCATCACGTTGGCGGCGGTGGTCGCGACCCCGGTCTGTGCCTGTATCCGTGCGGCAACCGTTTCGCGCAGCTCGTCCGTACCAGGAACCGCAGCATAGCCGGTATGCCCGCCAAGGGCGGCCTTGTGCATGGCCTCAAGAATGCTGGGATGGGTCGGGATGTCATGCTCGCCAATCGTCAGTTCCGTCACCGATGTGCCATTGGCGATCATCGCCCGTGCCCGATTGAACAGATCCCAGCCGTCGGATCCGCCGCCAGTGATGTTTGTGATACGTTGGGACAGGTGCATGTCGATCTCCGTCGCTGAATTTGCGCGAGAGGGTCAGAGTCGCCCGGTTTTGTCAATGCGATGCGTGTGCTCGCGCGATTGCCATTGCGATAAAGGAGCTTGGCCAAGGCATGGCTCCTGTGCTAAGGTCATCGCATGAACCGCATCTGCACCATTATTTGCTGCATTCCCTGCTGATCTTTCAAGCGGGCCGGTTTCTGTCATTTTCTTCTACTGACCAAGTTGCTAAGCCCGCGCTGCCTGCGTGAGGATTTTGCCATGACGATCAAGCTGCACAACACCAAGACCCGTAAGAAAGAGGTGTTTGCCCCCATCGACCCCGACAACGTGCGGATGTATGTCTGCGGACCCACGGTTTATGACCGGGCGCATCTGGGCAACGCGCGCCCGGTTGTGGTGTTCGACGTGCTGTACCGTCTCTTGCGGTACACCTATGGCGCGGATCACGTGACCTATGTGCGCAACTTCACCGACGTGGATGACAAGATCAACGCCCGTGCCGCCGAAAGTGGCCGGTCGATTGGCGAGATCACGGCGGAAACCACGCAGTGGTTTCTGGATGACATGGCGGCACTTGGCGCGCTTGAACCCAACCACATGCCGCGCGCAACGCAGTTCATTCCGCAGATGGTGACGATGATCGAAGACTTGATCGCCAAGGGACATGCTTATGAGGCTGAGGGCCATGTGCTGTTTGCCGTGGACAGCTGGCGCGAACACTATGGCAATCTGTCGGGCCGTTCGGTTGACGACATGATCGCCGGCGCGCGAGTCGAAGTCGCACCCTACAAGAAAAACCCGATGGATTTCGTGCTTTGGAAGCCGTCGTCGCCGGATTTGCCCGGTTGGGAATCGCCGTGGGGCCGGGGCCGTCCTGGCTGGCACATTGAATGCTCCGCCATGGCATACGAATTGCTGGGCGAGAGTTTTGATATCCACGGCGGCGGCAACGACCTGATGTTCCCGCACCATGAAAACGAGATCGCCCAAAGTTGCTGCGCCCACCCAGAAGGCGAATTCGCTAAGGTCTGGATGCACAACGAGATGTTGCAGGTCGAAGGCAAGAAGATGTCCAAATCGCTGGGCAACTTCTTTACCGTGCGGGATTTGATTGATGGGAACTGGAGCGGGGGGTGGAAAGTACCCGGAGAGGTAATCCGCTTTGTTTTTCTCGGCACTCACTACCGAAAGCCGATGGATTGGACTGAAACTACCGCTAAGAGCGCGATGGAAGAACTAGCGCGTTGGTATAGGTTTCCCGACTTCATGAAGGGCAATAGCAGTGAACCCGTGAAAGATATTTCGGCTGCTTTGAGCGACGACCTGAACACTCCCGAAGTGCTCAAAATTCTTCGAGATTTAGCGAAGCTGCACGCGTACGAGGAACTGTCTGCTTCGTTGCGATTCTTGGGATTCACAGGAAAATGGTTCTTCGATCTGATCCCATCAGAGGAGGTGTCACGCCGTATTCAATCATTGGTTTCCGAATTGGACAGATTCCGTGAAGAAAAGAACTATGCTGCAGCAGATGAATTGCGAGCTCAGCTGACGGCGGCAGGTGTGCAAGTACGTAGTTCAAAAGGTATCTCGGAGTTTTCGGTAACATCTGATTTTGCGCCCTCCAAATTGGAGGAACTACAATGAATTCCTTTCCATCCCAGACTAAGGCTAGCGCCCGTCCTTGGGTGGGTGCAAAGCGCTCTCCCGGGGGGAGGGACGGGCGCTGGCCGGGCCGCTGGCCCGTCCGGGTCGTTTGTCGCGAGCGAGTCTTATGACCAAAGAACGCCTCTATCTCTACGACACTACCCTGCGCGATGGGCAGCAGACCCAGGGTGTGCAATTCTCGACGGCCGAAAAGGTGCAAATCGCCAAAGCACTGGACGATCTGGGCGTGGACTACATCGAGGGCGGCTGGCCCGGTGCCAATCCCACAGACAGCGCATTCTTTGACGAGGCTCCGAAAACGCGGGCAAGGCTGGCAGCTTTTGGCATGACGAAACGCGCGGGGCGGTCGGCGGAGAACGACGATGTTCTTGCCGCTGTGATGAATGCAGAAACCGATACAGTTTGCCTCGTAGGCAAATCGCATGACTATCACGTTACAACCGCGCTCGGGATCACGCTTGAAGAAAATCTTGCCAACATCGCCGCGTCGATTGCGCATATCGTCGGGCAGGGGCGTGAGGCGCTTTATGATGCCGAGCATTTCTTTGACGGCTACAAGGACAACCCGGACTATGCACTGGCCTGCTGCCTCGCGGCACTGGAGGCTGGTGCGCGTTGGATCGTGCTGTGTGATACCAATGGCGGCGCCCTGCCATCCGAAGTCGGACGGATCGTCACCGAGGTGATCGCCGCAGGGATACCCGGCGACCGGCTGGGCATTCACACCCATAATGATACCGAAAACGCCGTCGCCTGTTCGCTGGCCGCGATCGAGGCCGGCGCGCGGCAGGTTCAGGGGACGTTGAACGGTCTGGGCGAACGTTGTGGCAATGCCAACCTGACCTCTCTGATCCCGACATTACTGCTCAAGGAACCCTATGCCAGCAAGTTCGAAACCGGCGTAAGCCACGAGGCGCTGGCCGGGCTGACCCGGACGAGTCGAATGCTCGACGATATCCTGAACCGGGTGCCGATGCGGCAATCGCCTTATGTCGGGGCCAGCGCCTTTGCCCATAAGGCGGGTCTGCACGCCAGTGCGATCCTGAAGGACCCTGGAACATATGAACATGTCGTACCGGAGCTCGTGGGCAATCAGCGGATCGTGCCGATGTCCAATCAGGCAGGGCAATCGAACCTGCGCAAGCGGCTGGCCGAAGCCGGGCTGACGGTTGAAAAGGGCGATCCAGCGCTTGGTTTGATCCTTGAGCGGATCAAACAGCGCGAGGATCAGGGCTATTCTTACGACACCGCGCAGGCGAGTTTTGAATTGTTGGCGCGTGAAGCGCTTGGGAGGCTGCCGGAGTTCTTTGAGGTCAAGCGCTACAAGGTCACGGTCGAGCGGCGCAAGAACAAGTACAACAACATGATCAGCCTGTCCGAGGCCGTTGTGGTGGTGAAGGTTGATGGGCAGAAGCTGCTGTCGGTGAGTGAATCGCTGGACGAGGATGGCAGCGACCGGGGGCCGGTGAACGCGCTGAGCAAGGCGCTGGCCAAGGATTTGGGCCAGTATTCGTGGGTGCTTGAGGATATGCGGTTGGTCGATTTCAAGGTCCGCATTACGCAAGGCGGCACCGAAGCTGTTACCCGCGTGATCATTGACAGCGAAGATGGCAAGGGCCGGCGCTGGTCGACGGTGGGTGTCAGCCCGAACATCGTCGACGCCAGTTTCGAGGCTCTGCTGGATGCCATCCGCTGGAAGCTGGTGCGGGATTGCGGGGCTGGCGCGTGACCGAAGAAGAGATTCTGGCGCGGATCTATACGGGGCTGGATCGCGAGGGACCGGGCGAGCCGGCTGATGTGGCTTGGGTGATCGATCAGCTTGGCGTGCCAAAGCCGAGTTCGGTCTGTGACGCAGGCTGTGGTTCAGGCGCGGATACGGTGACGTTGGCAAGCATGTTGCCAGAAGCGCAGATCACGACGATCGAACAATTGCCGCATCTGGCGAAAGAGGCGCAGGCACGCTGTAATGCGCTACCCAATGTCAACGTCCTGCAGAGTGACATGGCGCAGCTCGACGGGTCCTATGACCTGATCTGGTGCGCAGGCGCGCTCTATTTTCTCGGAGTGACTGAAGGGTTACGCGGCTGGCGCACGGCCTTAACGCCGGGTGGGGCCGTGGCGTTTTCCGAACCGGTATTGTTGGCCCCTGCGGATGAAACTGTTGCGGCATTCTGGGAGGAATATCCGGCGATTACGGATTTGGACGGGATCAATGCTCGCGTAGAAACGGCCGGTTACGATGTGGTGGATCATCGGCTGATCATCGGCGCACCTTGGCAGCGGTACTACACGCCGTTGGCGGCGCATGTCGCTGCGTTGCACGCCGAACACGACCCGGATTTGCGCGAGGCCGTTGCCGCAACCGAACGAGAGATTGCACTGTGGCAATCGGCGCAGGACCGGATTGCTTATGCGTTGATCCTGGTGCGGCCACGGTGACTGCGCCCGACAAATTTTCCGACGATCTCATGGCGTGTGGCGCGCTGGTGCAGCGGGGAGATCCGGATCGCTTCATGGCTGCGATGGCGGCACCGGTCGCGTCGCGGCGGGTGTTGTTTCCGCTATATGCAATGAATGTCGAGGTCGCCCGCGCGCCCTGGGTGACGCAAGAGGCAATGATTGCCGAGATGCGCCTGCAATGGTGGCGCGATGCGCTGGCCGAAATTGCAGCTGGCGGGGTGGTGCGCCGCCATGAAGTGGTGACGCCGCTGTCCGAGGCTCTGTCGCCGGAGCTTGCCGCACTGGCGGATGAGATGATCGCAGTGCGCCGTTGGGACATCTACCGCGATCCGTTCGAAGACAACGACCATTTCGAGCGGTATATCGACCAGACTTCTGGCACGCTCATGTGGCTGACTGCGCGGACTCTGGGCGATGCGGACGAAGGTGTTGTCCGCGATTTTGCCTTTGCGTCAGGGCTTGCGAATTGGTTCCGCGCTATCCCTGAACTTGAGGCAAACCGGCGTGTGCCGCTGCTGGATGGGACTGCCGATGGAGTGCGCGCATTGGCGAAACAAGGGCTGGCACGGCTGACCAATGCGCGCAAGCGGCGATCCGAGATCAGCAAGGAGGCCGGTGGAGCATTGCTCGCCGGGTGGCAGGCAGAAAGTATCCTGATACAGGCCGCTGCACATCCGGAACACGTGGCCTACGGCACGCTGGGGACCAGCGAAGCGCGTAAGCGGTTAGGCCTTATGTTGCGGTCAGCGACCGGGCGTTGGTAGGCGTCAGACCTTCTGTTCCTTGGGTTGCAGAACCAGCCACAGCAAAGCCCCGCCTGCGAGACACAAGAGTGGGACCATTGCCATGTTGACGGCTGTCCAGCCTTCAACGGCGCTGCCCCCGGAGCAGTTCATCAACCCGCCCGATGCCAATGACGCGACGGTGACACCGCCAAAGACCAACAAATCGTTCAGGCCCTGCATCCGGCCCCGTTCCTGTGGTTCATGTGCACCTGCTAGCATTGTGGTCGCACCGATGAATCCAAAGTTCCAACCAAGGCCCAACAGGACCAGCGCGACAAAGAAGTTCTCAAGCTCCACGCCGCTCAGCGCAACGGCCCCCGCACTGGCAAGGATCAAAAGCCCGAGCGCGACGATCCGTTCCACTCCGAAACGGGCGATCAGGTGGCCGGTAAAGAAGGACGGCGCAAACATTGCAAGGACGTGAAACGACACCACGTCGGCGGCGTCGCCTTCGGTGAAGCCGCAACCGACCACCGCCAAAGGGGTCGAGGTCATCACAAGGTTCATCAAGGCATAGGATACCATGGCGCAAATCACAGCCACCGCGATGCGCGGAGTGGTGATCAATTCCCACCGGCTGCGGCCGCGCGGTGTGTCGGCACTGGGTGCGGCGGGTTTCGGGATGTCGATCAGGAAGAACAGGAATGCGCCGATCACGTTCACCGCAATGACAGCGACATAGGTGCCAAGAAATGGGATCACAAAGGCCTGGCTGGTGGCTTTGACCAATTGCGGGCCGATCACAGCCGACACCAGACCGCCCGCCATGACATAGGAAATCGCCTTGGGCCGGAAAGCGTCAGAGGCCGTGTCGGCGGCGGCAAAGCGGTAAAAGCCCTGTGCGCTCATGTATAGCCCGGTGATGAAGCTCCCTATAAGGAAGATAGGGAACGAGCCCAAATAAAGACCATAGGCCCCGACAGCCCCGCCAACCGCACCGCCGAACGCACCAAGAAAGAACCCCGCGCGGCGTCCAAATTTCTGCATGATGGCCGATACCGGGGTCGCCGACAGCATGGAACCAAGGACGATTAGCGAGATTGGCAGCGTGGCAAGGCAGACGTTTGAGGCAAGCGACTGACCCGCCAGCCCGCCGATGGTAAAGATCATCGGCATCTGCGCGCCCAGAAAAGCCTGCGCGGCCACCAGCACCCAGACGTTGCGGCGGGCGCGCTTATCGTCGAATTGGTCAGTCATTCTGTCCGGTTAGCGCCCAAACCCGGCAGGCACAAGCGGCTTGCACATGCGAGTGGTGGGGATACTGTCAGAGCCATGGATGCACCACCAAAACATCGCCGAAATCTGCTGCTTCTGGCCGGATCAGGAGAGGCGCGGGATCTCGCGGCGGAGCTTATGGATCGTCCGGATTGGAAGGTGACGGGATCATACCTTTTCCCACCGCGCAGCTTTGGCCCGCTGCCGGTGCCGACGCGGTACGGGCGGTTTGGTGGCGAGGATGGCATGGCCCGTTACATGATGGCAGAGCAGATTGATGCGGTAATCGACGCCACCCATCCGTTTGCCCACCAGATCAGCGCAAGTGCTGCGCGGGTCTGTGCGCGACTGGCGATACCCCTTGTCCAGATGTTGCGCCCGCCTTGGGCCCCGGAACAGGGTGATCGCTGGACCGAAGTGGCCGATGAACGCGCGGTCGCATCCCATCTGCGACCAGGGCAGCGGGTCTTTACGACAACCGGGCGCGCAACATTGGAGCATCTGGTCACGCAGTGCAACGCCCGTTTCTTTGTGCGGCAACTGGAGGAGCGCACTCCGCCTGCAAACCTGAAGAACGTCTGCTATGTGACTGGGGCAGGGCCGTTTTCCGTCGCAGAAGAAATTGAAACGCTGAGCGAACTGGAGATAGATGTGCTGGTCGTCAAGAACAGTGGTGGTGATCCAAGCAAGACCAAACTGATCGCGGCCCGATCGCTTGGGTTGCCGGTGATCCTGATCGCCCGGCCGCCGCAACCCGATGTATTGCGGGCGGTCACGGTTCAGGAGGCCTTGAGCTGGGTGGATGGATTGTGAGCGTTGGTCGGATCATCGTCGGCGATGACTGTGTCAGGGAAGGCGCCGTTTGGCTGGCGGAATGTGATGAGCGTTTGGCGGCGGCTCTGGACGAAACCGGGCCATTGCCACTGCGATTGCGACCGGACGGATTTGCGCAATTGTTGAGTGCCATTGTCAGCCAGCAAGTCAGCGTTGCGTCGGCGAGCGCGATCTGGGCCCGAATGGAGGAAGCAGGATTGGCCGATCCGGCAGGGATACACGCTGCGGATGATGACGCTCTGCGTGCGGTCGGGTTGAGCCGACAAAAGATGCGATATGCGCGGGCATTGGCAGAGGCTGATATCGACTATGCCGCCTTGCGAACGGTCCCTTCGCAAGAGGTGATTACAGCATTGACGCAAGTATCGGGTATTGGGGCATGGACGGCGGAAATCTATGCGATGTTCAGTCTCGGTCGCGCCGATGTCTTTGCTCCGGGCGACCTTGCCCTGCAGGAAGCGGCCCGCATTCTCTATGATCTGCCGGACCGCCCAAAGGACCGCGCTCTGCGTGAGATGGCAGAGGCGTGGTCACCTTGGCGCTCGGTCGCGGCGCGCATTCTGTGGGCGTATTACCGGGTCGCGACCAGTAAAAAGGGCATATCCGATTGACGTTATTCGGTTATTGGTGACCAGGCTTCGCCGGGGTCGTACAGGGTCATATCAGCTGCGATATCAAGCGTTTCGCGCCCAAGATCGGCCTCAAGAATGATCCCATTTTCCGACACCATAAAGCTGTGGATTCCAGTTTCGCCATAGGCGGACGGAACTGCAAGCAGGGCATGCCCGGCCAGCATGTGGCCGTTGACGACATACTCCATCGCGCCGCCCGGTGCCGCATCGGTCTGACCGGTCAGGATACGGAAATAGTAGCCCTGATAGGGGTCGGGGTCGAAATCGATCTCACCATCGCTGAAACCGTCAGCGGCGGCCCGCGCCATATCCGCGCCGATCGGGCTGTCGGGGCCGGGCCAGAACAGCCCGTCACGCGCGTCGGCATCCGAGATGATGCGGCGGGCAAATTCCATGACCCCATCGCCGTTTTGATCCACCAACCGGAACGCGGCCTGAACGTCGCCATAGGCATCCATCAGGTCGATGATCTCCAATTCATTGCCGCCAATTTCACGGTTCTGAACTTCGGCGCGACCGGCCTCTGCATCAAAGGCCCAGCCCGCTTCGGTCCGGGCAAGAGGGACAGGGAACGGCCAGCTATCGGTGCCCAGGGCAATGACGATCTCTCCATCATCCTGCGGCTCCATGCGATAGCCTTCGCGGTACATCTGCAGGATTTCCTGCCGGTTTCGCTGATCCTCGGCGGCGTTTCCGGTCGAAATCAGGTCCTCGTTTTCGGGGCCGAAAACCGTCAGCACCGCGTCACGGTCCTGCGCAGACGCGGCATCAATCAACGCCATAAAGGCATCATGCGGCGTGGCGTAGTTCGCAGGGTCCGCGAAGACGGGCGTAACAGAAGCCATGACTGCGGCAAGGCTCGGAAAAAGAAATCGTTTCATGGTCTTATCTCCGCCCTCTATGGCCGCCACCGCCGCCCCGATGCGAGGCCGCACGGGCCTTGTGTGATGGGGCGCGTTTCTGCATGGCTGATGATTTGCGCGGTGCCTTGCTGGTGATCTTGTGGCCACCGCCCGCTGGCTTTTTGGCCGCCGGTTTCTTGACTGCCGGTTTCTTGGCTGCGGGACGGTTGACCGGCGATTTGCCAGCGCCGGGTCGGGTCTTGGCAATGGCGTCATGTTTGACATTTGCAGGCCGCGCCGATGGTCGATTGAGCTCTGGCAGTTTGCCGGCAGCGCCCGGACGGCTGATATCGGCAGCACCGGATTTCTGCGCGAGATTGGCGCGCATGGCATCGCCGCGGCTGTTGCCTTTGTTGATCGGCAGGGTGGTTGCGCCGCCGGGGCCTTTGCGGTCGGCGATCTTGTCCTTTGCGTCCTGCCTGCGCTTGTCGTCCGGTTTCCACTCTCGGTCGCCAAGATCGACGTTGTTGCCGATGTTCACATTGCCATCGACATCGATATCAATATCGGGGTTGCGGATGATCGGATTTCCACCCCACCCGCCGCAGTTACGGCAGCCCCAATAATCGTTCCAAGGGTCATCATTGTCGAAGATCGAATCCATCACCGCATAGGTGCCAAAGGCGATGGCGCCGGCCATCAACGCGTCGCCCACCGCATCGTCATTGTCGGCATACACGACTTGTGTGTCATATTGCGGGACATAGACGACTTCGGGATCGGTCGGCTGGATGATGACCTCGTCCTCGTCATTGACCTCGACGGTCTGCGCCGCACCGCTGATCAAGGCGCCTGAGTCGATGGCTTGCTGCCGCATCGTCTGAATGCCGGTCATGACATCGTCGCTTTGGGCCAGCATCGCGTCGCCCATGGCTTCGGTCCATTCCACATGTTCGGCCATGTCCGAAATCACATCCGGAAACGCAGTGGCGAGCACTCCGACGCTGGGATCATACCCCTCGGCATCAATGGCGCTTTCCAGTGTTGCGCTGTCAGAGCCGGCGTTGTTGGTAAGAAGATTGTCGGCCTTGATGACTTCGAGCGGATAGGTCGATGCGACAAGGATCTGCATCAGGAGCGTATCCGGATATAAGGCGACCGGCGCGACCAGCGTTTCGATCTCTGCCTGCGTCAACAGCGCATCAGTTGCAGTCGCCTCCGAAGCATCGTCGCTCTGAGCCTGCGCCATTGGCACTCCGGTCAGAAGCATTCCGATTGTCAGGTAGTGCGTCAGTCGTTTCACGGCCATCCCCCCGTCTTCGTTCGCGAATACCGTCGCGCACCTCAGGCGCACAATCCAGACCTTAAATTCAATCTGGAGTATTTTTTGCACAATTTGTCCCCGTGCTGGTGGCTGCCTGACCGCGGTCCGATGGCGGATCGTCAATTGCCTTGTCACTCATGAACCCGCATGCCAGAAACATGCAAATGCAGGTCTTGTATACGCCTTTGCGCTGCAGCTTGCGGAAAACTGGATAGAGGGTTTCATGACGCGCGTATTGACTGCTGGCCGGAAAGAGCCGCTTTCGGGCACCACACGATCGGTTGTTGTGTTCCTGCATGGTTACGGGGCCAATGGGGCCGATTTGCTGGGGCTGGCCGATCCTTTGGGGGAACATCTGCCTGATACGCTGTTTGTTGCGCCGGATGCGCCGGAAACGATTGAGGGTATGCCAAACGCCTATCAATGGTTTCCAATCCCGTGGATCGACGGATCAAGCGAAGAGGAAGCGATGCGTGGCATGACGGCGGCGGTCGATGATCTGAATGCCTTTCTTGATGCTCTGATGGTGGACGAAGACGTTCTGCCCGAACAGGTGGTTCTGTTCGGCTTTTCCCAAGGCACCATGATGGCGCTGTATGTCGGGCCGCGCCGAGAGGATGCTGTCGCGGGGATCGTCGGGTTTTCGGGCCGTCTGTTGTCGCCTGAAACGCTTGCGGATGATGTGGTTGTGCGCCCGCCGATCCTGCTGGTGCATGGCGATCAGGATGATGTCGTGCCGCCTCAATCTTTGCCCGAGGCAGCCGAGGCCCTGCAAGAGGCCGGTTGGCAGGATGTCTATGCCCATGTGATGAAGGGCACCGCCCACGGCATCGCGCCCGACGGGCTGAGCGTGGCGCTGGCCTTCATGCGTGACAAACTGAGCCTTTAGAGGAGGAACCGCCATGCTGATCGTTACTGGCATCATCGAAGTCAATCCTGACCGCATCAGTTCTGCACAGGTTGCAGCCGTCAAGATGATGGAAGAAACTCGAAAGGAAACGGGGTGCTACGTTTACGAGTTTTCGCAGCAGATCGAAGCACCGCACCGGTTTCGCGTCTATGAGGAATGGTCGGATGATGCGGCTTTGGAGGCGCATTCCAACGCGCCGCATATGATGGCGTTTCGCGAGGCTCTCGGCGAAATCGGCGTGATTTCACGGGACGTGGTAAAGTTTCAGGCGGGCGAAAAGAAATCGCTCTAACGGGTGATCACTCCCACAACCAAGGCTCCGCGAATTCGACTGAATTGCCTGCCGGGTCGCGCACATAGAGCGAATGGGCGCCGTTGGGCCAGTCGAACTCTGTGTCCACCTCAATTCCGGCTGCAATCAAACGGGCGCGCATCGCGTCGATCTGGTCGCGCGGCATGGCGAAGCACACGTGTCCCGGCCCGCGTGCGCCGTGCGGGGGGACGGGCAGACGTGGATTTTGCGTGGGTTGCTCGGTTGCATCCGGGTTGAACACAAGCAGCACGGCCTTGCCGATGCGGAAAAACACATGCCGGCCTGGAACCGTCTGGAAAGCTTCAAGCCCCAGTAGCCCTTGGTAAAAGCCGGTGGCCGCATCCAGATCGTCCACATAGAGCGCGGTTTCAAGGATCGCGCCGGGTGTAGGGGCAGGGGGCAGGTTGGTCATAGGCACATCCTATCAGGCCCTTGGCCCACTGTCAGTGTCCGCGTCGCCCCACGTGCCGCTGGCCAGACCGTCGAGCGTCCATTGCCCGATGCGTGTACGGATCAGGCGGAGTGTCGGATGACCGACCGCCGCAGTCATACGCCGAACCTGTCTGTTGCGGCCTTCGGAAATGGCAAGTTCGATCCAGCAATCGGGCACCGATTTACGGACCCGGATCGGCGGCGTGCGTGGCCAAAGTCCGGCGGGTTCCTCAATGCGGCGCGCCTTTGCCGGGCGGGTCGGTCCGTCTTTTAGCGTGACGCCTGCGCAAAGGGCCGCGATCGCATCGTCATCTGGATTGCCCTCGACCTGCGCCCAATAGGTTTTCTCCATCTTGTGACGAGGATCGGAGATACGTGCCTGCAACCGCCCATCGTCAGTCAGCAGCATCAAACCTTCGCTGTCGCGATCCAGTCGCCCGGCAGGGTAGACACCGGGCAGGTCGATAAAGTCAGACAGAGTGCGGCGCGGGCTGCCTTGCGTGCCAGAATCGGAGAATTGCGACAGCACGTCAAAGGGTTTGTTAAAGCGTATAAGGCGGGTCATTTTGCCGTCCTACCGTGCAGGCTCATGCCGGTGCAACATGGTGCGAAGACGCAATGTGGATAACTGTCACACCAGAGTTACCTTGCACTTGCAGCATATGATCAGACGAACGGCGACATATTGTGTAAAAACAGGACTTGTCAGGTGCCAACCACGATATATAGTCAAGCCAAAGCTGGGGCGGGTTCCCCGCTCTGGTGTCAGGAAATGGGCAAGCAGGGCGAGGACGGAGTCACCCATGAACGCTGAATTCAGGACGGATTTTGTAAGAGAACCTGGTGCGTTGCGCCAGAACCCGGCATTGGTCCTGAATGCCGATTATCGCCCTTTGTCGTATTACCCTCTCAGCTTGTGGAGCTGGCAGGACGCGATCAAGGCGGCCTGGCTGGATCGGGTTGATATCGTTGCTGAATATGACGAGGTGGTGCGCAGTCCAAGCACCAGTCTCAGGATACCTTCGGTGGTGGTGCTGAAGGACTATGTAAAACCTCAAAAGCGCGTGGCCTTCACGCGCTTTAATTTATTCCTGCGGGATGAATTTCGTTGCCAGTACTGCGGCGGCAAGGGTGATCTGACGTTTGACCATGTGGTGCCACGTGCGAGCGGGGGCGTGACGAGTTGGCAAAATGTCGTCGCGGCCTGTTCCCCCTGCAATCTGAAAAAAGGCTCCAAGGCGCTGCATCGGACTGGCATGTCGCTACGCAAACCTCCGCGCCAGCCCGGCGCCGAAGAGCTGCGCAACATGGGTCGCAAGTTTCCACCAAATCACCTGCACGACAGTTGGATGGATTTTCTCTATTGGGATGCGGAACTCGAAGCCTGACCGCCGCGCTCGCCAAAGAGTTTAAGCTTGCGCGGCAGCAGGCCCGTGTAAAGTGACGCTTGCGATCAGGCGTGCATCGCAAGGTCGGGTTTGGAGCAGGATTAAGATGCGGCGCGGTGCACCATGCCAAAGAGGTCGCGTGGATCGTCCGGATCGGCCAGCAGATCAAGCGGATGATAGAGACCGGTTGCAGGCAGCTGGTCACGGACATAGCGCAGAGCCGAGAAATCTTCGATCGCAAAGCCAACACTGTCAAACAGCGTGATCTGGCGATCTGAGGTGCGGCCCTTGGCCGTACCCGAGATGACCTGCCACAATTCGGTGACCGGGTGTTCCGGATCAAGCTGCTGTATTTCACCTTCGATGCGGGTCTGCGGCGGGAATTCGACAAAGATGTCCGAACGGTGCAGGATCGCCGGGGCCAGTTCGGTCTTGCCCGGACAGTCGCCGCCGATGGCGTTAATATGCACGCCTGCGCCGACCATGTTGTCCGTCAGGATCGTCGCATATTGTTTATCTGCGGTGCAGGTGGTCAGGATCTGTGCGCCTTCGATGGCCTCCTCTGGCGACGAACATTTCACCACATCGATATCATGACCGGCCAGATTGGCGGCGCATTTGGCGGTGGCGGCGGCGTCGGTGTCATAGAGGCGCACGGATTTCAGCCCGCAGATCGTCTTCATCGCCAGCGTCTGAAACTCAGATTGCGCGCCGTTTCCGATCATAGCCATTGTGTCCGCACCCTTGGGGGCAAGGTGCTTGGCGACCATTGCGCTGGTCGCGGCGGTGCGCATCGCTGTCAGAATGGTCATTTCGGTCAGGAGCACCGGATAGCCAGATGCCACGTCCGCCAACAGGCCGAATGCGGTGACGGTTTGCAGCCCCTCGGCGGTGTTCTTGGGGTGGCCGTTGACGTATTTGAAGCCATAAACCTCGCCATCCGATGTGGGCATGAGTTCGATCACGCCTTCTGCAGAGTGGCTGGCGACGCGGGGGGTCTTGTCAAACAGTTCCCAGCGTTTGAAATCGGATTCGATATAGTCGGCCAGCCCGCGCAGCATCGGTTCGATGCCAATGTGGTTGATCAGCTGCATCATGTGATCGACGGAAACGAAGGGCACGAGGGCCTTGTCGGACGGTTGTGTCATGGTTCTCTCTTTCAGCGGCGGGCCAGATGCACGCCCGCGATCATGCAGCGGGCCGAGCCTCCGGCAGTTTCAATGGTGGGCAGGTCCAGCGGCAACAGGTCGGCGCTGCGGGAAATTATGTTGATCTGGTCGTCATGCAATGAGGCCAGCGCACGGGCAGACAGAACCAGCAGCGGGCCATCACGACCCGTCAGTTCGATGGCGTTGCCCGCGAAATTAGCGATCTGATCAGAGCTGAGATCGATCACCTCGCGTCCGGGTTCTGCAAGACGGGACGCCACGGTCGAACGGCGCGCTTCATTTGGTATCAGACCCAGCCCGACAAGCGCATAGGCGGTGCCGATCCCCATCAGAACATTGGTGTGATAAACTGGCGCTCCGGCGGCATCGACCGCATCAAAGACTATGGGCTCAAAACCGAAATGGGTGCAGAACCGCTCGAGCAGGACCGGATCCGCACGCTTGCTGCGGGCGACGTAGGCAACACGTTCGGCATGATCCAGAACCATGGCGCCGGTGCCTTCCAGCGCCAGATCATCAGCCTCCAGACCGGAATAATCGATCACGTCCTGCACGCGATAGTCCTGCTTGAGCATGTCGATCACATCCCAGCGGCGTTCGCGGCGGCGGTTTGCCGCAAACATCGGATAAACGGCGACATGGCCACCTGCATGCGTCGAGAACCAGTTGTTGGGAAACACTGAATCAGGCGTTTCGTTGCTGGTATCGTCAAAGACATGCACCGTCACACCGGCATTGCGCAGCCGGGCAACGGCGGCATCAAACTCGTCGCGCGCCAAGGCGGCGACCTCGGCATCCGTCAGAGGCAGGACGCTTTGAAACGCATTGTCGACGCGGGTTTCCGGATTAGACCGGAATGCATGCGGGCGCACCATGATCACCGAAGAGGGGGCTTGCAGGGTCATTTCAGGTTTTCTCAGGTTGGGCGATCAAAGACGCGACGGCCAAGCGCGGACGCGGCGAGATCAACCATCACCGTCGCAGTGCGGCCATGATCGTCGAGAAACGGGTTCAGCTCGACGAGATCCAGTGAGGTCATCAGGTCGCTGTCACAGATCATTTCCATGACCAGATGGGCCTCGCGCATGGTGGCGCCGCCGGGAACCGTGGTGCCGACTGCGGGCGCGATCATCGGGTCGAGGAAATCGACATCAAGGCTGACATGGAGAAGCCCGTTTGCTGCGGCGACCTGATCAAGGAACGCGGCCAACGGTGCGGCGATACCGGTCTCGTCAATCGAGCGCATGTCGTGGCGCAGAATGGCCGTTTGCTGAAGTGCCTGTTTCTCGGCGGCATCGACAGACCGCAGCCCGACGATACAGATGTTTTCCTGCGGCACGGGGTTGGTGACGGCCGGAAATCCACCAAATCCTGAACGCCCGGTGACATATCCCAACGGGGTGCCGTGAAGATTGCCGGAACTTGTGGTTTCGGGCGTGTGATAGTCACTATGCGCATCCAGCCAGAGCACGAAGAGTGGTCGGCCCTGCGTCGCCGCGTGGTTGGCGACGCCAGCGACGCTGCCCAGAGACAGGGAATGATCACCGCCCATGAAAATCGGCAGACCACGTGCCATAGCGTCTTCGGCAACGCGGATCAGACGATTGGTCCAGCCGATGGTTTCGTTCGGACGCACCAGCTTACCTTCGCCGGTATCCGGTGCATGTGTTGCGGGGGTGAGGTTACCCATGTCCCGAACCTTGTGGCCCAGATCAGAGAGCGCCTCGGTCAGGCCGGCGGTTCGATAGGCATCCGGCCCCATCAGGCATCCACGCCGACCCTTGCCGCTGTCCACAGGTGCGCCGATCAGAATACAGGTTTTAGGTGTCATAGAAGCCTCGCAAGATTGGGTTGCCTGCTTGTATGTTCCGGAATGGTGTTGTCAGAAGCCAAAAAATTGACCAATAAGAATGTAAATTAGCTAAAATGGAGGTCGATTTGGACAAAACGGACGAACGCCTGATTGCGGCGCTGCGTGACAATGCACGCGCATCTCTTTCGGACCTTGCGCTAACCTTGAACCTTTCGCGCACAACCGTGCGGTCTCGGATCGAGCGCCTTCAGCAAAGCGGTCAGATTCTCGGGTTTACGGTGGTGATGAAAGAGGACACGCTGCGCGATCCGGTGCGCGGATTGATGATGATCGGGATCGAAGGGCGCGGAACCGAGCGGGTCATTCGCCAACTGCGCGGACTGGCCGCTGTGCGGGCTGTGCATTCGACCAATGGACGGTGGGATGTGATTGTGGAACTGGGCACCGAGACATTGGAACAACTGGATCTGGCGTTGGGCACGATCCGGCGGTTTGACGGGGTAAGTACAAGTGAGACAAGCCTGCTCTTAGCGACGCGCAAGGCGACCTGACGCACTGACCGCGAATGATGTAAACGCCGACGTTTTCCCACTTGTGAGCAAGCGGACAGTCGGCGACACACATGTCATAGCAACAAGATGGAGAGCGTTATGGGTTTGTGGAGTTTCGTGAAGGACTCGGGCAAGAGCCTGTTCGGTGGCGATGATGCGCCGGATGCCGAGGTACTGAAACAGGAAGTGGCCGATCTGGGTCTGGATACATCCGGGCTGGATATCTCGGTCGAAGGTGACTCGGTAAAGGTGGCCGGTGCGGGCGTTGATCAGGAAACCCGTGAAAAGATCGTTCTGGCCGTTGGCAACGTCAGCGGTGTTGCCAGTGTTCAGGATGATGGCGACGGGGCCGGAACCGTCTTTCACACGGTTGAGCGCGGCGACACCTTGTCTGCGATTGCCAAAAAGACACTTGGAAATGCGAACCGCTACACCGAGATCTTTGAGGCAAACAAACCGATGCTGAGCCATCCCGACAAGATCTATCCGGGGCAGGTTCTGCGCATCCCGAAAGACGCGGCGGCCTGATCCGACTTACCACTGAAAATGATGCGCCCTGCCATGCGGGGCGCGTCATTCATCTTTCAATGCGGAATGCCTGATGCACTAGTCCCTGGGCAGGTTGATCGGGCGATAGAACCGCCAGCGGCGCATGCGCTCATGCACCGAGTCGTCGATTGTATCGTCCTTTGCGATGATACGCGGCTCGGACAGGGGCAGGTACCAGAGCCAGCCGGGACGTTTGTGCCATTGTCGCCGGATGGTGGTCTTGGGAAAGACCTCAAGCGGCGCCCAGGCCAGCGACATCGAGTCATGGAGTGGTGCCAACGCGTCGGGTTTTGCAAAACGCTGCCCATCCGGAGTGGTGCGGGTTTGATCGCGGCCTTCCAAAAATCCCGTTCGATAGCTGGATTTGACCTTTACGCCATGCATTGGTTTCATGCGGCGCTCGCCAGGTTTTGGCGGATCAAGTGCTGAGTCTTCCTTCCAAGCGAGATGGTCCATGCGCCGCAATTCTTCGAGCATCCAGAGAAGGGTGATCTTGCCGATACCGCTGAAGTTCTCGCGTGGTGATCCGCCAATGTCGGAATGGTAGCCGGGGAACCAGCGCTGATGAACGAATTGCGTTCGCTTCTGATTAGGCTGGCGGAACCGATTGCCGTAATAGTCTGTCTTTTGCCAACGCAGCTGGCGAAACATGCTGCGGCGCTCATCAACGGCCATTGCATGCAGGACGATGCGCACGGATGCGTTGCGCTCGACGCTGGCATGAGTGCTCAGTTCCATTGGACTGCGATATTTGAAGAGCGACGACATGGGCCGGTTCAGGCGCACCATCGAGGCCACGGTATCAAACAGCCCAAGGCACTGGATCGGAACACGGCCATTGGGCCGCAGAACACTCTCATACTGTCGTAGTGCTTTGAAAACCACGGCATTGGGTTCGTTCCGGTCATGCTCTGTCACGATCCGGTAGGCGCGGAACGCCTCGGTGATCATGTGCAGGCGCGACGGATCGACCAGCCCAAAGTTGTGGATGAACCCGGCCAGAATACGCGCGGCATAGGCACCACGGGAAAACCCGAAGATATAAATCTGATCATCCTCGGCCTCTGGTACAGAGGGGTTCTTGCGTGGCGATTTTTGACCGAGTTTGCGCGCCGTATCCCGCAGGGTTGCGCGGTCGGCGTTAAAGGCCTTTCGCTTGTCAGACGCGCTTTGGTAGGTGCCGCAGAGAAAGCGATAGGCGTCGAGCACATCGTCCTCAAGCCCCATGCCAAAGGCCAGCCCTGCCAGCGCTTTGGTCTTGCGCACAAGGGTCGATCCTAAGAGGCGCGGGCCGTCCATCGTACCGACACCGGGGACATAATGCACAATTTGCCGGTCTGATTGAGCGAGGCCTTTATAGAGCTTGAGAATATTGCTTTCGTTGTCTCCGACCCGGTTCCCGGTGCCGTCGATGCAGATGATTATTTTGCGTGTTTGCATGCCGGGCCTTGTGCAATGACTGAATCAATGCACGCAGAATGCCAGTCACAGGCGGCTTGGCAAGTCCGGGATACCGGACCCTTGTGTCAGTCCAGCACGCCGATCTTGCGGCCCCAGTCGCCATAGGTCCCGGTGCGGCGGGCGGTCAGGTCGTCTTCGGTGATGGCGTCTGGGTCTACCGGATAGGCGGTCACGCCGGTGCCTTCGAGAATGCGGTTCATGAAATTGAAGAGAGCGCAGGTTTGTATCGCGTCAAACAGCGCCCGTTCGCTCCAGCCGGCATCATAGACCGCCCGGGCGTCGGCCTCGGTCATCGTCGCGGGCGCCGTGGTCAGTTTTGCGACATAGGCCAATATGGGTCTCATCTCGGGGTCGACCGGTGCTGTGGCAGGATCATCCAGCAGCGCGTCGATTGTTTCAGGTGACACGCCAAAGGCCCGCGCCATGATGACATGCGCTCCGAAGCAAAAGGCGCAGGCGTTCAGACCGGAGACATAGGCGGCAATCAGTTCCCGCTGTGCGACGCTGAGCGGACTGTCCGAGCGGAGCAGGGCATCATGATATTCTAGCAGGGGTTTTATGGTGTCTGGAAACGCCTGAAACACCTCGGACAGACCCGCATTTTCGGGCAGAGAGGGAAATAGCTTTTTCACGTCGTGTCCTTTCTTTGTTTGCTGGGCGATCCAGCAGGCGCGTTTGCTAGTCGCGCCGCCGCCGCCGTCCGCGCGACTGTGTTTCCCGGCCGCCCTGATTAAAGTTCACGTCGGGCAGCGACATGATGCTGTTAAGGATAGGGTAGGGTTCAATCGCGTTGGGAATGTTTGAGGCATTCACGAAATGCTCTTGGAAGCGCGGTTCGATCGCGGTTTCGATCTTGTGGATCGCGCGAACAGTCTGTTCGATTTCGTCCCGTGCCTTGCGGTTCAAAAGTGCGATCCGCGCCCCGGTTCCGGCGGCGTTGCCCGCCGAAGTCACCTTGTCGAGCGGCGCGTCGGGGATCATGCCCAGAACCATGGCATGTTTGGGGCTGATATGCGCGCCAAAGGCACCGGCCAGCACGATACGGTCAACATGATCCACTTCGAACTTGTCCATCAGCAGGCGAGCACCGGAATAGAGCGCGGCCTTGGCCATCTGGATTTCGCGAATGTCGCGGTTGGTCACGGTGATGCGCGGTCCGCCATCGGCTGTGCCATCCCAGATCAGATAGGAATAGGTGCGCCCGTCGAGGATACAGCGGTCGCTGCCGGTCTGTTCTGCTGAACCGATCAGGCCGGGTCCATCAACGATGCCCGCCATTCGCATTTCGGCCACCAGTTCGATGATACCTGATCCGCAAATACCGGTGATTCCGGTCGTGGCGATGACATCGACGAATCCGTCCTCGTCAGACCAGACATCGCTGCCAATGACCCGAAAGCGCGGCACCTTGGTAACCGGATCAATCTCGGCGCGTTCGATTGCCCCCGGCGCGGCGCGTTGGCCCGAGGAGATTTGCGCCCCTTCAAAAGCTGGCCCGGTGGGCGAGGAACAGGCGAGCACCTTGTCCTTGTTGCCCAGCAGGATTTCGGCATTTGTGCCAACATCAACAACCAGTACGAGGTCATCGGATTTGTCCGGTGCTTCGGACAGGGCGACAGCGGCGGCATCGGCCCCGACATGCCCGGCAATACAGGGCAGCAGATAGATCCGCGCACTTGGATGCAGTTGCAGATCCATCTCGGCCGCCGTCAGGTTCAGGGCATCGGACGTGGCCAGCGCAAACGGGGCCTGCCCGAGTTCGAACGGATCAATCCCGAGAAACAGGTGGTGCATGACGGGATTGCAGACAAAGACCGCATCCATGATTTCGGTCTTGTCAATTTCGGCTTCTGACGCGATTTGATCAAACAGCGTGTTCATTCCGGCCCGCACTGCAGCCGTCATTTCGGCGGCACCGCCCTTGTTCATCATCGAATAGCTGACCCGGCTCATCAGGTCTTCGCCAAACCGGATTTGCGGGTTCATGATTCCGGAAGAGGCGACAACTTCGCCGGTCTGCAAGTTGCAGAGATGCGCCGCGATGGTGGTCGAGCCAAGATCGACCGCGAGGCCATACGTCGGGGCATCGTGAAAACCCGGCAAGACCTGCATGATGCGGGGCCGATAGGCGCGCGAGCCGAGGTGAACGGCGCAGGTGACTTTCCAGCCGCCTTTGCGCAGCACCGGCTGAAGTGTTTGCAACGTTGGCAGGTCGATCTGCAGATCGGTCACCTGCCATTGGTCGCGCAGCGCGTTGCGCAGCCGTTCCAGATCGCCGGTGGGGTCATGCATGTCGGGTTCTGCAACCTCGACGTAGTAGAGTTTGACAGACGGATCGAGAACGATGTCGCGCGCTTCAGCGCGCTTGCGGACCACTTGTTTGTGGACCTGGCTTTCCGGTGGCACGTCGATCACCACGTCCCTCTGGATCTGTGCCTGACACCCCAGTCGGCGACCGTCGATCATCCCGCGCTTAGAGCGATACCGCTCTTCCACCGCGTTCCATTCTGTCAGGGCGTCGTTGGCAACGGTGACCCCATGTTTGGGGAATTCACCATAGCTTGGCGTGATCTGGCATTTGCTGCAAATGCCACGACCCCCACAGACGCTGTCAAGATCGACGCCAAGCTGGCGCGCTGCGGTCAGAATCGGAGTGCCAACGGGGAAACGACCGCGTTTTCCGGAAGGGGTAAAGATCACGAGAGGGTCGGATTGCATGCCGGGAACCTGCCTTGTGTGTCTGCTTGGAGCACCATAGTCGGCGCTGTGTAAATCGAAACGCAAGTAACGGCAATTTCTGATGCACCTGCGTCATTCCGTAATCACATGTGGATGTGTTGATCACGGGACGCTGCGGAAAACGACATGGCGGGTCACAATATACTGTGTGAACCCTTTCCCCCATCCGCCAACCATGCCATAGGGAAGCGCCAAACGAGATATCCACGGAGAGTGACGATGGAGATTCGCGAGGCCCTCACCTTTGATGACGTTCTGTTGGTCCCTGCGGCCAGCAATGTACTGCCCTCGACGGCCAGTACCGCGACAAATGTGACGCAGAGCATTCAGATGAACATACCCCTGTTGTCCAGTGCAATGGACACGGTGACCGAGGCACGCATGGCCATCGCCATGGCACAGGCGGGCGGCATGGGCGTCGTGCACCGCAACCTCTCGATAGAGTTGCAGGCGCAGGAAGTGCGCCGGGTCAAGCGTTTCGAGAGCGGCATCGTCTATAACCCGATCACCCTGCATGCGGATCAGACGCTGGCCGATGCCAAGGCATTGCAGGAACGATATAGAGTCACCGGCTTTCCCGTGGTTGACGACACGGGCAGGGTGGTCGGGATCGTGACCAATCGGGATATGCGCTTCGCAACCGATGACAGCACCCCGGTTCGGATCATGATGACGTCGGACAATCTCGCCATCCTGCAGGAACCGGCAGATCGCGACGAGGCGATCAGCCTGATGAAGGCACGGCGGATCGAAAAGCTGTTGGTCACCGATGCCAAGGGCAAGCTCACCGGGTTGCTGACACTCAAGGATACGGAACAGGCGGTGCTGAACCCGACGGCCTGCAAGGACCAGCTTGGCCGTTTGCGTGTTGCGGCTGCCAGCACTGTTGGTGACGCCGGTTACGAACGAGCACAGGCGCTGGTTGATGCTGGGGCTGACATGATCGTGATCGACACGGCGCATGGTCACTCCGAAGGGGTTGCCCACGCTGTTGAACGTGCCAAGAAACTGTCCGACGAAGTGCAGATCGTGGCTGGCAATGTCGCAACTGCCGAGGCGACACGGGCGCTGATCGGGGCAGGTGCGGATGCGATCAAGGTCGGAATCGGGCCGGGCAGTATCTGCACCACACGTATGGTCGCAGGCGTTGGCGTGCCTCAGCTGACCGCGATCATGGATTGTGCCAGTGGGGCGGGGGATATTCCAGTGATCGCCGATGGGGGGATCAAGTTCTCGGGCGATTTCGCCAAGGCAATCGCCGCCGGAGCGTCCTGTGCTATGGTTGGCAGCATGATTGCGGGTACCGACGAGTCTCCTGGAGAAGTCATTCTGTATCAAGGCCGTAGCTTTAAGAGTTATCGTGGTATGGGCTCGCTCGGCGCAATGGCGCGCGGTTCTGCGGATCGGTATTTTCAGAAGGATGCGGCAAGCGACAAGCTTGTGCCTGAAGGGATCGAGGGACAGGTGCCTTACAAGGGCAGTGCGGGGGCAGTCATTCACCAACTGGTCGGCGGCCTGCGCGCGGCGATGGGCTATACCGGGTGTGCCACGGTGGATGAGATGCGCAAGAATTGCAATTTCGTCAAGATCACCGGTGCCGGACTCAAGGAAAGCCATGTACATGATGTGCAGATCACGCGCGAGTCGCCAAACTATCGTATCGGCGTTTAGCAAGATCATGTCCTTGCGATTGATTGCAAAGGCGGCGACCGCGCCATGACACCTGCTGCACGGGTGCAGGCCGCGATCGAAATCCTCGACGAGATACAGGCTGGCAAGGCGGCTGAGCGCGCTTTGACAGGCTGGTCGCGCCGCAGCCGCTATGCCGGGTCCAAGGATCGTGCTGCGGTGCGCGACCACGTGTTTGACGTGATGCGGTGCCTGAGGTCCTTCGCGGCCCTCGGTGGGGCACAGACCGGGCGTGGCTGGATGCTGGGTGCCTTACGGCATGCCGGCACCGACCCGGATAGTGTATTTACAGGCGCGACCTATGCGCCTGCGTCCCTGACAGACGTGGAGCAGGCAGCAGGCCAGGCACCACAGTCCGGTCCCGAAGCGCTCGATATCCCGGATTGGCTCTGGCCTAGATTCTCGGAGAGCTTGGCAGAGCAGACCGAAGCGTGCGCACAGGCGCTGCAGACCCGTGCGCCGGTTCATCTCCGAGTGAACCTGCAAAAGACCGATGTGTCGGGTGCGCAAGCGCGGCTGCTTAGGGACGGGGTCAGCACGATACCGCATTCAGTGGCGACCACCGCGCTTGAAATCACCGATGGCGCGCGCCGGTTGCGGCAATCAGAGGCCTATCAGAGTGGTTTGGTTGAACTTCAGGATGCGGCCAGCCAGGCCGTGGTCGAGGCGTTGCCGTTGCGGGATGGTATGCGTGTTCTTGACTACTGTGCAGGCGGGGGAGGCAAGGCGCTGGCCCTGGCTGCGCGGGCGCGGATTGACCTCTTTGCCCATGATATTGCACCCGAAAGAATGCGGGATCTTCCCGTGCGAGCGGCGCGGGCGGGCGCAATTGTCACGGCGATTTCCAGCGATGAGATTGGGCAGGCAGGACCATTCGATTTGGTTCTCTGTGATGCCCCGTGTTCCGGCAGCGGTGCGTGGCGACGCTCGCCCGAGGGTAAATGGCGTCTCGATGAACCAGGGTTGAATGAACTCTGTGGCATTCAGGGCGGGATCCTTGAAACCGCGTCCGGGTTGGTGTCCGAAGATGGCTTGCTTGCTTACGCCACTTGTTCGGTTCTGCAGGACGAGAACCAGAACCAGATAGACCACTTCCTGAAACAGAACAGCGAGTGGCGGCTTGCTGTTCAGCGACAGTGGACAATGCAACACGGAACCGATGGATTCTATGCGGCACACTTGACGCGGGATACATCTCGAACCTAAACAACCTATACGGTAATATTCGCTTGTTAAGCATGGCTTAACGCTCACGCGGCGAAATTAGCGTTAGGGAAGTCAGGTTTGGGAGGCCTCATGTGAACAGTCGTCGGATGCCGATCCAACCCTTTCTGGACGCACATCTTTCAGATGCCGGTCGTATTGGCGTCGTCATTGGCTTCGCCTGTGCATTGGGCGCGATGGGGCTGTTTGGACTACCCGGTGGGTTGATATCGCAAAGTATGCTCGCAGCATCGGCAACACTGTTGGCGGTATCCGTGATCTTTGCCGCGCGAAACATCGCCTTTAGCAGTTCTGATCGTGCGGAAACTGGCGTGCTGGCATCCATTATTGAACGGGATTCGTCACCCAGCTTTGTCGCAAACGAGGATGGCGCGATCCGGGTCATCAACACGGCGGCGACAATACGCTTTGCCGATACTGCAAGCGAAACGCTTGCGGGCACATTGCGGATCATGTTCGCAAATCCGTCGGCGGTGCTGTACCGGCTGCAATGTCGCGCACGCCTCGATGGTGCGGCGCGCGAGGATATCGTAACGCGCCGCGGCCATGTTCGACTGTCAGTACACCTTGTCGGGGCGTCCGACTATCTCTGGCGCATGGAAGACATGCCCGAGCGTTCTCCGGGTGCCCGCAGTTCAGAGTCATTGCCTGTGCCGATGATTACGACAGGTCGCTCAGGGGCGGTGTTGTTCATGAACGATGCGGCGCTTGCCTTAATCGGCGAACGCGCCAAGACACTTGATCGTCTTTTTCCATCCCTCCCAGTCACACCCGGCAAGTTGAACCGTTTGAGCGCCAAGAATGGTCCCATTGATGTCATGGTGGCCGAGAACGACAGTTTCGCGGGTCGCCGGGAACTCTATTTCCTTCCCTCCGAAGGGCCTGAGGGGCAGGGGCATGACATCGTCTTTGAAACCCTGCCAGTGCCGATGATCAAGGTCGCAACCGACGGCCGTATATTGTTGGCAAATCAGATGGCCATCGGTCTGCTTGGTATCGACAGCGCCGAGGGGCTGATGCTTGGACAGACCATGGAGGGGCTCGGTCGGCCGATCTCTGACTGGTTGCAGGAAACGATATCAGGCAACACTCAAAAGAATTCGGAATTCCTGCGGGTCAGCCGCAAGGACAGAGAAGTTTTTGTTCAAGTCACGCTGAGTCGCGTTACCGAGAACGGCGAACCGCTGCTGATTGCTGTTCTGAACGACGCGACCGAACTTAAGACACTCGAAGCCCAGTTTGTGCAAAGCCAGAAGATGCAGGCGATCGGACAGTTGGCCGGAGGTGTCGCGCATGATTTCAACAACCTGCTCACGGCGATTTCCGGGCATTGCGATTTGCTGTTGCTACGGCACGATCAGGGCGATCAGGACTATGGCGATCTGGTGCAGATAAACCAGAATGCCAACCGGGCGGCGGCGCTTGTGAGTCAATTGCTGGCGTTCTCCCGGAAACAGACCCTGCGCCCCGAGGTGCTGGATCTGCGAGATACACTGTCCGACCTGACGCATCTGCTGAACCGACTCGTCGGCGAAAAGGTGACCCTGACGCTGAGCCACGACCCGGTCCTGAATCCGATCAGAGCGGACAAACGACAGCTTGAGCAGGTGCTGATGAACCTCGTCGTCAATGCTCGCGATGCTATGCCTTCCGGTGGCGAGATCAGGATCGAAACAGAGGTAACGACGCTGACGACGCCTTTGTTGCGGGACCGTGCGACCGTTCCTGCTGGCCCCTATGTGACGGTCAAGGTGAGCGACGAAGGCGCGGGTATTGCACCCGATATGCTACAGAAAATATTTGAACCATTTTATACAACCAAACGGACGGGAGAGGGTACGGGGCTGGGGTTGTCGACGGCGTACGGGATCGTCAAACAGACCGGTGGTTTCATTTTCGTCGACAGTACGATCGGCAACGGCACGGTGTTCACGCTGTTCTTTCCCGTGCACGAGGCCGAAGTCACAGCCTCGCCCGAAGTTGCGAAATTCAGCCCGCAACCGACCGCGAAACAGGGTGAGGGCGTGATCCTGCTGGTCGAAGACGAAGCGCCCGTACGCGCGTTTGCCTCCCGCGCATTGCGGTTGCGCGGGTATACTGTGCTTGAGGCTGAGTCAGCCGAAGATGCCTTGAAAACGCTCGAGGATCCCGGCTTGAACGTGAATGTTTTTGTCACTGATGTGGTCATGCCGGGGATGGATGGGCCAAGCTGGGTGCGCGAGGCACTAAAGGTTCGGCCCGACGTGCGAGTGGTTTTCGTTTCTGGGTATGCCGAAGGTGCATTTGGAGATGCGCAACCAGCTGTTCCGAACTCGGTCTTTCTGCCGAAACCGTTCTCCCTCAATCAGCTGACCGATACGGTGCACCAGCAACTGCATTGATGGCCTGAGTCAGGCGATACCTTCATACAGGCGAAACTCGTCCGAACATTTTTTGCGGTATATGCGTTCGACCTCGGGGGAAAGGAACAGGTCCATTTCCGGTGACACATTCTTGCGCTTAAGAATGATTTCGACACCAATGCGTTCTTCGAGGAACCTGTTTAGTCGAGGCAACTCTTCGTAGCGAAACAGATGGGTTATCGCGGTGCCACTGGGATGCGTCTTGAGAAAGCTGGCCTGACTCCCGACATCAGCGAACGCGGGCCGGCTGCCCTTGACATAGGCCAGAACGAAATCGTCAAAGCTCATCCCCTGGGTGCTCCGCTCTGTGTCGCGCAGGTCGTCTCTCTGCCGGTATCTGTACCAACTGCCCAGCCAGCTGACGGGCTCGCGCATTACGGCAAGGAGCTCCATCTCGGCACCACCAACCTTGTTGAACATCGGGCGGAAAAATCGGCTGTAGCGATAAACCGAAGCGTGTTTCAATCCGGAAGGGTGCGAGACCACCATGTCGGCGCGCCTGGCCAGAGCGGAATGATAGGCGGTCGTTCCGGTCTTTGGTACCGCCAGAAACGCCAAGCGTTCTTTATGAAAAACAAGCATTTACAGGACATTTCTCCGCGCAGGTTTAGCAACTTCATCGGATAAACTACTCTTTAACCCCTTTCAGAAACAGTGGGGATGTCAAAAATTCTAATTGAAATGTTCTCTTTTTGGTCCTATTTGGAACAAGAAGTGAACAAAGCAGCGATTGCCGCCCGTCTGCGGGTGTGACAATAAGATAAGGGAACAGGACTATGGCGGATCTATTGACCATGAGCAGCAAGAAAAACGCAGACAAGCAAAAGGCGCTCGACAGCGCGCTTGCGCAGATTGAACGGCAATTCGGCAAGGGGTCGATCATGAAGCTTGGCGCCGAAGGTGCCATTCAGGAAATCGAATCCAGTTCGACCGGGTCTTTGGGGCTTGATATCGCACTTGGGATCGGCGGCTTGCCGATGGGACGCATCGTTGAAATCTACGGACCGGAAAGTTCGGGCAAGACAACGCTCACGCTGCATTGTGTTGCCGAACAGCAGAAACGTGGCGGCGTTTGTGCCTTTGTCGATGCGGAACACGCGCTTGATCCGCAATATGCCCGCAAGCTTGGCGTCGATATCGACGAATTGCTGATCAGCCAGCCCGACACCGGTGAGCAGGCTCTGGAAATCACCGACACGCTGGTCCGCTCCGGAGCGGTCAACATGGTTGTGGTGGACTCGGTCGCCGCACTGACGCCAAAATCCGAACTGGAAGGCGATATGGGCGACAGCAGTGTGGGCGTCCAGGCCCGCCTGATGAGCCAGGCCATGCGCAAACTGACCGGTTCGATTTCGCGCAGCAATTGTATGGTCATCTTTATCAACCAGATCCGGATGAAGATCGGCGTGATGTTTGGCAGCCCGGAGACGACGACCGGCGGCAATGCTCTAAAGTTCTACAGTTCGGTGCGGCTCGACATCCGCCGCATCGGGTCGATCAAGGACCGTGATGAGGTCGTGGGCAATGCCACCCGCGTGAAGATCGTCAAGAACAAGGTCGCGCCACCGTTCAAGCAGGTCGAATTTGATATCATGTATGGCGAAGGTATCTCGAAGATGGGCGAGTTGCTTGATCTTGGCGTCAAAGCCGGGGTGGTCGACAAATCCGGCGCCTGGATGAGCTATGGCGACGAACGCATCGGGCAGGGCCGCGAGAACGCGAAACAGTACCTGCGCGATAATCCGAAGATCGCTTATGAAATTGAAGACAAGATCAGAGCGGCGCATGGTCTTGAATTCGATATGCCCAAACCTGCCGACGCCGGTGGCGAGGATGTGCTTGAGGCGTGAACTCTTGTCTGAGGGTTTGCCCTAACGGGGCATTTTTCAGCCGAAAAGGCGAAGCGGTCTGAGAAGAAACGGGGCGTGCCACATGGCGCGCCCTTATTGCTGTGTTTCGGTGCGATTGCGGCGGTGGACAGTGCCGGGGCTTACAGCTATTTCAAGTGCCAAACTTGAACCTCCGAAAGCTTGCCCATGCCCACGTTGAATGACATCCGGTCCACTTTTCTGAGCTATTTTGCAAAGCAAGGACATGAGGTTGTAGAGAGCAGCCCGTTAGTGCCGCGGAACGATCCGACGCTAATGTTTGCGAACTCTGGCATGGTCCAGTTTAAGAACCTGTTCACCGGCGTCGAGCATCGTGACTACAAACGCGCGACGACGGCGCAAAAATGTGTACGCGCGGGCGGTAAACATAACGATCTGGACAATGTCGGCTATACCGCGCGGCATCACACCTTCTTTGAGATGCTCGGCAATTTCAGTTTTGGCGATTACTTCAAATCCGACGCCATCCCGTTTGCTTGGGAATTGATCACCCGGGATCTTGGCATCGACAAATCCCGATTGCTGGTCACGGTCTATCATACGGATGACGAGGCGGCGGAGATCTGGAAGAAGGTCGCCGGTCTGCCTGACGATAGGATCATCCGCATCCCGACCAGCGACAATTTCTGGCAGATGGGCCCGACCGGCCCCTGTGGTCCCTGCACCGAGATCTTTTATGACCACGGTGAACAGTATTGGGGTGGCCCTCCGGGCAGCCCTGACGAAGATGGCGACCGGTTTGTCGAGATCTGGAATCTCGTTTTCATGCAATACGAACAGTTCGAGGATGGCAGCCGCAAGGATCTGCCAAACCAGTCGATTGATACCGGCATGGGGATCGAGCGGGTCGCGGCCTTGTTGCAGGGAACCAACGACAACTATGCAACCGACCTGATGCGCAGCCTGATCGAGGCCAGCGCCGATGCAAGTAGCACCGATCCTGATGGGCCCGGCAAGACGCATCATCGGGTCATTGCGGATCATTTGCGGTCAACTTCGTTCCTGATGGCCGATGGTGTCATGCCTTCTAACGACGGAC
This sequence comes from Sedimentitalea sp., assembly GCF_039973035.1. Lineage (NCBI taxonomy): Bacteria > Pseudomonadati > Pseudomonadota > Alphaproteobacteria > Rhodobacterales > Paracoccaceae > Sedimentitalea > Sedimentitalea sp. Next base: position 540,116 of record NZ_JBDWLR010000042.1, read on the forward strand.
GTGGCTATGTCTTGCGGCGGATCATGCGGCGCGCCATGCGCCATGCTCACCTGCTGGGCGTTAAGGACCCGCTGATGTACCGGTTGGTGCCAGCGTTGATCCAACAGATGGGTGCGGCTTATCCTGAACTGGGCCGGGCCCAGTCGCTGATCGAAGAGACGCTGAAACTGGAAGAAACCCGGTTCAAACAGACCCTTGATCGCGGTCTGAAGCTTTTGGATGACGAAGTCGCGAGCCTGCCTCAAGGCGCGGCGCTTCCCGGACAGGCGGCGTTCAAACTCTATGACACTTATGGATTCCCGCTTGATCTGACGCAGGACGCACTGCGCGAGCAAGACAGAACCGTCGATACCGAAGGGTTTGACGCGGCGATGGCCGAGCAAAAGGCCAAGGCGCGTGCGGCGTGGTCAGGCAGTGGCGAAGCGGCAGATGCAACGGTCTGGTTTGATGTGGCCGATCAGCACGGAACCACCGATTTTCTGGGATACGACACCGAAACCGCCGAGGGGCAGATCGTGGCGCTGGTCCAGGATGGTGGCACGGTGGACGAGGCCGGGCAGGGACAGGAGGTGCAGATCGCGCTCAACCAAACGCCGTTCTATGCCGAAAGCGGGGGGCAGGTCGGCGATACCGGAGAAATCCGCACCGAGAGCGGTGTGGCGACGGTGACAGACACGCGCAAGACGGCGGGCGTCTTTTTGCATATCGCAAAGGTCAGAGAAGGCGACATTCGCGTCGGCGAGGCCGCGACCTTGACTGTTAATCACGATCGCCGGACGTCGATCCGCGCCAATCACTCGGCGACGCATCTGCTACACGAGGCATTGCGCCGCGCATTGGGGGATCATGTTGCACAGCGCGGGTCGCTGAATGCCGAGGATCGCCTGCGGTTTGATTTCAGCCATACCAAGCCTCTGACTGCGGACGAGTTGCAACAGGTTCAGGAAGAGGTGAACAGCTTTATCCGCCAGAACGCGCCGGTCGAGACCCGGATCATGACGCCCGATGATGCACGTGGGATTGGCGCGCAGGCCCTCTTTGGCGAGAAATACGGCGATGAAGTTCGCGTGGTGTCGATGGGTGTTGATCCCGAGTCTGGCAAAGGCGGCAATGGCGCGACATATTCGATCGAACTGTGTGGCGGCACCCATGTGCGCCAGACCGGCGATATCGGCGTCTTTGTGACGTTGGGTGATTCAGCATCTAGTGCCGGTGTCCGCCGGATCGAGGCGCTGACCGGGGCCGAGGCATTTCGTTATCTGCGGGATCAGGATCAGCGGCTTTCCGAGGTTGCGGGCGCACTCAAGGCACAGGCGGGTGAGGTTCCTGACCGCGTCCGCGCTCTGATGGACGAGCGCAAGGCCTTGAGTAATGAGGTGGCCCAACTGCGCCGTGAACTCGCGATGGCAGGCGGAGGGCAAGCTGAACCGGAAGCACGACAGGTCAACGGGGTGGCGCTGGTCGCACAGGTGCTTAGCGGTGTTACCGGCAAGGATCTTCCGGCGCTGATCGACGAACACAAGGCGCGCATTGGCAGCGGTGCGGTTCTGTTGATCGCAGATGCCGGTGGCAAGGCCGCCGTGGCCGCTGGCGTTACCAGCGATCTCACAAGCCAGTTGTCGGCGGTCGATCTGGTCAAGGCCGCAGTGGTCGAACTTGGCGGCAAAGGTGGTGGCGGCCGACCCGATATGGCACAGGGCGGTGGCCGGGATGCCGGCAATTCGGATGCCGCGATTGCGGCTGTGGAAAAGGTTATGGGAGGCTGAAATGGGCGCACTTTGGATTGCACATGTGACGGTGACGGACGCTGAGGCATACGGAAAATATGCGGAACTTGCAGGGCCGGCGATTGCCAAGCACGGCGGCGAATTTATCGCTCGGGGCGGGCGTTCTGTTCAACTGGAAGGCAAGGAACGCCCGCGCAATGTTGTCGCGCGGTTTCCATCGGTTGATGCGGCTGTCGATTGCTACAATTCGCCAGAGTATCAGGCGGCGCTCAACCATGCGCGCGGCGCCTCTGAGCGCGAGTTAATGGTTGTAGAAACCACCGATTAACAAGCCTCTCAAGGGCCAGTTATTCTGGTCTGAAGAGACCGCATTTTTACTAGCACCGGCGCACAATACGCGCCGGTGCTAAATTCGTTTTAGCTGGCGGCCCGAGCCGCACGTTTGCGCTCATGCGGGTCGAGGTGGCGCTTGCGCAGACGGATGGCGTTGGGCGTGACCTCTACCAGTTCGTCATCATCGACATAGGCAATGGCTTCTTCCAGCGACATGGTGATCGGTGTGGTCAGGCGCACGGCTTCGTCGGTGCCGCTTGCGCGCACGTTGGTTAGTTTCTTGCCCTTGAGCGGGTTCACCTCGAGATCGTTCTCGCGGCTGTGTTCGCCGATGATCATGCCCTGATACACGTCGGCCTGCGCACCGATGAACATGCGGCCACGCTCTTCCAGATTCCAGAGCGCATAGGCGACGGATTGTCCCTTTTCCATCGAGATCAGAACACCCGCGCGACGGCCGGGGATCGCACCTTTGTGCGGAGCCCAGTCGTGGAAAACGCGGTTCAGCACCCCGGTGCCACGTGTGTCGGTCAGAAATTCTCCGTGATAGCCGATCAATCCGCGCGATGGGACATGCGCGATGATGCGGGTCTTGCCTGCGCCGGCGGGTTTCATTTCCACCAACTCGCCCTTGCGCACGCCGGTGATCTTTTCGATCACGGCGCCGGAATATTCATCGTCAACATCGATGGTGGCCTCTTCGATCGGCTCCATCCGTTGGCCGTCAATTTCCTGAAACAGAACCTGCGGGCGCGAGATCGAAAGCTCGAAACCTTCGCGGCGCATGTTTTCGATCAGCACGCCCATCTGCAATTCACCACGTCCTGCGACCTCAAAGGCCTCGCCACCGGGTGTATCGCTGATCTTGATTGCGACATTGCTTTCGGCTTCTTTCAACAACCGTTCGCGGATCACGCGGGATTGGACCTTTTTGCCGTCACGTCCGGCAAGCGGGCTGTCGTTGATGCCAAAGGTCACGGTAATTGTAGGAGGGTCGATTGGCTGTGCGGGCAGGGCATCAGAGACCGAAGGTGCCACGATGCTGTCAGCGACTGTGGCCTTGGACATGCCTGCAAGGCTGACGATATCGCCCGCTTCGGCGAGGTCGATTGGCTGTTGCGACAGGCCGCGAAACGCCAGAATTTTGGTGCAGCGGAAATTTTCGATAAGCGCGCCGTCTCGAGCCAGTGCCTTGACGGTATCACCAGCCTTGAGCGTGCCGCTTTCGACACGGCCGGTCAGGATACGACCGATAAACGGGTCGTTGCCCAGTGTGGTCGCGAGCATGCGGAACGGTTCGTCCTTATGCGCGATCTGCGCCGGGGCCGAGACATGTTCCACGATCAGATCGAACAGTGCGGTCAAATCCTTGCGCGGCCCATCCAGTTCCATATCGGCCCAGCCTGAGCGGCCGGAGGCATACATCGCCGGAAAGTCGAGTTGTTCGTCAGATGCGCCGAGGTTGGCAAAGAGGTCAAAACATTCGTCCAGAGCCCGTTCGGGTTCGCCGTCCGGTTTGTCGACCTTGTTCAGGACCACGATTGGGCGCAAACCAAGGGCAAGCGCCTTGGAAGTGACGAACTTGGTTTGCGGCATCGGGCCTTCGGCGGCATCTACAAGCAGAACAACACCATCCACCATCGACAGGATGCGCTCAACCTCGCCGCCAAAGTCGGCGTGGCCGGGGGTGTCAACGATGTTGATACGGGTGCCTTTCCATTCAACGGAAGTCGCCTTGGCGAGAATGGTGATTCCGCGTTCACGCTCAAGGTCGTTGCTGTCCATGGCCCGTTCGGTGGTGGCCTGGTTGTCCCGGTAGGTACCGGATTGTTTTAGCAGTTCGTCCACCAGCGTGGTCTTGCCGTGGTCCACGTGTGCGATGATTGCGATATTGCGCAGGTCCATAGGTTCAGCCTTTGTACGGGAGTTGCCGCGCGCATAGCGCGGGACGCCGTCAATAGCCAGAGCTAATCCGTGATTTCAGCAGCGCTCAGTGAGTCGCAGTGTTCGAAAACAGCTGAATGATCGCGATACCGGCGATGATGAGGCCGAGACCGATTATCGCGGCAAGGTCGAGTTTCTGGCCAAACATGACAAGGCCGATCAGGGCAATCAGCACGATACCCAGTCCTGACCAAATCGCATAGGCAACGCCAACAGGCATGAACCTGAGCGCCATCGCCAGCAGGTAGAACGCGATCCCATAGCTGATGACGACGACGACGGATGGGCCGAAACGGCTGAACTGCTGGCTGGCTTGAAGAGCTGTGGTTCCGATCGTCTCTGCAACGATCGCCAGCAGAAGGTAGATGTAATGGATCGGCATAGTGGGACCATCTCTCTTGAAGGATCGTGGCGTCGGCGGAGCGACCGGTACGGTTGTCGTGACAATGACCGATCCATGCGGTTGAATCCATGGTTGAAATTATGCTTTGGCCGTCATTTCATACACGGTCAACGAGTCTGAGGTGTTCTTGTTGAGCCGACCTAAGCTGATCGCATTGCCCGGTAGGCTGCTTTGCCGCATGGTTCGCCGATATTTTCTGGTTTGGAGATAATCCGCTGGATCAGGATGTTTTGTTCGGTTCCTTCAGCATGATGGAACCGCGATTACGAACTTTGGAATTAATGTGGTGCAGGTTTCCCGTGAGACGCTGTTAGGTCATCCGATCGACATTCAGATTCTGCAAAAGACGGTAGGGCTTCGCGCAAACTGTTTCAGGATGATTCTCAAGGTTCCGGCCTCGGCATAGAGATCAGAGACAAAATGGGGTGCTTTCGTCTAATATACCGGCGGTACGCTTCGCACGCTCGGTTGTCGATATCGACGACATGGTGCAATTTGCCGATGGAAACACCCTACACGCAGCACGATTTGAAACCGACAATCCAGATCTGCGCAATAATCGTCTGATTCTGAGTGATGATCGCTAGAAGGTTGTGCGGAAATTTTTAGGGATTTATGATCCATTCCCACTCTCTACCAATGCAAATGTGTGGCGGGACGTTTCCGAAGACAATTTGGAACTCACGGCCAAGATATACTGCGCTGCGTAACGGGGGCGGACTTGCTGAAAGGCTGCGGGGTTAGTGATACGTTGACAGGTGGAGTGCATCGCTACAGGTTTGTGTTCACAAACGTTCATGGTGGACAGGATGCGATCACCGACTTTTCCGCTGCAGACGACACCATCCTGATCAAACTTCGCGGTGCGGATGCGGTGGAGCTTACGGTGAATTCTAACGGTGGGAACACAACATTGGCGCTGGATACCGTCGATGTCATCCTGTCGGGCGTGATGCTGGATGAAAGCGATGTCAGTTTCCAGTTCATCTGATCTGGGATGGCCCGGTCCCGGGAACCAAACGCGTGGAGGCGATGATGGTTCACAAACCGACGATGTGGTGTCTGATGCTTGGGCTTGTGGTGGCCTGCGACGATGCACAATCAAGCCTTGCCGATCTGCAATCGGCATGCAGCGCAGGGTCGGTGGAGGCTTGCGCCGAGGTTGAGATGCGCGAAAGACAGATCAAGGCCTATCAGAATCAACTAAATGGCAAGCGCGTTCCGGGCTCACTGGGATGTAGTCAAGGCTTTGAGGGAGAGGTGACCTGCATTTGAGCCATTTGGCGCAACGTCATCTGATCGTGTGACACTCTTGCGCCCGAACCGATAAACGGTCCGGGCGCAAGGTTTGCTCGGGATCAGCCAAATATGCTGTTCAGCGTCGCGCTTGGCCGCATCACGCTGCTCAGTTTTTCCGGAACGGCCTTGTAGTAGCCGCCGATATCTGCTGGTTTGCCCTGAACTGCGGCGAGTTCCGCGACAATTGCCGCTTCGCCATCAGCCAACGCCTGTGCGACCGGCGCGAAATGCGCCGCAAGTTCCGCATCCTCGGTTTGTGCTGCAAGGGCTTCGGCCCAATAGCGCGCAAACCAGTAGTGGCTGTCGCGGTTGTCCGGCTCGCCCACCTTGCGGCTGGGGCTGTGGTCATGATCGAGAACGCCCTGTGTCGCGGCATCGACAGCTTTGCCCAGCACCGCCGCCTTGGCGTTGTTCTTGCGTTCGGCCAGGAAAGAGATGCTCTCACCAAGGGCGCAGAATTCGCCCAGGCTGTCCCAACGAAGATGGTTTTCCTCGACGAGCTGCTGCACGTGCTTGGGAGCGGAACCGCCGGCACCGGTTTCAAACAAGCCGCCACCTTGCATCAGTTTGACGATCGACAGCATCTTGGCAGACGTGCCGAGCTCCAGGATCGGGAACAGGTCCGTCAGATAATCACGCAGCACGTTGCCGGTGATCGCGATGCTGTCCTCACCCTTGCGGATGGTTTCCAGTGACAGGCGTGTTGCCTCGCGCGGTGCGAGAATCTGAAACTTGTCAGCAACGCCCTTGGATTCAAGGATCGGTTTGACCTTTTCGATAAGAACCGCATCGTGAGCCCGGTTTGCATCCAGCCAGAAAATCGCCTGTGCACCGGTTGCCGCCTGACGTTCGATCGCCAGTTGCACCCAGTCTTCGATCGGTGCTTGCTTGGCAGTGGACGACCGCCAGATGTCACCGGCCTGTACGTCGTGCGTGTGCAGGACGTCGCCATTTGCGGCGATCATGCGCACGGTACCATCCGCCGGAATTTCGAACGTGGTCGGGTGCGAGCCGTATTCTTCGGCCTTTTGAGCCATTAGGCCAACGTTTTGAACGGTGCCCGATGTGGTCACGTCCAGTGCGCCGGTCTCTTTGAAGTAGTTGATGGTTTCATCGTAGACCGTTGCATAGCAGCGATCCGGGATCACGCATTTGGTGTCGGCTTCGTTCCCATCCGGGCCCCATCCCTTGCCACCTGCGCGGATAACGGCGGGCATGGAGGCGTCGATGATCACGTCAGACGGGACGTGCAGGTTGGTGATGCCCTTGTCAGAATTGACCATATACATCGGCGGTTTTGCGGCAAGGGCTGCCGCGAGGTCGGCTTTCAGTTCTGCGTTGTCCGCGATGCGCGCTTCGATATCGCCGATGCCGGAATTGGGGTTCACACCCAGAGCGTCGAGCGCGGCGCCGTGCTTGGCAAAGAAGTCTTCGAGATAGACGGAGACAGCGTGGCCAACGATGATCGGGTCGGACACCTTCATCATCGTTGCCTTCATGTGCAGGGAAAACAGAACGCCCGGTTCCATGCTGGCGACTTCGCCTTTCAGAAAGCTGCGCAATGCGGCGGCGGACATAAAGGTCGCGTCAACCACGGTACCTTCATCAAGCTGAACGCCGTCCTTCAGTACAGTTTCGCTGCCGTCTGTGCCCGCTAGGACGATCTTTGCCGCGCCAGCCTGTGCTGCGGTCACCGTTGTGGAGGTTTCGTTGGCATAAAAATCGTCGGCGGCCATCGACGCCACATGCGTTTTGCTGTCGGCGCTCCACTTGCCCATCCGGTGCGGATTGGCCATGGCATAGTTCTTGACAGCCTTGGCTGCGCGGCGGTCGGAGTTGCCTTCACGCAGAACAGGGTTCACGGCCGAACCCTTGATCGAGTCATAGCGTGCCCGAACATCTTTTTCTTCGTCGGTTTTGGGTTCTTCGGGATAGTCGGGCAGGGCATAACCCTTGGATTGCAACTCGGTCACGGCCGCAACCAGCTGCGGGACAGACGCCGAAATGTTCGGCAGCTTGATCACGTTGGCCTCGGGAGTCTTGACCCATTCGCCCAATGCGGCAAGGTCATCATCCTGTTTCTGCTCGTCGCTCAGGTAATCCGGAAACGTCGCGATGATCCGGCCCGCGAGCGAGATGTCGCGGGTATCAACGTTGATGTCAGCTGCTTTGGCAAAAAAGCGCACCATCGGCAGCAGCGACGCGCTTGCCAGTTCCGGCGCTTCGTCGACGGTGGTATAGACAATATCGGTATCAGAGAGGTTTGCCATAGGGTCTGCCTTTCGGGCCTTGGGTCAAATTTAGGGGCGCTATAACTGATCCCGACGACATCTTAAAGTCCTGTATGCCATGGTATACCGATTTGTCGCAGGGAGGATTGTCTGTCGCGAGGCAAGGTGTATGGTTGCATGGTTGTAGCGCCTGTCCAACGTCGTTGACTCTTTCTTGACGTAATATCCTCATTCGCATGCTAGTTCTCTACGGGATTCATTATTGTGACTTCGAGCCTAGGTAGCACTGCCAACATCGACCTATCGGATGCGCAACTCAAGCTTGAGCGCGCACGATTTCACATCGCTGATCTCGACGCTCAACTTGATACCTATTTGTCGTCAGATTTTTATCGTCTTAGACTCGAGAAGGACAATAACGAACGGCGGTGGAATGTTCATTTTGAATCCCTTCATAAGCCAGACCGTACCATCGATACTGTCCTCGGCGACGCAATAGGGAACCTGCGAAGCGCGCTAGACTACGCCGCTGTTGCGCTGGTCTATCCAATAACCAACAAGACGAGTGGCACCGGGTTCCCGTTCGCCGACGATGAGGCAGGCTTTCGCGGCCAAGCGAGTTCAAGTCGGTGTTTTGGGCATTGTGAACAACGGGTCAAGGACTACTTCACCGATGTTGTGCAGGCATTTGACGGCGGGGCTGGACATTGCTTTTGGGTGCTAAACAAACTTCGCAATATTGATAAGCATAGGCTGCTGGTGATCACAACGAGCCTTGCAGGGGTTTCCGCTTCTTGGAAAGTGGGCGGAGTTACTTTCACCGATTGCGGCATGGCCGTAGAGCAAGGAAAGCAAGGTGTGTTTATCAGCGCACCCGCAGGAAGCATCGAGTTCACCGAGCAACCGCGCGCTACCTTTGAGGTGGAGTTCAACGAGCCGGAAGTGATCCGTGGGAGAAGTGTATCTGACTTTCTTAGTTCTGCGGCTGACCAAGTTCAGTGCCTTCTAAGCACGCTCAAGACATTCTGACCGCACATGGAGCGTCGTTGGATACCTTGATGAAGCTTCCAAGGTGATTCTTTTCAGACAATTGTCTGATCCCGAGGTTTTATTGTGCCATTCATTCGGTGGCGTGGAGGAATACCTTAGGGGCTAGATGATTCATCTCCTAATAAACGCCCGTTATCGAGATGTTGGAAGCTCACGTCGATACCGGGTGTTACTGGTCCTCGGGTTGCTCAGCGCTCTTGTATTCAAGGCTTCCGTTCGCATACTTCTGGGCAGCCTGCATTTTCCGGTTGCCGAACGAACAAGTGAAATACTACGATTTGGAAAGGTTAAGCTATGGGATTGTCGCACAGGACGCGGGTGGTGATTGGGACCGCTGATTGCGACGCTCTGGGGCATATGAACGTGGCGCGGTACTTTGCCCTTTGCAATCAGAACGGGTTTGCCATGCAGACCGCGATGGGCTGGAACCCAGGGGATACTGTCGAGGGCCAAAGGCTTTCGTTTGCAGTGGTCCATTCTGAGAGCGATTTCAAATCAGAGGTGATGGAAGGCGAAGCGCTTGTTGTGGAGACCGACATTTCCGAAATCAGCAATCGCTCGGCCACGTTTCGCAATCGTATCTGGCGCGAGGATGGTGCGCCGGTATTTGACTCGCATTGGAAATCAGTGCTTCTTGATCTCGAAACCCGCCGCGCGGCGCATATTCCGGAGCCGTTTCGAGAAGCGCTTGCGCGATACATGTCTCCCTGAAGAGAACGTTGCCCGGTGTCAGGGGCGCGCGCTGTTTGCAAAGAACGTACGCAGTTTTGGCAAGAGCCAGTCCCACACCTCGGGCAAACCGCGCTTGACCGGAACACCGACTCGCGTTTCCAGTTGGTCCAGTGTCACGTCATAGTCTTTCCAGCTGCCGCCATCGGTAACGAGGTTGGCAACCGGCGTTTGCAGCCGGTCGATGCTCTTGGCAAAGATCGCATCCGGGCTTTCGGCCGCTTCGAATTCATCCCAAAGGGCACGAAAACCATCGGCCTGATCACTTGGTAATAGGCCAAATAGGCGATCCGCTGCGGCGGCTTCCTTGGCAGCCATTGCGGCATGATCAACATTGCCGTGAATGGGCGCATCTCCTGCATCGATCTCGACGATGTCGTGGATCAGCAGCATCTTGAGCACGCGGTTGATGTCGACGTCCGGTCCGGCGTGATCCGACAGCACAAGGGCGTAGAGCATGATATGCCAGCTGTGCTCTGCCGAGTTTTCATGCCGCGACCCGTCGATCAGGCTCGACGCGCGCAGGATGGATTTGAGCTTGTCCGCTTCGCGCAGGAACGCGATTTGGGCATCAAGATGGGCCGTCATGCCGAAGACGAGGCCGTGCGTTTCGCGGCGGCAATCTTTGCGTTCAAAAGTTTGCGTGCTGCCTTTTCCGCGAGCCGGACACGGATCGCGGTCAGATAGGCCTCTTCCAAGGTTTGCGATGACGCGCCGATCAATTCTCCGATTTCGACGAACAATCGCTCGTCGCCGGTGATTTTCATGGCCTCGATCGTGTCATCGGCCAGTTTGGAGGCGAGCGATTCTAGCGTGCTCATCGCGGGGTCCGATCTGGTCTAGCGTGTGGTTTCTGTCAGCCTACGCTTTACGTATTCGCTGACATTGCCGATCATGGTGTCCATGTGAGGTTCTTGAAAGAAGTGATCAGCCCCCTCGATTTCCTGATGGGTGATCGTGATTCCCTTTTGCTCGTGAAGCTTGTTCACCAACGAAACGGTGTCCGCCGGGGGTGCAACACGATCCGCGCTGCCGTTGATGATCAGGCCAGAGGACGGGCAGGGCGCAAGGAACGAGAAATCGTACATGTTCGCCGGGGGCGACACGCTGATAAAGCCGGTGATCTCCGGGCGACGCATCAGCAATTGCATGCCGATCCACGCGCCAAAGGAAAAGCCCGCAACCCAGCAATGCTTGGAATTGTTGTTCATAGACTGCAGATAGTCGAGCGCGCTGGCCGCGTCGGACAGTTCGCCGATGCCTTGATCGTACTCGCCCTGGCTGCGACCGACGCCGCGGAAATTGAACCGCAGGACCGTAAAGCCCATGTTGTAGAAAGCGTAGTGCAGGTTGTAGACGACCTTGTTGTTCATCGTTCCGCCAAATTGCGGATGCGGATGCAACACGATGGCAATCGGGGCGTCCTTTTCCTTTTGGGGGTGGTAACGGCCTTCAAGGCGGCCATCGGGTCCGGGAAAGATGACCTCGGGCATTTATCGGTAGTCCTGTCTGTTTCTGCTCTGGTGCCGCGAAATTCTTGACGAATTCCCTAAGCTACCTTAGAACGGTTCTAATTGGGCGCGCGAGCGTTGCCTCGTGTGTGTGGGCACATACGCATTGGGCGCGTGAACGTCAATGATTTCGCGCAAATGTCAGCCTTTCGGGGGAACGATCATGAAACTATCGACCAAAGGCAGGTATGCAATGGCGGCGTTGGTCGATATCGCACTGCAACCCGAAGACTCGTTGGTGACGTTGGGCGACATTTCTCAACGCCAGAACATATCACTCCCGTATCTGGAGCAATTGTTCGTCAAGCTCCGCCGCGCAGAGTTGGTTTCGTCGGTGCGCGGGCCGGGCGGCGGCTACCGACTGGCCAAGCCAACCTCGGAGATCCGCGTCGTCGATGTGCTTTCGGCGGTGGATGAAAAGGTCGATGCCATGCACAAGGGGGCAGGCGTTTCGGGTGCGTCGTCTGGCAGCCGGGCGCAATCTCTGACCAATCGCCTTTGGGAGAGCATGAGCGCCCATGTCTATGTGTTTCTGCACCAGACCCGGCTGTCGGATGTGGTGTGCAATGACCTCGCGCCATGCCCTGCGGTACCCGGCCTGTTCGACGTGGTCGACGAATGACGCGGACCTATCTCGACTACAACGCCACCATGCCGCTGCGCCCCGGGGCGCGTGCGGCGATGGTTTCGGCAATGGATGCGATCGGTAACCCATCAAGCGTTCATGCCGAGGGGCGTGCAGCCAAGGCGTTGATCGAGCGTGCGCGTGCGCAGGTCGCCACGGCCTTTGGTGCCGAAGGGGCCGATATCGTCTTTACTTCTGGGGCAACCGAGGCCGCGGGTCTTGCCTGTGGGGGGCGCGGATTGCTTGGCGCAGCCATTGAGCACGATGCGGTTGCTGCCTGGATCAAGGATGCGTTGCCGGTCGGGTCAACGGGGCAGGTCGATGTCACCGATCCTGCGTCATCGGTTTTGCAACTCGCGAATTCCGAAACCGGCGTGTTGCAGGTCTTGCCCAACGGGCTCGCGGTGGTGGATGCCACGCAGGCATTCGGCAAGGTTCCGGTCGCGTTCAACGATCTGGGTGCACAAATGGCGCTGATCTCGGCACATAAGCTTGGCGGGCCAAAGGGTGTCGGAGCATTGGTCATTCGCCGCGGCACTGCAGTGGCTGCCCAGATCCGTGGTGGTGGGCAGGAAATGGGGCGTCGTTCGGGTACTGAAAACGTTATCGGGATCGCCGGGTTCGGGGCGGCCGCCGAGGCAGCCGCGCATGATGTCGCGGAAGGCGTCTGGGAGCGAATCGAGGAATTTAGAAATATTCTAGAAAACGCTCTTGTGGCTGCCGCAAAGAATACTACTTTTGTCGGAAAAGGCGCGACGAGACTTCCGAACACATTGTGCTTCTCCAGCCCCGGCTGGAAAGGCGAAACCCAGGTCATGCAGATGGATCTGGGCGGTTTTGCGATCAGTGCCGGGTCCGCATGTTCCAGCGGCAAGGCCAAGGCGAGCCGGGTGCTGGGTGCCATGGGACATGACGAAATCACTGCCGCCAGTGCGATCCGCGTGTCGCTGGGGCCGGAGACAACAGAAACCGACGTGCTTCGCTTTGCCGACGCATGGTTGGCCAAAGAACAGAAATTTCGCGCCCGCGCGGCGTGATTGAAGGAGAGTGCCCATGACCATGGTGGACCAGACACAAGTCAAAGAAGGTGTCGATCAGGACACGGTGGATGCCGTGCGCGAGGTTGGCGGGGCCTATAAATACGGTTGGGAAACCGAGATCGAGATGGAATACGCCCCAAAGGGGCTGACGCCGGATATCGTTCGCCTGATCTCGGAAAAGAACGAAGAGCCGCAATGGATGACCGACTGGCGTTTGCAAGCCTACGAACGGTGGTTGCAAAAGGAAGAGCCCACATGGGCGATGGTCGACTATCCCGAGATCGATTTTCAGGACCAGTATTACTACGCCCGCCCAAAATCGATGGAGGTCAAACCCAAGTCGCTGGACGAGGTCGATCCCAAGCTGTTGGCGACTTATGAGAAACTGGGTATCCCGCTGAAAGAGCAGATGATTCTGGCTGGCGTCGAAGGTGCCGAAGCCGCACCTGCCGAAGGCCGCAAGGTGGCCGTGGACGCGGTGTTTGATTCGGTTTCGGTCGGCACGACCTTTCAGGCCGAGTTGAGAAAGGCCGGGGTGATCTTTTGCTCGATTTCCGAAGCGATCCGCGAGCATCCCGAACTGGTCAAGAAATACCTCGGATCGGTCGTGCCGGTCAGTGACAATTTCTATGCGACCTTGAACAGCGCCGTGTTCTCGGATGGATCGTTCGTCTACGTTCCGCCGGGCGTGCGCTGCCCTATGGAATTGTCGACCTATTTCCGCATCAACGCGGAAAACACGGGTCAGTTCGAACGTACACTGATCATCGCCGACAAGGGCAGCTATGTGTCCTATCTCGAAGGTTGCACAGCCCCCGCGCGTGACATCGCGCAACTTCATGCCGCCGTGGTGGAAATCATCATCGAGGAAGACGCCGAGGTGAAATATTCCACGGTGCAGAACTGGTATCCTGGGGATGAGAACGGCAAGGGCGGCATCTATAACTTTGTAACCAAACGTGCCGATTGCCGTGGCGACCGGGCCAAGGTGATGTGGACTCAGGTTGAAACCGGGTCTGCCGTGACATGGAAATACCCGTCCTGCATTCTGCGCGGGGACGACAGCCAGGGTGAATTCTACTCCATCGCGATCGCCAACAACATGCAGCAGGCCGATACCGGAACCAAGATGATCCACTTGGGCAAGGACACCAAGAGTCGGATCGTCTCCAAAGGGATCAGCGCGGGCAAGGCGCAGAACACGTATCGTGGGCTGGTATCAATGCATCCCAAGGCCAAGGACGCGCGGAACTATACCCAATGTGACAGCTTGCTGATTGGCGACAAATGCGGGGCGCATACGGTGCCCTACATCGAAGTGCGCAACAATTCTGCCCGCGTCGAACACGAAGCGACAACGTCGAAAGTGGACGATGATCAGCTGTTCTATTGCCGCAGTCGGGGCATGGACGAAGAAGAAGCCGTCGCACTGGTTGTGAATGGGTTCTGTAAGGACGTACTTCAGGCACTGCCGATGGAATTCGCGATGGAAGCGCAGCAACTGGTGGCGATTTCGCTTGAGGGCTCGGTGGGGTAAGAGTGGCCGAAGGCGAAAAGACGAGAGCAGAGGTGCGGACCTTTGAGTACAACGCGAAAGAAGGCGTTCGCGCCGTCGCGTTCATTTTTGTTTTGCGCCGTATTGCTTTCCCTCTTTTCGTCTTGTTCTTGGTTGTGGTTTTTGCGGCTTTTGCCGTGAATGGTGTCGTCGCCGGGTTGCTTTGCTTGGCGATTTTCGGGGGGCCTTCCCTTCTGTTATGGGGGGTTATCTCAGATCAGGGCAAAAAAGTCTTGGAGTATTGGAAAAGATGATCGTGACAACGACACAGAGCGTCGAAGGGTATCAGATCGCCGACTACAAGGGCATTGTCGTGGGCGAGGCCATCATGGGCGCCAACGTCGTGCGCGATGTATTTGCCTCGATCACCGATATCGTCGGGGGCCGCTCCGGCGCCTACGAAAGCAAGTTGCAGGATGCCCGCGACACCGCGCTGCGTGAATTGGAAGAGCGCGCAGCGGAAAAAGGTGCAAACGCCGTGGTGGGTGTTGATCTGGATTATGAAGTTGTCGGCCAGTCGATGCTGATGGTGTCCGCCTCGGGCACCGCAGTGGTATTGGGCTGACGTCAGGAAACATGGCGGCCGGACGGTACGCGCATACGCAAGGAAAAGAATAATGTTGGAAATCAGGAATCTGCACGTAAAACTTGAGGAAGAAGATAAGCAAATCCTCAAAGGCGTCGACCTGACCGTAGAGGCTGGCAAGGTGCATGCGATCATGGGGCCGAACGGATCGGGAAAATCGACTCTGTCATATGTCCTGTCAGGACGCGACGGCTATGAGGTGACCGACGGCAGCGCGATGCTGGGCGATCTGAACCTGCTGGAGCTTGAGCCAGAAGAACGTGCGGCGGCGGGGCTGTTTCTTGCCTTTCAATACCCTGTCGAAATCCCCGGCGTCGGCAATATGACCTTTCTGCGCACCGCTGTGAACGCGCAGCGCAAGGCGCGGGGCGAAGACGAGATGAGTGCCGCAGATTTCCTCAAGCTGGTGCGCGAACGGGCAAAGGCTTTGAAGATTGATGCCGAGATGTTGAAGCGCCCGGTGAATGTGGGCTTCTCCGGAGGTGAGAAAAAGCGCAACGAGATCCTGCAGATGGCGATGCTCGAGCCGAAAATGTGCATTCTGGACGAAACAGACAGTGGCCTTGACGTGGACGCGATGAAGCTGGTGGCCGAAGGCGTGAACGCCCTGCGTGGCGAAGGCCGTGGCTTCTTGGTTATTACACATTATCAACGGCTTCTGGACCACATCAAACCTGATGTTGTACATATCATGGCGGACGGTCGTATCGTCAAATCGGGCGGTCCCGAGCTTGCGATCGAGGTCGAGCATAACGGTTACACCGACATTTTGGCTGAGGTGGCGTAATGGCCCTGCCTGATCGAAAGCAAAGCGACACCGAGGCCCGCCTTGCGGGGCTTGTGTTGCCAACCGGTGGCTGGGTCGAGAGCAGCCGACGCGAGGCTCTGGGCCGGGTGACGGCTATGGGGTTGCCACAGCGGCGGGACGAGTATTGGAAATACACGCGACCCGACATGCTGCTAGATCCTGCTGCTCCGCATGCGGCGCTGCTTGAAACCGGGGATAGCCCGGTGTTTGACGATGTTGAAAGCCTCAAGGTGGTGTTTGTCGATGGTGTGTTTGATGCCGATGCATCAGACGATCTGTCGCTGGAGCATGTGACCATCGAACGGCTTGCCGAAATCGGAGACTCGGACATTCACTGGGCCAAATCGCTTTACGGCGTATTGGAAGCGCGCGGGCAAAAACCCGTCGAGCGCCCCTTTGCTGCGTTGAACACGGCGTTTGCGACCGATGGCCTTGTCATTCATGTCACGGGCAAACCAAGCAAACCGATCAGCCTGATTTATCGTCATGAATCAGAGAGTTCCGACGCGATCATGCACAACCTGCTGCGCGTTGAGAGCGGTGCCGAAGTCACGCTTCTGGAGACCGGCCCGGCCGCCGCGCGGTTCAACCATTGCACAGAGGTCGACATTGCCGATGGCGGAACGCTGCACCACGTACGTGCGCAGGGTCGCGATCACGAGCGCAAGGCCGTCACACATATGTTCGCGCGCCTCGGTGAGAAATCGGCGTTCAAGTCGTTTACGCTGACCGTCAACGGCGTCTTGACGCGGAACGAATGCGTAATTGAACTGACTGGTGACGATGCAATCGCCCATGTGGCGGGCGCCTGTGTCGGGGATGGCGAATTCCATCACGACGACACGGTGTTCGTTACCCATGACGCCGTAAATTGCGAAAGCCGTCAGGTGTTCAAGAAAGTGCTTCGCAATGGTGCGACCGGGGTGTTTCAGGGCAAGATCCTTGTCAAAGACGGCGCGCAGAAAACCGATGGCTACCAGATCAGCCAATCGCTGCTTCTGGATGGAGACAGCCAGTTTCTCGCCAAGCCTGAGCTGGAAATCTATGCGGATGACGTTGCCTGTTCCCACGGATCGACGAGCGGAGCCATCGACGAAGAGGCGTTGTTCTATCTGCGATCGCGCGGTGTCCCTGAAAGCGCAGCCACGGATTTGCTGACCCTTGCCTTTCTGGCCGAGGCCGTGGACGAAATCGAGGACAAGGAACTGGCCGAGGATATCGTGACCCGTCTGGAAAACTGGATGGCACGCCGCCGCTGATGCCTGTGACGTCGGACATTACGGCCACCTATCGGGGCCCGCGTCGGGTGATGCAACGATTGCTGTCCATGGGGCAGCGCGAAGATCGTGCGTTGGCCATTCTGATGGGCGCGTGTTTCATCGTCTTTATCGCCCAGATGCCGCGCCTGTCGCGCGAGTCGCATCTGACCGGTCAGGAGTTGAACATGCTATTGGGCGGTGCCTTGCTCGGCTGGCTCTTTATTGCGCCGCTGATGCTCTATGCGCTTGCCGGGCTGAGCCACCTTATTGCACGCCTCATCGGCGGGCAGGGGAACTGGTTCGGTGCGCGCCTTGCGTTGTTCTGGTCTCTTCTGGCCTCGACACCGTTGCTGCTCTTGCATGGATTGGTTGCCGGGTTTATCGGTCCGGGACCGGGGTTGCAGGCGGTCGGGTTTGTCTGGTTCGTCACCTTCACCTGGTTCTGGATTGCCTGCCTGCTGCAAGCGGAAGGATCAGCGACATGACTGTATCAAACCTGCGTGATCTTGCGGTGTTGACGATCAAGACGCCAGCAGAGGCATCGCGTGTTCTGTTGGGGATGGATATCCCGCGCGAGGCGCTGTGGACCGGGCTCGCTTTGGTTGCGGTGCTGAATGGTCTGCTCTTTACGCTCTCCAATCTGCTGGTTCCCGGCCCGTCGCCACTGCCTGAAATAATTCTTGTACCCGCGCTTTATACGGTATTGGTTGCAGGGGGGCTGGTCCTGACGGTCTATGCACTGTTCTGGACCGGACGTTTCATGGGGGGCACCGGGTCGCTTGACGACATCATGCTGACCATCGTCTGGCTTCAGGGGCTGCGTGTCGCGCTGATGGTGTTGGTTATCGTGCTCATCCTGACGGTTCCCGTACTGTCGGCCTTGCTGGGCTTTGCCGCTTCGATCTATGGTTTGTATATTCTGCTTCACTTTATCGATCAGGCGCACAGGCTGAATTCCTTGGCCAAATCGGCCGGTGTTCTGGTTGCCTCGATGGCGGCGATCGTGCTGGGCCTGACCTTGCTTATCTCCCTGTTCGGGGGGCCAATTTCTGGACTATCTGCCTATGTATGACGTTGAAAAAATCCGCACCGACTTTCCGATTTTGTCGCGTGAAGTGAATGGCATGCCGCTGACCTATCTGGACAACGGCGCATCGGCGCAGAAACCGCAGGTGGTCATCGACGCGGTGACACGTGGATACGCCGAAGAATATTCCAATGTTCACAGAGGGCTGCATTTCCTGTCCAACCTCTCCACGGAAAAATACGAAGCGGTCCGCGGCACCATCGCGCGATTCCTTGGCGCGGAGTCCGAAGACGAGATCGTGCTGAATTCCGGCACCACCGAGGGCATCAACATGGTTGCCTATGGCTGGGCGATGCCGCGCCTTGAGGCCGGTGACGAGATTGTTCTGTCGGTGATGGAGCATCACGCAAACATCGTCCCCTGGCATTTTCTGCGCGAGCGGCAGGGGGTGGTACTGAAATGGGTCGACGTCGATGCCACCGGTGCGCTTGATCCACAGGCCGTGATCGATGCCATCACACCGCGCACGAAACTCGTGGCGATCACGCATCTTTCCAACGTGCTGGGGACTCGCGTTGACGTCAAAACCATCACGCGCGAAGCGCAGGCCTTGGGCGTACCGGTTCTCGTGGATGGCAGTCAGGCAGCGGTGCACATGCCTGTGAATGTACAGGACATTGGCTGCGACTTCTATGCAATCACCGGGCACAAGCTCTATGGCCCATCCGGGTCTGGCGCCATCTATGTCAAGTCCGAACGACTAGCAGAGATGCGCCCCTTCATGGGTGGTGGAGACATGATCAAGGAGGTCAGCAAAGACACTGTCGTCTACAATGATCCACCGATGAAGTTCGAAGCCGGAACACCCGGGATCGTACAGACCATCGGTCTTGGGGCCGCTCTGGAATACTTGATGGAACTGGGATTGGGCAACATCGCTGCCCATGAAGATAGCGTGCGTGACTATGCCCGCTCACGGTTGGATGGGCTGAACTGGCTTCAGGTGCAGGGAACGACCCCCGACAAGGCGGCGATCTTTTCTTTCACACTGGACGGGGCGGCGCATGCCCATGATATTTCAACGATTCTGGACAAGCGCGGTGTTGCGGTCAGGGCAGGGCATCATTGCGCAGGTCCGCTGATGGATCACTTGGGGCTTACCGCAACTTGCCGCGCCTCCTTTGGTCTCTACAATACGGTTCAAGAAGTGGATACGCTGGTTGACGCGCTGGAACTTGCCCACGAACTCTTTGCCTGACGACGCATGAAATTTCTGATTGCGGGGCAGAAGTGGCAGGGATATAGAACTCAAAGGTGCTTTGGCTCTGCTGAGTTGCAATTCGTGCGATGTAGCTGGGTGAAGCGCTGAGACGAAACGGAATTACCTCGGCCTTGAGGCAGACCGCGATCAATGGTCCGACAATTGGCCGAACAACAGTGCGGACCCATAGCTCAGCTGGATAGAGTGTCGCCCTCCGAAGGCGAAGGTCGTAGGTTCGAATCCTACTGGGTCCGCCATTTCACCCCCCTTGCAGTTGATTTCATTATATTTTTCACTCATATTGTCGAACCTTTACTGTTGGGTTCGTCAAGTTTCGAACCCGTTTCGTTCTGCCGCAGCTTGGCAAATCCCTGATCCGCCATAAGGCCGCGCCGCGCCTTACCTGCGTAAATCTGGACCATTTGCGGCGATGTGTGACCCGTCCAAGCCATAATCTCGCGCTCCGACGCCCCGGC